>CAMJTU010000030.1 GCA_946408825.1 uncultured Planctomycetaceae bacterium
GATTAATTTCAATGATAACGATACGATCTGTCTCAGGATCGTGGGCAAACTGGACGTTTGTTCCACCGATTACGCCTATGCGTTCAACGATTTTATAGGCGTAATTTTGAAGTTTTTTCTGAATCTCTGGACTGATGGTAAGCATCGGCGCCGTGCAGAAAGAATCGCCCGTATGGACCCCCATCGGATCCACGTTTTCTATGAAGCAGACTGTAATAAGTTTATTGTTTGCATCGCGAACAACTTCTAATTCTAATTCCTCCCAACCAACAACCGACTCTTCGATAAGAACTTCAGTTACAAGGCTGGCAGCTAGCCCTCGTGAAACAATGGTACGAAATTCTTCAAGGTTATAACAAATTCCGCCGCCTGTACCGCCCATCGTGTATGCTGGGCGAACAACAACTGGAAAACCAAGTTTCTCCGCAATGGCTTCAGCCTCTTCAAGAGTTCGCGCAATTTCACTCCTTGGCGTTTCAATACCAAGTTCTTTCATCGTATTTTTGAACTCTTGCCGATCCTCGCCTCGTTCAATTGCATCTAATTGAACTCCGATAACCTTTACTTCGTACTTATCGAGTACGCCGGCTTTTTGAAGCGCGGTTGCAAGGTTCAACGCAGATTGTCCTCCAAGATTGGGAAGCAAGGCATCTGGCCGTTCTTTTTCGATGATACGTTCAAGTGATTGAACTGTTAGAGGCTCAATATAAGTGGCGTCGGCCATGACGGTATCCGTCATGATTGTCGCTGGATTGGAATTAACCAGGACAATCTTGTATCCAAGCTCACGCAAAGCTTTACACGCCTGAGTTCCCGAATAGTCAAACTCACAAGCTTGACCAATCACGATAGGACCGGAACCAATAATCAGAACTTTTTTAACGTCTTTGCGACATGCCATCTTATATCTCCTTACCAATGAACGTCATTTAAAAAAGCACGCTATGATCAATGTCAAATTTAACGCACACGGCGAGCTATGGCTAACTGCATATTCCGATTAGAACGTTGACTCATAAAAGTACACATAAAAAAACGCTCCCGAACACGATCTCCATCGTCAGAAGTTCGCGTTTCAAGAGCGTTCGGAGACTTATATCTCGCGACGCAAAATCAAAAAGAACGTCGCGAAGCATCTCAATATGTTTGCATTTTTACGAAGTTGGGACGTTTTCAGCGTCTAATCTGTTTATGCTGCAAATCGAAACCGACTTGCTTGAAATCGCGCCCATTATAAGACGCCCCGTTAAGCCGTCAACACAAGAGTCTAAAAAATAACTTCAAGGACAGAAGAAAGAGTCGGCAATACGTTCCTAAGAAATACAGCCCGAGTCAACAACGATTTCTTCACTCGAGAATATAATTACCACGACTATTGACGTCTGTAAAACGCAAAAAAAATGACCGTTCATGGACTAGCTGTCGATTACTCCACGAACGGTCAAGCGTTTCAATCGCTTTCGTGCAAAGAAAAAATTTGAAACTCGTTACTTAACAACCAAATTAACCATCTTTCCCGGAATAATGATTTTTTTCACGACCGTTTTTCCTGCAACAAGCGAAGCGATCTTACTATCGCCCAAAGCTGCTGTTTCAATTGTCAGGGCGTCGGCGTCAACCGGAAGTTCCAAACGAGAACGTAATTTACCGTTTATCTGAACTGGAATGACAACTTTACTCTCTTTGAGTACTTCTTCGTTCCAAGTAGGCCAGGGTTCGTATGCAAGCGTTTTACTACAGCCTAAGATACTCCACAACTCTTCTGAGATGTGAGGCGCGAAGGGCGATAGGAGTAAGATAAACATCTTCATCGCGTTTTTGGGACGAACAGTTTCTCGACTAAAGAAATTCACAAATTCCATCATGCGTGCGATCGCAGTGTTATAAGATAAGTTTTTAATATCTTCGGTAACTGCCTTAATCGTCTTATGAAGAATTCGATTCTGTTCTGCATTAGGCATAACGTCTTGAACGGCTTCATTGATAGCAGAGGAATCCGGATCAGGAACGACAATCATTCGCCAAACTCTATCTAAGAAACCACGAACGCCATTAACGCCGTCTTGATTCCAAGGTTTCACTGCCTCTAGAGGCCCCATAAACATTTCATAAAGACGCAATGAGTCCGCGCCGTACTGCTCGACAACGTCGTCTGGATTGATGACGTTGCCTCGGCTCTTAGACATTTTTTCGGATTTCCCCAAAACAACAATCGAAGCGTCGGAGATTAGTACGTAGCTATCGCCACTTTTACCAATATTCTTTGAGTCAATTTTAACCGAATTTAGGGGCGTCCCGTCAGTTTTTAGCGTCGCGCAACCTTGTTTGTCGACTTCAACGTCACGAGCGGAAACCCATTCGCCCGAAGATGTTTGGAATCCTGTATACTCCATTTCTCCGAGTATCATGCCTTGATTGACAAGTCGTTGAAAAGGTTCCTTGGTCGAAACATATCCATAATCGTAAAGAATCTTGTGCCAAAAACGGGCATAAAGCAGGTGCAAGACGGCATGTTCGGCGCCGCCGACATAAAGATCGACAGGAGCCCAAGCCCTTTCAATTTCAGGGTCGACAAACATTTCTTCATTATGAGGATCGAGATAACGCAAATAATACCAGCAAGATCCTGCCCATTGAGGCATCGTGTTTGTTTCGCGTTTGTATTTTCTACCATTGCGTTCAACATAAAGCCAGTCGGCCGGCGCGCTTTCAAGAGGCGGTTCCGGCGAATGCTTTTCAGCGTCAAAGGCAACTCCCTGCGGAAGATCAAGAGGAAGTTCCGATGGTTCAAGAGGTAAGACAACGCCATTGGGGGTTCCATTCTCATCGAGTTCACGTAACAACGGGAACGGTTCGCCCCAGAAATGTTGGCGACTAAAAAGCCAATCACGAAGCTTATAGTTGACGGTTTTTCGTCCCAAACCAGCTTTTGCAAGCCTATCGGTTATTAATCGTTTAAACTCGACGGTCGGCGTTCCGTCAAATTCGCCGCTATTGACGGCAACGCCAGTTTCCGTAAAAGCTTCATTAAGCTTTGCGACTTCTTCTGCCGAAAAAGAAGAGTTTGAAGCAGGCGCAACAACCTGAATGATTGGTAAGTCAAACTGTTTGGCAAAGTCAAAATCTCGGACGTCGTGCGCAGGAACTGCCATGATTGCTCCCGTACCGTACGAAGCCAAAACATAATCGGCGATCCAGATTGGAATTTGTCGACCATTAACCGGATTGATTGCATAAGAACCGGTAAAAACACCCGTTTTTTCTTTGGCGAGATCTGTACGATCAAGATCTGACTTAAAAGACGCCTGACGTCGATATTCTTCAACAGACGTCTTTTGTTCTTCTGTTGTAAGCCTTTTAACAGCACTATGTTCTGGAGCTATAACCATATAAGACGCGCCATACAAAGTGTCTGGTCGCGTAGTAAAAACGCGCAGGACATTGTCGTTTGGTTTACGGGTAAATCCCGATTGACGTCTTTGATCTTTCCACGTCTCAAATTCTTCAGGGGGGCCAATAAAGAAGTCGACTTCTGCGCCTTCACTCCGACCGATCCAATTGCGCTGGAGAGTTTTTACACTCTCAGACCATTGCAAACCTTCAAGATCCTCTTCCAGACGATCTGCATACGCGGTAATGCGGAGCATCCACTGTCGGAGCGGCATACGCATTACGGGATACCCCCCACGTTCGCTTACGCCGCCGACGACCTCTTCGTTAGCAAGAACCGTACCGAGTTCTGGGCACCAATTAACTGGCGCTTCAACTTGATAAGCAAGACGATGATCGTCTTGATATTGACGTATGGCTTTCTCCCCTTCAGATCTAACGTCGTCTGGAATAGGGAGTTCGGAAATCGGACGAGCTCGTTTTTGTTCCTTGTCATACCAAGAGTTATAGATTATAAGGAAGATACGTTGCGTCCAACGGAAATAATTGACGTCAGTTGTCGCTAATTCGCGATCCCAGTCATAGCTAAAACCTAAAGCATGAAGTTGACGACGGAAATTAGCTATGTTTTTTTCTGTTGTAAGACGAGGATGAATTCCAGTTTTTTTAGCATGTTGCTCTGCGGGTAAACCGAAGGCGTCCCATCCCATCGGATGCATAACGGCAAAACCGTTCATGCGCATGAAGCGACAGTAGACGTCAGTAGCCGTATAACCTTCAGGATGACCAACGTGTAACCCTTGCGCACTCGGATATGGAAACATATCTAAAACGTAAACTTTTTTACCTTCAGAATTTCCAGGAAGATCGCTTGGAAGACGCGGGGTGGCAAAGGTTTTATTATCTTCCCAATACTTACGCCACTTGGCCTCAATAACAGCGGGATTATATCGCGACATGTTTACTACTCTGAAATTGTGTGAATAAAATGAAAATGACTAAAGCAATAAAATGTGAAAGAATACGACTCGCGCTATGGAAGTCATAGAGGGTATGAGACGTATGCTTCAAATAGGACTCAATAGTTTCCCTAAACCTTTCAATTTACTGATAGACTTTTCAGTACAATAGTTTGCAACTTGGGCGCCCTCAATATTTTTACCGTTGCCGTGGTAAACTGAATGTTAGAAGGCGATGTTGGGGGACATGAATTCAATCAGCCCTTTTGACAACGCCTCTCCGCTTGATTATATTGAGTAGGGGATGCTCGTCCACTTATAAAAAGGAGATTTAGAGATGAAATATTTTTTTTCATTTGGACTATTTGTGTTCGTTGCGTGCTTGACAGGAGTTGTTTTTTCTCCGAATCTTTCCGCGCAAACACCTAGCGATTCTTCGCATTTACCTGTTGCTGGCAAACTCGTCGAAATGTCTGCCAAACTTCCAACGCCACTTAATAGACAGTTTTTTGGAGGCAATGACGAACTTGACGAACAGAAGACAGAGGACATTGGATTCCAATTTTTCCTGCCTTCTAACGAGTCTGCCAAGACTGACGCCGGCTACCCGCTCCTTCTTTTTCTCCATGGAATAGGAGAGCGAGGAAACGATTTGGAAAAGCTTAAAGTCTACGGACCGACAAAAATCTGTTCTGATCCAGAAAAAGCTTCGAAATGGCCTTTCATTCTTGTCGCTCCCCAATGTCCCGATTCTCACTTCTGGTCAGCGGCTCAACTCCGGCTTCTCGTTGAAAAAATCTGTAGCGATTACCCGGTTGATAAAAGCCGTATTTACGTTACGGGACTCTCTATGGGAGGATTTGGAACTTGGTCAATACTTGCATCATGGCCTGAACTAGTTGCGGCAGCCGCTCCTATTTGTGGGGGTGGCGATCCTAAACTCGCCCATAAAATGGCACACACGCCAATTTGGGTTTTTCACGGTGAAAAAGACCCCCTTGTTCCTTCTAAGGCGTCCAAAGATATGGTTACAGCCTTAGAAAATGTTGGTAACAAAGATGTTACATTAACAATCTATCCAAATGTCGGTCATGATAGTTGGACAAAAGCTTATGCGGATCCACGCCTTTACGAATGGTTCCTTTCCAAAAAACTAGCGTTGCCTCAGGAGTAAACTTTCTCTCGTCCTTTCAAAAAAGCGCAGCATACTAGGGTGATAAGCGCTGTGTTTAACCTCGCTTATCATCTATTACTCTTTAAGGTTGATATGAAATTGCAACAGTGATATTATGATCTTTCGTATCTGTTTTCCTTAAGTCGTGAAAGTCCCTTTTGTGCGTATCCGTATTTGAAAAGACTTAATGCTTTGTTGCTGTCGATTGCGACATTATTTTTTTCGCTAGAGTACGATACAAGATCATGGTCAACACCGCCAATTCTCATCCCCACGATGAATTGAATCGTAATCTTAAGAACGACGCCGGCGACGTCTCGTCGTCGGCGTTTGATGGACAGACGCCTGACCCACATGCCAAGCGTCCAATCTCGCAATCGGCAAGTTCTCCGTCTCGCTATTCCGCTTCGCCTGTACTTAAATCGCTTTCAGAAATGAAAGAGGGCGTCGAATCGGATTGTTTTGTACAACTTGTCGACAAGGAAAAACTTCGTTCTCGAGATTTTAAATATTATTTTAAACTTATCTTTCGAGATCGGAGGAAGAGCATTCAAGCGTTTATCTGGCCTGATCATGCTTCATTTCAAGATTGTGACAAGGAATGGAACGTTGGTTCATTCTTTAAAATCCGAGGGAAAGTTGTTGAATCTAACTACGGTTCTAGACTTGAAATTCGTCGAATAAGAGAGGTTGTTCCAGAGGATATGGACGAGGGGTTCAGCCCTCGAAAATGTCGCCCTAGTTCAGAACTTCCCCCTGAAGTAATTGCAGCGACAATACTATCTTTCGCCAATAAACAAATTGGTAAAGGACCTTTGCTCAATCTTGTTCGTCGAGTCTTTAAAGAGTATCGTTCAGAACTCTATGAATCCGCAGCTTCTAGAGTTCATCATCGAACCTATAACGGCGGCTTGCTCGAGCATACTCTCTCTGTAACAAAATTAGCGGTATCAATTTATGAACATTTCTGCATAGAGTTTCCGTGGTTGTCGGTTCGTGTTTCAAAACCGATAATTGTTGCTGGAGCGATTCTTCATGACGTCGGTAAAATTCTCGATTGTAAGACGTCGATTGTAGATTCACAGAAAACATTAGCAGGCAACTTGATTGGTCATCAAATTCTTGGTCTTGAAATAGTCCAACGTTTTGCTACGGAAGTTCGCCTAGACGACGCCGTTAAGTACCAGTTGGAACACCTGATCCTAACCCATTCGCGCTTTCCCGATTGGGGCGCTCCTACCCCTCCCCTTACTCTTGAAGGGATGATTCTCCATTACGCGGATTATGCCGATTCGACGTTTGTCAGCGCGATGAAAATACTGGAAGAAGACGCTTCATCTGGGGATTTGACTTTTAGAAAAGGACCTTTCGGAACTCCTCTTATGAAGTCACGACCTCTAGAAACTCATACTTCTGACCAAGGAAATAACATAATTGATAGCATTTCAAAACTTCGGAATGCGTCCGAGTCTTAGAAACCGTAACACGTCCTATAACCTTGTAAAACGAAAATCTCTGAATCTGACGTCGTAGATTCCGGCGAACTATAACGATTTGCTTTCAATATCAAGTAACTTCGATTCCTTGCGTTCCCTCCATCCCTACTTTTGAACAGATATTGAAAATGGGCTTAACAACATTAGACCTTGCTGTCCTCCTAGGTTATTTTGTTTTGATGATTGTCATAGGCGTTTGGTCTATGATGTTTGTTAAAAAACAGGAAGATTACTTTCTTGGCAGTCGAAGCTTTGGCAAAGTATTCCAGATGTTTGCTGCGTTTGGAGCCGGTACAAACGCATCGGATCCGATCGTTACTGCTAAAACGACTTTCACAAATGGGCTCAGTGGAGTCTGGAGTGGTCTCCTGTGGTTGTTTGTTACTCCATTTTACTGGATTTGTGGCGTATGGTACCGTCGAATGAGGCATTTAACCTTGGGCGATTGGTTTGAGGAACGGTATCAAAGCAAGGGGCTTGCATTTGCCTACATGATCTTCGGTGCAGTTTTCTACATGTTCTATCTTGGCGTTGGCATGACGGCAATCGGTAAGATGGGCGCGCCACTCGTTGGCGCCGATTCAATCTCGATCTTTGGTCACGCTGTTCCGTTTGATCAATTCATCATTGTCCTAACGTCGGTATGCGTGCTTTTTTACGGTGTGCTCGGAGGTCTTCGCGCAGCTTATTGGACCGATCTAATTCAGGGCGTGTTCATTGTTCTTCTCTCCGTCATCCTCATTCCAGTCGGGCTTCACGCGCTTGTTAAAGACGAAGCGAATACAATCGCAAACTCTCCCGTCGCCGTCGTCGAGTCCGAAACGAGCGAATCTTCGACACTCTTTTCGAACGCGTCTAACGACACAGAAAAAGCGGTAACAAATGAAACGAGGATTGTCGACGGTTTTACAATTCTTCACGAAAGAGCGCCTCGTGAATACTTTGATATTCTCACAAGCCCGAAAGGCGGCGAGTTTCCGCTTCACTACATCATTGCGATTACGCTCCTAAACTTACTCGGCATTGTCTGTCAACCCCACTTTATTGCGACCGGCGGGGGATCCGCCAAGACGGAATTCAACGCGCGTTTTGGGCTCGTCGCAGGCAACATATTAAAACGTTTCTGTACGATTGGCTGGGCGCTGACGGCGCTTGTCGCCCTTGCGTATTTGGCGGGCAACGCGGAGTTGGCGGCAGACCCCGATAAGGTTTGGGGGGTTGCAACGCGCGAACTGCTAGGACCTTTAAATCTCGGACTCGTCGGACTCATGCTCGCGTGTCTGCTCGCGGCTCTCATGAGCTCGGCAAGTTGCTATATGCTTGTCGTTTCCGGACTTGTCGTGCGTAACGGATACGCTGCGTTTATCAATCCGAACGCCAGCGAGAAGACATTTGTTCTCGCCGGAAGAATCTGCGGCGCCATCGTTATTATCGGCGCGACGATCAATTCGCTTCTCTCAATGAACGTCTTCGAGCAACTCAAGTTCGCATGGGAGATTCCCATCGTTTTTGCGGCTCCTTTTTGGATTGGTCTATATTGGCGCCGCGCCAATAAATACTCGGCGTGGGTTACTTGTATTTTGACGTTGACGCTCTTCTTCCTCATCCCGATGAACGCGTCAAAGTTTGACGTCTCGCTTACGTCTAATCCCAAGTATTTAACGACGAACGAGTTCATTGTAACTCGCGACTCTCGAACTGCATCTCTTACCGACGTTGAACGCCGCGATGCGATTCGTTCAAACTGGGAAAAGAACGCCGAAACCATTCGCGCCCGCGAAGGAGCTCTCTCTGGAGAAGAATTGAATCGGATCGTCTTCCAAGAACTTGGCGCCGAACCTAAGCCGCTAACGCTCGGCGAAACGATTGTCGACGAGTTCAAAACGGGAGGAAAGGCTATTTTCTGGGGCGAAGGAGTCGTTCCTTACGACTCGGACGGCAATGAACTCGTCATTAATTCGGACGGTCGCGTTATAGCGAAACTTGTGAACGGACGCCAAGTTTTCCTCGATCCCAAAACGGAAGAACTGAATCTCTTTGATCCCGCTCTGCAAACGACGGAAGAACTCGAACCCAATCGCGTTCGCGTCACGAACCGTTATAAGTCCGTCGCAGAACTTCAGAAACTCGGCGTCGCCCTCCGTGGAAAAGGAAGCTTTGAAATAGATTTCCTTCTCTACCAACGTTTCAACGTCGATTTGAGTTCCATGAGCAACGGAACCCTTGAAACGCTCCGTCTTCCTACGCGTTTGTTCCTACCCTTCGTTTTCATGATCCTCTTGAGTTTTGTCACACCCAAGGGCGACGAGGCGAAACTAGATCGTTACTTCGTAAAAATGAAGACGCCCGTCGATCCTGATCCTCAGAAAGACGCCGAGGAAATGAGACTTTCCTACGAGAATCCACACCGATTTGACGATAAACGTCTCTTTAAACGCTGGGGGTTGGAATTTAACAAACCCACCGTCGTCGACGTCGTTGGGTTCCTCACGAGCTTCGCGATCTGCGTAGGCGTCGTTTGGTTGATTGTCGCGGTCGCCAATTACCAACCTTGATTCGCTTAAACGCGCAATACGATAAAAGGCGTCGTCCTTCCCTGCGAAGCGACGACGCCTTCTTTCTTTAACATGGAAAAACGACGGCTACGAGCGCGCGTCTTCTTCATTGTCGGACTTCGAAACGTTTGAGACGTCGATGGAAAAACAACAGCCGCGACATCCTCCGCGGCGTCTGTCGCAATAACAGCAATGAGCCCCAGAACGAACACAACGGATCAATCGTCGCGCCAATAACGCGCAGGCGCCCAAAACTAAAACGGCGACAACTATCTTCTCAGACGTCACGTCCTTCTCCAAAAAGAAACTTCAACAAGCTACGATGATACGAATCACGTCCCGAGTTGAAGAAACATGCCGAATTGGTAGATCAAAACCGCCGCGAAAAAACCGATTAGCGTCAATGTAAGCCATTGAGCGAGAGCCCATTTGAACGACGACTCCTTCGCGACGACGACGACGGTTGCAAGACATGGAGCGGCGACAAGCGAAAAAAGGATGACGCACAGACCGACAAGGGGCGAATAATGATTCCTCAGGATTGTTTGAAGAGGAACGGAGTCCTCGTCGACCTCCCCGATTTTATAAACGATCCCCATCTGAGCTACAAAAACTTCTTTAGCTGTCATCGCGCCGATAAGTCCGACTCCAATTCGCCAATCAAATCCCGCGTAACGAATAATCGGTTCAACGGCTTTGCCAATACGACCGGCGAAACTATATTCCAACCTTGCTTCGGCTTCGTCGGCGTTGTTTTGGCACCGACGTTCAAGTAATTCGGCAACCTGTTCGCCAAGGCGCTCGCGAGAATCGGAAAGCTTGTTCTCCGGAGCCAAATCGTCGAACGCCTCCGGCTCGACGTCGTCAAAAGCGTCCAGATCAATTCCCAACGCCCCGGACTCTTGCAATATCGCGGTCTCTTGCTCTTCATAAACAGTCGCCCTATCCTGCGGAAGGGTCGGAAAAGTCGACGCGGCCCAGAAAAGAATAGAAACGCCAAGGATTGTCGTGCCGGCCTTGCGAACATATTGCCAACCACGTTCAAACGCTTTTGCGCCGGCGGTTTTAATCGTAGGCTTATGATATGGAGGGAGTTCGATCAAAAGCGAAGCGACTTCGCCTTTGAAGGTAAATTTCGTCACGATCGTTGAAAGGATCGCGGCGACGGCGATTCCCAACACATAGATTCCCCAAAGAACCGGCGCCTGCCAACGGGACGGAAAGAAGGCGGGGACAAGAAGCATATAGATGGGAAATCTCGCGCCGCAACTCATTAGCGGAATGACAAAGATTGTCGCAAGACGGGATTTCTTGTCTTCGATAATGCGGGTCGCCATCACGGCGGGGACGGAACACCCGAATCCGACAAGCATCGGAATAAAGCTTTTACCAGTGAGTCCAAAATGTGTAAGAAATCGGTCGGTTAAAAATGCGCCGCGCGCCATATAGCCGCACTCTTCTAGGATTGAAATCGCTGCAAATAAGATGATGATATTTGGTAAAAAAACCAAAACGCTCCCAACTCCCGCGATTATTCCGTCGACGACAAGAGAACGCAACAGACTATTGGGGGAATCTAACCAGAAATGGTTACACCACGCCCCCACAATTTCTTGACCGCGTTCAAGGAGCTTGACCGGATAATCGCCCAGCGTAAAAGTTAGCCAAAACACCAGATACATTGCGGCGAAAAAGATGAGAAGCCCCCAGAGAGGGTGCGTCAAAACTCGGTCGGCTTGGTCTGAAAGTTTGACCTTGGCGGTCTTTTCATTGCGTACGACGTCGTGGCAAATTTTACGAACGTTTGCGTAACGTTCGGCGGCAATCTTCGCGGCTAGAGGCGCGCCGTCCGAACTCGAAAGTCTTTCGACACAACCAGAAGCCAATTTGGCGATATCGGGATAATTCCACGACTTAACGACGGACTCGTCGTCTTCAATAAGTTTTAGGGCCAACCAGCGTCTGCGACGCGCAACTGGAGGGGCGTCGCAAGAATCCGCGTAATTACGATCGACTTCCCTTCCCTTTTCTTTCGAAAAACCGCCCGTCAGGAGCCACTGGATTCCAAGAGGCTGATCCAACGCTTTCTGATCGCTTTCGATTTGCCGCGATTTGGCGTCAATAGCCGCGTCAAGGAGCGATATTTCCTTCTCTATCTGTCCGGAATATCTCAAGTAATTTCCAGTAGTTTCATCAGCGACGCCGATTTTTAGCGCTTCCAAAACGCTGATTGCAAAACAATCCAACCCCTCGCCGGTAGAGCCGACGGATTCAATGATTGGAAGCTCGATTTTTTCGGAAAGACTCTTCGAATCAAAGCTTAGACCGCGAGCTTTGGCAAGATCGACCATATTGAGGACGACAAGCGTTGGAATTCCGAGCTCTTTAAGTTGAAGAGTCAAAAAGAGATTGCGCTCTAAGTTGGACGCGTCGACAACGTTGACGATAACGTCGGGCTTTTCTGAGAGCAAGAATTCTCGCGCGACAACCTCGTCCTTAGAGAACGTCGTTAGACTGTAGATTCCGGGGAGATCAACCAGTTCAAACTCGACGTTTTCATGCCGAAAACGACCTTGAACCATTTCGACGGTAACGCCTGAATAGTTGCCAACTGCGCGCTTTTCTCCTGTGAGTTGATTGAAGATAGTCGTTTTTCCGCAGTTAGGATTACCCGCGAGAGCGATTTTAAAAAACTTTATAGCGTCGTCGGACATCCACAATCTCCGAAAAGAACGTTGCGAACAGAAAACCGTTCTAGAAGAAGACGCTACGCGACTTCAATCGCGCGGGTAAGCTCGCGACCGAGGGCAAAGCGACTGTCGAGACACGCCAGAATCACTTCGCCGCCGCGAGAAGAGCGAACCACCTCGACTTCAGCCCCGGGAAAAAGTCCCAGAGCCGCCATACGTTCTTCCGTCGCGCGATTCGTTTTTAACGAAACGATCGTTACCTTTTTACCGCGTCCAACTTTCGAAAGAGTCATGATGCGCCCTACAGCTGCGGATCGTTCAAATTGTTATCCAAAGCAAACAGGAAAGAACGTCTCTCCTGGACATTCGCCTCTAAACGCTCACTTGGCGCTGAGTATAACGAGAAGAAAAGTTTTGTCAACCTAACTTTTATTTCAAAACGCCTGGAATGTTTCCTTATAATCCGTATCTTGCGTTTCATCAGCTTGAAAAGAAGCTCCAGATTCAGATTGATTGTGTAGGAACCGTTTTTCTCATAAGGCGTCTCTTGCGTAAAGAAGCTCTCTGTCTTTTTCAAGAAAAAGATAAAGATAAAGATAAAGATAATGATAATGTCCGAATAATTGCGTAAAAAGACAAGGAACCTTTGTAAAAATATCCACATTTCTTTCGGTTTGCGTCTTTATAGTTCGACGAACGTTTCAATTTTCAGACAATTGCCCAACTCGCCGCCAGAAAACTCTTTTAGGTTAATCCCATCGATCAAAATATTGCCGTGAGTCGCTCGAGGAGGTTAAATACCTTTCTGAGTCCTTGGCGCTCCGCCAGATCCAACAGATTGATCGGTCCATTACCACGATGACAGTCGCCGACATTTCCTCCGCCATGGTTATACTTCGGCGCCTTATGGATGCTGACGATTTCACCCTCGTTGCCGAAAGGATTCCCATTCACATCGACAAAATTCAAGAATTGAAACACGCCGCTAGGGACGTCGTCTGATGCGCTTCTAGTCACAGTCGTAGTCTTTTCGTATTTTTACAGTACTCAAAACGACCTTTAGCGCCGTCTCCGGAACATATTGCGTTTAAATTGAATAAAAACTTAATCCTATTAGCGGCAGAGTCTTCTCCGACGACATGAGCGTTGATGGTAAATTCGCCCGTTTCAGACAAACATCCGCTTCCACCTTGAAGAACAAAAGCAAGGTCTTTGGGACCACTAACTCAGGATATTTCAACGGTGGGTAGTTTGCAGGTATATTTATCTTTCCTTTCCCCTACTTCCCTACAAACGGTAACAAAACCATTTCGAACAGGGGAAAGGGGTGAAAAAACGCGGGAGCAAAAACCGCCACGGTCGTCTACTCATTTGAATAGTTTGAGGACGCAAGGTTCAACGCCGATCGTTAGCTCGGGAATGGTAATCAAGCCGTTCTTGTCGGCTTCGACCTTTCCCGATTCTTTGCCGAACGACCACGAGACGGTCTCGTTCGGATTTACGATAAAACATTGAAGGCGGCGAACGGAAATATCCGCGACCGACGTCTCAGGAACGTCAAAAAGTTTTGTTTGAAGTTCTTCAGCCGTCGCTAGACGAAGGACAATCTCGAAACTTTCGGGCGAATCGACTTTATTCTCCCAACGGAAGTAGGCGCCGCGCTGTCCTGCGGGAGCGGAATCCGGACGGTCGGGCCACGGAATCGGCGAATCGGAGGAAACGTTCGTGAAGACGGGATAAGCCTGATTTTTACGGACGGAAGTCCAATCGAAGGTTTTGAAGAGATCGTTGTATTTTGCGACGCGCTCGTCGTTGTTTTCGTGACCAAAGTTTCCCCAGTAAGCGATATAGGAATATTTACGTCTTTCGGCTCCGCTAAAGAGTTCCTCATGGTATTGTGACCAATCGTCGACGGGCGACGAATAGTCGAGACAAACGGGCGGATCGACGACGCGAGCCGGCGCGTCCTCCGCGCCGAGTTGAAGTCGATCGTAGGCGTGCCAGATTCCAGCGGGAACGTTCGCTTTAATTGCGGCGAAGACGCCGCCGTTTGCAAGACCCAATCCTAATGTTCCGCTTCCCCCCATCGAATTGCCGCATAGATACACGCGATTGACGTCGATACGATACTTCTCAAGGGCCCACGCGATCTCGTCGAGAAGCCGCTTTTCTACGGGCGTAAGATCGCCGGACGCCCTTTCCGCCAATTCCTCGTTTATTTCCGATTGATCCGCGCGTCGTCCGCCCCACCACCAATCGGAATCTTTATTGTCGTAACAGTCAAGAAACAGACCGTAAAAATCGTCGGGAACGGTATATATGTCGTGATTGCCTTTTTCAAGAGTGCAGTCCAACGCAGTTTTTGCCGAATGTCCTGCGGAATGAAGAACAACGTACAACGGACGACCTTCTTGTCCTCCATCCTTCGGAAAAACGACGTAGAAGCAGTCGCGCTGATTGGGATTCTTCGCGCTCCATTGCGGGAGAGAATCGTGCTCAAACCGCTCGGTCTGACGATTATTGAAGAAGAGACCTTCTACAAGCTCCGGCTTAAGCGTTTTAACGAGACGTTTCTGTTCAACGCTAGCGATCCTGTCGCAATATCGTTTGAAAATCACTTCGCGCGTAATCAGATCGAAGCCCTCGTAACGACCATGGAATACGCGAATCTCGATCGCTTTAGGCGATTTAAGCAACGCGGAAACGCCCTCAAGGGTCCTGATAAAAGCATCATCATTGGGAATATAGTCGACAGCAAATTCCAAAAGATCCGCAGTCGAAAGGAAAAGATCGGGATTGTCGAGAAACGTTTCATTAGAAGGAATCTTATTGAGAGAAGCGCGACAGAATGGAGCAAACCAACGTTTGAAATCTTGAAGAAAGAAATCTAGTTCGCAATTGCGCGACGCTTTCCATTCGGAATCAGCAGTCAATAAGGAAAGCGCCTCTCTAACCGATGCAACCTGTTCTTCGAGGACTTGCGACAAAGCGATGATTTTATCGGGCTCGTAGTCGGTAAAGTAGTATTTCTTTATCAACGTGCCGCCGTGATTCTCATCAAAGATTGACTCGCCGATGGTAAAACGGCTCAGTTCTTCTTGGGCGATAAATTCCTTCCATGATTCGTCGTCAACATCGTCGGGCTTGGCGTTGAAGGTCGGCCAGTTTGCGGTCGAGAGTTTGATGAGGTCGCGACCGCAGGTTTTCTTCAGCGCATACCAGTTTTTTTGTTCGTCCTCAGGGGCGTTTTCGGGAAAAGGAGGTCGCTCGAAGCGGTCGGCGAACGCGGAAAAATCGGAACAATAATCGACGGAATCCGCCGTTTCTTCGGCGAAGACTCCAAGGCGGGCCGTCCCAAGGAACGCGAAACAGTATGTTAGGGTAGCCGCTAAAAAAACGGTAAAAACGCTCCGCGCGCTACGTTGTAAAATGGATGTTGTTTTCAATTGCTTTCCTCCCTGAAGACGGTCAGCGAAAGTACTTTGTTAAAAGACGGGTCACAAATACGCGGCGACGGGCTACTTTACCTTTTTATAGTTGATGACGGAGGCGTATGGAACCGCGTCGATCTCAATAAGGAGACCTCTCTCCATCAGTTCCTTACCGCCGACCAATCGAGTTTCGTCCGTATCGACGTCACTGATTTCATAGGTTGCGGAAGAATCCAAACCATGGAGTGGAAAACGGCCGGCGACAAATTTAGCGTCATGCCGCGCAAACATCTGAACGACTCCTTCGCCCTTTTCCTCATCGTTGTACTGCCAACCGATCCATTCGTCGGAATCTAGCGAAACCGACGTCAACGGGTAATAATCTCCCGCGAAAAACGGGACGACGTGCTCGCGCCAAATCTTGAGGTTCTTAAGAACGACGTTCCAATCCGCGCCGTCCTCTCGGACGTCGTAACACAGATTGAGATAAGGAACGAATATCGATCGACATTTGTAATCGTCGAACGCCTTAGAACCGGTTCCAAAGAACGGTATCCAAAGCGCGATTCCATACGTATGAACCTGCTGACTGGTCGGTTCAAGCAAATAGTCGCTACGAAGGAGCGGAACGGCACGCCGCATAGTTTCGAGGTCGTTGCGACGCCCCCCAGAGGCGCAGGAATCGATCCGAAGCTTGGGGTTCCGTGCAAGGAGCGCATCCCAGAACGCCAGGTATCCTTCAACGTAACGTATTTCCGTGATTCCCTGACGGTCGGGAGCGTCCGCAGCGCGCCAGAACGAAAGCGGCGCAATATTGAAGTCTTGGCGGTAGAAATCGATTCCCTCTTTTTTGAGAAGACCGTCGACGTGATTAATTAACCACTCGCGAGCGTCCGGATTGCCGAGGTTCAGCAAACGCCCAAGCAGCCACTCTGGGTGATTCTCCGCAAGCCAAGATCCCGATTCAACTCGTTCGGGTTCGAACCAAACAATTGATTGAACTCCGTTTTTGCGACCGTAATCTGTAATTTTACGGAATCCGCCGGGAAAACGGTCTTGATCTATTTCCCAAGTTCCGGTCTGCGCCCAATTGCCGCCACACGGATACCATCCCGCGTCCATCCACCAGTAATCGAGTTGCATTCCTCGTTTGAGATAATCTGCGATAAACTCAATCTGATCGTCCGACGTCGCTCGTGTCATTTCTGCAAAATAATGAGAACTACAAGCGGCAAGATGACTTGTAACAACTTTGCCCTTCCGATTGGAAGAATCCGCTTCATCCGGAACACGAGGAACATTGTATTCGATCATCCAACGCCGCCATATGTTCTGGGCGTCATACCAAGAGTCACGAAACCAAGGACCAGCCACCGCGATTGGAGAACGAACCTCTTCTTTGGGAAGAAGTTTGAAACGAGCCGTTTCCTGACCGGCTGAAACGCGCGTTTCAAGCTCGTTCTGGCGCTCAAAGGTCGCCGCCCACTGACCGGACCAACCGAGAACGACAATCCACCCTCTTTTAAAAGATTCAAGATTAAAGTAGGGAAGATACGCGCCCGTTGGGCGACCGTCGTCGGGGGCAAAGCTTTTCTTCTCTCCGGTCGTCATAACGACTTCTTGAGGCATATAGTCGTCCGCGCGACATGGACTCCCAATGGAATAGTGAAGTTTTACTTCATGTTGGCGGTTCCATCGGTTCGCCTCCCCGCACTCGGAATCCCATCCGCTAAAAGGCCGTTGTTCAAAAAAGTCGCGACCAAAAATCGCGTCAATGACCCTAACGTTCTCGATGATAGGCGAATCGAAATCAGAGAGATTTTTGAAATTCAACGTCCACTCGACAAAAGGATAGCCGCAATAGTCAATCGCCGTGCATACGACCTGAAGACAACCGTTGGGCTCGGTGAAGGTAAGCGTCCGAGTCACTTTGCCGTCAATTTCATCGGAGATTTTGCGATCAATCGACCATTGGGAGAGGAAATCGTTCGACGAAACGCCGTTGTAGGTGAATGAAAAAGGAAAAGCGACGCCAAGCGTTCGGTCATAACAAGCGGCGTCCGAAAGCGCAAGATCGCTCAGATAGAGAATCGAACCGTCTTCAAGCTCAACGCGAGCGTCCGCCCAATCCGACTGGTCGCAGGAGATTCCGTCGCCCCCGTCGTCAATGACAAGGGTAAAATCTTTTGTACCGCCAAGATCGACGTCCGTTTCGACGCCTTTTTCAGAACCGTGAAGAATGTCGGTTGCAAAGAGTTCACGATCGCCGACTCCGACGTGAAAACGAACCGAACCGGCGCCCGAACGAGTAGAGTCGGCGTTAGTATCAATTCCAACGACGCCGATGAAACGTTTCGCGGGCGAAGGTAAAAAAACGTTGATGCGACTCGGCGCGTGGCAATATAAACCGCGGTCGTACTGTTTACCGGCGATCTGGAGTTTTCTGCCGCCGCGATTATCGAGGAAAACGGGATCGTGATTCTCAATGACTTCCAAGCAAGATTCAGGCCTAGCGACTTCCTTCGCTTGACCGTCGAACTTTGCCGAAATCCAACGGGTTTTCATATCCCTTTCTTGGGGCGAAAGACAGTCAAACGCCATTGTCGCGCAAGAGCCGCTCGGCAATCCAATAGCAAACAACGTTACTACGCCTAGAAAAAACGTCGAAAAGATTCTCTTCGATAGCATATCGCAAACTCACAAAAGTAGGTAGAAACCTGGGAATAAAACGCAAACAATCAATCGTGAAAACCGGCGAACGGAAGAAAGTATACCCTCTCCCTTCGCTGATTCAAGAAAAGCCCCAATCCTTCTATCAAGAATTCTCCCGACAATAGAAAACGCGATTCTTTCAAAAGACGGTAAAGCGACAGTTAAAGACCAAAATGTATTCTCAGGGGGGCTGTCGCTTAGAGGCTTCTTGTGTATAATTCGTGGCGTTTGATTCTTCGACTTGCTAGCGCCGCGTTCCTCCTGTTTGGCTCGTCCGACGAAGGAATCGAGTTCTGTCGAAGTTCTATAGGCGAAGATTCCGCAGTTAAAACGGTTTCGCGTCTTTTCAGTGAAAGGTTGCGTCGTTTCGATCGGATCTCGCGCATGCGTTACTTAATCCCCGCCTCGTCTTCGGACGTCTCTTCTAGAGATTTTTGGCGTCGATGATGCACATTTGGAAAGGTTTATAGAATGAGCAACGGTTTTGACTTACAGCAGTACGGAATCACCGTCGGCAACGTTTATCGCAACCCGGTTCCCGCGAAGCTTTACGAGGACGCGATTACTTTTGAAAACGCCTCCATCACGTCCGCTGGCGCCTTGATGAATTCCTCCGGAAAAAAGACGGGGCGCAGCCCTAAAGACAAGCGTGTCGTCGACAATCCCGAGAGCAATCAGGACGTCTGGTGGGGACCGGTCAACAAGAAGATGCCCGAAGCGGCGTTCATGCAGAACCGCGCTCGCGCTATCGACTACTTGAACACTCGCGATCACCTTTATGTCATCGACGCTTTCGCCGGTTGGGATCCGGAAAACCGCATCAAAGTGCGCGTTATCTGCGCTCGCGCCTATCACGCGCTCTTCATGCACAACATGCTGATCCGTCCGACTAAAGAAGAACTCGCCGACTTTGGAACTCCTGACGTCGTCATCTTCAATGCGGGTCAATTCGTCGCCGATCCGACGACTGAATCCCTTACTTCCCCGACCTCCGTCGATATCGACTTCGAGCGCGGCGAGTTTGTCATTCTCGGAACCGAGTACGCGGGCGAGATGAAGAAGGGCGTCTTCACGATCATGAATTATCTCATGCCGAAGAAGGGCTTCCTTTCTATGCACTGCTCTGCCAACGAAGGCGAGGCGGGCGACACCTGCTTGTTCTTCGGTCTTTCCGGAACGGGCAAGACGACCCTCTCCACTGAGCCGAGCCGCAAGCTCATCGGCGACGACGAGCATTACTGGACCGACAAAGGCGTTGTCAACATCGAAGGCGGTTGCTATGCGAAGTGCATCCATCTTTCCGCTGAAAGCGAACCTGAGATTTATAACGCCATCAAGTTCGGAACCGTTCTCGAAAACACCGTCTTCGACGAAACGACTCGCGACGTCGATTATGACGACGATTCTCTGACCGAAAACACCCGCGCTTCCTATCCGATCCACTACATCGAGAACATCAAAGAAGGAAGCCAAGGCGGCCATCCCAAGAACATCGTCCTCCTTACCTGCGATGCGTTCGGCGTTCTTCCACCGGTCAGCAAGCTGACGCCCGATCAGGCAATGTACTACTTCATCAGCGGTTATACCGCAAAGGTCGCCGGAACCGAAGTTGGCGTTAAAGAGCCGCAGGCGACGTTCTCGGCGTGTTTTGGCGAAGCGTTCCTCGTTTGGCATCCGACCAAGTACGCCGAATTGCTCAAGGCAAACATGGAGAAGTACGGTTCCAAGGTCTGGCTCGTCAACACGGGTTGGAGCGGCGGAGCCTACGGGGTCGGCAAGCGCATGTCTATCAAGTTCACGCGTTCTATCGTCGACGCTATCCATAACGGTTCGCTCAACGACGCCGAATATCAGACTGACGACATTTTCGGTCTCAGTGTTCCGAAAACATGTCCTAATGTTCCTTCCGACGTCCTCATTCCCGAAAATAGCTGGTCCGATAAAGCTGCTTACCGTAAGACGGCTGAAGACCTTGCCAAGCGTTTTCACGAGAACTTCAAGAAGTTCGAAGATCAGGCTTCGGAAGAAATTCGCAACGCTGGTCCTAAATACAAGGGTTGAATCGCTTAATTGCGTTTTCCCGTGACATAATTTGAAAGAAAGCCGCTCGTTGATTTTAATCTTCTGAGCGGCTTTTTTGATATACTGAAGACTCAGATTAACGGTCTTTCAAGAACTGGACGCTTCCTTTCGATGTAAATAATTACTACTTGCTTTATAAGATTGAGATATGACTTGTTTTATTACCGATACTTTCTTATTGCAAACAGAAAGCGCACAAAAACTCTACTTCGATCATGCGCAGAATCAGCCCATCATAGACTATCACTGCCATCTCTCTCCCAAAGAAATCGCGGAAGATCGTCAGTTCGAGAACATGACCCAAATATGGCTCGGAGGCGATCATTACAAGTGGAGGGCGCTTAGAGCAGCGGGGGTGAAAGAAAAGTATATCACAGGCGACGCTTCAGATTGGGAGAAGTTCGAAAAGTGGGCAAGTATTTGTCCATTAACGATTCGAAACCCACTTTTTCATTGGACGATGCTCGAATTGAACCGTCCTTTTGGCGTCAATGACCGTTTTTTAAACTCTTCAACGGCAAAATCGATCTGGGACGAATGCAATGCCATGCTTAAAGATCCTAGTTTTTCCGCAAGGGGAATTATGCGCCAAATGAATGTCAAACTAGTATGTACAACAGACGACCCTGCGGATTCCCTCGAATATCATCAACTTTTGGCGAAAGACTATCTATCTGGGAAGTTTCCAATTCGAGTTTTACCTACATTTCGCGCTGATCGAATATTTCCACGAGCCTGTTCTACCCCTGAGGGCGTTGTTTCATACCTTCATTATCTCGCTAAACTTTCGGCGGCGGCAGACGTTGATATTAACTCATTCGCCGCCTTGCGTTCAGCTATAGCTCGGCGTCACAGTTTTTTCCATTCAAT
Organism: uncultured Planctomycetaceae bacterium; assembly: GCA_946408825.1. Lineage (GTDB taxonomy): Bacteria > Planctomycetota > Planctomycetia > Pirellulales > Thermoguttaceae > RUG369. Next base: position 21,360 of record CAMJTU010000030.1, read on the forward strand.
TGGTTCGCGTCTTTCAGACTGCGGTTTTGAACTTTTTCATTGGACCGAACCTTGCTCCATCAACCTACTAGAAAAGTCTTTCGGTAATCTTCTCGCGGGATCGACAATTTCGGAAGAGGATATTATCGCCCTTTCCTCTGTTTTGCTCACCGACTTAGGACGTCTCAATGCGGAAAAAAATTGGGTCTCACAGTTGCACATTGGAGCCATGCGGGATAACTCTACACGGCTCTACCGTCAAATAGGTCCCGACGCAGGATGTGATTCAATTGTAGACGGTTGTTATGGTAAGGCGCTTTCTCGTTATTTTGACAGCCTAGATAGAATCGGTCGACTTCCTAAGACAATTGTCTATAACCTCAACCCTGACGCAAATTACCTTCTTGCCTCTCTTATCGCTAATTTTAACGACGGTTCGGCGCCGGGAAAAATGCAATATGGAGCTGGTTGGTGGTTTTTAGATCAAAAACACGGCATAGAAGATCAACTCGAAACACTTTCGAACATGGGGTTACTGAGTTTATTCGTCGGTATGTTGACAGACAGTCGATCCTTCCTTTCCTATACGAGACATGAATACTTCAGACGCATCCTATGCAATCTATTGGGTTCCGAAATGGAGTCTGGACTCGTTCCCAACGATTTTAACTGGATTGGCGGAATCGTTGAAGACGTCTGTTATAAAAACGCAATTAGATATTTCCAATTTTGAGGTAAAACTCCAGAAGTCCCCCTTAATACTTCCGAAATTATTATTAGAATCTCTTGCGGTATATGCTTCTGCCGTCCAGATATTTTGCTCTTGTCGTCGGTTGGCGTCTTTGTAGCATATGTTTCGGTTCGATAGCGCGCATTTAAAACAATTAGAGAAATTGTTATCGAGATATTTCAATGAACTATAGTGAAGAATCGTTGAAAAAACATGCCGAGTGGCGTGGTAAGATTGAAGTAATTTCGCGTGTTTCAGTCAATTCTCGCGAAGACTTGTCCCTCGCTTATACGCCTGGCGTCGCGCGTCCTTGCAAGGAAATTCAGAAGAACCCAGAGCTCTCGTTTTCGTTGACTCGCCGCTGGAATACAGTTCCCGTCGTTACAGACGGAACAGCTGTTCTTGGCCTCGGCGATATTGGACCTGAGGCAGGCATGCCCGTTATGGAGGGTAAATGCGCACTCTTTAAGTCGTTTGGAAATGTCGACGCTATACCGCTTTGCATCCGTTCTAAAGATGTAGATCAGATAGTGGAAACTATCAAACTTCTCCAAGGTAGTTTCGGCGGAATCAATCTAGAAGATATTTCAGCGCCTCGTTGTTTTGAGATTGAACAGCGCTTGAAAAAGGAACTCGAGATTCCTGTATTCCATGACGATCAACATGGAACGGCGGTCGTTTCTGCCGCGGCTTTAATCAACGCGACAAAGCTTGTCGGGAAGAAAATTGAAGATTTACGAGTAGCCGTGAATGGCGCTGGCGCGGCAGGCGTTGCGATTGCGAAGTTTTTCCTTCAGCTTGGCGTTTCAGATCTTGTTCTCTGCGACTCGAAGGGAATTATCTGTGAGGGTGATCCGCGTCTTAACGCGCCCAAACAGGAAGTTGCGAAGTTAACGAACAAAAGAAAGTTAACAGGTAAGCTTGACGTCGCGATGAAAGACGCTGACGTCTTTGTTGGAGTTTCGGTTGCTAATTGTGTAACTAAGGAGATGATACAGTCCATGAACAAAGACGCTATCGTCTTCACCTGCGCTAATCCAGTGCCAGAGATTCCTCGTCGAGACGCGTTTGACGCCGGCGCAGCCATTGTTGGAACCGGTTCTTCTGAGAATCCTAATCAAATCAACAACGTGCTTGTTTTCCCGGGTCTATTCCGTGGCGCTCTCGACGTTCGAGCTCGAGATATTAATTTTGATATGATGTTGGGAGCTGCGAAGGCCATAGCGGCGACTGTTGGCGACGAACTGTGTCCTGAAAAGATTTTACCTTTTGCATGGGAAATGAAATCGCATGAAGCTGTCGCGAAGGCTGTTGCTGAAGAAGCAATAAGAACCGGAGTAGCTCGTGTTTAGACCTTAAACTTGTGGTCATTAGACAGTAAAGTTGGACTAAATTTTGGCGCTTGTTTAATAGAATAATTGATTCTGATAATGAGGCGGCGTGACTTGAAATATGAGTTGCGCCGCTTTTTTTTGGGGCAGTACGTCAGGGCGAATCGTCAGTGAAACCACTAGTCAAAATCACGAGACTCTAATCATAGGAATAAAATTCAAAATCTTCCACAAAAAACGATCCGAACGTCCACCTCGCCATTTGAATTGTTATAATGATGGAAGAACGTCGTTCCGTTCGACTTGGCTACTTGAAACCTTAGACGACTAGGCTTGTGTTTTTATTTTTGAAAGGATTTGTCGAAGGCATGTCGATTTCAACTTCTACAAGACTCCTGAATCTCTCTTACCTCTTGATAGTCTCCATGCTCAGTTCATCCATCTTTAATGTTGCATGGGCGGAAAATCCAAAAAGATTAGAGCGCTCGGAGTCTTTTGTTGGAATTCATTTTGATTTTCACGCAAACGAGGATTGTAAAAATATTGGCGCCAACACAACTCCCGAAATGGTCCAAACAATACTTGATATTGTTAAACCAGACTTCATTCAAGTTGATTGCAAAGGTCATCCAGGTTGGTCCAGTTATCCGACAAAAATTGGCAACGTTGCTCCTGGAGTTGTCGCTGACTCGCTAAAAATCTGGCGTGATGTAACAGCTAAAAATGGAGTCGCTCTTTATACCCATTATTCTGGCGTTTGGGACAACACTGCTATTTCGAGAAATCCGGAATGGGCTGTTATCGATAAAAATGGAAACAGATCTAGTGAACGAACCTCTGTTTTTTCGGAGTATAAAGACAAGCTTCTCGTCCCACAACTTCTCGAATTGGCGCTTGATTACGAGATAGACGGAGTTTGGGTTGACGGCGAGTGTTGGGCAACTCAGGTAGATTACAGCGAACAAGCACAAGAAGCCTTTAAGATCGCAACTGGTCGCATAAGCGTGCCAACTGCTCCAGATCAGGAGGGTTGGTCTGAATGGTGCGACTTCCATCGCGAGGCATTTCGCAAGTATCTTGATTCATACGTTAATGCGGTCAAAAAACGAGCGCCAAGTTTTCAAATAGCTAGCAACTGGGCGTTCACAGATCATATGGCTGATCCTATTTTCGCCGACGTCGACTTTATTTCTGGTGATTTTTCACCAAATAATTCAGTTAACGCCGCTCGTTATTCAACCCGTCTGATGACAAATCAAGGGAAACCGTGGGATCTTATGGCTTGGAGTTTTGCAACGCAAAATGGATGGCAACCTAAAACGGGCGTTCAACTGAGTCGAGAAGCTGCTTGCGTCCTTGCCCAAGGCGGCGCGTTTCAAGCATATTACACGCAAGAACGTGATGGAAGCGTTCAAATCCCGAAATTAGAGTCGATGGTGGAAACAGCCCGTTTTTGCCGTGCTCGTCAAACACTCTGCCAGCATTCTACTGGATTTCCTCAGGTTGCTCTCTTCTGTCCAACGGCAAAGCATTATCACGATCTTTCGATTCAGGGCGATTCTCTCTTTCCAATGATCACGTGGCAGCGTCCGATTCTATACCGTCTTCTTGAGCTTAATTATGCGGTTGACGTTCTTATTGACAAAACGTTGACGCAACGCATTGACGAATTCCCAGTAGTAGTCTTCTTTCGCGCTGATCACTGGTCGCAAGAGTTAAAATCCAAGGTCAGAGAGTATCTAGGCGGAGGAGGTTCTATCGTTGCCATTGGCGACGAGTCTATCACGGAACTCAAGGACGCAGTCGGTACCCTCGAAACATCAGACGCCTTGTTAAAGGGCGATTCTTGGCGCGTAGATATAGGTAGATTTGGCGATGGAATAGTAGTTATGTTCCCCACCCCGACAGATTCGCCGTCTGATTTCCTCAACGCGAATGGTTCGACGTTTACTGAATATCTCGAGGCAAGCATGAAGAAAGCCTTTCCAACACCTCTTGTGAGTTTATCAGAACGCCAGCCCCTTGACATTTCAGTTCGTCGTACTCAGTCAGATTTATTAGCCGTTCATTTCGTCAATGTTTCAGGATCTCACGAAACAGAGCCTGTTATCAACGAAATTTCTCCAGTCCGTGACGTCATAGTCATGCTCAATCTTCCCCAAAAACCTTCCTCACTAAGACTTGAACCTTCTGGTCGCTCCCTTGAATTCGAATGGAACGACGGGATCGCGACAGTTGTGATACCGTCAATCCCTATTTATGAAATTCTACTCGTCAACTAACGGAAACCGCGTATCGTCATTGACGTTTGTGAAGTTAATTATCCATCTATGACTTACTTAGGAGTTAAAATGAAGTGTTTCATCAACTATCGGCGTCTTCTTATGGGACTTGTTTTCTTTTCACTGTTTTCCTTTTACGTTAACCTTGTCAGAGCGGATGACAAATTAGGATACGCTATTGTTGCAACCCAAGCAGTTCTCGATGATTCGGAATGGCTTAATGTGGTAGAGTCCTTGAAAGAACGCCGATGTGACGAGTATAACGTAGCGGTTTTTACGTGGGATGATACACTTGTTACCGAGTTGCGTAAGTTCGTCCCTCGTTTCGCATGTTTTGTTACTAAGCCGGAAGACGCTTCTGCTGAACAGCTTGCTTCAGTTTGGAAAATAAGTCGTGAGTTAGACGACGACCCTTATGGCGACGTAATTTGGGGTATTATCACCGGCTTCGACGCAGAGGACGCGCTTCGATTAACAAAAACACAAGACATGACTGTCGAACGCGCCCTTGGCGGAACTTCAATTGCGCTCAAATATTTCAAGAGCGGGATCGTATTCGACGAAAGCAAAAAAAATCACTGGGTCGTTAAGGAAGAAGGCAAGGAAGCAGAGGATAGGAACGACGCTCCAGACGATACGACAAAAGCAATTGCGGATGAACTAAATAACGCTCAGCTTTTTGTAACCTCCGGTCATGCGTCTGAACGAAACTGGTCTATTGGCTATTCTTATAAGAACGGCTTTTTTGTCGCTCAGAAGGGGTTGCTTCTCGGCGTTCCCTCTAACGATAAAGCTTTTAAAATTGAAGCAAAGGGATCTAAAATCCATCTCGCGTCTGGCAATTGTCTACTCGGACATATTGATAAACCCGATTGCCTCGCTCTTTCAATGATTCGCAATGCAAACGTCGACATGTTGGTTGGTTACGTGGTTCCAACTTGGTTTGGTTATATGGGTTGGGGAATTCAAGATTATTATATTGAGCAGCCTGGACGCTTTACTGTTGCAGAAGCTTTTTTTGCGAATAACCAAGCGCTTCTCAACGTTCTTGAAGAAGACAACTCTGCTCCGGAATCAGAACGAATGTCTGCGCAAGATAGAACGGGAATGGAATATGATCGAGACGTCGTCGTACTTTATGGCGATCCAGCATGGCGTAACGCACTCGCAGTCCAAGATTCTGGTTGGAAACAAGAACTTACTAGCGAGAAGAATGAAGACGGTTCGACCCTTTGGACTTTAAAGATTATCCCAATTCAGGGAGATCAATCCTTTAAATTAGTCGATGGCAACGGGTCGCAACGTTCAGGTCGTCCGTTTTTCCAGTTTTTCCCCAGGAATGTTTCGAATGCAAAGATCATTGAAGGAGAGGAATTTTCACCATTAGTTACTGAGAATTTCATATTAGTTTCTTCTAAGAAGAACAAGCTTTCTACTGAAACTCCTACTGTTATTAGAGTGTTGACGGAATGACCTTGTTTTTCCCTTGTTTGCAGTTGATTCCTCATTCTGCAAACATAAAATGATGTTCCGATAGTCTTTTCTGCCCCCTAAATTGAAGATTGAAAGCATATGTTGTCAGTTCTCAAAGGGACGGATGGCGTTCTGTTCTTTACATATACCGACAATTTGTCGTTTACTGTTTTAGACGTCATTAGCGCAAACCCGATTGACTATCGTTGCATGTATGTCCTATCTCTTTACACACAAACAGGATTAATTATATGAAGACTACAAAAGTTTCTCGCCGTTCTTTTTTGGAGGCGTCTGCCGCTTTGTGCACGCTTCCAATGCTCGTTTCGAGCAGAGTTCTTGGCAAAGATGGTTTTTTTCCCCCCAGCGAGACGATTAACGTTGGTTTAATCGGATGGGGTACCCGTCGTAGTAACGTTGGCTCTCGTCCCGGCGCTCGTTTTGTCGCATGCTGCGACATAAATGTTCGCCGCATTCCAAAGGAAATGGACGGTCATCCCGTTAAAGGTTTTCAGTATTACCAAGAAATGTACGACATGCCAGAGCTTGACGTCGTTTCTATTGCAGCTCCTGACCATTGGCATACTCGTATGACCATTGACGCTTGCAAAAAAGGTAAAGACGTATACTGTGAAAAGCCTTTGACTTTTACGTTGATGGAAAGCCGTCAGATCGTTGCAGCCGCCCGCAAATATGACCGTGTCGTCTCTAGCGGTTCCCAGCGTGTTATGGAGGACTATGGGCAGTATATGGCTCCGATCATTATGTCTGGAGCAATAGGAGAAGTTAAAGAAATCTATGCCAACTGTGGAGGCGCCCCCTCTGAAAGAACATATGACCCAGAACCTTGTCCTCCTGAACTCGATTGGGATGCATGGGTTGGTCAAGCCCCCTATTTCGAATACAGTCGTCGGGCAATCGATCCTATGACTTGGCGCTATAATTCAGCTTTTGGAACTGGCGGACTGGGAGATTGGGGCGGACATAATTTCGGCGGCGCGCTCTATTCTTGTGGAATGGATCATATCGCGCCCAAGAAAATTTTCGCCCCCAACACCGAGCAAAACCCATTTCCAGGCGTTAAGATTGAGATGGAAAACGGCGTCAATTTCTACCATGGCGATTGTCCGGGATCTGGTAGCAATATCACGATCGTCGGAACGGAAGGAAAGTATATCTTCGGCAAAACCAAAGACATACATGCTCGTCACGCAGTTGATGTTCGCCGTTACAGCGGCGGCGCAGATAATATCGCAGACGATTTCTTGTATTGCGTTCGTCATCGAACGCGCCCCTTCCAAGACGTCTTTTACGGCGCAAACGTTTCCGACTATGGTCATATGTGCATCATTGCTTACAAACTCCAACGAGATCTTGTCTGGGACAAGGATAAGATGGAATTTATCGGAGATCGTGAAGCGACGTCGATGGTATCGAAGGTGCAAAGAGCCCCATATCAAATTGAAGTTTGAACGTAATTCTACTATCCTCACGACCTGCTAATATAACGAAAAAAGGTTATTCCTATGAGAAAATACACGTTCTTTTTGGCTCTTGTCGCAGTCTTTTTCGCGACGGACATTTGGGCGGCCGACTTTGGCGACCTTTTGGCAAGACTTGATTCTCGCGACTTCTCGGCTGAACGCGACGTCGTCACCGGTAAAGGCGGCGTTTACGTCGGCGAACTCGTCAATCCCCACTCTGAAACTCCAATGTTCAAAGCACGCGACGAATTCCGTGCGAAAATGGAAGAAGCTTTGAAATCTAACGACGAGGCTTCCATTAACAACCTTTGTCAATTTATCGCCGACGCGATGAACGCCGACGTCTCCGACGAGACAAAAGTCTGGCTTCTTGAACAACTTGGCGTTATCGGAACGGCGAAGAACGTTCCAACCGCGGTAGCGCTTCTCAGTAATCCAAGTCGACGTCTCGTCGACGCGGCCGCCGCATGTCTTGCTAAAATTCCCGGCGACGAGGCCGCGAAAGCGCTTCAAGATCACGAGGATATTCCTGCCGTTGCCGCGGCGCTTGTTTGTCGGAATACTGCGCCTATTCCCTATGGAACCGTCGAAACCGCGACGCCTTTGAAAATTTCCCACGCGACGGATGAAGAAGTTGACAAATGGCTCGAAGATTTCGACTCCTTTGACGACTGGCTGAAAGAAGAAACCTTAGCGTCTCTCGCGGCTCGCGATAATAAGAAGTATCGTCCTTACGCCCTTAAGGCGCTTGCCTCCAATTCCGACAATCTCAAAGCGGCGGGGTTTCTCGCGCTGGAAAAGCTCGCGACTGCGGACGACGTCGACGTCTTTGTCGGAAAGCTCGCTGAAAATCCTAATCTAACGATTCGTCTCGCTTCTTTTGTCGTTGCGGACGGCTTTGACGACGCCCTTATTGAAGCGTTTGACAAAGCGACTGACTCACAGCAGTTCAGCAATCTTGCGACGATTTTGTCCAATCGCGCCGTCGACGTCCGTCCTCGTATCTTTGCAAAGACGACTGCTGACGATTGTCCAGATCGTCTCCTATTGCTCCAAAAAGCCCGCGCGATTGCGACTCCTGACGACGTTCCTTCTTTCGTTGCTTCTATCGTTAAGATTCCGCGCGGTAAGGATCGCGACGCGGCTGAAAATCTTGTCGCCTCGCTCTGTAATAAAGACGCGCAACCAATCTTAAACCTAGTCGGTAAACTTCCTGCCGAATATAACGACCTTCTCTTCTCGCTCGTCGCTCGCACTGGCGGCGAAGCCGCTAAAAACGCGATCGCTCGACTTGTCGATTCTCAGAACGAAAACGAAAAAATAGCCGGTCTTCGCGCTCTAAACGTTTGGGCGGACGGACAGTTTGCGGACAAAATGGAAGAGTTGCTTGACTCTAACAAACTCAATGATTCCCAGTGGATCGCACTCCAACGCGCGTATATTCGTACGATTTCGCTTCCTGATGACCAAATTGGAATCGAGCTTTCTCGAGACGCCAAGCTTGAAAAGCTTCAAAAAGCATATGACGCGGCTAAACGCGCCGATGAAAAAGCGTTGATTCTTTCCAGATTGGCCGCCAATCGTACGGCAAAGTCTCTTGAATATGCGATTGAATGCGCCGCAGATTCCGACGAAAAAGTCGCCGTTGCGGCTCATAAAGCAATCGCAGACCACGTTCACGACACCGTTCTCCGCAAGGAGAACCCAGAACTTGCAGCGAAGGGGATCGATATCGTCTTGAAAAACAGCAAGGATAAGGAACTCGTCGAACGAGTAAAAGTCTACAAGGGACGTATGGAACAGTAAGATTCTGTCGTTTTCGCTTGAGTTCGAATTCTTCAGCGATTCATATTTTGAATCGCTGAAGTTCATTCGCGTAGACAGCGTTTTTCTCGACGCCTCTGCGTGCTTCTTTTGTTTTTACTTCCACCGCTAGGGACGCCAAATGTCGCCACTCTACTTGTCTCGGCGCTTCTTTTTTGCAGTCTTTTTGTTCTCTATTCTTGTTCAGACGCTAATTCGTCAGACCTTAACCTACGGCGCGGAGGTTACGCGATACGGAGCTTGTTTGATTCGCTCTGAACTAGGCGGCGTTGATAACGTTCCTAATGTCGTTTTTTCAGACGACGCGATTTCTAACGGTTGGAAACTTGTGCAAGGCGAAGCGTTCACAGGACTTGACGCGCATCGCTTCTATTTCACAGTCGAGGCGCCGGGAGCCAACGTTCCCGCGCCTCTCATATTCGTTGAGTGGAAAGGCGTTAAGATTGAACGAGCGCTCGGCGTGGACAATTTCATTGAAACCAACGACGGCGTTCAACTCAAACCCGTTAGTCGAACCGCGCCTACAGGCGCCTTTACCGAAATCTCTATCGGCACGGTTCGCCTTGGAGTTTTTCATAACTGGGAGATTCGCCGTTGCGGTCCCTATCGCGAGGGTCGTTATCCCGAAGTGGAAATACGCGCGCATCTTAACTATCTTTTAGCAATTCTCGAAGTCTGCCGTGCATATGGATGGACGGATACTTCTGAACCGAATTTTGTCGATCATATCAATCTCTATGGATTTGAAACAAATTTTCCCAATGGACATAGGGATTTTCCTCCTCACTTTCACGTCATGCTCGCGTGGGACGGATGGTCGGCGGCACAAGTTGGGCATTATCTGCTTGATTCCAAAGGAAACATAGTTAAAAATACATTTTGGAGTCTTCATAAAGACCTTGAAAGACACGATCTTCCAAGTGTAACGACTCCTTACAGGGATAAGACCGATCGTCTCGTCTTCGAAACCATCGTTCAAGCCAATGGAGCAGGACTTGTTTTAGTTCGTCCTGAAGACGATGCGGAGTACTTGGTACGACCTGGTAACAACGGCGCGGTAGAATCAACGGAAGTCTGTAGACGATCGAAGTCGGCTCCCGACGACTGGCACCTCCTTTGCGAAGTCTTTTCAAACGACGACGCGGTAAACGGCATTTTTGCTTCGCACGCTAAATACGTTGACGGAACCGTTCAAACCGTCTCCTTCAAATACGATCCAGATACCGGCGCAAGACGCGCCGACTAAGCGTTTTTTATCTTCTAAATCCAATTTAACAATTAACTTTCACGTCCTAGAGGTTTTCTCATGCAAAGGAAATTCGTCAATTACGTTCTCATCGCCGCTGTTGTAACGGCGTTACTTTTCACAAGAAACGTCTTTGCTCAGACTGATTCTATCGAATCGATATCCTTCAAATTCGATAAAGAGACGCAGTGTTACACCGTTGGCGAAGAAGCTTCCATTACAATCAGCGTCTCTGGAAAAGACTCGCTGGTTCAATCTGGTTCCCTCTCCGTCGCCTTTACCAACGACGGGCGCGATAAGGTTGCCGATTCTGTCGTCTTCGATCTAAGTAAAGACAATCCCGTTACCGTTAAGGCTTCTATCGACTTCCCTGGGTTCCTCCAAGTTTTAGCCGTTGCAAAATCCGTCGATGGCGCAATGAACAAGTCTGCGCTAGCGGGCGCAGCTTTCGATCCAGAAAAAATTGAACCAGGTCTTCCTAAACCCGATGATTTCGACGAATTTTGGTCCAATGGTAAAGCGGAGATTCGAAAACTGCCTCTTGATCTCCAACAGAAGAAACTCGAAGAATTAAGCGACGAAGAAGTCGACGTCTTTTCTGTTAATTTTGCGACGGTAAACGACAGCCGAGTTTACGGATATTTATGCGTTCCTAAGAAAGGAAACGCGCCGTATCCGGCGCTTGTAAACGTTCCAGGCGCCGGTCCCGGAGTCGGTCCTGAAATCAGGTATGCCAAACAGGGCTTTGTTGTGCTCAACATGAACGTCTTTCCCTATGAGGTTCCGCTCGATTCCGCTAAACGTCAGGAAATGTATGATCAATATAACAAAGACCTCGGAATGCGCTATTGTTACCTTAACGCCTCCGATCGCAATAATTACTTCTTCCGCGCCGCTTATCTTGGAATTGATCGAGCAATAGACTGGCTTGCCGAACAAGATTACGTCGACGTAAATCGCATGGGGTATTATGGAACAAGCCAAGGCGGCGCTTCCGCTTTGATACTGGGAGGTCTAAACGATCATTTTTGCGCTATTCTCTCGTCTGTTCCCGCTCTCTGTGACCATGGCGGTTTGGAAAAAGGACGTTCTTCAGGATGGCCAAGAATCGTTGATTTCTATCATGGCGATCCTAAAGTCCTCGAAGCTTCCCGCTACCTCGACGCGGTTAATTTTGCTCGTAATATCGACAAAGCGTCGATCGAGGTCACGGTCGGGTTCATTGACGGAGTTTGCAGTCCCAGTTCTGTATACGCCGCGTACAACGTCATTCCCTCAAAGAACAAGACAATTCTCCATGAAACCGGTTTAGGTCATCAAAATGGTAAACAATATTCTGAGGCGTTTGTGAGATTACTGGAGCGAGTCAAGAATAACAAACTTTAAAAATCTCTGTTCGTCTTCATTGACAACCTTTCCTTCGTCTTAACCCTACAGTAATTTATTATTACGGATAAAAGAATGAAAGCTTTAAGAACTGTCTCTATGACTTGTGCAACGCTCCTTTTAGCGGTTGTTGCTTGTGCTTCCGACGTAGCGATAACCTGCGTTGATCGTCCTCTTGACTCGACAAACAACGCTCACTACCTCGCCAACCGAGCCCCTCTTGAACCCTCCCCTTTTCTTAAGCTTCCCCTTGGATCCATTAAAGCAAACGGCTGGCTTGGTCGCTATCTTGAGCTTCAACGCGACGGGCTTTCCGGAAAACTCGGCGAACTGAGCAAGTGGCTTGAAAAAAAAGATAACGCTTGGCTTCGCAAAGGCGGTAAATACGGTTGGGAAGAACTCCCTTATTGGCTCCGCGGATATGTCGATCTTGCTTATCTTCTTGAGGATAAGGACATGATCGCCGAGGCGCAGATTTGGATCGACGCGATTTTTGAAAGTCAACGCGAAGACGGATATTTCGGTCCGGCTGATCCTGATCAGGAAAAAGGATGCGACCTCTGGCCGAACATGCTGGTTCTTTTTCTCATGCAGTCCTATTATGAATATACGGGCGATGAACGTGTTATATCGTTCATGTCAAGATATTTCGATTGGATCGCGTTATATCCTGAAAATAAATTTTTGAAAACCTATTGGGAAAACAGCCGTGCTGGCGACATGCTCTATAGCTGTCTTTGGCTCTATAATCTTACCGGCGACGACACGCTTCTTGCCGTCGCGAAAAAGATCAATGCAAATACCGCAAATTGGAAACAGGAATCCACCCTTCCTAACTGGCATAACGTCAATATTGCCCAGTGTTTCCGCCAACCAGCAATATGGTGGATGGTCTCAAAAAACGACGCGGATAAGTTTGCCACATACAATAATTTCTGGCTTATTCGTGCATGTTACGGGCAAGTTCCTGGCGGCATGTGGGGAGGCGATGAGAACTCACGAGTCGGTTATATCGATCCGCGTCAAGGAGTCGAGACGTGCGGAATTTTCGAACAGATGACAAGCGACATGATACTTTTCCGAATCACTGGCGACCTTTCTTGGGTCGATCATGCTGAAGACGTCGCTTTCAACACTGCGCCCGCTGCTGTTATGCCAAATTTTAAAGCGTTACGTTACATCACGTGCCCTAATCAACCTATTTCTGATTCCAATAATCACAGCCCTGGAATTGACAACGCCGGTCCCTTTATGGCAATGAATCCGTTCAGCAGTCGCTGTTGTCAACACAATCACACCCATGGTTGGCCCTACTATATCGAAAATCTTTGGACGGCAACGCCAGACGGCGGTCTCGCTGCGACGCTCTATGGCGCCTCCGAAGTCAGTGCAAAAGTCGGCGAAGGCGAAGGCAATAACGTCTCTGTTGTCGAAACGACGAACTATCCTTTCGACGACAATATTCGATTTACGATTTCTTTGCTTGATAAGAACGAAAATGTCAGTTTCCCGTTGTACATTCGCGTGCCGAAGTGGAGTGGAAAAGTCGCGTTAACGGTTAACGGCGAAACGATTTCGTTTGATGATAAAAATGTTCCACGACCGCAACAATGGATTCGCGTTGAGAATTCGTGGAGAAACGGCGATGAAGTTGTTGTTTCTTTCCCTTCGAGCGCTTCTTTTCGTAAGTGGGATCAAAACAAAGGTTGCGTAAGCATTGATTATGGGCCTCTCACTTATTCGCTCAAGATAAAGGAAAATTATGTTGTAACTGACGGTCGTAAGAACGCGATGGGGGATTCTGGGTGGCAAGAAAGCGCTAGACAAGAGGATTGGCCCTCTTACGACATCCTTCCTGCCTCTGATTGGAACTTTGGACTTCTAGATCCAGCAAAACTAGATCTTTCCCAGATCAAACTTATTAAACGAGATTGGCCAAAGGACAACTTCCCTTGGACGACAGATGCCGTTCCCTATTCGATCAAATTCCCTGGAAAGCAAATCCCTTCGTGGAAGATTGACGAGTACGGTCTCTGCGCTCCTGTTCCTTTTAGTCCCGCCTCCACAGAAGCTCCCCTTCAAGAACTGGAACTCATTCCGATGGGCGCGGCGCGTCTAAGAATCTCCGCGTTTCCAACAGTCGAAAGATGATTTACTTACCGTGTTTTCTAAAGCTACGAGTTATATGTTAACCGAGTGAATTCTGGTCTTTCAACGAAAAAACAGGGACTGCGTCTTTCAAAGATCGCAGTCCCTGTTCATTTATTATTTCTTTTTAAACTCGCGCCTCAATTTGTTTCAACGAGAGCGTTCTTCTATAATCGCGACACGAAGTCCACAATTGTCGCCCCGGTACGTTGAAAGAAAATTAAAGCGACTCGCTGAACGACAATTCTCAGCGACGCTACGCCAACTACCGCCTCGAGCGACATGTTCTATCCCCGTTGGGGGACCAAGTGGATTTGTGTTACTCTCCAAATCGTAGTCAGCGTAAAAATCTAAAGTCCATTCGCAGACATTCCCACTCATGTCGAAAAAACCCCAAGGATTGGGAGGATAACTACCAACTTCGGAAGTGGTTCTGCTCGGCTTTTGGGAGCGCGAGACTCCATCTGACGACTTTACGACGCTGGTTTTACCGAAATTTCCCTCTCGGCCAGATACGTTTTCTCCCCAGTAATAAGGCGTCGTCGTTCCGGCACGACACGCATATTCCCATTGTGCCTCTGTAGGAAAAGAATAACGCCAATTTGGACCTAGAAAAGAAGATAATTCCAGACGGTACTCGTCTGAATTAATCGCTTCAATAAAACTGGCGCAGTCAAGCCAACTAACCGATTCGACGGGAGCTTTCTTACTGTCGGAATACTTGCTAGGGTTCCCTCCTGAAACTGCACGCCACTCAGCTTGTGTCGTTGGATAAAGACTCAGGTAAAAACGGGTCGAGATCACAACAGACCGCGCAGATTCGTCGGCAAAACGGCGTGATTCAGTTTTGGGACTCCCCATTTGAAAAGCGCCTGGCTGGACAAGTCGAAATTTCATGCCAAGCGCGTTAATCCACAATTCTGGAGTGTCGTCTATCAACTTCAGAGCCTCTCAGAATAATAATCAACAAAAAAGATTACCCTTCTTAGTATAAATTTCATATTCTAATGGGTCGTCCCATATAAAATCTAATATGCTGTCTTCGTCGTCTTGGCGGTTTTGTCGAAAACCAGAAATACCGTGCTGTTTGTTAACCCAACGAGATTCAGCAAGAACGTTCTCAGCCAGATTCGTGAAAACATCGTCGTCAACGTCAAGAGAATCGATTGAATCGGCGTCAGACAACGACAAGTTTTCTTCAAAATTTTTATCTCTACAAGGAAGTGAGTTGGAAAAAAGCTCCAGTGGAAGAAGGTCAAGCGAGGAGCCAGACGTTGCAACAAACTTCCAAGAAGGAACGGTCAGTTCCCAACCTGAAACAGAGTCGACGACAACGACTTGGTCTCCGTCTACATAGTAGCTGTATTCCTCAGGAAGCGAGAGGATAAAGTCGTCGGCAACAAAGGGATGAACGCCTGAAATAGCAAGACTTTTGGCTCTATTAATCAAAGTAGTTCGAGCCGAACTTTGATCGTAAGTTTCGAGACTGCCGACCGTCGCATTAAGACGTACGCCAACCGATCCGTTATCGTTCAAAAGAACCGAACCGATAGTAGAAGTCGGAGCTAACACGGATTTTTCAACCCCGATAACAGTACGCGTATAAGGAGCGGAAACCTCGTCCTCCAATTCATCAGAGAACGTCATATCGTAAGTTCCCGTAGTTATCGAGGATCCGGACGCCAATACGACCTTCACATCGTCGCCAGAATCCTCGGCGATGTATTCGTCCTCCCCGCCCATATTAAAGACAACAAATGATTTAGAGAAATTGAACGCAGTTGCGGTAAATCCGCCGCCGTTCATCGTTATCGAATTGTTATCCGTAACGAGTTGATCGTTTTCCATCGAGTCGACAAAATAAGCGAAGTCGTCTCCGCCCAGTCCGTCTATAGTGAGTTTATTCACTCCGTTAAAAGTGTACGTTCGTCCTTCCGAAGTTTGGAAAAATCCAGATCCGCCAGAATAATACAAATAATCGTAACCAGGAGTACCGTAAAGTGTTAATTCCTCATTCTCATCAGATCCAGTCGTCACATAGGATGCAAAGCCAGAAATTGAGAGGGAAAGATCGCCCATAACAAGCGAGAAATCGTCGTCAGACTCCAAAAAAGAATTTACCGATTGGGGACGAAGATCGGTCATAAATTCAACTTCTGGGAGTTCAGTTTTGAGCGATACTTCGTTCCAAAAATTGCTGTCGAAACTCCACGTCAGATCACCGACCGACATTTCAAGCGAATCGTCAGCCCACATCAGTTCCACAAGCGATTCCGCTGAGTTCTCAAGAAGCGGATCGACAAGAACCACGTTTTCTTCAGAAATTTCTAAAAGTTTTGCGTGAATATGAGCGAGGTCAGATGTTGATTCTACGACGATCCAATATTCAACGCTGGGATCAGCAAACCATTGCGCACGCCCTCCGTCCATGCCAACAGTCGATACGGCAATTACCTCCGATTCAAGGGAATTTTCATGCACGGTAATCGTCGTTCCCGCCGGCGCCCCGAGGGCCTCCGCGTTCCAAGAAAAGAAACCGCTTGTTTCAGGGGTAACGGTAAATACATATCGTCTATTGCCGGCGTCGGTTGAAAGCGCGTTTGCCAAGGAGTATTCGTTCGTAGTCCCAACAACAATGGGAGAATCGTCGTCGTAAATAACCCCCTTCGCCAAAGAGTCTTCATTGGTGAGGAACGCATTTTCAACTTCGACAATCTTCAAGTAGAAAAAGGTAAACGGGTTTTCAAAGTCTCCTTCGACGACATGAAGCCCTTCTGGTTTCAAAGCGTCAAAATTACCATTGACATAACACTCTATTACTGCGCTGGTTTCGCCCGGTGCAATCGTGATCGGATCGCCCTTTGAAATAACGTAATCGAGTCCTTCTAAAGCCGAACCTCCACCCTGTGTTTCAAAATTAAATGAAACCTCCAATCTTGCCGGCGAATCAAGTTCAACGACAAACGTTGCGATTTGAGCCCCCTCGTCCCCTTCATAAATTTCCATGTCATGAACGGTCAAATTGGGGAGATTCGTTGGTTTGACTGAAATATTTAAAGACGCGTCTTCACTCCAGTATATCCCGTCGTAAACAGAAATAAGAATATTGCGAAGCGACGTGAGATCACAGGTCTCGCTTGTGTTGGAATAAGTGAGAGAGGAGATCACTTGTTCGTATTCAGCAAGGGTTCCTGTTCCAGAAATTGTAATCGCTCCCAATTGATCGTCAAATGTAGCGGTCAACTCTGTTCCTGATACAGAAACGTCAAGCGTTTCAGCATCGCCGTCCGGACGATTGTCAAATCGTATCTTGGCGCCATAAAGAAACGTCGAATCTAAGTCGACGATTGAAATGCTAGAATCAGCTAAAACGTCTGTGGGTTCGTCCGCCCCTTCAACGAAAACAACGTCCAAATCTACGCCATCTCCATCGGAACCGTTTAAGTCGACAACAGGAGGAGTTGATCCGACCTCGTCCGTCCTAAAATCAAGCTTGGCGTTAACGCCGTCGCTGATTGTTACGCTCTTTGTAACAGAAGATGAGAAACCATCGCCAGAAATGGTAACGTTATACGAACCATTTAGGAGGAAAATCTGATACCCGCCTGAATCCCATGATTCGATTGTTACTGATTGCGCCCCACTTCCATCTTGAAGCTCGATTTTGACAGAAACATTCCCAAGTCCTTCGCCAACATCATAAAAAAAATCAGAGTCTTTGTCGTCGTAAACCACCCCAAGTAAGTATGCGCCGTCAGTGCGAACCCCCTCTGTACTCGAGCCGAAGTCGCAAGTAACGACGTATGGTCCGATGCTTTTAGACGTCTGCATAATCGAGACGCCAATCTCAGAGTAGGCTGCGTTTACCATCGCGTCGAGATGCTCATGCGTAGGAACTCCCCAATCTACGGCAAAGGCCGCGAGCATGTAAGACGCGACAGAATAATCGCCGTTGGCGCTAAAACAACCGCCAATATTTTCGCTAATAGCCAAAGAACCGTCAGCTTCGATTCCAGATTCAAATCCAGCCTTAGAGACGCGGACCGCAAGCGAATCTTCCCCTGAACATTTATGACTGACGTCGTTCCTTGCTTTCATGTAGGACGAATGTGAGCTGGCAGCAGATTCGAGATTAGTGTTGAAAGCTAAAGGGGCCTGAGCAGTCATGGCTGACCACATATCAAGAAAACTTTCAACCGAATCCTTAGGATACGAGTTTAGTTTAATAGCGTCATTTACCAGACTGTTGCGAGCAACAAGAGTATCGTCGTCGTAATAACTAAAGATTCGATCTAATTCCCCCTGGGGATCAGTTCTCAAGCGATTAATCTGCTCAAGCAATTCCTGTTCCTCGGCGGATGGATCAACGTTGATAACAGGCGTATACCACTGAGACGATTCGATTTCCTCCACATCAAGCTCATTTCCATCAATCAACAAACTATCTTGCGCTCGCTGTTCAGAAGTACAAGATGAAAAAGTAATCTCCTCCTTAGACGTATCTACAGGCACATAAGCAATGTCGGGGGCCGAAGCACAAACGTCTTCTAACCCCGATAAACCGCTCAGAAGCATGGGATCGACTGCGAGCAATGTCCTTGATTCGAGCGCTTCGAATTTCAGCCTACGGGACATGATCGTGTTCTTCGAATCAAAATGTAGCTTCTTCATAATACAATCCCCAACATCAACGAAAGTTCAGTATTCTGAAACACAAAACAACAGAACCTCGTCGTCGCTCGCCTACAAAAGACGCTTCGAGACCAGAGCCTCAGTAGATTAGAGAATCTCCGTGCATTTCATGTTCCAACAAAATCACGAAAACGTGGATTATTCCAATAAAACCGAAAAAGCCAGTTTTTGTTTGTTAAATCTTAGTATGAAAAAGTTGGCGTAATAATGAATAAAAAAGAAATCAGACGTCTAAAAAGTGTAATTCCGATTCGCAATAATCAATGGAATCGCCCGTCGTCGCATTGTTTTTATCGTTGAATTAAATTGGTTCAACGATTTCGACAACAAAAAGGACAATAATCTATAAATTTATTACGAATCAGAAATTACACTCGACTTTGAAAAGAATAGCGCGATTGAAATTACTCAATTATCGTCTTCATTTGGAAGAATGAACTGATCGCCCTTTTCGTTTACGACGCGACGAAGCCATTCCACGGGATATCCAACATTCGGATAATTGCCTTCTTCATCTCGAGAATAGCCGTCGTTGAATCGAACAATAAGCGCGTTGGCCAACTCTTCCCAAGCGTCGCGAGCCTTCTCTACCTGCATTTCAGAGTAATCAGTGAGGAAATCAACGGCGAGTTTTTCATCGGTTTTCGCGAGTTCAACCGCAGTCTTTTCAACAGCAGGTTGGAGATTATAAAAATACGATTCAAGCCGTTCTTGCTCCGTTTTAATCATAGGAATCATTTCTTTATACCGGGGATAGGCATAATTTGCAACAAAATTAAACGTCCACCATCCAGCCTTTATGTCGAAGCGATTAATAGAACCTATACTTGTTGATTTCGGAACACGGTTCAAAGCAGCGTAAACAGGCGTGTAGCAAGTCGTATAGGTATCGTCCCATCCAAACCACACCAATCCGCCTACGACGTCTGGCAAACTCGCACGCGAAGTAGTTATGATAGAAAAGCATGTCTGCTGAGTTGAAATCGGTCGTTCCCAGGCATACTTTTTACCGTCAACCTCCCAATACAGGGGACGGCAACGCATAGCATAGCCATACGGTCCAGAGTCAATTCCTTCTGACATATCGTACTCTGTCCCGTCGAAATGATCACGCATAAGGGCTGCAACGTCGGCAGTAGTGAGTTTATGATCTGGAGTAATAGACCATGGATAAGGCCTAGCCCCTTCGACGCCTTGAGCATAATCCACGGAGAGGTTGAGAGAAGGCGCGGCACGGCGAAACATACTCCAAACGCGCTTCTCACACACTCGACGATCTCGAACGCCATTAATCCCATAAACCCCGAAAAAGGAAAACGGAATCCCTGAATTAGGATCGTAAAGACCTCGGTCAATTGCAACCTGTTCGATGTTTTTCGAGTAAAAACAATTATCCGGATCATCCTTAGGAAAAACGCCTATCCGAGCAAGGTTCGCATGCGCGGTAATCTGACCGTCGGGAACACGCATTGCAACCCAAACGCAACCTCGATTATCTTCAGCCGTTGAACCTGCGCCGCATATTTCGAAGATCCATGCCTCGTTTTTATCACATACGGAAATCGATTCGCCCTCGTCGATGTAACCATATTCGTCAACGAGGCGTCCCATAAGTTCGACAGCTTCGCGAGCAGTAGACGCGCCCTGAAGCCCAGCTGTCATGAGTTCCGGATACATAAACTTGCCAACTTTATTAACAAGTTCTTCACGTCCGCCCCAAGTCGTTTCTCCCATCGCAACCTGGCAGTCGTTCATAATCCCTTGGAAACTCGAAATTACCGTTTCGCCGGTAAAACCGAATACCCTGTGTGTTTTCGTTCCTTCAGGAAAAACGTCGCTTCCGCCTAAGGGACGAGTAGTTCCATCTGACGCCTCGACAATAGCAAGACGACAAAAAAAACCCGCTGAGTCGGCAGTATAGGTAATCATGCAGGCGTTGTCAGCGGAAGCTCCCTTTGTTACGATCAAATTAGTACACGAAAAAACCGGCGACACGCTAAAACAAAGGAAAAAATAGGCGATAAAGACAACGCCAAGCACAACCGCATATTGGCTGGATTTTTGTAAATACAGTTTGTGGATTCGATTCATCGTTATTCATTCCAATAGTGTGTTATGAAATACCAATCAAAACTGCCAGAGTATTCT
Source organism: uncultured Planctomycetaceae bacterium (assembly GCA_946408825.1). Lineage (GTDB taxonomy): Bacteria > Planctomycetota > Planctomycetia > Pirellulales > Thermoguttaceae > RUG369. The sequence continues at coordinate 42,083 of CAMJTU010000030.1, forward strand.
GACTAGCAAAAGTCCGACAGCTTACGCACATTCTAAGCTCCGCTTGAAGAGGCGTCAATGATTACGCCTTTTCTGCAGTTAAGCCCTAAGACTCTTTGGCGAAACGAACCGTTTTTCGTTACTTGTCGTCAAATTCGATCGAAAACGATAACGTCTCTACTGCGCAAAAAAGAAAAGCGTCTTCGTTCCTTCCTCTGTTTTTTACGGGTTTTCGAGTCGTTTAGATCTGGCAGGAGAAAATCGGCGCCACAATTCGCTCTTGCGTCTGAGGTAAAATGACTTTCAGAAACTATTCTCGAACGATGTTTCAAAGGCGTTTACATCCCTGCTACAACACGTTAAACGGGATTCTGAGAACGACGTTTACGGTGTTGCCACGAAGGAGCGCTATGAATGTGTTGAATAGCTAGTAGACAAGCGGATTTTCGACCCTGATTTCAAGATGCAACCGGTCGTATAAGTTGTCGGTTCTGAGTTATCGTCGCCGACTCTTGAATCGAACATTTCTAGAATGCCCCATGAGACTGCATTGACACTGAACTTAACGGATATAGCAATCGAAAGCGTTTCAACAAGGCGAATTCCAAAAACAGCAGACAGTTTTGAGCGAGATTTACTAAACGATGACGAACAAATTTAATAACAATCGCGGAACGTCATGCTATTTGCCAAACCTCCGATCATTTCGGATTGAAACGTCGTTTTGACGTTAAATTTTCTCCGAACGAGGAACTGGTTCCCCTATCAACGACTTCTGTAATGACAGAAAGTTCAAGACGAATCTTCTTTAATTTATCGATTATTGATATGCTTTTACGAAAAGCCCCCCTTGGAAACGTTAATGTACAATTCAGACGAATTGAACTTAACTCCGAAAACTAACGCAAATGCTACAAAAACGTCTAGACTCACTTCACAAAATTGCATACGATGTTCACTAGGTTCGTTTTAATCGTTAATGAACCTTAGTTCTCTGTCCGTCAATCAGAGAATCTTTCATTTCACTTTTAGCGAGTCTTACAAGGGACGTTTGCCACAACAGAGCAAATAATTATACGTAAACACGTTAACCTAGCGCATATATACAAGGCGTAGTCGATCACCAAAGATTTCAGGGAATAAGGATGAAACGATCTGTCATTTTCGGTTTGGGTTCTTTGATTTTTTCCGTTGGTTTAGCGATATGCGGCTTTCTTACAGGCGAGCGCTTTTCTATGAGTAACGCGACTTTGAGCCTTCCTGTCCCTGTTTTTGCGACGGCGTCCAGCGAAAGCGACGGGGTAATCGTCTCAACCGGTGCGTACAGCGCTAATGTTGAAGCAATGTATTACCTAGATTCTCAGAGTTGTAGACTTTCCGCTGCGCTTGTTTCCCGTTCGGTTCCCGAATTCCAAAAAACGTTTACTCGCAATCTGAAGACGGATCTCGCTGAAGCGGCAGAACAGCTTCGGTTGTCAGTTCCCACTTCCCCAAAGTTCTTAATGATTACAGGCGAGGCGGATATACGTAACGTTGGATCAGTCGCCAATATGTCGCGTGCGCTTGTATATGTCGCTGAAATCAACACGGGAATTGTATTCGTCTACGCTCTTCCTGGAACCAATGATCGAGACGTCCCCGTCTCAAGCGGTGAAATATATCTCTGGACTTTTGCACGCCTTAACGACGGCCTTCAGGCGGGGACTTTCACTCTTCCCCAACCAGCAGAAACCAAGGCAAGCGCTGATCCTCAACTCATCGATTCAGGTTTTTTCCGCAATAGATGACCTATAGGCGTAAATTGAACGTACGTGGTAACTGATAGCAATTAATACCTTGACTAATGGTTGCGAAGTCCAGAGATAAAGGATATACCGTTATTCAATCGTATATGAGAGTTGTTTTGTCGTTTACTATAATTACGGGCTCTCTCATCTCCGACAAGGCAGTCGACGAGTTATTGTGAAGGATTCACTTTAATGAAACTTCGTTTTTCGCGCTTAAATCAACGTTTTCCGCTGTTTCCCATCCTAATAAGCGTTTTGGTGTTATGCCACGTTACGGGGCTTTTTTTCTGTAGCAGAACGTATGCGCAAGCCTATCCTCGCGCAACTGATAGCACGACGGCCAGTCAAAGTAAAAACGATAATAAATCCGCAAGTATTTGGTCTGAATTTTTCTTCGGAAAACGTTATGTGGCTCCCAAACCGCAATTTGTGTTTACTCAGACCGATGCGTTAGAAAAGAAGGTTGACAATCATTCTCGCCAAAATTCAGATCCGAAGAATACGCTGAAGAAGTTCTTTGGATTAGTTCCAAATAACGACAATCTTGTTGACGCTCCCACACACGTTGGTTCGTCGATCGACAACGCAGCTATCCCAGTTATCGACTTCACTCCAGAACATATTACTCATTACGCGGGTTCTTCACTACCGTCAGTCGAACAATTCCCACATGAAGTTAGTGAATTTTCAGAGAAAACAGTTAATGAGTTGGAGAATTTACAATCTAATTTTCAGCGTCGTATAGATTCGGCCTATAAACGAGCAGAACAATCGGCAACGTCGCTCCAAGACGGAAGTCTTAGACTAGCTCATAAGGTTGAGAGTAATTTTCAAAAAATGCAAAATGAAGTTGACCGAAACCTTTCAAACGCCAGTCAGAGGGGCCGATCGGCTCTTAATAGAACAGGCGATGATGTTCGTCACACAATCGACGTCGCTAAGTCCTCGACAAAGGAAGCAGCACAGTCGCTTCGACTTCGAGCAAATGGCCAATTTAGAACATCGTCAAAAAACGAAGTAGACGAGATGTTGAAGCAAAACCAACAAGAGATTGCCAAACTTCGAAAGCAAAGATTAGACGAACTAAACGCTATTCTCGCCGCACGTAAACCAAGGGAATTTACTCTCCATGAAGATCAACGTCAGTTGTCAAATACATCAGACAAAGTCAACTTGGATCAACTAAATCAGTCAATGATTCGGCAAACTTCAAGTTTACAACCTAAGCTCCACTCACAAAAACAACTTTCCTCCCCCAAGACTGGAAAAACGCCTATATCCTCTCGCCAACGGTTCTATCCCTCTTCGACAAAAGAAAAGGTAGTTTCAGACAATAATCGTTTACAACAAAGTTCAGCAAATTACCCTATATCATCGGAACGAGTAGACCATAATTCCCCAAATAGGCAAACGCATAGCGTTTCAAAAGATAGAGTCCGTCCTGTTCGAACAAGAGTAAAACAATTAGAGAACGGTGGTCAAATGTTCCTTGATGGACCTTTCGAAGAAAACGCAGAAAACCAATCTTTGGAAGAAATCGTTAAGAAACAACAAGAAAGCGTTTCCCGGGACGTCATTAAAAATGGCGTAATACGTTCTTCAGCAAAATTTATTGATCCCAAAGATCTTTAAAATCTTTGACATTACAGATAACCATTCTATCTAAATAGTGTTTTAACAAGAGAATTTTAATTGTTTTATGTATGGATAGAAAACACTAGAAGGCCTTGTATTTAACCATTAGTTTTATTCCTCGCCCAAATGTCAGATCGAAAATGCGTTGGCGCCCTAATGAGGAGTCTTTTACTGTCACGACTCTTAGGCCGACAAAGGGCGTTTACGAGTTCTCATAACTTATGAAACGTTGTTGGTTGGACAAATATCTTGTAATTTCATAACGTGAAATCAACCTCGTTCTTCGGCGATGCGATTTGTCTATGAGAATTCATTTCTTATAATATTCTCTTTAATATTCTCTCTTTTCTAAGTCGTAAGACGTTAGGATCAAATAAACATACATGGCTTCGTTTCTAAAATATGGGGCGTCTTACGAGGCATGAGACAAAAACTCAATCAAGTACTATCCAGTTCGACTGACTTTCAGTGAAATTTTTTCGACGTCCCTTTTATGTAACCTTTGCAATTGGCGCTTGACGCTTTAATTCAAAAAACCAGACAATATAAAACTTCATTGACATTAATTGTTTAAACCTGTTTTCGGAAAAGAGATACAAAGAGAGTCGTCGCAAAGGGCAGAAAAATCAAAGGCCCGCAAACAGCAAGATCAGGGACTCCAAGAGACTCTCCGCATATTTGGAATAACCATTGACATAAACAAAACGGGAAAGCTGCGATTGATGAAATAAACTGATTGAAACGTGATTTTTTCCCTATCGGCATTTTTAAGAAAAGAGATATACCGATGAAAAACGGGATCAAATCTGTAAAAAAACGTCCTATTCTCGTATGGACGTTGATTATCAATTTCACAACTCTATTTCTGAAGGTTGGGTCATTAATTGCAGCTTTTAATTCACGAAGTTTTCCATAGACAAACCAGTCGTTATCAGCAACAAGAATCGTTGGAGATAAATGGGTTGCGACAAAAAGTTGATCTTCCTCAAGCCAATTATTGTCGCTTGGAGAATAAAAAACCACTTGACCGTTGTCCGGACTTCGTAGGGAAGCGTTTTTTAAAAACTCCATCGGAGAAGTTACCTCATCGAATCGCCATCCTTCTGGATGTTGGCTATCAGCAGGCAAATAGACAGCTGAATTAGCGAGGAAACGAGCGCCATAGCGATTGAAATCGTTTCCAACTTCAATCCGCGGTTTGATTATTTTCTTTTGCGAAAAAATAATTTTTTCACCGTCGAGCATAAAATTACCGAAGTCGTCTATAGCTCGACGAATTTCCATCTCGTCTGAACGCGCAATAAAATTCTTACGTGAAAGCGAACAATAGCACACGCATTTCGGAAGATAAAACTCTCTAAAAACCGTTAATAGTAACGAAATCACGACAGCGCCGACAATTAGCGGGATCATGATCTGTACAGACGACGCGCCCATCGTTTTGAGCGCAATTAATTCCTTGGAAGATGCATTATCAAGAGAATAGAGCACATTTGAAGCCGCTAGAAAGATCAAAAAGGGAAACAATGAAAAAGAAGTCCCAATTAAACGATTGAAATACAGGAGATAATATTCTAAATAAAGCAACAAGTCTTTAACAAAGAGTTTAAAATCGCTTATGCCATGCATTTTCTCCCATCCGTTTGAAAGGTTGTCAATAAAGAGAAAAATAACGAAAAGCATGCCGCAGAAAACAAAAAAGTTGGCAATCATCTTTTTAAAAAGGTATATATCAAAAATTTTAATCGTCATAGCTCCCCTCGATGAAACGCCCCCTAAAACAAACTAAATAAATATATCTTGCCGTGATATCTATTCAAAAAAGTTAACTTAATAACATTAAACGGTTTTCGACATTGTTTTTCCCGCTGATAAGCATGCGCCAAGATTTGCTACAAAGAACGAAAATAATTCTGTCGACAATCTACCTTTAGGGATTCGGATTTCGCTCCCTGATTCTCTTTGCGAATTAGGAAGAGAGTCTTCTGCTGTCCACAACTTACGAAACTGTAACAACTTATCCTTTGATTGGGTTGTAAAATTAAAGAAATAGAAATTGCAGTGAAACCAAAGTCAGGCTACTGAAAAACTATTTAAATCAAAGGGAACACTACGCACTGCATACTCCTCCCGCGATAACCGTACCGCAGCCTTGGTATGAACCATTCGCTCGTCAATTCTTCCTCTGAACAATAAGCCCCCACCCTGTTTGAATGGTAGATAATTTCCAGAGGGAATACAAGAGTTATTTGAAACAAGAGGAAAAAGAGAAACACTGAAAACGACTATCGTTATTTCTTTTGTTGCGAACGACGGAGCGAATCAGGAGTTTTTAGATTAAACAAGCCGAAAATATCTTCTTGGGTTAACCTTGGAGAATACTCAAGTCCTTGTGCGTCCGAGAGAATTGCTTCTGAAAGCATCCTTTTTTCGGACAATATGCGGTCAATTTTCTCCTCTATCGTATTGACTGAAACATAACGAGTTACGGTGACAGGTTTCGAGGCACCGATACGATGCGCACGATTAATTGCCTGATCCTCCACAGCTGGATTCCACCACCTATCGAAAAGAAAAACATACTCTGCAAACTGTAAGTTAAGTCCAACGCTCCCTGCTCCGTAGCTCATTAAAATGACATGGCAATCAGGATCGTCTCGAAAGCGTTCAATTGCCTCGTCACGGTCTTTATGATTCGTTTTTCCATGGTATTCGATTGGGTGAAAACGTCTGAGACGCTCGCTAAGAACACGTATTGTTTGTACCCACTGACTGAAAACAATCGCTTTACGGTTACTCACGGCAATTTCTTCCATATCCGCCATAAGTTGATCCAATTTAGCGCTCTGTCCCGTTACTGGGTCAAAATTACAAATCTGTTTCAACCTTAGAATGAGTTCAAAAGCGTGGTGGAGCGTAACAGAATCCCCCATTCGATTTAGACGAATTTCACCTTCTTCCTGGGCTAGACGGTAGGTTTCATACTGATCGTTTGTGAGTTCAATATGCGCGTCTCGAATGAGTTTAGGCGGAAGATCTTTAAGGGTTTGTTCTTTTGTCCGGCGCAAAATATGCTCGCCTACAAGTTTACTAATCTCGGAGGGCTTAAGTCCGGATTCTAAATACCCTGGAGAAAGAAACTCAAAAATACCAACAAGGTCTTCAGCTGAATTTTCCACAGGCGTGCCCGTTAGCGCCCAGTTCCGTCTACGAGGAATCGCTCGAGCGGCTTCAGAAGTAGAATTGGATTTATTTTTTATACGTTGAGATTCGTCAAGCACCACCAGATCATAAACGACTTTATCTCCATTAGGGGGATCGTAAAACTCGCGATCACGACTAAGAAGTTCATAGTTTGCAATTCGGAGGGGAGTATTCTTAAGTTCCCATAACCACTTTCGATGTTCGCTTTTACCTTCAATCATTTGCACGGGAATTTCAGGCGCCCAAAGTTCAAACTCACGTTTCCAATTAGTCATGAGAGGTTTTGGACAAATCAATAAAACTCTACGACACTCTCCGCTGCAGAAAAGAAGACGTATCGAAGTGATCGCTTGCATAGTCTTGCCAAGTCCCATTTCGTCGGCAAGAATTGCATGTTGAGCGCTATAAAGAAACGCTATCCCTTTTTTTTGATAATGAAACGGTTCAAATGGCGTTTCGAGATAACGTTGTCCCAACCACGTTTCAATAGGAGGTTGGAGAATATATCCCAATCGATCCTCAAGCTTTACAACGTCGTTGGGAACATTTATACGGGTGGGACAAACGGGAGAATCAAAGTAGTAGTTATCCTCTTTCCCCCCTAACGTTGCAGAAGAATCTAAACTACCAGTAGATGAATCGCTAGTAAACGTCCCACTTTTGACGTCGTCATGATCAACTCGAAAAAAATTCTCTTGTGGAAAAAAATAAAAACTTCTAATCGATAGCTCGCTCCCTCTAAAACGACGATCTATAGGGTGTGAAAAAACTTGAGGAGAATTCTGTCGAACAGTAGGACGTAGCGAATGAGTTTCAATGACAAGACGTTTACCATGTTCGTCAAGCAGAACGTTAGGGCAAAGGACGCTTAAGGTTCGGGGCGTTGTTATCCGACGATTCCAAGATTGAATCGCGATGGATAATAAACGACCGTCTGCAACATTGCCTTCGTCCAAATTATCTCCCTGCATATCCATGTATAGAAACCTCGACAAGCAAGAACAGCACGTCCAATTAATTGGATTTTTGAGCCTCTTCAACCGCCAGGCGAATACGTTCAAAAGGTTCCATGCTGTCGATTGACTTTAAAAAAGGCGTTATCCTCGAAACACATTCTTCAAAAGAAACCTTTTCATGCGATTCAGTTACGAAACACGTAGGAAGGGCCAAGCGATTGCGCCCACAAATAGTCTCCCGCCAACAAGAATAATCGACGCCAGGAACGAATGGAAGCGCGCTAAGCGTGTCATAGAAGAAGGGATCGTCGTTTTTTTTACAGTCAAGAAGATGTTGGTCGGTCGAACCTGACGATGGCGAGTCGGAGAACGACGATTCGGCCATAGCGTTCAAATTCTTGTCAAACTCTGAAGGCGAACGTCCCACGTCGCTCTCTGTTTTTATATCCGAATTATTTACATGACGTAATACTATTCCTAACGGCGCGTTAAGCAATTGTATTGCAGGAAGCATATTGGGATCGTTTGTCAGCACGGCTGCAAGTTCTATCTTCGCACGTCCGACAAGAGCTGGCGCGATTTGTTCGCCACAAACGAAACTGTCAAGAGTCTCGCCGTAAAGAATCTCCTGAGCTCTATTAGGACGCACCGGAGACGTACAATGAAACTCAACTGGTCTGCCAGACATATTCAGGACAAGAAATCCGCCGATTACTCCATTGTGTGAGTTTCCTAATGCAGTCAGAAAACCCAAATGAGCAATTTTTTTCTTTTCTTCGGTACGCACAATGCCGCCATCATTCTTTTGTTTCGTGACTTCCCCCATAAACGAAGCTCAGCCGCTTGGCGAGTCCGTCAATTCTAAACGTCCCGGATTGTAGATATTAAATTATCCTTATTCAAGAGTAAAAGCCTCAGGAAACTACGCAAAATCACTTCCTGTGACGAGGATCAGAGCCTTGACGGATAACGCCGTTCTTTATGTTAAGATACCTAGGATTCTCAGCCTGTCCGGTAAGTTCGTAA
>CAMJTU010000031.1 GCA_946408825.1 uncultured Planctomycetaceae bacterium
ATCGGCTGTCGTTCATAAGATTGTATAAGAAACCTCTTATAATTTATAACTCCGGAAACCGCGCTCTTTGAACTCGAGTTCTAACGCGGCGTAAACGCGTTGTTTATTCAGCACACAAAGATTGGAGATTTCATCCATGAGACTCGCCTCTTGCTTTCTCGCCGCGACCCTCTGGCTCGTCGGCGTCGCGACGTTCGCGGCGGAACGCGTTGAAAACGCCGCTCTCTATCTCGTTTCCGAAAACGACGGAAAACAGACTCTCGTTTACGACGGGTTTCGAACCGCGCCGATCGCGGACGACGTCGTCGTTTCCGACGCGACGGGAACCGAAATCGACAGCCTCGCGAAACTTGCCGACGCGCTGGGCAAAGAGCCGGATTGGGACGCGCTCAAGCTCGGCGACGTCGTAGGAACCGGCGCGGAAGACGCGCTCGTCGCGACCGTCGAAACGCGCGACGGCGCCGTTTCCGCAATTTCCGTGACGGAAAGAAAGTCGCGGCCGCTCGTCGGCGTGAGCATCGTCGTGAGGGACGGGTACAGCGGGGGGCAAAGAACAATCGTCGAAACGCTCCTGCGCTGCGGGGTAAACGTCTATCTTATTCCGAAAATCGCCAAAGAGGAAGAATGCGACGAATATCTTCCGAGGCTCGACGGGTTCGTCATGCCCGGCGGCACGAACGCGAACCCGAGGCTCTTCGGCGAGGTCCCCTACCCTCACGGGAGCGCAAAGATCGACGACGTTCGCGACGTCAACGACGTGCTCGTCACGCGCTGGCTGATCGCGCATAACGTGCCGGGGCTCTGGATTTGTCGCGGGAATCAGTTCCTCAACGTCGCGCTCGGCGGCGGATTGATTCAAGACGTTCCGACCTATCTCGGAACCCTCGTTCTCAAGGGCGAGATTCCCTATAAGGAAGCCGAGCCGATTCCAGACGAAGGCGCGCCCGGGCTGACCGCAAACGACCCGATCACGCGGTGCATGCCCGCTCACTATCGCGTCAAAGCGTACGGGATCGCGCACGTTGGAACGCGCCATCCGATCGGTTCGGCTGAGGAGCCGGGGATTTCCGAGAACTCGGTCTTTCTGCTCCCAATCGTCGGGCGGCGTTGGATTCCCTCCGTCATGACGTCGCATCACCTTGCCGCCGACCCCAAGCGCATCGGCGAAGGGCTGACCGTCGTCGCGCACTCCCCCGACGGAATTATCGAAGCGCTCGAATATCAGGCGAACGACTTCGCGCTCGGGGTTCAGTTCCATCCCGACGCCGACGTGAAATCAGCCGACCCGGAACTTGCCAAGTTTGGCTATTCCTTCTTCAACGCGCTCGTCGACCATAGTCGGGCGCGCAAAGCGGCTAACGACCAAAAGAACAAACGATAATTCGTCGAACCGTCCCTCCTGTAAATGAAAGGTTTTGCGATGAAACGCGTCGCTTTCCTCATCGTTCTAACGCTCGCTTTAACCTGCGGCGCGACCTTCGGCGCCGAACGTTTTGAAAACGTCGTTCTCCACCCGGCGGCGAAATCAGACGAGTCGCTCGAGTTCGACGGTAATCGAAGCGCGCCGTTTGCGAGCGACGTCGTTGTCAGCGACGAAGCCTCGCTGGGAATCGCCGACGTCGCGACGCTCCTCGCCGCCGTCGGCAAAACGCCCGACTTCGACGCCGCGCGCCCCGGCGACCGAGTCGGCGACGACCTGCCCGACGCGCTCGTCGCCGATCTGACTCTCGAAGAGGGTAAAATCATGACTGTCGTAATCAAATCGCGACAAACGCGTCCTCTGATCGGAATCACGTGGACCGGCGCGAGCGTCAACGCCTCGCAGAAACGAATCGCGACCGCGATCCTTCGCAACGGAGGAAGAGTGAAATTCATGGCGCGCGTCGCTAACGACGAGGAATGCGACGCCGCGATCGCCGAATTAGACGGGCTCGTTATGCCCGGCGGCGCCGATCTCGACCCCGAACGCTACGGAGAAAAACCGTATCCGCACGGCTCCGTCGGAATCCAGCCGGACCGCGACGTCTCCGATGTTCTCACGACGCGTCGCGCGATCGCGATCAATCTTCCCGGTATTTGGATATGCCGCGGCGAACAGACGATTAACGTCGCGCTCGGCGGCGCGCTTATCCAAGATATTCCGTCCTACCAAGGAGGTCGCGCGATGAAGGGCGAGATTCCCGCCGACCAAACAAAAACGCTCCCCGACGAGGGCGCGCCGACGGACTACGGCAAGGGCCCCGTCGTTCCTTGCGTCCCGAGCCACTATCGCGTCGTCGCCTACGCGACGCCCCACGGCGACTCCCGACATGCGGTCGACGTCGCGGAAAACTCGAAGTTCCTCGCGCCGATTATCGGCGTCGGCGTCTCCCCCTCCTTCGTGTCGTCGCATCATCAGGCGGCGGACGCCGCGCGACTCGGCGAAGGACTGACCGTCGTCGCGACGGCGCCCGACGGAATCGTCGAGGCGCTCGAGTACCAAGCGAACGACTTCGCGCTCGCGACCCAGTTTCACTTCGAATCCGACGTCCTTTCGCAAGCCCCCGAACGCGCCGAACTTTGCGATAAGTTTTTCCTCGAACTTCTGCGCTTTGCGAGAATGCGGTCGTCGCGGTAAAATGACGGCAAGTATCCGGCATATCCTTGCTAAACAATTGGCGTTACGGTATAATCTGCGCGATGGTCGCGAAACCGTTCATCGTCGCTGAATGGCGAAAGGAGGAAGCTTCTCATGGCGGATAAAGACGCAGTCGCCAAAGATTATATGCGGAACGAAGTTATCTTCGCCGACGCTTTTAACTTCAAAATCTATGGCGGCAGACAAGTCGTCAAGCCTCAATTGTTGAGACCGCTCGACACGACCAGCGTCGCCCTACTCTATCGCGACGACGGGAAATCCGAAGTAATCCAAAGATATCGCGATATTCTGAAACTCGCGACGATCATGGAAGACGGCGAAGCGGTTTATCTCGCGCTGGGAATTGAAAACCAAACGCAGATGCATTACGCCATGCCGGTGAGAATGATGGTTTACGACGCGTTGTTTTACGACGAGCAAATTCGTAAAATTGGCGAGAGACGTCAATTGGAGGGTAGAGCGTATAAAACGAGAGCCGAATTCCTGTCGAATTTCGGCGCCGACGATAAATTACCGCCGATCATATCGATCACGGTTTATCTCGGTCCAGAAAGATGGACGGCGCCGAGATCGCTCCACGAAATGCTGGCCGTTCGCGACAAGACGACGCTCCAATACGTTCCCGATTACAGGATGAATCTATTGGTTCCGTCGGAAATCGCCGAAGAAGACTTTGCCAAATTCAAATCGGAATTGAATCTGGCTCTCAAATACATCAAACATTCCGGCGACGATAGAGAATTGGAAAGTTTTGTTTGGAACAATCCGGAATACCGCGACGTAACGCGAAAAACGGCGAATTTTGTAAACATCATGACTGATTCTGAACTGCAATTCGCAGAAGATAAGGAGAGAGTCGATATGTGCGAAGCGATTAAAGGAATTCTTGAAAGGGGAAGAGCTGAGGGAAGAGCCGAGGGAAGAGCCGAGGAAAGAGCCGTCGGCGAAGAAAGGCTCATGAGCATTCTGGCGGAATTTGTCAGAGACGGAATCGTTACGGTTTCGGAAGCGGCTAAACGCGCCCAGATGACCGAATCCGATTTTCTAGCTCGGATGGCTGGCAAGGACTGACTCCTAAGGGCGCGGTATGATAAAAGCGGTAGATTTATTCGCGGGTTGCGGCGGTCTTTCTTGCGGTTTTCAAAACGCGGGAATCGACGTAAGGGCCGCTTTTGAATATTGGGAGCCGGCGGCGCGGGTCTACGCGAAGAATTTCGACCATCCGGTTTTTCAAATCGACCTCTCCGACGTCGATTCCGCCGTCAAAATTGTCAAGCCGTTTCTGCCCGACATGATTATCGGCGGGCCGCCCTGTCAAGATTTTTCTCACGCGGGCAAAAGAATCGAGGCGGATCGCGCAGGGCTGACCGGCGCGTTCGCCAATATCGTCAAGACGGTCGAGCCGACGTACTTCGTCATGGAGAACGTCGATCGCGCGGTCGGCAGTAAGGCCTACGCGTTTGCGAGGACGACGTTTAAAGAGGCGGGCTACGGGCTGACGGAAATCGTCCTCAACGCGAGCCATTGCGGGGTTCCGCAGCGCAGAAAACGCTTCTTCTGCATCGGAGTTCGCGGCGAGAAGGACGACGTTATGCGCCCGTTTCTCGAGAGCAAAATCAGCGAACATGAAACGACGCTCCGTGATTTTTTCGGCGATCGACTCGGATTCGAGTACTATTACCGACACCCGCGGAATTACAGTCGGCGCGGCGTTTTCTCAATCGACGAGCCGGCGCCGACGATGCGAGGCGTCAACAGGCCCGTGCCGAAAGGCTACCCGGGCCATCCGAACGACGCCTGTTCCGTCGACCAGGGCGTCAGGGCGTTGACGACGCGCGAACGTTCGCTGATTCAAACGTTCCCCGACGATTTCCAATGGGACGGGAGCAAAACCGACATGGAGCAGATGATCGGAAACGCCGTCCCCGTCAAGCTCGCGGAATTCGTCGCGCGCGCCGTCGTCGAATACGCGCGGAACCGCGAACGTTGAAAATTAGAGACGCTGAAACGAAAAACGCCCGAGCCGCGACGCGCGCGACCCGGGCGTTTATTATTGCCGGTCAAGTTGAGAAGAAGCTCAGGCGTTCTTCTCCTCGTCGTTGAAGTTGAAGACGAAATCGGAACCGTCGTAATCGACGCTGATATTGCGCCGGACCGTCTTGGAAGGATCGCCGTAGCCCGGTCGTTTGAGGAGTTCGAGCGCCAACGGGTTGCCGAGCCGCTGCTGGATCACGCGTTTGAGCGGACGCGCTCCGAATTCCGGATCGTAGCCCAACTCGGCGACGCCGTCGAGCGCGGCGGGCGTGAGCGTGAAGTTGACGTTCTGCTTCTCGAGAAGGCTGCGGAGCTTCTGCGTTTGCAGTTCGACAATGCGGCGGATCTGTTTCTTGTCCAGCGGATGGAAGACGATCGTATCGTCGATTCGGTTGAGGAACTCGGGCAAGAAGTTCTCGCGCAGAATCGAGTCGACCGCTTCGACGATCTCGTCCTGCGGGCGATTCTCGGCGGTGAGTTCGCGGATGACCTGACTGCCAAGGTTCGACGTCATCACGATAATCGTGTTCGTGAAGTCGACCGTATGCCCTTGGTTGTCGGAGAGCCGTCCGTCGTCGAGAACCTGTAGCAGGATGTTGAAGACGTCGCGGTGAGCCTTTTCGATTTCGTCGAAGAGGACGACCGAATAGGGACGACGACGAATCGCCTCCGTAAGAACGCCCCCTTCTTCATATCCGACGTATCCTGGAGGCGCCCCGATCAGCCGCGACACCGTGTGTTTCTCCATGAACTCGCTCATGTCGATACGCGTAATCGCGCCTTCGTCGTCGAAGAGCGCTTCCGCAAGCGCCTTGCAGAGTTCCGTCTTGCCGACCCCGGTGGGTCCGAGGAACAGGAACGACCCGATCGGTCGGTTCGGATCCTGGAGTCCGCTACGGCTTCGACGCACCGCGTTCGCGACCGCGTCGACCGCCTCGTCCTGACCGACGACCCGCAGGTGCAGACGGTCCTCAAGGACGATGAGCTTCGCGCGTTCCGTCTCCATCATTCTCGAGACGGGCACGCCCGTCCACTGCGAGACGACCTCCGCGATTTCGTCGGGCCCCACGACCTGACGCAGCAGTCTCTTCTGCGGACCCTTTTGAACTCCGCCGTTCTCGCCTTCGCCCGCGTTCTTCTGCTCCTCCGACTCCAACTCCGCAAGCCGATCCTTCAGCGTTTTGAGTTCGTTGAAGAGGTCGGAGAGCTTCTGATACTGCGCGTTGTCGGCGGGCTTCCCCTTGAGGAACGACTGCTTGATCTCCGTGTCGAGCGTCTTATATTCGAGTTCCTTCGCGGCGACTTTTTCACGCAGCTGATGAACGTCGCCGACGCCGCTCTTTTCCTTTTCCCAACGAATGTTGAGTTCGGCGAGCTCCTCGTTCGTACTCGCGATTTTTTTGCGGATTTCTTCAAGTCGCGCGACCGCGTCCGGCTCCGTCTCGTTGACGAGCTGGCTCTCCGCGATCTTCAACTGAACGAGTCGCCGCTGCGCGTCGTCGATTTCGGTCGGCACGCTCTGCAACTCCATCGCGAGACGGCTCATCGCCTCGTCGACAAGGTCGATCGCTTTGTCGGGCAGGAACCGGTCGGAAATATACCGATTGGAAAGTTCGACCGCCGCTACGAGCGCCGAGTCGGTGATCTTCACGCCCTTGTGGTGTTGTTCGTAGCGTCCTTTGAGCCCTCGCAGGATCGCCAGCGTCGCGTCGACGCTCGGTTCCGCGACCATAACGGGCTGGAACCGTCGCTCAAGCGCCGCGTCCTTCTCAATGTATTTACGATACTCGTCGAGCGTCGTCGCGCCGATGCACTTGACGTCGCCTCGCGCGAGCGCCGGTTTCAACAAGTTCGCCGCGTCCGCGCCCCCCTGCTGGTTCCCCGCGCCCACGACCGTATGGAGTTCGTCGATGAAGAGGATCACGCGCCCTTGAGAATCTTCCACTTCCTTGAGCGTCGCCTTCAATCGTTCCTCAAACTCGCCCCGATACTTCGCGCCCGCGATGAGCGCGCCCATATCGAGCGCGACGACGACCTTGTCCTTGAGGTTCTCCGGCACGTCTCCCGCGACGATTCGCAGCGCCAACCCTTCGACGATCGCCGTCTTGCCGACGCCCGGCTCGCCGATGAGCGCGGGGTTGTTCTTCGTTCGGCGCGACAGAACCTGGATAACGCGTCGAATTTCTTTGTCTCGTCCGACGACGGGGTCAAGTTTTCCTTGCTTAGCGCGTTCGACGAGGTTGATTCCGTACTTTTCGAGCGCCTGAAGTTTTCCCTCCGGCTCTTGGTCGGTCACGCGATGATTGCCTCGCACGACGCTTGTCGCCTCGAGAATTTTCGCGCGATCGATCGCGAAGAGGTCGAGCAGGTTTTTCGCCTTTCCCTCGACGTCGACGAGCGCGAGGAGCAGATGCTCGGTCGAGATGAACTCGTCGTAAAGCGTCGTCGCCTCTTCGCCCGACTTGACGAAAATTTTCTGAAGTTCCGCCGAGACGTTCGGCGAAACGCCGGAAACGCGCGGAAGTCGTCCGATTTCAGAGTCGACCGTCGACTTCAAACGTCCGACGTCGGCGCCGATCGCTTTGAAAATCGGCTTGATATTGCCGTCGGTCTCTTCGAGCAACGCGGCGAGAAGGTGAAGTCCAGAAATTTCAGGATTCGCTTTGGCGACGGCCAATCGCTGAGCCGCCGAGATCGCTTCCTGCGATTTGACCGTAAGTTTTTCTTGTGAAAATTGCATAACAGTCTCCTTTCGCGACGCGCCGACTTAACGTCGACGACGTCGAATCGCGGCGACCGTCGACACGCCGTAACGTATGGCGCCAAGGCGCGTCGCGCCGCCGCTTATTGGCTTTACTAGCAACGGCGGCGCCAATTCAGAAAAATTTTATTATTCCTACTTCGATTCAGAACCGATCAAAGAAAACGCCGAATCGTCGCAAGGGGGCTGACGCGACGGCGCGGATACGATATAATGAAGGAACGGCTCGGCGGCGGATTTTACACGTCGCTTTTGGCGTAGCTTGCCGTGTTTGCGTTGCAAACGCGACCGAACCAAACGCCCGACCGACGGGCTAAGCTTAAAACAATCACGCGCGTCCGGCGCATATAGGAATCCAACGTCCGAACGTTGGGAGGACGAAACGGTGCAACAGATCAAGGAAAAACTTCTTCAGGCGTTGGAAGCGGCGAAAGCTTCCAAGTCGGCGGAATCGCTCGAAAAGATTCGTATCGATTTTCTTGGGCGCAAGGGCTCCATCACGACGCTTGCCAAAAACGCCGACTTTAGCAAGATGTCCGTCGAAGAAAAGAAGGGATTCGGCCAGCGCCTTAACGAACTTAAAACGTTCGCAAGCGAGCAGATCAAAGCCGCCGCCGAAGCGTTAGAAGCGACCGTCGTCCGCCATAAATCCAACGACCTCGACCTCACCGCGCCCGGAAAAGGGCGAAGACTCGGAGCGCTCCACCCGATTACGCTCGCTCAGATGGAATTGGAAGATATCTTCCAGGGGATGGGCTTTTCCGTTCTCTACGGTCCGGAAGTCGAATCGGAGCATTACTGCTTTGAAAGCGTCAATATTCCCCACGACCACCCCGCGCGCGACATGCAGGACACCTTCTGGCTCAAGAACCAGCTGATTCTCCGCACTCACACCTCCGCCAACCAAGTTCGCACCCTTGAGCGATTTGGCGCGCCGATTCGCGCGATTTTCCCCGGTCGGTGCTTCCGTTACGAGTCGATCGACCCGAGCCACGAGAACACGTTCTACCAGTGCGAAGGTCTCGTCGTCGATAAAGACATTTCCGTCGCCAACCTCATCGCCGTCATGAAGACGATCCTGAGCCAGGTTTTCCGCCGCGACGTCAGGGTGCGGTTGCGACCGGGATATTTCCCCTTCGTCGAACCGGGGTTTGAACTCGACCTGAACTGCCTCTTCTGCGGCGGCAAGGGGTGCCCCACGTGCGGCGACGGCTGGATCGAACTGATTCCTTGCGGGCTCGTTCACCCGCAGGTCCTGCGTTTTGGCGGGGTCGATCCTCGCGAATACAGCGGTTTCGCTTTCGGCGTAGGTCTTACGCGCCTCGCCATGATGAAATACGGAATCCGCGACATCCGTTACTTGAACTGCGGCGATCTTCGCGTCAACGAGCAGTTCAGCGTGTTGATGTGATTCGCGCTCACGATATGATTGACAATCTCTCCCGTCGTCGGTCGGCGCGTCCCTTTCCGACTAAGCGACGGGAGTTTTTTTACGCATCGCGGAATCGAGGTTCGCGTGTTAGAAATTGAAATGAAGTTTCGGGTTGAGAACCCGGAAAAGTACGAGAAAACGCTCAAACAGCTTCTTGGAACGACGCTCGGCGCTCCGACGGTGGAACGCGACGAATTTTATCAATGCGACGCGCTCGGGTTTCCAAGCCAGGGCAAGACGCTCCGCATCCGCCGACGCGGCTCCTATCTCGCGGCGACGTTTAAAGGTCCGCGGCTTGACGACGCGACGAAAACGCGCGAAGAAATCGAGTTGCCCCTGACGATTCCCGGCGGCGCCGCCTCCGCGATTCGCGACGCGCTCGTCGACCGCGCTCGCGCCGATTGGTCGCGTTTCTTCCAGCGTCTCGGATTTACGTCGGCGGCGTTCGTCGAGAAAACGCGCCGTCGAGGCTTGGCGGAGTTCGACGGCCGTCATTTTGAGATTACGCTCGACGTTCTCGAGGGAATAGGCGTCTTCACGGAAGTTGAAACGACCGCGCCGGAGAGCGATTTCGAGGCGGCGCGGGAGGTCGTGATGAAGCTCGCGGATCGTCTGGGACTTCGCGATTCGATCGTCAAAAGTTATCTCGCGCTCAAAATGGAGGCGGAGTCGGGCAAGGTCGTCGACGAGAAGTGACGTTCGTTGCTCGTTTGGCGACGACTGGAAAAATTGTCACAAACGACAGAAATTTAGGAAATTTCTTAAAAATATAGGATTTTCCAGCGATAAAGAGTGGACTCCGACGCCCCGTCGAATTATCATTGAAAAGGGTTTATTGGGGGCGTTGCGTCGCGCTGGCGTCGTCTGGCGCTCCATACTCAACGACCGTGTTTTCGTGTGTGAAAACGAGGTTTGCGCGAGTCGGTCGCTCGAAAACAAATCGGAAAAACATTCGTCGCAACGGCGCCGTGCGCGCGTTCGGAGGATTCAGATGAAATTGGGTATGTTCCACTTGGTTCTTACGTTGGCGGTCGCTCTTCCGCTAACTGGCGTTCGCGCGAACGCGGCGGACAACGCGAAGAAAGACGCCGCCGACCAATCTCAGGCGGTCGAGTTGTTCCAGGCGATCGACGAGGGGCTTGTCGAGGTTAAGTTGACTCCGAAAAGCTCCCTCAAGAGCAGCATCGCGGTCACGAATAAGACCGACAAGCCGATCGTCGTCGAAATGCCCTCCGCGTTTGCCGGCGTTCCCGTACTTGCGCAGCCTGGCGGCTTCGGCGGCGGCGGGTTTGGCGCCATGGGCGGTATGCGCGGCGGTCCCGGCGGCGGGTTTGGCGGCGGAATGTTCGGCGAAGGCATGGACGGCGGACGTAACGGACGCGGCGGCGGCATGGGCGGCGGCGGACGCGGCGGCATGGGCGGCGGCAACCAGTCGATCGGCGGCGGCATGGGCGGTCGCGGCGGCATGGGAGGCATGGGCGGCATGATGGGCGGTCGCGGCGGACGCGGCGGCGGCGGAATGTTCGCGATTGAACCGAACAAGACCCGTAAAGAAAACGTTCGTACCGTTTGCCTCGAACACGGCAAAAAGGAGCCGCGCCCGAACGTCGAGTACACGATCGTCCCGATCGACCAGTATACCGACAACAAGACGACTCAAGTTCTCTGCGCGATGCTCGGCGACGAGGAAGTGAATCAGAACGCGCTTCAGGCGGCGGTCTGGAACACGGAAAACGGTCTCACGTTTGACGAACTAGCCGCGAAGACCAAGCAAGAAGGCGGCAACAACCAAGTCATGAGTTACTTCAACGCGGACGAGCTTTCCGTCGGTTCTCAGCTGATTGAAAAGGCCCAGAAACGCGCCGAAGTTCTCCAGGAAGTCGAAGACGCGCAGGAAGATCTTCGCAACTATCCGGCTGAAAAGACCGACGATACGGTCGACGCTCTGACCAACGAAGTTCTGAAGTAGTCTTTCCTCCTTTCTGCTTCTTCAGGAACCTTTGGGAACGCGCCTCTTTTTTGAAAGAAGAGGCGCTTCTTTATTTCTCCAATCTCTTGATTTTTCTGGGGAAAAACGTCAATTTGCCCAAGAAAAATTTGACGTCGCCCACGCTCTTTGGTATCATCGTCGGCAGGTTCTCACTCTTTCTAAGACGCTTTTCCTTCAAGGAGAGAATTATGTCGTTCAAACAATCCAGTCGCCGTGAATTTCTGAAAGCAACCGCGCTAACGCCCGTCGCCGCAAGCGTCGCGACGTCCCCCGTCGCCCGCGCCCTCTTTGCTCAAGACGCGGCGACGGCCGATTCCCCAAACGCCCCTACGTTTAAAGTCGCCCAGCCCGTCTGGGCGGAAGGACGCGAAGAGGAGATGAACGTCTCGCTCGTTTTCGTCGCGCCCTTTGTCTTAGAATCGGACGACGCCGCCAACGGCGCGATCCTCCGCGTGACCGGCTCCTCCATTCTGCGCGTCGGCGGCGGACCTATTACGGGAGACGAAGTCCCGGAAGACGTCGAGATTCACGTCGCGCCGAATCTTAGACCCGACACGTTGTTCGGCTACGGTCCCGCGCGCGGTCCTCACGGGTGGTTCCGCGTCGACGAATGGGATATTTCCAAACGTGTCAAGAAGGGCTTAAACTTCATTTACGTCGAAATTTCAGGATACAATAGCAACAGTTTCGACATTTTGGACCAGCCGTCCTTCCTCCAAGCGGAAATTGTCGACGGAAACGGAAACGTTCTCGCCGCGACGCTCGCCGAGGACGAAAAGCCCGCCCCCATGACGCAAGTTTTCGCCGCCTATGACGCGACGGGAATCCGCGTTCAGAAAGTTCAACGATTCAGTTTCCAGCGTCCTTTCATCGAGGTCTACGACTACCGCGACGTCCCCTTCAATATGGAGCCGCGCCGCGTCAAGCTCGCGAAACAGCCCGAAGTTAAATACCTCCCGCGCCGCGTCCCCTACCCGGAATTCGCTATCTACGAGCCCGTCGGGTACGGCAAACGCTGCGTCATGTCGAAGATTGAGAATTTCGAAAATCCTTGGCGCGACCGTTCTCTCGTCAATATCGGTCCGGAGCTTAAGGGCTACAAGATGGAGGAGTTGTCCCTCGTTCTTTCCGACGAAATCCAGCAGCTTCTGACGAAGTTCGTCGACGACGAACCCCTCAAAGAGGGCGCGACTTATCACGCCGCAGACGCGCAAATCTTCGACTTCGGCGCCAACTATTGCGGCTTCTTCGGACTGGAAATAGAAACGGAAGGAGAAACGGAAATCGCCATCACGTTTGACGAAATTCTCAATCCGTTGGAGGAACTGTACTTTCTGCGCCTCGGAAGTTGCGCCGCCGCGAAGTGGACCTTCAACGCGGACAGACTGCATCGGGTCGAATGCATCGAGCCGCAAGTCGGCCGTTATCTAAAACTCTTCTGCCTCAAGGGCTCCTTCAAGCTCAAGAGACTCTATCTCCGCGAATACGCCTATCCGCCGACGCGCGAAGCGTCCTTCGATTGCTCCGATCCGCGTCTCAAGAAAATCTACAACGCAGCGCAGCTCACCTTCCGTGAAAATTCCGTCGACGTCTTCACCGACTGCCCGCACCGCGAGCGCGCCGGATGGCTCTGCGACAGTTTCTTCACGTCGCGCGTCGCCTTCGATCTCACGGGCAAGACCGACGTCGAAACGGCGTTCCTCGAAAACTACATGCTCCCCGAGAGTTTCAAATGTCTCCCCGACGGGATGCTCCCGATGTGCTACCCCTCCGACCATTACGACGGGGTCTACATTCCGAACTGGGCGATGTGGTTCGTCATGGAACTCGGCGAATTTGCGACGCGATCGGCGGATCAGACAATCGTCAAAGGACTCCGCAAAAAGATCGAAAAACTCTTGGCGTTCCTTGCGAAATACGAAAACTCCGACGGACTCCTCGAAAAGCTCCCGAGTTGGGTCTTCGTCGAATGGTCCGACGCGAACAAATTTGTGCAGGACGTCAACTATCCGAGCAACATGACGTACGCCGCCGTTCTCGAGACCGCCGGACGCCTCTACGACGTCCCCGAATGGACGAAAAAGGCGGAAAAAGTTCGCGATAAGATCCGCGAGCAGTCTTACAACGGCAAGTTCTTCCTAGACCACGCGGTTCGTCAGGAAGACGGGACGCTCAAAGTTCTCGACGACTGCTCCGAGGTCTGTCAGTATTTCGCGTTCTTCTTCAAGACGGCGACGCCCGAAACGTATCCGGAACTCTACGCGACGCTTATCGACAAGTTCGGTCCCCATCGCGTCGAACAGGGGATCTTCCCCGAGGTCGCGAAGGCCAACGCGTTCGTCGGCAACGTGCTGAGGCTTGAAATCGTCGCGAGCGCGAACCGCGGCGACCAGCTCCTCGACGAATCCGTCGCGTACAACGAATACATGGCGGACCGCACCGGCACGCTGTGGGAAAACGACCTCGACTACGCGAGCTGCAACCACGGCTTCGCGTCGCATACCGCGCGCGTTTTCTACCGCGATATCCTCGGAATCAAGAGCGTCGACGCGGCGGCGAAGAAGATCGTAATTCGGCTCCCGAAGATCGACTCCCTCGAATGGGCGTCGGGCGTTCAGCCTCTAGGCGGCGACGCGATCAAGCTCCGCTGGGAGAAGAAAGACGGCAAACTCCTGTACTCGCTCGAAACGCCGAGCGGCTACGACGTCGCGTTCCATAACGACAGCGGACTCGAAGCGGCGAAGCTTACGAAATAACGCGGCGCAACGCCTCTTAAAAAACGAACGTCGGACGGCGTTTCCCGTCCGGCGTCCGCTTGCGCAATCTAAACGCTGGAAACACGTAAGAATAGGACGTCGTCAATGCGCGTTGTCAACGATATTTGCTACGCCGATAATTTGGAAGAAGAAATCACTGTCAAAGAGGTTATTCCTCTTGACGACGGCATGATGATCGTGACGTTTTCAACCGGAGAAAAGCGACTCTTCGACGCGAAAACGCTCGAAGGTTCCGCGTTTGCCTCACTCGCAAACCGGGAAATCTTCGCGAACCCGGTTCTTCGCTACGGCGTCATTACGTGGGATAACGGCGAGATCGATATTGCTCCCGAATACGTCTATTACAACAGCTCCCCTTACGAAAGCCCGGACGCGAGCGCTTGACGCCAAACCTTTATTCCGAACAGTTAACGAAGTCCGACGCTTAGTGAAACTCTATTTCAATTGCCTTCCCGACGTTATGCCTGAACAAGAATCCCATCTCGCGCCCTTCTCGACCTTCAAAACGCCGCGTCGCGATTTCTTGCGCGCCGTCGCCGTGACGCCCCTTCTCGCGACGACCGGATTCGCGTCCGACGCCGACGGCGACTCCCCCGTCCTTAAAAGCGCCGACGACGCTCCGAAGTTCGTCGCGGCGATCCCCGTCTGGGCGCAAGGGCGCGAAACGGAGATGAACGTCACGCTCCGCTTCGACGCCGACGTGACGATCGAATCGGAAGAAGCGCGGAAGAGCGCGATCTTGCGCGTAACGGGCTCCTCGATCATGCGCGCGACGATCAACGGACAGATCGCGTGCTACGGTCCGGCGCGCGGGCCTCGCGGATGGTATCGCGTCGACGAATGGGACGTCGCGCCCTTCCTCAAGGTCGGCGCGAATCATATCCGGATCGACGCGGCGGGCTACAACAGCGTCAGTTACTATCTGCTCGATCAGCCCGCGTTTTTGCAGGCGGAATTAATCGACGGCGAAGGACGCGTCCTCGCGGCGACGGGAACCGACGGCGAAAAACTCTTTACGGCGCGCGACTATACGGGCGCGAGAATCCAAAAGGTTCAGCGTCACGGGTGGCATCGAACGTTCATCGAGGCGTACGATCTCGCGAAAGAAGACGCGCTCCCGAACGTGACGCTCGTTCGGCGCCCCGACGTTCCGCTTCTTCCGCGGCGCGTCGACTATCCAGAATTAAACGTTCTACCCGTCGTCGCTTGGGGCAAGCGCGGCGTTCTCGAAGAACGTGAGAAATTTGAACTGTGGCGCGGAACGCCCCTCACGGGAATCAACGAGAAATACAAGGGCTACAAGCTCGACGAACTCGAGTTGATTCTCACCGACGAACTCATGCGCTTTAAGACGCGTTTTATCGACGCGGCGCCCCTTGAGATAGGATCGACGTATCGCGAAGGGGACGTTCAAATCGTCGACTTTGGCGCGAACTACGCCGGATTCTGGGGCTTTGAGATCGAAACGACGGACGGCGCCGAGCTCGCGCTTTCCTTTGACGAAATTCTCTCGAAGGAGGGCGACGTCAACTTCATGCGATGCTCGACCTGCAACGCCATGAAATGGACCGCGCCGGGCCGCGACGGCGTCTGCGCCTGCGAATCGTTCGACCCGTACGCGGCGCGATACGTCAAGCTTTACTGCCTTAAGGGCTCCTTTACGCTCCGCAAGCTCTATATGCGCGAATACGCGCATCCGCGCGCGACAAACGCGTCGTTCCGGACGTCCGACGAGCATATCGACAAAGTCTGGAACGCCGCCGTTCTCACGTTCCGGTCGAACGCGGTCGACGTCTTTTCAGACTGTCCGCACCGCGAGCGCGCGGGCTGGCTCTGCGACAGCTTCTTCACGGCGCGAACGGCGTTCGACCTAACGGGACGAACCGCGATCGAATCGGCGCTTTTCGAAAATTACCGGCTCCCGGAGAGTTTTCCGAATCTGCCCAAAGGCATGATTCCGATGTGCTATCCTTCTGACACGTGGCACGGTCAGTACATTCCGAACTGGGCGATGTGGTTTGTCGTCGAGTTGGAGGAATATCTTGGGCGTTCCGGCGACGCGAAGACGGTCGAGGCGCTCCGACCGCGAATCGTCGAGCTTTTCCAATTTTTTGAACAATTCGAGAATTCCGACGGACTCTTGGAGAAACTCCCAAATCGCGTTTTCGTCGAATGGTCCGACGCGAATAAGTTTTTGCAGGACGTGAATTACCCGACGAACATGCTCTACGCGGGCGCGCTCGCCGCCGCCGGACGGCTCTACGATTCGAGCGAATGGCGGGAGAAGGCGGAACGCGTTCGGGCAAAGATTCGGGAACAGTCTTTCAACGGCAAATTCTTCGTCGATCACGCCGTCAGGGGCGACGACGGCGCGTTGACCGTTCTCGAAGACTGTTCCGAGGTCTGTCAATATTTCGCGTTCTTCTTCAAGACGGCGACGCCGGAGACTTACGCCGAGTTATGGCAAACGCTCCTCGACGAGTTCGGTCCGAATCGCGTCAAAGAGGGGCGTTATCCCGACGTTAAGAAGGCGAACTCCTTTGTCGGCAACGTCTTGAGAATGGAGCTTCTTTCGGTCGCGAATCGCGCCGACCAGATTTTAAACGAGTCGGTCGAGTATAACGAGTACATGGCGGATATAACGGGGACGCTCTGGGAAAACACGGGGTCGACCGCCAGCTGCAACCACGGGTTTGCGTCGCATATCGCGCACGTTTTCACGCGTGAAATTCTTGGAGTACGCGAAGTTTCGCCCACGGGCGACCGCGTCGTTCTTCGCGCGCCGACGCTTGAGCGGCTCGATTTCGCGTCCGGCTCCGTCCCGATCCCCGGCGGAACGCTGACGTTGAAGTGGGAAAAGACGGACGGGAAAGCGCGATACGTCGTCGTCGAAGCGCCGAGGGATTGTCATGTCGAATTCTGACGATCAGTCTCCTCAAAACGAAGGGTGGCGATTCCACGCGCCGATCCCTCAATCTCAAGGCGAACCAGACGTTCCGCTCGAGCGGCGCGAATCTCCGCGTTGTTCCGAGCCGCGCTATAGCCGAAGTTTAGCGAAGAAGCTCAAGACGCTTACGGACGGCGGCGTCGCGCGGTTTCAGGTCGACGACTCGTGCTTTATGGCGTTGAAAATCGGCTCCGAACTCTATATTCGCCCCTTCGGACACGGTTCCGACGTCAGAATTAACGGCGTTCCCGCGACGGGAATGACGCGCATAACATGGGACGACTGTCTCCAAATCGGACGGCGTTCGATTCTTTTACGCCGTCCCAATCGCCTAGCGAGAAGCGGCGCCGATTACAGCGTTGAAAAACTAATGCAAGACCCCGGCGAAGGCCCCAAAAGCGCCGCAGACGTCGAACGCGAACTACAGAAAAAAGCAGGCTACGGCGACGCCTCCCGCCCCCCCGAAGGCTGGGGAGAATAACACGACGGACGGCTCGACAAACAAAACTCTTTTCGACGAACGCTGTATCACGACCCATTAAAATCGAATTGGCTAACCTTGAGGACGCGGCAATTCTCAGAGACGTCTCGAACGACGTCTTGTGGAAATCCATCTGGAGCGTCGGCTTGAACCTCCAGCGTAAGCGTGACTTGGCAATTCTCCACTGACGAGAGGATTTTAACAATATTCTCTTGGTAGTTCTCTAAATCTCGCCAAGTTCTTACGTTGTCGAGATTACAGCTCATAAAAAACGATTTTTTCTTTTCGGGTTCAGGTTCTTTGCGTGGTTCTCTGCCTTTGCCCTCCCCGTCTTGTTCGCCCTCCTTTTCAGAGCCGGAAGAGGAAGATTTAGGTTCGATCGGTTCCCCTTTTCCTCCTTCCCCTTTTCTTTCCTTATTAAGTTGTTCCAAGGCTGGAACAGGTTTGACAAGATAATCGGAAGGAAGAACTTGCGAGACGATTTCTTTATATCGAATATTAGAATACAGCGTTTCGTTAAAGGACGAGGCAAGCGCCCACTCTCCTGTTGTTACTCCGTCGAGAATCGCTGATTGAAGAACGTCGAAACTCGAAAGACGAGGAAGGTAGCAATAAGTAGTCAAGTCACGCCATAACTTTTCCACCTGAATATGGTCGACGCCTTTCCACAAAAGTTCGTCCAGTTCCATTCTTAACAGTTTGGCGCTCCAATTTTCGACTATTAAATCTTTTTCACGCGCTCTTGCGACGACTTGCTTAACGACCGACGCGTCCGACGCAGACAGCATTTCGACTTCCCAGATCGTCTTCTTACCGTCCCCGTCGCGTTCTTTTCGCGGCGATAACAGCCAGCGATAGACTTCCTTCAACCTCGCGTCGACGGCTTTATCGCACCGCGAGATATTCGCGTCCGTTTCCTTATTTTGATCAGCGTCGAGATTTAACGAGTCGCGTTCTTTCTTAATCCAACGCCACGCCAACAGTTCGTAAACAACGGCAAACAATTCGTTAAGACGCTTGTAATCTGGCGCGAGGAAAATCAAGGTGTTCCTATAATCACGAGAAGAAGAACCTCGATTCGCTAGAATCTCTTCCGCGCTCTTGAGAGCGGGCGATTTCTCATCGCTTGAATCATATCCCATTTGAGGAGCGAGAACGACAAGTCTTGCGGTCTGTTCGTCGGGCACGTCGCCGCTGGCGCCTTGAACGATATGTATTCCCAAAAGGGGCGGTTCTTTACGCCACTTTTGGAGCCGTGATCTAATCTCCTCTTCGGCGACGTCGGCTCCCAGTTGGGTAACTCGATCTTGCGCCAACTTGCGAAGAGTAGGCCTGACGTCGTACCAGAATCGTGAATCAGAAGAATCAGAATAAAGATAAGAAAGCTTTCCGCGAAGAGTGTTCAATACGTCGTTAAACACGGGGATATTCTCGCCGGGCTGAACGACACCAAGCCGAATGTTCTCTTTCTTGAGTCCTCTCGTTCTCTGAGCTTGCACGGTAGGGGCGCTTCCTAGCATAATCGTTCGCGCAACGCGACACGCCGCCTTATTTCCAGTATAGCGCGAGTCTTCTTTGTCAATTTGGAAAGGCGTTGACTTCCTGCCGTCGACTTCTCCGTCGATAATCGTATTCCAAGCCCCCGAAAGATGACGCGCAAGCTCGTTCTTAACAGACGACTTGTCGAGAGGAAGCGATCCGGGCATGATCATAGCGCTAGGATCGCCCGAAATCCATAGTTCATGAATCACGGACGCCATCAATCGCAAGACGCCACGCGTGCGTTGAAACTTATCGAGGGTCGCCCAATCTAAATAAAGCCTGTCAAAGAACTCCGGATGAATCGGATAACAGGAAACCATGCGTTCCCTGTAATCGACCTCTTTAGCCTCCGTTGGAAAGTATTCGGCATTGTCCAGATACATTTGACTGAAGGCTGCGCAAACCTTGTCGCGTTCTTCAGTCTTCTTACAATCGAGAAAGAGGCGACGACGTACAATCTCAAACCCCTCGTTCGCTTCGACCGGTTTCCAAACCGATTCTTTACGCCCGAACGTATGCTCGATTTTGACGAGCGCTTCGCGCCCGCCTTCTCCGCCAATTTCATCTTCTGATTCGGGAATCGACGCGACGACCATACTGCTTTTGCTTGCGCTCGCAGCCTCGGTGATCTCTTGAACAAAAGATAAAAAATTCTCGAAAGTACCCGCAGGGACAGCCTTCTTTGCTTCGTATAGTTTTCTCGCGTAGGCGACGAGCTCGTCCATAAGGATGAGGCAGGAGCCGCATTCGTCAAATAACCTTCTTAACGCGTCGCTACCGGGAGACATGCCTGCTTTATCAGACTCTTTGACAATATCATAGAGTCCTAGATTATCCGTAGCGACGGCAAGTTGAGCGGCGATCTCGCCCCATACGGTATTAATCGTAATCCCTCGAAGATATTGGGGGCGTTTAGACGTCGCTGGGTCGAGCGCGGTGCCGACGATAACCGCAACATGCGCCTTAGGCAGTTTTGCCCCCCCCGCTTCTTTTACAACCTCTTTCAAACTCGGCGTTCTATCGAGTGAAATCCCATCGCATCCCATCTTCGCCATATGGTAAAGGGCAAGAAGGCTGTGCGTCTTGCCGCCGCCAAACGCGGTCTTGAGTTGTAAAACAGGGTCGCCGTCCAGACCGTTAAATCTCTTTAACGCCTGAATTAGAAGTCCTTTCATGCCCGTCGTCACATAAGTCCGGGCAAAAAACTCCACCGGATCGCGGTATTCTAGCGATCCCAACCCTTGCGCAACCAGCGCAAGATCAGCGGCAAACTCCGCTTTTGAATATTCCCCCTTGGAGACGTCTGGATGCGGTTCGACGACGTCACGCCAACTGGGAAGTTCCATACCGGGGAGAATTGATATTTTTTTACGCGAAATCAACGGAGATTCAGACGATGAAGCGCCGCCGTTCGCATGAGCGGCGCCGGAACCTCCTGCGTCGCCGTAGCGAAGCTCGCGCAGAAGTTCGCGAATTTTTTCCGCCTTTTCCGTGTTAAACTCATTGCAGAGCAGAGACATTGTGTCGAGAGCTCGCTCTGCCTCGGCCTGAGAAATCCCTTTGACGTCATAATGCGAAACTTTGTTTCGACACCCCATTAGTTCGTTCGCCCAAGACCGACGATCTCGGGGGAGATATTTGCGAAAAACCGTCCCCCAGAAACGGTCGATCAGTCGAAGACAGTTGAGGATATCAAAATTATCCGAACCGTCTATTTGGGACGACGCTTGAACCTTCCAAGAAGAACCGAACTCTTTTTCCAAAGTCTTAGCAATATACTCCGACATTTCCGGGAGAAGAATATCAAAACCCTTTCGAACGTACTCTGCATATTCCAACATGTCGTTTTCTCCTACTCGTTTGTCTTTTCCAAATCGTCAAAGAACGTCCGTTGCGTCGGTTTTTCTTGTTTCAGGACGGCTGCGCGCGTCTGAATCTCCGACCAAGAGACAACAAGTCTGTTGTAGGCGTAGGCTTCCTGCGACCAACCCTTCTTTTCCGCAATCATGTAAAGACGATACGCCAGTTCTTTAGCTCGGTCCGGAGCGCCTCCATACGACTCCGCAAGTCCTTTGGCGCAACCCTCGACCCCTTCTTTCTCCATGCGGTAAACAAGTTGTTGACAGAGAAGCCAGATATTGCGCTCCTGCGGGTTGATATTGGCGGGAAGTTCCGAACGCTCGCGCAAACGAACAATCCCCTTCTGAGCGTAAAGGGTCCCATGTGTCCTCATCGACTCGACCGAGACGTTCTTCGCCGTCGCCAGCGTGTTCGCGTCGCCATACTTCATTTCGTTGAAACACAACTGAGTGTAAAATTCGACGCAAAAACGGGTTTCGCCGTCTAAATCCCCCCCTTGCTCGTTGAGGTAAAGATCAAGTTCCTGATTAATCGCCTTAAGCGCTTCGCGCACCGACGTCTCTGTACCATCCGCCTCCAGAACTTGGGAATACTTCGAGAAAACCGCCATGCCCGGTCCAATAGCTGCTTGTGCTAAGTCGACAGGCGCGATATTGCTCGTCTGTAATTTCGCAAGAGCGTCGCGAAGTTCGCGTCTCAACTCGTTGACAAAATTGCGCTTTGAACAAATCGGAGCGTCCTGAGCGCGTTTCCTACAAACAAGTACAATCGACGTCGAAAGCGCGTTTGTTCCAGAGGCGACTTGCCTGTTCGCCAACTCCGTTCTCATCGGCCATGTACCCGTAATTGCGAATCCGGCGTGAATAATCGCGTTAAGCATCGTTTCCCAGCCGGAAGAAGCTTGACCATCCTCGTCTTTTTGCGAATCGCTTTGCTTATAAGCGTAAAAAAGCGTGACGGGAACGTCGTCTCTTGAGTACTGATACAGATTGCGACACGTCGCCGCCATCCCCTCTTCAAAAAACTCTTTCGCTTTAACGGCATTTCCGCCATGACGATAGGGTGTGGCGACCAACTCCTCGGCTTTGGGTACGAGCATCGTACGGAAAAGTTCGGGATAAACGTTCTTTAGACTTCTTCTCGTCCAGACATAAAAGAAATCGGACAAGTCGGCATAACTTATGTTGTCGTAATAAGGAGGGTCTGTCGCAACCATGACGTCGCGGAGTTCGCAACCGCTTTGCGCGTCATGCTGGCTCGCCTTTCCCTTTACCGACGCGGGAAAACGCTCGACGCACTTGACGACCCAATCCAACATATTGTCGAAACAGCCGGAGGAATTGGAGAACGGATTGCTCTCAGCATAATCCCAAACCATAGGAAGAGCCTGTCGACCAAACGTATTGCGGAGACTTTCACGCTTTACGTCCCAACTGCAACCAGTGGACCCTCTATCGGCAAGTTTATCGATAACAAACGATAGATACGTCCCAATCGCTTGAGAATAGACTAACGCTCCTGTACCTCCGTCAGAAAGAGGTATATGATCGTCCGCCAATCCTGCTGAAATCGCATCAATTTCCACTTGGCGGCAGACTTCAGAAATTAGATCACTGAAAGTTGTTAATGTTGTCAGTTGTCTATTGCTAAAAAGTTTATCATAGGAGTCTAAACCGTAATTAACGCACCAGATATTTCTTGGATCGAAAGGTAAAGGACTATTTGGATAATCACTCGGTTTTTCGACTTCTGCGGAAAGAATTTGCTGTCTATCCGGTGCTATGTACAATCTACCTTTTTTTCCCTCAGCGACAACGCACAAAAGTTGTCTACCTACTTCGCCTGACAACATAGACCTTTTAACATAATCGTCATTGGCGGTTTCGCCACATATCAGACATTGAAACTTCGCCCCCCGGCTTAACTTTGGAGAAATGTGGTCGGTGTTGACTCCTCTCCTAATCTCATAATCGACAGCCTTGTTTTTGTAGTCAACAATGGGATAGATATATGTTTCTCCCCCCTTCTTCTTCGAAACGTCAAAGCTACTTGCAAGGGGCATATTACAAGAACAGGCAGGATTAGGGCATTTAATAGTTCTAGCCCAAATCCAGGCAATGACATTTATATCCCCCCCCCCCCGGATTTTTCACTTTAGGATAATGCTTTCCGACGCGCTTAAATGCCTCTTCCTTTATCCAATTCCCGTAATAACGAACATCTTCGGCAAGACCCTGAGCGCCCTTCCAGTTAATCGCTACAACTCTGCGAGATTGGGGATTTACAGGCGGCATATCGGCAAAAATCGGAGGAATTTCGATCGTCGCCTTGTTGATTGTCACAGCGACGGGATTTAGATCGTGCGCGTGAGCTTTTAATCCAAGTCTTTGCGCTTCTAGGGGAATAGAACCGCCACCAGCAAAGGGATCGAGGAGTTCGGGCGGATTTCCGTTTGTCGACTTCAAAATCTCCTCTTTCGCGGCGTTCAAGACCTTCTCGTTATTGGAATTCTCCCAAACAATCAAAGCTTCTAAAATTTTGAATAATCGTTCCCGTTCCCTATTCTGATCCTCCTCGGTTGGGAACTCTTCGGGGTGGGAAGAAGGGTCGTCGACAAGAGACGACCAGATCACGGCGCGAGCGGCGGCGAGTGGACGACGCGCCCACCAGAGGTGTAACGTCGAAGGATGACCATGACGAATCGACTTCTCTCTTGCGGATTCCTCGTTGATCTTTTCGAGAGGAAGCGCGACTTCAATTAACTTCTTGACCGTCATTTTTCGCCCGTTACCCTTGATAAACGACTTCCGCGTCGCGGATTAAATTGACAATATTGTAATTTACGCTCGTCGCCGTCGAGTCCGGCGCGACTCTAAAGGGGTTCTTCAGGTAGGTCGTCCGCGTCTTCGCGCCGTCGACTTCGACAAGCGCCAGAAAGTAGTTTCCGATCTCGCGTTGATTCAACGCCGTTAAAATTTCGTTTTTTGTGACGGTAACCGTCTCGGCGCCCTTCGCGCGCCCCTTGACCTCGATGAAACGCAAAGAAAATCCACCCGTCTGTAGAGTCGGGGGAATCGCCGATTCAACGTCGTAACCGCGTTTCTCGGCGCCGACGTCTTTCGGATCGAATCCCAGCTTACGCTCGATCTCCATAACCGCGTTCATTGCGGCGAGTTCGATCACGCGACGGTCGTCCGAACCGAAAGTGTTCGGCTCGACGCATCCTGTCAGTCGAAGCGCCAACCCCTTCGGAACGACCAGCGCGCCGCCAACGACAACGGGCGGTTTCGGAGCAATAAGCCTTTCGGCCGCGATTTCTGCGAGGCGTTTCTTCATCCTCGCGTCATACTCGTCGGCGCGACGCCTCGCCAATGCCGCCGTTTGGCGCTGGCTCTGCTTGCCCGCCTCTTCCTTTTCACGCAGATTGCTAGCGCGCCTGTCCCAATATTGAATCTCGGCGATCATACGCTCGTTGACCGCTTTTTCGATTTTGTTCAGCGCGCTCGTCCTACGTTCTTTAATCTCTTGCAACCAAGGGGGGATGATCTGTGCGACTGTGTGCTCCACTGCCCGATTTTCGACGCCTTGTGCCAACCATTTCTGCCCTTGAACATAGTCCAACACAGCGGATTTTTCCTCGGGCGACGGCGAACGATAATCCAAATAAGGCGCGTAGCCTGCGTTCACGGTCGAACCGTCTTCTTTCATCTCGACAAAGTGGACGCGCCGAGCGACGATCCGTTTAGCGCCATTGGGAAGCGATACGCCGTCTTGAATCGCGGTTTCTATGTAGAAGAGGAGTCGCGGTTCTAGGCTGGCGTCGCTCTCGTCGATAAAAATAGCGCCTTGCTTAAAGGCGTCGCCGTAGCGTTCGATTATCAAATCGGTCACGGAGTCGAGAAGCGACCGCCCCGGACAAATCAGCATAGCTGGAATCAGTCCAGGAAGATTCCTGACGTCCTTCTCAAAACAAACGCGTTCATAACGATCGAGAACATGCTCTCCCGAACCGATCAAGTTATCGCGATTTCGAACGTCAAAGGGAACGCGGGTAATTTCGTACCGTCCACGCTCGCGCCGATGAATAACTCCCCCTAGTTTCTTAAACGCCTGAAGGAAAAGCGCTTCAATAAAATGCGGTTGCAACTTACGCGCCTCGGCGCGTTCCATTTCGGCGCGGATCTCTATGACCTTCGAAAAATCCATGACGTCTTCGGTCAGAGCGTTTTCATTAATCAACCGACGAAACTCTTCCGTTTTCATCGACCGCTCGACGACGTCGATTTGCGCGCTTATTTTCTGATCGTCGCCGTAACGAATCGCCTCTATCAGCAATTCCCGAAGCGATTTATTGTCGAATTTTATTCCGCCGAGTACGTCAAAGACTTTGCCGCCGAGCGCTTTCCGTTCCTCCTCCAACTTTTCAAGAAGACGAAGATAAACCTGACCTTCCCTCGTTTTATGCGCGACGAGGTTCCAGAGATGGCAAACTTCCGTCTGACCAATGCGGTGAATTCGTCCAAAACGTTGTTCCAGACGGTTCGGATTCCATGGGAGGTCGTAATTAATCATCAAATGGGCGCGTTGAAGGTTGACGCCTTCCCCTGCCGCGTCAGTCGCGATGAGGATACGAACGTTTTTATCTTCCCGGAAGCGTTCTTGAACCTTGCGCCTATCGTCGCGCCCCATACCGCCGCAGATCGTAACGACAGCGTCCGCGTCGCCGAGAAGGGAACGAATTTTAGATGCAAGATATCGAAGAGTGTCGACGTGTTCAGTAAAAACGATGAGTTTTTCCCGCCGTCCCTCGGACGAAAACATGTGGGCGTTCCCTTGCAGCAGATTCGAAAGCTCGTCCCACTTGCGATCTTCGCCGCTGTTCCGAACGTCGTTCGCAAGTTTTTCCAACCCCTTTAGGGCGTCAATCTCCGCTTCAAGTTCTGTTATCGTTTGCGCGGCGGTCGCGCGATCGGCGATATTATCCTCTTCTCGTTCCGTCTCTTCGGAAGAATAATCGTCGCCGTCAAATTCATCGTCCCATCGAAATGAGGAACGGTACTCTTCGGCTTTTCTACCAAGTCTCTCCTCGTTTAATCTTTGTTCAAGGCGTTCGCGACGACGACGCAACGACTGGTAAATCGCTTCCGGAGACGACGCTAAACGTCGTTGTAAAATCGACAGCGCAAAACCGACGTTGTTTTTGCGTTCTTCCGAAAGATTGTCGGCGCGATTAAACTCCTCGCGGACATAATCGACGACTCTCGAATATAAATCCGCTTCTCTCCGCGAAAGATCGTATTTAACCGTATAAGCGAGGCGTTCGGGAAAGAGTTTCGTCCCGTCGAACTTCAAAAGGTCTTCCTTGACCAAACGACGCATGACGTCGGAAACGTTGACAGCCTGACAACTTGACCGAGAGACGCCGCCGAAACGCTCTTGATCGAGCAACGACAAGAATAAATGAAATTCCGCGTCTTTCCCATTATGCGGAGTCGCCGTCAAGAGGAGCAGATTGCGAGCGACTTCGGAGAGAACTTGACCTAATTTAAAACGTTTAGTGTATTTAACCTCGCCGTTCCTAGTACTCGCGGACATTTTGTGCGCTTCGTCGACGACGACAATATCCCAATCGGTAGCTGATCTAAGCTTTTCTTTTAGATCGTCGTTTCTCGCAAGTTTATCAAGTCGGGCAATACAGAAATTCTTCTCGGCAAAAACATTGCCGGTAACGGCGGCCTCAAATTGGTCGTTTGTCAGAAGGTCAAATCTAAGTTGGAATTTTGCGTTGAGTTCGTCCTGCCACTGCTCGCAGAGACTACCGGGCGCGACAATCAGACATCTTTTCAAGTCCCCTCGAACGATCAACTCTTTGAGCAACAGCCCCGTCATGATTGTTTTACCAGCGCCGGGGTCGTCCGCCAGTACATAACGGAGAGGAAGCCGAGGCAACATCTCTTGATAAACGGCGGAAATCTGATGAGGCAACGGCTCGATTTCAGACGTTCGCGAGGCAAGATAGGGATCGTAAAGATACGCAAGGCTTATGCGTCGCGCTTCGGAAACCAGTCGAACGTCGTCGGGATCGGCGTCAAAACTCCACGGTAAAGCGCCCTCTTGCACGCTCAACGCCCCCGCGTCGTCAGAAAACAGAATCCGATTATCCAACGCTCCGTGGTTGTTCTTCCAAGTGACGTCGAGAGCCGAATCGCCAATCCAACGAACGGCGATAATCTCGACGGTCTCCTGTCCCGCAAGCCCGACAACGCGACTTCCAACCGTCAATTCTTCAAGTCGCGCCATATCTCGTGATGCCTATGTAATCCGTCAAAAGCCGTCTTTGCGCAAACAGGCGTCTTTCAACGGGGTTTATGTTGGATAAAAGTATTTTTCCGCTTGGATTATGTCAAATAACCGGCAAAACGTTTTCTTTCATGCGGCGAATAAATCGACAAACGCCCCATTTTATCATAATTACGCCAATTATTGAGTCAAGAAAAAAACGTCTGTTAGGTTCAAGAAAGAAACGTAAGACGCAGGCGCTGAATCTTCGCGTCAAATTCAACGTTGAAAATTACTACGTCTTTTTACCTTTTCAATCATTCTTATCTCGTTGCTAATTTATAAGTTATATGTCCCTTCAGAATTGGATTCAACAAGAAATTCAACGTTGAATTCAACATTGAATTTTAACGCGGAATTCAACGCGAAATCTTACACTGAATCTTGCGCTGAAAATTTTGACGATTCTTCAATAGTTCATTATTTGATATTTCCTTATCGTCAAACGATTTACATAAACGCCTTACCTGCCCCTAAGGGCGCTTCAACGCTGAATCTTTGCACTGACTTGCGCCGACTTTGCGCCAGTCAGTCTAACTGAGATTTCTTACGAACGTAATATGAGGATATTCCGTTTTTTACCACGACAATACTCCCTTCGCTCGCCATTCTATGGAGAAGATAGTACGCGTGATTCTTGTAGCGCTTACATAATTCCGCCGTTTCAGCTCGCGTTATGGCGCCAAATGTGTCGACGTGTCGATTAATCGTCTCAATCTCTTGTAGGATCGTCATTCCTTTCTGCCTTGTGTATCCGGTCTTATTTCCAGAGAGCGCGTAGACCTTGGAACTCGGCATATACCTTCGACCGCCGCAGTTTCCGACGCTTTCGACCATTCCTCGTTCCACGAGTTGTTCAATGGCGCTCAACGCGTCGGTCTTGTTCTTTTGGAGTCGGCGCGCTAAGACGGCGGGGGGCGACCGACACTCGGATTTTAAGAATGGAGAGAACAATCAAACGTCGAGCGACAGCGACGCTTCGTCAACTTTTTTAAGAATTATATTTTTCGGTGAAGCGCATTTTTTACCCGTTCGCCGAAAAATATAATTTCCCCGTCCTACCGCTGGCGCGCCCCGGAGATATCCAAAATGACTTCGTGGGCGACGAGAAGACCGAAGATTCCGACGATGGTGGAGAGGGTTCCGAGGGTGTTGCGCGGACGGCCTTGCGGGTAGTCTTTGCCGACCGAATCGGGGGGCGGCGCGGGCGCGGGGTCAAAGCGTTTGAATCGCTCGTCGCCGCGACGGAGCGCGTCGCGGATCGGCTCCGGAGAGTATGCGCAGCGGACGTCGTCCGTATTGACGCCGACGCGTCTGAGACGTTTGCGGAGCTGCGCCGAAAGAGGGCAGTTCGTCACGTCGGTCAGCCGTCCGACGCGAATGAGAGACGGATCGAAGCGCAGTCCCGCGCCCATGCTCGAGATAAGTGGAACGCGGCGGCGAAGCGTTTCCGCGATAAGCGCGACCTTCGACCCGAGCGTGTCGATCGCGTCGACGACGTAATCGGGCGGTTCGCGCCATTCCCCTTCGAAGAGAGACGCGACCGTCCCCGCGTTGACGAGCGCCCGACGCTTTTCTACGCGCGCCGTCGGATTGATCGCGTGAATTCGCGCCTCCGCGAGGTCTGCCTTCGCCTGCCCGACCGTTTCGTGCGTCGCGAGAAGCTGACGATTAATATTACTCTCCTGAACGACGTCGAAATCGACAATGCGAAACCGTCCAATTCCCGCGCGCGCCAACGCCTCGACCGCGTAGCCGCCGACCGCGCCCAGTCCGACGACCATAACGCAAGCGGCGCGGAGCCGCTCCATCCCCTCGTCGCCGAGCAGAAGCCGCGTGCGCTGAAACTGATCCGCTTCTTCGTCCTGTCGATCGAAGTCCGTCCCTTCTTCCGTCATCGGTCGTACTTCTTTCTGCCGAAGATTTTGTTCCCCTTCGCGTCTTCGACTCCTTCTTTATAGGACGTCTCCGCGAAATCGGAGATTCGTTTCGAGATTAACCCCGCGACGTAGCCCGCCTTAAATCCCGCGTCGATATTGACGACCGTCACGTTCGACGCGCAGCTGTTCATCATGCCAAGGAGAGCCGCAAGTCCGCCAAACGCCGCGCCGTAGCCGACGCTCGTCGGCACCGCGACGATCGGCGCCGAAACGTAGCCCCCCACGACGCTCGGAAGCGCCCCTTCCATCCCGGCGACCACGACGATCGCGTCCGCGTCCTGCAAACGCGGGAGTTTCGCCTGAAGTCGCTGAGGGCCCGCAACCCCGACGTCTTGGATCAATTCGACGTCGACTCCGGTCCATTTGAGCGTCTCGACCGCCTCCTCCGCGACCGGCAAATCGCTCGTGCCGGCCGTCACGACGACGACGCGGCCCACGTACATGCTCGTTCCCGATTCGTTCTGCGGCGCCCTGAGCGTCCGCGCGACCGCGTTGTAGTAGGCTTTGGGACAGACGCGGCGCAATCTCGGGAGCGCGTAGTCCGCCTTCTCCTCGCTTACGCGCGTCGCCAGCACGTCGACGCCGCGCTTAAAAAGCTCCGTCGCGATCTCGACAATCGCCTCCGCCGTCTTGCTCTCGCCGTAAATCACCTCGGGAAATCCGCAACGACGCTGACGATCAAGGTCGATCGTCGCGTTTTCCGTTTCGAAATATTCGTTGTTTTTACTCATTGTTTTTCTTAAGATAGAACGGCTCAAGCTGGGGGATTTTGAAGACGAACTGCGCGAAGTCAAGGAACTCGTCGGCCGCGACGAGCGGATCCGTCTTCGTCAAATCGACGTCGAAGTCGTCGAGCAAGCGGCGCGCCTCGCAATCGCCGCGCTTAAATTGATCGAACGCGGCGAGCTTCGCGCCGACCGTTCGTCTAAACTCGGGATCGTCCTCCGATTCGACAAAGCTTTCGATTATTTCCCGATCACAACTGCATAAAATAAGCTCAAAAAGACGCTTCTTATGATACAAACGCGTCGGCGTCGGGTCGAGTTTATCAAGCGTCTCTAATAAGGCGCGCGTAAAAACATTCGCCATCAACGCATCTTTCGTTTGAACGCGATTCCTGACAAGTATGGTCAGCAGCTCGACCTGCTCGACGACGTCGTCGAGCTTCAACAACGCGACAAAGACGTCGTGTTCTAGACCGATAAGAAGTTTCCCGAAAGAGGGACGTGAATCTTGGAGCCCCTTGTCGTTAACGTACTCGAGGACAGGATAACGGTCGCGGACGCCCGTCGCCGTTTCCGTTTCTGACATGACGCGGCGGAACGGCGCCAGCGTCTCCACAAGCCTCGCGCCTTTTCGAGGGTCCGCGCCCGCAAGTTTTATCGCGGTCGCCGCCGCGGCATACAACTCGACGGCATATTCCTCGTCGTCTCGGTAATGAAGCCCGTATTCGTCGACGACGATCCCGTCGCCGACGACGTCAACGGCGGCGAGGACCAAATCGAACGCGTCGCGACGCTCGCTATATTCAAAGATTCGAGGAAAATGATCGACGAGTTTATAAGACCGGACGACGAGCGTCGACGCTTCCTTGCGCAGTTCGTCAAGCTCGTCCGCGTCGAGTTCTTCCGCGTCGTCGCCCGTTCCTCGAATCCCGGAGTCAAGCGTTTTCTCCACGTCGTCGAGAACGTGCAGCGCGTCGATCATCGCGCCGTCAAGCGCCGCGGACTCCTCGATCGGGGCGTCGCCTTTAATGGGAAAAAAACGGAGAAACGCTTGGTCGTATTGGCAAATAAGAGCGGTCGGGGTCTCAAGTGGCGCGTCGTCGGAAGAATAGCCGCGAACGCGATCCATTGCGTAAACGCGAGCGACGACGTCTTCATACTGGCGTAAATCGTCGATTTCTTCAACTCGTTCCATTAACGCGGCGCGCATAGAGGCGTAGTCGTCGAAGCAATTGAGATTGTCTGCGATCGTAAGCAGCCGCGCATAGAGCGCGTTTTGGCGCTCGTCGCGATCCTCGATCTGATCGAGAAGTTCGTCGAACGCCGGCTCTAAAGCGGCGTCGGGGAACACGGACTGCGCGGCTTCCAAAAGGATGCGTCGGAGATAGTCGCGTTCCTTCGCGGATTCGACCGCGTCGATCAATTTCTTAGCGTCGTTAAAGCTGTCGAGGATGAGGTCGCCGTCTTTAATCTCCGAAATCTTAAGAAACTCCAGCGCCTTGACGGCGATCGCGGCGCGGTCTTCCGGCGCCTGCGCCGACGAATCAAGCGTTTGAAAAATCTTCGGAAAGTAGCGTTCGTCGTATAGCGTCATTTTTTTCTCCATAACGGAAAGCGCGGAGAACGCTTTCCGAATTGTTCCCTTTGCGCGCGTCGCCGACGCGATTCCCTCCTGTCGCGGCGACGCGGACGAGCTCGCCTACAAAAGAGGCTGCGCGTCGGGCGGAAAAACGCCTCGTTACAGCGCCGTCGCGTCGGAAGTTTTCTCAACGGGCGCAGAAAGCTCGTCGTCTATTTTTTTCGCGTTTTCGGCAAATACCGACGCTTTGTCGGGCGCAAACTGCGAGAGCGTCCCCGCGATAATGGGGACGATTGTATCGGCAGAATCGGGGGACGTCCAGAGACTCGAATTGGACGCGTCGTCAGATTCGTCGAGACCGAAATCGAGTTCGTCGCGCAAATTGACGATCGTCGCGTCGGGCGCGAGAGACTTTATGTCCTTCTGAATTTGCTCGTTATTCGCGGTCTTTGTTAGAAAAACGACCTTCGTCGCGGCAAGTCGCGCGCGCGTCGCCTTGTCGAGATCGGACGCCTGAACGCCGCGCGGCGACGTTTCGACCCGAACGGCGTCGCCGCCGACGCGCTCTACAAACGAAGCGATCGCGTCGGAATCGACGAGAACCTGAATCTTTGCCGACTTCTTAGCGCTCTTCGCCTTCTGCTGCGCCGATTTAATCTGCGCGTAGCCGACGATCAGAAGAAAGAGTATGAGCGCGAGAAGCGCAATTCCTACGGCAAGTGAAAAGTATGCGTTTTTCTTGAAGAAAGCCATGACAAACTCGCGAGGACTAAAAAACAGGTCGCAACGGACAAAAAAACGACGCTTCGCCGTGGATGCGGCGACGCGTCGCGTAAAATA
Organism: uncultured Planctomycetaceae bacterium; assembly: GCA_946408825.1. Taxonomy (GTDB): domain Bacteria; phylum Planctomycetota; class Planctomycetia; order Pirellulales; family Thermoguttaceae; genus RUG369. Next base: position 31,886 of record CAMJTU010000031.1, read on the forward strand.
CTAGATTGTCGTCCTGATCGAAAATCACGTTCGCGATCTTATGAAAACGAACGAACCGATTCGCGTTACTTCTCGTCGGGACCAATCGTCACAGGCGCGGGCATTTCACCCATGCTGCTCGACGGATAGCCGCCGCCCATGTCGGGGGTAGTAGGCGCGGACGCCTTCGGTTTGAATTCGCGATCCGCCTTGAAGAAATCAAACGCTTCGTCCGCAATCGCTTTCAATTCCGCTTTGTAGGGGCTTTCGACGTCTTCCGGGAAGATCATCTTCGTGTCGTCGAACTTGCTCGGCTCCGTCGGAGCGCTCGCCTTGCCGCCGGAACTGTTCGGCGAACCGCTCTGGGACAACTGCTGAAAACTCTCCATACCGCCGACGGGCGCCAACCCCACGCCGCTAACTTCTGGCATCGGATGAGCGGGGCCGACCATCGTCATATCCGAACCGGATCCCGTTCCGTTCGTCGAACCGCCGCCGACGGGAACGCCCGCAAGAAGCGAAACGGCCTGCGTTCCTTGCGCGAGAGCTTCCGCGGCGATCGCGAGAATATTGTTCTCGTCGGCGGAATATTTGACGTCGGGATCTTCAGGGTCTTCATAAGGCTGACCGTCGACATAGACGTCGGAATAGATATCGATAAACTTCGAACCGTCGTAGGCGGGCTTGTCCATCGGATCGGCGTAGACGACGCGAGACTCAATTTCCTGAAGTCGTTTCTTCGTCTTCGTCGACGTTTCGCTACGTCCTAGTTCCTCGCGGAAATAGTCGAATTCGTCAGATTTCTTGTCGTACAGATTCGGAGCCTGGTTCGCGGGCGTTTCCGAACGCTGGAACGGACGGATAGAGCGAACGGAGAGAGGACGTTTCGTCTTCGTCGCGTCGTCGCCCTGCGCGAAAAGGACGGTCGTCGCGCCCAGAGCCGCGAACGCCGCGAACCCAAAAGCGACCCGATAAAGTTTCTCTTTGAACATAGTCCGACTCCTAACCGCAAAGCGGCGCCGATTCAGTATACTCAATTCTGTGGAATCGCCTGCAAAACCGACGATCCAGTCTATCATCATACGACGCCGGGAATCGTTTTACAAGATCGCGGTTTTCTTTTTTGCCAACTTTTGCACGACTTTTTCAACACATTTTCGATTTTATCGGACTGCGCAATTATATTGAGACGACTTTCACGACGCTCCGACGTCGTCGCCTCGCCGAAAATGAAAAAAAGCGCCTCTTTCGTTGTAGAAAGGGGGGAAGAAACGCCGATGTAACGACTATCCGCGTCGTGCAGGTTTTGCGGGTTATAGCACGTCGAACCTTGCGGCGTTTCGCGGAGAGAACTTTAACACAAGAGACGCGTTTTTTGGACTTTTCTGAAACGAATCGCGCTCGTCAGGCGGAACGACGGAGTTCCGGTCGGACGAAGCGGCTCGGCGACGAAACGAACCGAAGCGCGCAACGAGTTAAATCGACGGGTCGCCGACGCGTCGATCGGAACAACTGCCGAACGGTTTTCCTATGACGAAATTGAATGCTCTGACGACGAATTCAAAAGGGGCGCTTGCGGTTTTGACCGCGTTTCTGCTGTGCTGGAACGCGGCGACTTTTGCCAACGACGCGACGCGCGCGCAAGAACGCTGGTCGCGACAGGAGCGTCCCCGGATCGTGTCGATCGTTCGCGAAGCGTGTGAGTCAGTCGTTAGTATCCAGGGCGAAAAACAGTATGACGTCGGGCAGAAGTCGTACGGTCAAGACGCGCAGTACGACGTCTACAACGGAATGGGAACCGGGGTCATTCTTGACGAACGCGGGTATATCCTCACGAACTATCACGTCGTCAAGGGACTTCTCAAGCTAGAAATCATCACGGCGGACGGCGAACGCTACCGCGACGTCGAGTTCGTCCGCAACGACATTGCGACCGACCTTGCGGTCCTAAAAATCAAACCGAAGAAACCGCTCAAGAAGATTCGTATGGGACGTTCGGAACGCGTCATGCTCGCCGAAGACGTCTACGCGATCGGCAACCCGTTTGGATATAACTGTTCCATTTCGCGCGGCGTCGTCAGTTCCGTCAGCCGCCCCCTCGAAGTCAACGAAACGCTCTCCTACGACAGCGTCATTCAGACCGACGCCGCCATTAATCCCGGCAATTCCGGCGGTCCCCTCGTCAATATGGACGGAGAAATGATCGGACTCAACGCGGCGGTCCGCGAAGAAGCGGAAAACATCGCCTTTGCGATTCCCGTCGACGTCGTCGCCGAGGTCTCGGAGCGCATGATCCGACAGTCTGTCGCGAAAATGACGCATCACGGACTGAAATTCCGCGTAGTCGATTCTGATATGCCCGATTATCCCGCCGACGCGAACGGCGAAGATTGCCTCGTCGTCGATTCGGTCGATCCGCGCAGCCCGGCGTCTGAATCCGGGGTTCGTCCCGGCGACGTGTTGCTCGCCTCCAACGACCGTCCGGTTCATTCCTCTCTGGACTTTACCTGCTCCCTCATCGGTCTGGGCCTGAGCGACGTCGCCAACCTCAAATTTGAACGCGACGGCGCCATGCTCGACGCGACTCTTGCGTTCAGCGAACTCGCGGGACGCGAATCGACCCTCGTCGCCGTCGACGATTCCGAAGACTCCGGTCTTTACCAGTCCGCGTTCGTTTCCAAACCTTTCGCGGAAGAAACGGAAGAACCGCGTCCGACCAAACCCTCAAAACGTACGTCGCGCCGCGCCTCCTCTCCGGAAGAATGCGTATGGGACAAACTGGGAATCGAGGTTGAAACCGCCGAAGAAGGCGAATTTGCCAAACGTTTTCCCAATCTGCAGTCGGTCTACGTAGGAAACTTCAACTTTGCGCCCTCCGGCGGCGTCAGCGTCGTCAAAGTTGATCCGAAAGGTCTCCTCGCGTCTGGCGAAGCCCCGCTCCAAAAAGGCGACTTTATCTTTGGCTTTGGCGTCGGCGACAATCCCGACGACCAACTCAGCGTGACCTGCGTCGAACATCTCAGCTACATCGCCGGAAGACTCGACGAATTTGCCAAGGTCGATTCCGGACGCGCGCGCGTTTATCTCATCCGCAAGGGGAGCGCGTATTTCATGGACGTCGATCTCGATAAGGAACGCTAATCCTCCCCGCTTGGCGACCGTCGGCGCGAACGCGCGGGAACTTCACGCCTTCGAAACGCGACTAAAACGAAGAAACTTACGACCGACGCCGCTTATAGAACGTTTTGGAGAACGCGAATGACAGTTTCGGAAAAGTCGTCGCGCGGTTTTACCGACGTGCACGCGCATCTATACGACAAACGTTTCGGCGCGACCTTAGAGGAAACCGCCCAATATCTTGAGCGCGCCAAAACTCACGGCGTCGCCAGATGCGTCTGCGCCTGCGCGTCGCCCGGAGACTGGAACCGCGCCGCGGAAATTGCCAAAAAACTTCCCGACGTCTTTCCCGCGTTCGGCGTCCACCCGTGGAATTGCCGACGCGTAAGCGGGGACTGGCTCGCGCCCCTCGCGAACTTCCTCGACGCCTTCGTCGCTTACGACGGCGTCACAAAAGCCGCGCTCGGAGAGGTCGGGCTAGACTTCGCCGTTCGCGGTTGCGACGACGAACTCCGCAAAGCGCAGGAGAAAACCTTCCGCGATCAACTTGAACTCGCCGACGCTCGGAAAATTCCCGTCACGGTTCATTCCGTGCGCGCCAACGAAAAAGTTCTCTCCATTATTCGAGAATATCCAAACGTTCCCGCGTGGCTCCTGCATGGATGGCGCGCGACGCCCCCTGAAATCGAGAACGCCGTCGAAATCGGCGCTTTCTTCTCTTTTTCCGCGCGTTTTGTCGCAAAGGACGCGCACGCCCTGCGCGACGTCGTCGCGCGCGTTCCTCGCGATAGGATTCTCGTCGAGTCAGACGGCCCGACTCCCCTGCCCCCAGACGGTTACGGACAGGAAGAGGGAACCCCGCCGCGTCCGTCGATCTCGATTCAGGCGCGCGACGAAGAAGGGTTTATCCTCGCCGAGCCCGCGTCGATTCTCGCGACAGCGAAAGAGATCGCCGTCGTTCGACGCATGCCGCTCGACGACTTCTTCCGCCAGCTGACGATCAACGAACGGCGATTTTTCGCGAATTGGCCGACCGTCGACTCAAAATGACCTTTCTACCCGCGGACGACGCGCTTTCGTCCGCGCTTGTCTTTCCGATTCCTTGACGTTTCGCGCGCGGCGGCGATAATCAACGACTGAATTCGTCGTGAGACCGCTTGCCGCGGGCTCTTTCGCAAGATTTTTCGCGTCAATCTTTTGCACACTGTTCGTCAGGGAAAAAATGCGCTTTAAAACCGCCACGTTAGGTTGCAAAGTCAATCAATATGAAACGGAGTGGCTGCGTTCCGCGTTTCTTTTGAACGGCTGGGAAGACGCCGACGATCCGGACGCGAACGTTCCGGACGACGACGTCGATCTCGTTCTCGTCAACACGTGTTCCGTCACGGCGGAGAGCGACGCGAAGAGCCGTAAGCTTATCGCGCGATTCGCGAAGACGTGCCCCCACGCGGAAATCGTCGTCGTCGGATGCTACGCGGCGTCGGATCCGGAGCGCGTCGCGTCCCTTCCGAACGTCTCCGAAGTCGTTCCCGACAAACGCCGGTTGCCGGAATTCCTGCGCGGACGCGGGCTCGAACGAATCCCTCGCGGCGTGGGCCGTCTGGCGGAGCGTCAACGCGCCTACGTCAAAATCCAAGACGGCTGTCGCGTCGGCTGCGCGTACTGCGTCATTCCGTCGACGCGCCCCTATCTTGAAAGCCGCCCCGCCGACGACGTTCTCGAGGAAGCGCGGACGCTCTCCGCCAACGGCTACCGTGAAATCGTACTTACCGGAATACACCTCGGGCATTACGGTCTCGACCTCTATCCCCCGACGCCGCAGGAGATTGACGAGGCGCGCGAGGGAGGTTACGAACCGGGAACGCGTCCCATGTCTCTCGGACGATACCTCGCGCGTCAAGCGGCGGTTCCCGAGGATCGACGCTTTGGTCTTGCGGAACTCCTTGAACAACTCGCGGCGCTCGACCTTCCGCAAACGCGCTATCGCCTCGGAAGTCTCGAAGCGGTCGAGGTTTCTGAGAAAATGCTGCGCGTCGTCGCCAACGCGCCGTCGACAATCTGCCCGCACTTTCATCTTTCCATGCAAAGCGGCGACGACGACGTTCTTCGCGCCATGCGTCGACGCTGGCCAAGCGGCGCGTACGTCGACAAATGCCGCGAGATTTACGAGCTTATCCCCGACGCGGCGATTACGACCGACGTCATCGTCGGTTTTCCCGGCGAAACGGAGCGTCAGTTCGAGAGAACCCTCGAGGTCGTTCGAGAAGTCGGCTTTTCACGAGTCCACGTCTTTCGGTTCAGCGCGCGTCCGGGGACGGTCGCGGCGCAAATGGACAATCAAATTCCTCCCGAGGTTAAGAAAGAACGCGCGGCGCGGCTCGGCGAAGTCGCGCGCGAAGAACGGCGGAAATTCGCGAAAAAATTCGTGGGTCGCCAAACGCGCGTCGTGATCGAAGACGTCAAACGCGAAGCGTTGGCGCCGCCCGTCGCGAGAGGAACGACGGATCGGTACTTTGAGGTCGTCGTCAAGGCTAAGGAGGGCGAAAATATCGACTGCGGCGACGTCGCGACGGTTCGCCTCGTCGGACTCGACGGCGACGTCTTCTCCGGAGAACTCGTCTAACGACGCGTCGACTGCGAAAGAGAAAGGGCGCGGTCAGAGATTCCGTCTGACCGCGCCCTCGGCGTTTTTTAACGACGCTTTAAAACCCTTCGAGAAGGAGACTTATCGAAGATTTGACGACTAGAAAATATCCGAAACGTCGCCGAAGCGCCCTGAGTTGCGCAACTTTTCAATCGCTTTCGCCTCGATTTGGCGGACGCGTTCGCGGGTCACGCCGAGAAGTCTGCCGATTTCCTCAAGCGTGTAATCGTAGCCGTTGACGAGCCCGTAACGAAGCGTGATTACTTCGCGTTCGCGCGGGGGCAGCATTTTAAGAACCTGCTTGATGACGCCGCGCAGATGCGCCAGATCGGCCTTCGTTTCAGGTCGCGACGCTTTGACGTCGGGCACGACGTCGACGATGCAGCCGCCGTCGTCCGTTTCGCTAAACGGCTGCGTCAGGCTCACGGGAGGACTGCCGGCTCGAAGCGCAAGCGTGACGTCTTTGACGTTCATGTCGGCGCGCTCGGCAATCTCGTCGTCGGTGAGCTCGCGTCCCGTTCGACTCAGTTCCTCTCTAAGAATATTGCGAATCTTCGTGAGGTTGTCGTTCATGTGCATCGGGATATGGATCTGATTCGTGTGTTCAGACAGCGCGCGAGAAATCGCTTGACGAATCCAGTGCGTGGCGTAAGTAGAAAATTTATTGCCCTGTCGCCACTCAAATTTTTCAACGGCGTGCATGACGCCGAGGTTGCCCTCTTGAATGAGTTCTTGGAAACTAAGACCGCGCCCTCGATAACGCTTGGCGATCGAAACGACGAGTCGAAGGTTATGCTTCGTCAGAAGGTTGCACGCTTCTTCGTACTCGTAGCTATACAGTTTGATTCCCTGAAGGCGTTTTTTAAATCTCTCCGGCGCTTCGCCGATAACGACGCGATATTCGTCCATTTCTTCGGCGCGTTCGCGGCGACGCTTTTCGGAGCGGCGCTGAAACGCCGGCGCTTCCATTTCGCGCGCGAGTTCGCCAATACGCTCGGAGACGTTCTCCATTTCATGGAGCGCGTCGCGCAGATGATCCAACTTCCAACGGAATTCCTCGAGAATCAGCGCCGAGTGACGGCGGACGGCGGCGACGCGGGAGTTTAGGCGCGTCTTCTCTTGCTTCAACGCTTCCTGTCGCGCCGGGGAGGCGTTTTCCATTTCCGCGTCGATCTCGCGTGCGCGCAAATCGCTTTCTTCAATAAGGTCGAGCCCCGCGTGGAGCGTTCTCAAATGCGTCGGGGTCATGCGCATGACCTGTTCGACTCGCGCCTCGCGCTTCTTAGGCGACGATTCGAAGGTGCGGTCGAAGGCGGCCCCGCCTCTCATGAAACTGTCGAGGATACGGACAAAGTGGCGAATTGCTACAGGCGCTTCAAAGAGAACGCGTTGATAACGGCGTCGGCGCGAGTCGATGCATTTCGCAAGCGCCAATTCACGCTCAGGACTCAGAACAGACACATGACTGAGTTCGTACATGTAAGAGCATAGAGGATCGACGCCCTGTCTGCCGTATTCGACGTCGTCGGCGACGTCAAAATCCTCGTCGTCGGCAATCTCGCACTCTCTTTCGAGTTCAGATTCGTAATCGTCGTCGTCCAAACCGTCAAAAAGAGCGCCCTCGTCTTCATGCTCTTCTTCTTGTTCGGGGTCGTCGACGACGTCGTTCGCGCGTCGCGCAAGGTTGCGCTTGAGATTGCGAGACTCAAATTCGTCTAAATTCTGGGGAACGTCGGTTTCAAACTTGCCGCTTTTCGTGACGTCTTCGCGGCTCGAAGTTTTGTATGAAAGCAACAGGCTGCCGTTGCCTCTCCTCGAATTTTTCACAGGGTTCTCCTTATTGACGGCGCGCTGGGGTTCGCACGAGAAGGGGTTTTTCTCGCGCGGAACGCGTCGACGTACGAGTTGGATTGGAAGCGGCTCGACTCCCAAAGGAATCGCGCCAAAAGGAACGATCTTTGCGCGGAAACCAACGAGTCCGTCCCTTTATGGGGTTTTACGGACAAACTCGCTCGTTTTAGCGCGGTATGACTAAATTTTTCCGATTTTATTCAGAAACGTCTGAATTCTGTCGGTCGTTTGAGGCTTCGGGGGCGTTCTGAGCGGCAATTCGTCGCTGCTTCTCCTGTTGCCGACGTTGCAAGTCGAGAAGCGTTTGCAGGCGCTCTTCCGGCGTGGCGTTTTTCTCACGCAGCGCCCCTATTTTTCTGGGGATTTCGCGGTCGAACTGGGCGCGTTCGAAGCCCGCGATTAATTCGTCTAAAAGCGCCGCGCTGCTCTCGGGGTCCTTCGCGACCGCGGGAAGCCCTTTGCCGACGGCGGATTCGTCGAGTTCGATGAGGAACGACTTCATTCTCTCGTCTTCGTAACGCAGCATGACGCGCTCGAAACTCGGCTCTTCGCCGCGCTCAAGGAAGTCGCGGGCGACGAGATCGATCTGACGCGCAATCGGCGACCGCAACGCTTCGAAGTCGATCTTTGCGACAAGGCTCCTGTAAACGCTCGGGTCCGTCAGCCAAAATTCGAGGTATTCGCGTTCGAGCGCGTTGGGCATGAAACGACGGTCGTCCCACAAACTCGATTCAAAGGGGGGAAACAAGGAACGAAGTTGTTCGTCCGTCTCGCCGTCCGGCCCCGCGACGGGATAGCACCAATCTTTACGAAAGAGCGCGATTTTATTCTCCAGCGACGCTTCGTCGGCGCTTTGCGGAGCGTCTTCGCGACGCAGCGACGCGTAACGCTCCTCGCGTTCTTCGGCGCGATTCGCGTAGGCGCGCGCTTGGGCGCGTTTCCTGTCGAGTTGCCGTTGAATTTCCTCTTCGCTCACATGGAACCGCGTCGCGAATCGCTGGAGCGCGCCGATCGCGCGGAGCCGCGCCGATTCGTCGGCGGTTTTACGATCGAGGGGCGCGAGCGCGACGACGTCGAGGAGCGAGTCGAGCGCCCTTGCGGACCCGACGACGTCGTCGTCGAGATCGATCCCCGCGGTCGCCGCGTTAAACGCGTGGTCGAGCGCGTCGACCGCGCCGTTCTTGAGCAGTTCGCGAAAGGGCTCGGCGCCCTTTTCGAGGAGGAATTCGCAAGGATCGTCGTTGTCGGGCAGGGTGAGGACGCGCATGTCGACGCCCTGCTCCACGAAGAAGCGCAAAACTTCCTTCGCGCGTTTCTGTCCCGCCTCGTCGCCGTCGAGCAGCAGCGTCATTCTCGACGCGAATCGCTTGAGAATTTTCACATGCTCCGCGCCGAGCGCCGTTCCGAGGACGGCGACGACGTTTTCAAACCCGAACTGAGACGTCACGATGCAGTCCGTATAACCTTCCGTTATCACGACCGAATCCAACTGACGAATCGCGGTTCGCGCGAGGTCGAGACCGTAAAGCGTCTTTGACTTGTGAAAAATCGGGGTTTCCGGCGAATTGACGTATTTGGCGTCGCTTTTAATCGTCGTATTGGGAAGAAGACGCCCGCCAAACGCGACGACGCGATCCTGCACGTCGCGAATCGGGAAAATCAGTCTTCCGCGAAACCGATCGTAATACTTGCGTCGTTCCGCCGCGCCGAGCTGCGGCGTCTCGGCAAATTTGGGACGCGCCTTCATGCGGCCGCGTTCGTCGTATTCTTCGCGATACGCGAGAACGCCGGCTGCTTCCAACGTCCTGACGCGATTCCGGTCGCCGCCGATCCAGTTGAGAATCGTCTCGTAATCCATCGGCGCGTACCCTATCTGGTACTGTTCCGACGACCGATCGGAGATTCCTCGTTCGAGAACGTATCGACGCGCTCCTTCCGCCTCCGCCGAATGAAGAAACGCGTCGCGGTATTTGCCCGCAAGCCATTCCATCGCGCGGTAGAGCGAAGTCTTTGTAATTTCAGTCGGAACGTAGCCTTGGACGGCAGGAGCGGCGGGGGCTTCGCTAGAGGCGTCGGTCAATCTCGGCGCGGGCTTGCCGCTGATTTTTCCACGAGGCTTGCGCTTCTTGAGTTCGATTCCGGCCATTTCCGCGAGGATTTGCATCGCCTCTTTGAACTCGACGTTCTCGATCCTCATGACGAAAGAAAAGACGTCGCCGCCGATATTGCAGACCCAGCATTTAAAGGTCTGACGCGTCGCGTTGACCTGGAGACTTGGGCGCGTGTCGTCGTGCCACGGACACCTTCCGACGAAATTGGCGCCTTGAGGACGTAGCGGAATATAGCGTTCGACGAGGTCGACGATATCGATCGCGTCGCGAATCTGCTCGCGTTGATCGTATTCGCCGTCGAATCCCGCCATGGATTTCTCCCTCGTGCAAATATCGTGAAAAATTTTATTTTATGACGTTCGCGAAACCGTCCTTGAACGCGAATTGGCAACCTTCGACCCGGTAATTTACGCGCTGAAAAACGTTCTGTTTTAAATCAGGGCGCAATTCGGGGACTCTCGGATTATAGGGAATGACCCCGGTAGGTCAATATCGATTTTTTCGGATCATATTTCGCGTTTAAACCGTTTTTAGTGTTCTTATCTATTCTTTTTAATTTCGATATTTTTTCTATTTTTTTTCTCTTAATATTCAGAAAAAACAAAAGATTAGACCGGCGTCGTTTCCACTTAAAAGACGATTTTTAGGGGATTAACGACAATTTAAGAAAAACGACAAAACTGTGAAACGCGGCGTCTGCTAATAGTAATATCATTCAATGAAATTATATATTTTATTCACAGTCTACATTCTCTACATTTAACCTATTTTGATAAAAATGTCCCTTACACTAGAGAAATTAAAATATGGACAAAATAGATAAAACAGCTAAAGAAATGAACCGTGAAATTTTTTTATTTTTTTTCGTAAAAAGTAGATTTTCTTTAAAGAAAACGCCCCAAACGGTCGACTAAACGTTTCTTTCTTTGAAAACAAAAAAGAAAGCCCTGAATGCGCATAACGCGCAAACAGGACTTAAGTTACACGGAAAACAACCGTTCTGTCAGCTTCGTGGACGCAGCGTTTCAAACTGCGGAATCTTCATGAGTTCGCCGTCTTTGAGAACCGACTGACGCCAATTACGCCGGACGTCGTCGTATTGAAACCGTCGCGACGTCGACGAGCGGTTATTTGCCAACGCTTTTCGCAAGTTCTTCGACGTCGGCAAGGGGCAACCCCGAGCATTTAGCGACCGCATCAGGAGACAGACCCAAATCGGCAAGCAGGTTCTTGGCGAATTCTAGCAACTTTTCACGGCTTGCCCGTTCGGCTTTTTCTTTCAGTTCCGCCTCGCGCTTGCTATACTCCGCTCTTGCTTCTTCCCTTCCTTCTTCCCTTCCTTCTTCCCACGCTTCACGGCGTTCTTGAGCGACGTACCGTTCCTGAATCTCCGCATGATCAAACAACGTAATCATAATATCCACAATCTCCTTTTCACGCGACTCAAGATATTCTCTCAATATATTGCGATCTTTACAAATCCGAATCGTTTCTTCAAGCGCTTTGCGCGTTTTCTTGTGAATGGCAATTTGTTCCGTAAGAATTTTCGTAAAAAGAACGTATTGGTTAATAATATCGCCGTCCCTGCCGTCTCGGACGACTTTCACGCGGACGTCGACCGCGTAATCCTCATCCCCGTCCCAGAAAAGTTCGTTGAGACTTAGGAGATCGGGACAGGCGTCCCGCTCGCCCGTGTACACGACGTACGCTTCCGGCTTCGGCAACTTGACCTTTTTACCGCCGTAGAGGTTGAGTTTACGTTCGTTTATGTACTCGTTAAAAGTCTGAGCGACGTACAGAAAAATACGAACGACGATGTTCTCCGACCACGTCGACTGACGCTCGACGAGAACGATCAGTTTGTCCCCTACGCGAAAGCCGAGGTCGTTATACTGTTTGTCGGTGAGCACGTTGTCAAGCGTAACAATCTGAACGTCGGCGACCGTCGACGTCGTATCCTCTGGATGCAACGCCTGAAAAAATTGAAACGCATACTTTGGCGAGCCAAACAAATCCGTAAAAACGCTCGATTTGACCTCGCGATTTAACGTCGGTCGCCCGTATGTTCCAGACTCGTCTTGCAATTGTTCTTGATTCGACAACGCTCCGTCCTCCAGTTCGACGAGTGCACAGCGCCCATTCGATTGTCCTAAATATACTAAAAAAAACCTAATTTGGCAACCGTTTTCTCCGTTTCCGTCTATCGACGGATACAAATTGAGGATCCATCCTTGCGGATAGATCCTCGTAAAAAGCGCGACGTTTATCAAAAAACCTCGTCAGCCTCTCGGGCGCAACGTCTCAAACTGCGGAATCTTCATGAGTTCGCCGTCTTTGAGAACCGACTGGTGCGCGATCACGCCGCACATCGTCGTATTGAGCGCCGTCGCGACGTCGACGAGCGGATCCTTGTCTTTGAGGACGGATTCGACGAAGTTGTTCATGAGATGACCGTGCGAACCGCCGTGACCGCCGGAATCGACGGTTTTCGGGAGCGCCGGCTTGAGGAGGTTGAGTTTCTCCACGATCGCCTGAGATTCGGGAACGGCGCCGTTATACTTGTAGCCTTCGCTGTACGACGCGAGTTGACCGCGAGAACGGCCGACTTCGCAGCTCCAGCCGGGCGTGTCGAAACTGACCATGATCCGCGCCATGCCGCCAGACGAGGTGCGGAAAAGCCCGACTTCCGTTCCGTAACAGTTGCCGTAAGCGTTGTTTTCCGGCTGACGGAAGTAGTTAATGCTCGGCTTGCCCAGCGCGGAAACTTCGACGAGCGACCCGAACGTCACGCACGTGTAATACGCGGCGGCGTGCGTCGGATACCACATGACGGGCATTCCGACGCGCCAGTCGTTGTAGCTCGGCGTGGAGACGGGCGCGTAGTGGAAATACTCCCCTTCCGTGTAGACGATCTCGCCGAAACCGCCGGCGTGATAAATCACGCGCGCGGCGTAGACGTCGTCGTGATACGCGCTCGTTTCGAACATGCCGTAATGGAGCCCGGTCTTTTTGACCGTCTCGTAGAGTTTATCCGCCTGCTCTGGGGTTCCGCCCCAAAACGCGGGAACGCACGACGCGACGTGTTTGCCGTGTTCCATCGCGAGAACGGCGTGATCCGCGTGATGCGGCGCGTCCGTCGCGAGGAAGACCGCTTCAATCGAATCGTCTTTAATCATCTCCTCGAGGGACGGATACTGCTTCTCGCAGTGGCACGCCTTCGCGAGACCGTCGCAACGATCCGGGAAAAGATCCGTCACGGCGACGACTTCGACGTTTGGATGATCCTGAAACCCGAACTGCGCCCCGAATTGGCACGCGCCGTAGCCCGCGATTCCGACGCGGAGCTTTCGGTCCGTAAAGGGACGCCATTCGGAGGATTGATCGATTTCCGTCTCCGTGTCGTCGAACCCTTGGATTTGAGGTTTTTCCTGCCCGAACGCGAGCTTCGAGGTCAGCGCGGCGCCGACGGCGCTCGTCAGCCCGGCGCCAAGAAACGTTCGTCTATCGACGTTGTTCATTGACAAGTCCTTTCGAATAACGCAATGGATGAAAACAACGTTCTATCGCGCGGCGGCAATCGACTCCTTGGCGAGTTCGACCGCATGTTCCGCCGTGATTCCAAAATGGCGCATGAGAACGCCCGCGGGCGCGGAGTCGCCGAAGGAGTTCATGCCGAGGAACCGTCCGGCGTCGCCGAGATACTTCGACCAGCCCATTTCGACGCCGAGTTCGACGCCCACGCGCGCCTTCACGGTCGGCGGCAGGACGGAGTCGCGATATTCCTGCGACTGACGCTCGAAGAGTTCGAAGCACGGGACGCTCACGACGCGCGCCTTCACGCCCTTCTCCGCTAGAAGTCCCTGCGCCGCCAGACAGAGCGAAACCTCGCTTCCCGTTCCGAGAAGGAGAACGTCGGGCGTTCCTTCGCAATCGGAGAGCACGTAGGCGCCCTTCGCGACGCCCGACGCGGAAGCGTAACGCTCGCGGTCGAGCGTCGGCAGATTCTGACGCGTGAGAACGATCACAGACGGCGTCTTGTCGAACGCCATGATCGCGCGATACGATTCGGAAACTTCGTTCGCGTCCGCGGGACGGAAGACCGCGAGATTCGGGATCGCGCGCAGCGCCGCGAGATGTTCGATCGGCTGATGCGTCGGCCCGTCTTCGCCGACTCCGATCGAATCGTGCGTAAAGACGTAAAGCGTCGGAAGTTCCATGAGCGCGGCGAGACGAATCATCGGGCGCAGGAAGTCCGCGAAGACGAAGAACGTCGCGCAGTATCCGCGCAGACCGGAAAGAACGAGTCCGTTCGTAATCGCGCCCATCGCGTTCTCGCGCACGCCGAAGTGAAGGTTGCGACCGGGTTTTTCCGCGGTGAAGTCGCCGTAACTGGGATCCTTGAGCGCCGTGTTGTTCGACGGCGCAAGGTCGGCGGAACCGCCGACGAGCCAAGGAAGTCCCGCCGCGAGCTGGTTGAGAACTTTGCCGCTTGAAGCGCGGCTCGCAAGTCCCTTTTCGTCCGCGGGAAACGCTTCGAGCGCCGCGTCCCAGTTTTCGGGAAGTTTATGCGCGAAAATCGCGTCGAGTTCTTTCGCTTCTTCGGGGTACGCTTTCGCGTATTCCGCGTATTTCGCGTACCATTCGTCGGCGAGAACCGCGCCGCGCTTTCCGACGTTCGCGTTGAAGAGTTCGTAAACGTCGTCGTCGACCGCAAACTTCTTCTCGGGGTCGAGCCCGTAGAATTTCTTAGCGCCGGCGATTTCCTCGTCGCCCAGCGGCGCGCCGTGCGCGCCGGCGGTCCCCTCTTTCGTCGGGGCGCCGTAGGCGATGCGGCTGTGGACGACGACGAGCGTCGGACGGTCGTTCGTCGCCTCGAAAGAGTCGAACGCGCGGCGGAGCGCGGGCAAATCGTTGACGTCGTCGACGATTTCGACGTTCCAGCCGTAGGCGGCGAAGCGCGCGGGCACGTCTTCCGTGAACGCGATCGAGACGTCCCCTTCGATCGTGATGCGGTTAAGGTCGTAAATCCAGCAGAGATTCGAGAGCTTCAGGCAGCCCGCAAGGGACGCCGCTTCGGAGGAAATCCCCTCCATCATGCACCCGTCGCCGCAGAGCGCGTACGTCTTCGCGTTGAAAAGTTCGAAGCCCGGACGATTGTATCGAGCCGCGAGCCACGCGTTTGCCATCGCGAACCCGACGCTCGTCGCGACGCCCGCGCCGAGAGGGCCGGTCGTCGTTTCCACGCCGCTCGTACGGCCGTATTCCGGATGACCGGGGCATTTTGAGCCGAGTTGGCGGAAGGATTTGAGATCGTCGAGGGAAACGGCGGGATCGGACGTCGGGAAGCCCTTTTCGTCGAGCGCGCGCACTCCCGCGACGTGAAGCGTCGAGTACAGCAGCGTCGAAGCGTGACCGTTGGAGAGAACAAAGCGATCGCGGCCCGGCCAATTCGGACGTTTCGGGTCGTACTTCATCCTTTCGTTATAGAGCAGGTAAGTAACCGGCGTGAGCGACATAGGCGCGCCCGGATGGCCGCTTTTCGCCTGCTGAACCGCGTCCATCGCAAGGGCGCGCATTGTGTCGATCGCTTTTTTTTCTTGAGGGGTCATAGACGTCATCGTGGAAAATATTCCTTTTCTTTTTGTGGCAACGGGTTAGTTTTCTTTGGTTTTAGGAGAGGAGAGTTTCGCGGCGCGCTCGTCGCGAACGCGTTTAATTTCGGCGACAATTTCGGAAGCGCCCTGATCGAGCAGATTTTCCGCCGCCGCCTTGCCGAGGAGCGTCGCGAGCTGCTCTTTCGTTTGAAGGGGCAGTTCGCGATCGTCGGCGCTGGCGCGCAAGATTTGAATCGACTGCGTGTCGAAAGAACGCGAGCCGTCGAAGGAGAGAATCTGCGCGTCGAGCGCGAGGAGTTCCGCGCCGCCGTCAAGTTCCATTTTCATACAGAGCGCGCCGATCGGAACGAGACATCCGCCTTCGAGCCTCGCGAGGAACGCGCGTTCCGCGAGAACGGAAAGCCACGTCGGCTCGTGGAGAAGGCGCGCGACCGTCGCGTTCGTTTCCGCGTCGTCTTCGCGCGTTTCCAGCCCGAGCGCCCCCTGGCCGACGGACGGCAGAAAATCGGGACGCTCCAGCCGCGCCGTCGCGCGGTCGCCGAACCCGAGACGGCTCAGTCCCGCGCTTGCGAGAATCAGCGCGTCGTATTCGCCCGCGTCGAGCTTCTTGAGCCGCGTCTCCACGTTTCCGCGAATATCGCGAACGTCCCAAGGATCCGCGTCGGGGCGCAGTTTCGCGCAGTATCGGAGCGCCATGCTCTTGCGCCGCATACTGCTCGTGCCGATTCGCGCGCCGGGAGGGAGTTCGTCGAGGGACGCGTAGCGGTTGGAGACGAAGACGTCGGCGACGTCGGCGCGTTCGAGAACGGCGGCGAGTTTAAGGCCGGGAACGCGTTCGACGGGCAAGTCTTTCAGACTGTGGACGGCGACGTCGATCTCGTC
This sequence comes from uncultured Planctomycetaceae bacterium, assembly GCA_946408825.1. Taxonomy (GTDB): domain Bacteria; phylum Planctomycetota; class Planctomycetia; order Pirellulales; family Thermoguttaceae; genus RUG369. Next base: position 48,085 of record CAMJTU010000031.1, read on the forward strand.
GGCGAGGAGCGCCTTCTGAATTTCTTTCGTAAAGACGCCCTGCGCGCCGAGGTTGACGATCGCGTCGTCGCGCTTAACGTCGCCGGTCGTCGAGATCGGGACGATTTCGACCTCGCAGCCGATTTCGACGAGCGCGTCGCGCGTTCGGTTCGCCTGCCAGGTCGCAAGCGCGCTCGGACGCGTTCCTAATCGTATTGGCTTCATCATCGCCTCTTGGAATCACTTGGATTCTTTCGGAAGCTTCTTGAGATAGACGTTCTTGATCTGCACCTTCATTCCGCCGGGAATGACGTGAAGCTGCCAGCCAAGGACGCCGCTCGCGCGACGCGCGGGGTCTTCGTCGACAAAGACGCTCATGACCTTGCCGTTGATCTTGTGGACGAAGACGAAGCCGTGCGCGTAGACTTCATAGTGGTTCCAATCCTCGATCTTGACGTTTTCGCGGACTTCGTCGGGCGTCGCGAAGGTCGCGACGGTCTCAATTTTGCCTTCGGGGGTCACGCGGCTGACCGTTCCGAGGTTCGCGAGAATGCCGCGAAACGCTTCGCCGTACATGATGCCGCTGTAGGTCGCGGCGCCGTCGAAGTCGCTCTGATAGCCGCCCATGCGATACTTTTCCGGCTCTTCGAGGAACCAGCCGCGATAGTACAGTCCGGAGTTGCCCTGCTTGTTGATCTTATAATCGAATCGAATCTCAAAGTCGCCGATATCGAGGTCTTCCGTGTAATAGAGCGCTTGGTTCTGCTCGATTTTCTTGTCCGACTCGTTGGAGAATCCGGTGATGCAGCCGTCTTCGACGGACCAGAGCCGTTCGTCGCCCGCCCAGCCGGTCAGGTCTTTGCCGTTGAAAATCTGGACGAAACCGTCGTCTTGCGCGAGCGCGGGAAGCGCGAAAGCGGCGACGAAGAGAGCGGCGAGGGACGAAAGGAGGGCGTTCTTCTTCATATTAGCGTTCCTTTATCTGAGGAGTAAGGAATGGGAAAGTTAGGGGGGAGAAAAAAGAGCGCGGCGTCGGAAGGGCGCCGCGACCGCGTTAATTCTCGGGCTGGGACACGACCACGCAGTTCGGGAGCGCGGCGCGGAGCTTGTCGGCGCCTTCTTCCGTCGTGTTCGAGCGCGTGACGTGGATCTTTTCGAGTTTCGACAACTTAGCGAACGAGTCGAGGCAGGAGTCGTCGACCGTCGTCCGTCCGACGTGCAGGAACGTCAGATTCGTAAACTGCGCGACGAGCGGCGCGGCGCCGGGCGTGATCTTCGTGTCGTCGAGATTGAGCCACGTCAGGCGATCCGCGAGGGGAAGGAGCGTCTCGACGCCTTGGTCGTCGACGCCCGTCTGATAGAACGTGAGTTTCGCGAGTTTCGGAAAAGCGCCGGACGCCGCGAACGGCGCAAGGTCGGACGTCGCGAGCGCGGCGCCGCTGAGGTCGAGGTCTTGGAGATTCGGCGCGGCGGCGAGCGCGGGCAGGACATATTGCGGGAAAGCGCCGTCTTGGAGCTTGAGTCCGGCGAGTCGGACTTTTTTGAGCTTCGGCGCGGAGGCGACGAGCGCTTGGAAAGCGTCGCGCGCGGCTTCCCCTTCGGGGAACATCGCGCCGAGCCATAAGAACTCGACGAGCTGCGGCGTTTCGGCAAAGACGCGAAGTCCGTCGACAGAAATTGCGCCGGATCCCCGAACGACCTTAATTTTCGCGAGACGCGCTTGGTCGACGTCGGAGCCGAAACCGTCGAAGGCGCCGGTTCCCGTAATCTCGAGCGTTCCTTTTTCGTCGTCAAATTTCCAAGAAACGCTCGGCGCGGGCGCGGCGGGAGGGGTCGATTCTGATTCGACCGAAGTCGCGGGGTCAGACGTCGCGACGGACGAATCGACGGGACTCGGAGATTCCGTCGCGCCCAAAGGTTCGACAGCGTCCTCGTCGAGCGTCATGACGAGAGAATTCGATCGCTGGCACGAGGTCAGAGAAATTGCGACGGCGACGAGAAGCGTCGTGGTCAACGTCGCGAAGAGTTTAAAAAGACGAGAAATCGCCATCGTCACGCCCTCCGTTCAAGAGCCGTTTCACGATAATCACACGAAGAGAAACGTCATTCCGCAGGTTTTTCCGCCGCGGGCTGCTCCGCCGCGGGTTGCTCGGTCGCAGGTTGCTCCGCCGCGGGCTGCTCCGTCGCAGGTTGCTCCGTCGCAGGTTCTTCCGCCGCGGGTTCTTCCGCCGCGGGCTGTTCCGTCGCGGGCTCTTCCGTCGCGGGCTGTTCCGTCGCGGGTTCTTCCGCCGCGGGTTCTTCCGTCGCGGGCTGCTCCGTCGCAGGT
>CAMJTU010000032.1 GCA_946408825.1 uncultured Planctomycetaceae bacterium
GCGGCCTCGACGGTCTCGACGCCCGAAACGTCGCCGCTATTCGTCACCGAGTCCGCCTTGATCGCCGACCCCGCGCCGGTTCCGGCGATTGTTCCGCCTTGCACGTTTTCGACGGCGCCTGCGGCCCCAATATTTTCAACGTTCGCGACGGCGCCGTTGTTTGTAATTGAGTCCGCCGTGAGAACCGACCCTACGCCGGTTCCCGCGATAGTTCCGCCTTGCTCGTTCTGGACGGCGCCGACGACTCCAATATTTTCGACGCCCGTGACGTCGCCGCTGTTAGCGACCGAGTCCGCTTTGAGCGTCGATCCCGCGCCGGTTCCCGTGATAGTTCCGCCTTGCGCGTTCTGGACGGCTCCGGCGACTCCAATATTTTCGACTCCCGCGACCGCGCCGCTATTCGTTACCGAATCCGCCGTGAGAGCCGAGCCTGCGCCGGTTCCTGCGATAGTTCCGCCCTGCGCGTTTTCAAGGGTTCCCGCGACTCCAATTCTTTCGACTCCGTCGATCGTGCCGCCGTTCGTCGCCGAGTCCGCCGTGAGCGAGGATCCCGCGCCGGTTCCCGTGATTGTCGCGCCCGCCGCGTTCTCAAGGACGCCGGCGACCCCAATGCTTTCGACGTCAGCGACGTCGCCGTTGTTCGTTACCGAGCTTGCCGCGAGGGCGGATCCTGCGCCGGTTCCTGTGATTGTCGCGCCCTGGGCGTTTTCAACGGCGCCCGTGACGCCGATCTTTTCGACGCCCGCGACCGCGCCGCTGTTCGTTACCGAGTCCGCCGTGAGGGCGGATCCCGCGCCGGTTCCCGTGATTGTCGCGCCCTGCGCGTTCTCGACGGCGCCGGCGACTCCAATATTTTCAACGCCCGCAACTGCGCCGCTGTTCGTTACCGAGTCCGCCGTGAGGGCGGATCCTGCGCCGGTTCCCGTGATAGTCGCGCCCTGCGCGTTCTCGACGGCGCCGGCGACTCCAATACTTTCGACGTTTGCGACTGAACCGTTGTTTGTAACCGAGTCTGCCGTGAGAACCGATCCTACGCCCGTTCCCGTGATAGTTCCGCCCTGCGCGTTCTCGACGGCGCCGGCGACTCCAATATTTTCGACTCCCGCGACCGCGCCGCTGTTCGTTACCGAGCCGGCCGGGAGAGCGGCGCGTGCGCCCGTTCCCGTGATGGAACCGCCCTGCGCGTTCTCGACGGCGCCCGTGATTCCAATATTTTCGAGACCTGCGACCGCGCCGCTGTTTGTCATCGAGTCCGCTTTGAAAGTCGAACCCGTTCCAGATCCCGTAATGGTTCCGCTCTGCGTGTTCTCAACGGCGCCGGCGACCTTTGCCGTCTCGACTCCCGCGATTTCTCCACTGTTCGTTATCGAGTCCGCCTTGAGAATCGATCCCTCTTCCGTCCCCGAGAGCTTCGCGCCTTCCTCATTTTTAATAGCGCCAGCTTCTAAATATTCATAATTGCTGATTTCGCCTTGGTTCGTTATGTCCCCTTGCGCGACAAAGTGCGACCCCGCGCCCGTTCCGATGATTTCGCCCTTATTCGTCAGATCCTTGGCGACGTCAAGGCGTTCAAAGTTCTCCACGCGTCCCGCCATCGCGCCGTCGGTGCCTCCGAGCGTTTCCGTCTTGAATTTCGACCCGGCGCCGGTTCCTAGAATTTCGGCGTCCGCCGCGACTTCAGTCGTTCCTCCGACGACGAGCGTTTCGACGCTGTCGATCGACGAAAATCCGCCGAGATCGCCGCCGATCTTATAGACGGAGCCTTCCCCCGTTCCGAAGAGTTTGTCGAGCGTCGCGGCGCCGCCGACGACGAGCTTGTCGATATTCTGGACGTCGCCCGAAACGTTGAGGTCGCCTCCAATCGAAGCGGTCGCGTCGACGCCCGCGCCGTCGACGCTCGTCGCGGTCAGCGATTTGGCGACGCTAAGGGAGCCAAAATTTGAAATATCGCCGACGGTCGACGCGTCGAGGAACGTGAACGTCGAGCCGACGCCCGCGCCGCTGATCGCGCCGGTCGTGGAGCTCAGATCCCTGACGACGAGCGTTCCGACGTTGCTAACCGACGTCGATCCGACAAAATGTCCGACGTTCGCCGAACTGCCCGCGCCTCCCATGTCGACGTCGACGTCCCAAACGTAACCGTTGACGTCGAGCGAATGGAGTCTGGAAACGGAACCGCCTACCATATCGCCCGCCTTCAGGGACGAGTTCGGCGACGTTCCGATAATCTTGCCGTTTTCTCCCAGATCGACGAGGGAGTCCACGATCGCCGATCCTTCAAGTTGGATTTCGCCGTCGTTTTTGATTTGCGCCGCGCTGAGCGGTCCGCCGAAATACGCTTTTCCATTGTCGCGAACGACAAGCGGGTCGACCGTCTCGACCGAGCCCAACGCCGTGAAGCTGCCGTTGATATCGATATTGCGCGCCGACACGTCGCCGACGGAAGTCCAAGAGCCGCCGTCGATTTTGAGTTTTCTCGTGATTTCGACGGGGCCTTGAACGATCGTCGTTCCTTTCGACGTGAACGCGCCCGCCGTTAAGGAGCCCTTCGTCAAGAAAGAACTGTCCGCCTCCGTGTCGATCACGTCGACGTCGACGGAACCCGCGCTGGCGAAGTCGCCCGTAATGGACATCGTTTCGCCGCTCGTTTGGCATAGAACCGAAAGGGAGCCGGAGTTCTCGAGAGCGTCAAACTTCAAATCGTCGACGATGATTTCGCCGAGGTTTGACATCGACTTGACGTTGATCGCCTCGACGTCGAGCATTTCGGCGTCTTTTGTGTTTACGAGACTATTGGCCTCAATGGGGCCGACATAGGCTAATTTGCCCTCGTTTTGCATGGAGCCGTCGACCTTTATCGCGCCGACGTAGACGGCGGTTCCTTCGTTGGTGAAGTTCTTGTCGAATTTCGCCGTTTCGACGTTGTAGACTTCGCCCGTACTCGTAATGACAAAATCCTGCGCCGACTTTAGCGATTGAATCGTGTCAAGAGCGCCGTCGTCGAGCTTGACCTCTCCTTCGCCTCCCGTCGTCGTGAGCGTCATCGTCTCGATGTTTTGATAGGTTCCGCCGAGCGTTCCGTAACCGTTGACCGTAAGCGATCCGCTGTAATCGACCGCGTTGACGGTCTTCATTACGTAGCTGTTGAAGAGAGCGAGGTTTTCACTCGCGATCGCAAGGTCAAAGGCCGCCAACGCGACGGCGACTCCTCCCAGCGCGATCGGCGCCGGCAAGAGGTCCGCAATGGCGACCCCTTCCGCCGCGATGGCGCTCGCCTGATTAATCGTCGCTGAGGCGACAGACTGCGCAAGGATGGAATGCTGCTTGTCTAAAACCCACTGGTCGTCGTTAAAATAATAACGTAACGACGTCCCGTTGTAACCGTTGGAGTATGTTCCTCCCGCGCCGAGATTGATAATCCCCGATTGACCTTGTTGGTTGTGGGGCGTTTGGGGGTTGTTCCAGTCGGGCTTGAGCGTGTTGTCGTCTGCGAGCAAAAGAGCGGGACTGGCGCAGAGACCGACTATGAGCGCGCTTGACACGCCGAAGCCGATTAACCGCCGATTCAGCAAACTCGTAAAGGGACGGAGAGACGCTTTTTTCGCACATTCCTTGCGCTCAACGCGTTTCGCTCTTTTCTTCTGACGATTGCTCATTTCAATTATCCTTTTGACGCCGAGTAACCGCGACTGTCTGTTTCACGGTAAACGTGTAACTGACCCCTTAAATATTACCGCTCATAGCGCTATAACCGACGCGACGGCAAAACGCTAAACTTTCGTCATTATCGTTATAACGAAACTTAAAACTTTGAACAAAATCCCATACAACTAGAAAAATCGACAAGAAACTATAACGACGCGTGTTAGAGGTTGTTTCTAAGAACAGCGACCATTTGACCGGCGCCGTCGCTTCGTGTATAATGGCGGCGTCGGTGAGAATCCTCGACGTGGAAGGTTTGTTCTGCGCGTCGAGGAACTTGGCGAGAGGCTCGATAGGCGCCTGTCCTCGCCGTTCGAAGAAACACGTCAGGAGACAAGATAACATGAAGAAGTACGTGTGCGACCCCTGCGGTTACGAATACGACCCCGCCGTCGGCGATCCTGATTCTGGAATCGCGCCCGGAACGGCGTTCGAAGACCTGCCCGAAGATTGGGTCTGCCCCGTCTGCGGCGCTTCGAAGGACGATTTTTCGCCTGTCGATTGACGTAACGCAAAAAGGGCGCTCAGCCAGTCTACAGGCCGGACGAAACTGAGCGCGACGAGTCGGGAGATGAGATCGGACGTTCGCGACGCTTTGAAAGCGCCGTTAGAACGTCCGATTTTCTTTCATAAAGGGCGCCGCGTTGACGTGGCGAATTCCGTTTCGACGCTGGATAGGGTCGTTCCTGGTCACGAGATATTTCGGATAGCCGTCGCGAATACTTTCTAACGGGCGGTATTCTCGGTCTTCCGTTTCAAGGCTGTTCATGATTGTCATGGAGACTTGGACGTAAGAATAGTCTACAGCGTCTTTTGAGAGGATAAAGTCGCACTCGAGGTTGCCGATCCGACCGACGCTGACGTCGTAGCCTTTAGATCTCGCGTAGAGATAGACGACGTTTTCCAAGGCGGCCCCGTAGTTGATTCGTTTGTCCGTATTCGTAGCGAAGTAAAAGCCGAGGTCGGCGAGATAGTATTTTTGCTCGCCAGATAACGATTTCCTCGATTTCAAATCGAATCGACGGCAGGGGTAAACGATCTTGGCGTCTTCTAAGATGGAAAGATACCGTTTTAGAGTTTCCCGACGAATTGGACTCCCGTTTTTACGGAGGTCGTTCTCGATATTGGCAAGGCTTGTCGTCGCGCCAAAGTTATTGACAATATATCGTTGCACCGTCTCGAAAACGGAGACGTTTCGGATTTTAACGCGTCTCTTGACGTCTTTTTGAAAGATTTCTTTGACGATTCCCTGAAGGTATGTCCATTTGTCCGCGCCGTCGTATTGCAACGCTTTAGGGAAACCGCCTTCGGCAAGGTAGGCGTCGAACTCCGAGGTTAGATCAGGCTGTAGCGTTTTTCCTAGGAATTCCTTCATGCCGAGGTATTCGTCGAAAGTCAAAGGAAACGTTTCAAATTCTAAGTAGCGTCCCGTGAGTTTCGTAATAAGCTCGCCGCTGAGTAGATAGGAATTAGAGCCGGTGATAAAGATCGAATAATTCTCTTCTTCTCGAAACCCATTAACTACTTCTTCAAAATTTTGAACGTTTTGTATTTCGTCGACGAAGAGATATTTCATGCCTTGAGCGCCGGAACGTTCTTCAATCAGCGCGTCGAGCTGATCCGCAGTTCGAACGCTGCGATACCCCCTAGCGTCAAGATTCAAATAGACGATGTTTTCTTCAGGAACGCCCGACTCCCTAAGTTCTTCCGCAATCGTCGCCATCAAACATGATTTTCCACAGCGACGAACTCCCGTTATGACCTTAATAATCCCCGCGTCGTGATAGAATCCTCGTATCTTCCGCAAATAGTTTTCACGTCGGTAAAGTTTCATAGAAGCGGAACCCCTTCGTTGACGTTATCTCGATACGACTTCATTATAACCAATTTTTGCGTTATTTGGCAGTTAACGCGGCGCTTTTTGCGTTTTTTTCAAAAACTACCCCCTTAACCGCCTTTTTAGGCGGCGAGCCGAGCGCTAGAGTCGCAGGACTTTGCGCACGGTCTCAATGGCGTTGGGGAGCCGTTCTAGATCGACGCTCGAATAGTTCAGGATAAAGAGACGCAGGTTGCGCGGCTCGTCGTCGAGACAGTATTCGCCGACCGTTCGAATCGCGATCCCGGCGTCGCGCAGTTTCGCCTGCGCTTCCGCGTCGGTCGCGGCGACGTCGAAGCGGATATTGAAGTGTAGTCCCGAATCGTTTTCAATTATTTTGCAGCGTTCTTCCGGGAGGCGTTCGCGGAGAATTTCCATGACTCGCTTGCGTTTGCGCCCGTAATAGAGGCGCATGCGGTTGACGTGCTTTTCAAAATATCCCTGCGAGATGAACGCCGCGAGCGTCCGCTGCTCAAAAGTCGACACGGTCGACGCGTAAAAGCCGAGCTTTTCCCGATATTGATCGACGAGCCGCCACGGCAAGACCATGTAGCCGATTCGGATCGTCGGCGCGAGCGATTTGGAAAACGTGTTCATGTAGACGACTTTTTCGCAAACGTCGATGTTGTAGAAGGGCGAGATTGGACGCCCGCTCGTTCGAAACTCGCTGTCGTAGTCGTCTTCGATAATATAACGTCCGTCCTTTTCGCTCGCCCACGCGAGAAGCTCGTAGCGTCGGCTCGCCGGCATGGTTATCCCGGTCGGAAAATGGTGCGTCGGGCTGATGTGAACGACGTCCGCGCCGACCTCGCGGACTTCGTCCGGTTTGATCCCCATTTTGTCCATTCCCGCGTAAACGCAGGTCGCCCCGGCGCTTTCGTAAATCTGTTTCGATTTCCGATAGCCAGGATTTTCGACGCAGTATCTTTTTTCCCTTCCCAGCAGATTGACGATCAGTCCGTAGAGATACTCCGTCCCCGCGCCGACGATAATCTGATCCGGGTCAACCTCCATGCCGCGATACGACGCCAGGTGGTTTGCGATCGCGCGTCGAAGTTCGACGAGCCCGGCGCCCTCCGACGCTCTGAGAAGCCGTTCCTTCTTTTCGTCGAGCGTCTTTCGCATGAGCTTACTCCAGACGGAAAAAGGAAAGCAGTCCGTTTCGGGCATATTGGAGGATAGATCGAAAAGCTCGGGCTCTCCGACGTTTCCGCCTTTGGGCGCGGACGTGTTTCTTGACGGTCTGTTCGACGCGACCGCGACGAGTTCGGAGACGAAATATCCCCTCTTCGGTTCAGAGTGGACATATCCTTCCGACCGCAACTGACCATACGCGTTTTCGACGGTAATCAAACTCACGCCCAGATTCCGCGCCAAGTTTCGTTTCGACGGCAGCTTCGTTCCCGGCGGAATTTTGCCGGAAACGACGTCTTCTTTGAGTCGCTGATACAGGTAAAGATACGTCGGTCCCGTTACGTTGATTAGATCGTAGGCGATCATTTCCGGCTCCGTCAAACTGGCATGTGAAATAATATTATTCTGGTTATTTTCTAAAAGCCACTTTGCAGTATCATACGCGATCATTCATTCCACCGCAACCGGAGGGTTCCAAAAATGACGAATCGATACGAACTTAACAAGGGTCTTGCGCAAATGCTCAAGGGGGGCGTCGTGATGGACGTGACGACGCCGGAACAGGCGAAGATCGCCGAAGACGCCGGCGCGTGCGCCGTTATGGCGCTCGAGCGAATTCCCGCCGACATAAGAGCCGCCGGGGGCGTCGCGCGAATGAGCGATCCGAAGATGATCAAGGAGATTCAGCGCGCGGTCTCGATTCCCGTGATGGCGAAATGCCGCATTGGACATTTTGCGGAAGCGCAGATTCTACAGGCGATTGAAATCGACTATATCGACGAATCGGAGGTTCTTTCCCCCGCCGACGACCTCTATCATATCGATAAAAACGCTTTCGAGGTTCCTTTTGTCTGCGGCGCGAGAGACCTCGGCGAGGCGCTGCGCCGGATCGGCGAAGGCGCCGCGATGATTCGAACGAAGGGAGAGCCTGGGACGGGCGACGTCGTGCAAGCCGTCCGACATCTCAGACGTTTGCAGTCGGAAATTGCGCGGGTCGCGGCGCTGCGGGACGACGAACTGTACGAGGCGGCGAAGGAGTTCCAAGCGCCGATCGAGTTGATTCGGAGCGTTCATCGTGAAAGAAGACTCCCCGTCGTAAACTTCGCGGCGGGCGGAATCGCGACGCCCGCCGACGCCGCGCTCATGATGCAACTTGGCGCGGAAGGCGTTTTCGTCGGCTCGGGAATCTTTAAGTCGGGCGACCCCGCCAAACGCGCGGCGGCGATCGTCCAAGCCGTGACGAACTACGACGACCCCGATCTCCTTGCGAAGATTTCGGAGAATCTTGGCGAGGCGATGGTCGGGATCAACGAGCATGAAATCCAGCTCGTCATGGAAGAGCGAGGCAAATAACGTGAAAATCGGGATTCTCGCGGTTCAAGGCGCCTTCGCCGAACATGAGACCGCGCTGCAGGCGCTCGGCGCGGAGACCGTTCTTCTAAGAAATAAGAACGACCTTACGCGGATCGACGGGCTCGTTCTCCCCGGCGGCGAAAGTACGGCGCAGAGCAAGCTGTTAAAAGATTTAGAAATGTTCGAGCCGCTCAAAGGCATGATCGAGGACGGGCTCCCAACGCTCGCGACGTGCGCGGGGCTGATTCTCCTCGCCCGGCGCCTTGCGGACGACGACGTCGTTCATTTCGGAACTCTGCCCGTTACAGCGCGTCGAAACGCCTACGGACGACAGCTCGGGAGCTTTCAGCGCGCGGGGAACGTCGGGCGAATCGGGAACTTCGTCATGACCTTTATCCGCGCTCCTTATGTCGAATCCGCGGATTCAGACGACGTCGAAATCCTCGCGACCGTCGACGACCGTATTGTCGGGGTTCAATATAGAAACCAGCTGGCGCTGGCGTTTCATCCTGAAATGGGGGGCGATTTAAGAGTCCACGAGTATTTTTTGAAGGGAATCAAAGGATAGCGTCGCAGCGACGCCTCGTCCTATTTTTCCACGAGTTTCGGGTAGTTATTTGTAAAAAAGGGAGACGATAATCGTCTCCCTTTTGCATTATAGGCGGATTGTCGAAAGGAGTTGCGTCGTATGGCGCCGAGAATCAGGCGGCGCGGAGTTACCCTTCGACGAAGAGGTTCTCGGCGAGGAGTTCGAGCGTTTCCTCTTCGAGGAGCGCGTCGTCGAAGACGTCGTCGGCGTTGTAGACGGTAATCTCGTAGGTCTTCGATTCCGTCGCGACGTCGAGCCAAACGTCGTTTTCGTCGCGAACCTGCGCCGTCGCGGTCACCTTCAGACGGTAGATTTGCGAGTCGACGTTATCCGCCAGGTAATTTGACGGGATATTCCAGACCAGCGCGCCCGTCGATCCGTCGAACGTCATGCCTTCGGGGAGCGACGCGCCGACGACGGCGTAGACGACGCGTTCGGCGACGCCGGTCGGGTCGGTTGCGGAAATCGTCGCCGAGTAGGTCGTCTCGACGGCGGCAGACGCGATTTCTAATTCATTGAAGACGAGGGACGGCGCGACGTAGTTCGGGTTCGCGATCGTTATGGAGAAGGTCGTTTCCGCGACGCCCCCTAGAACGGGGGAATCGTCGCCGGCGACGAGAACGGCGGTCGCGGTCAGCGGAACGTCGACCGTCGCGGAGATTGTCGACGGGGCGCTCGCGTCGAAGTACGTCGCGGGGATCGCCCATTCGATGGCGCCTGTCACGGCGTCGATCGTCATTTCTTCGGGCGCGTCGGCGCCGAGTCCGTAAACGACCCCGACGGCGCTCGTCGGCGCGGTCGCGGAGACGGTCAGCGACAGCGTCTCGCCCGCGGTCGCGTTTTGCGGCGCGATTTCGGTCCAGACGGGGACGACGCCCTCGACGTCGAGCGTCGGCTCCGTTCGGTATCCGGAATCGAGCCCGTCCGCCGCGCTTTCGCCGAGATATTGGAGGAAGTACGCGAGGTCGTTCGTGTTGATCGCCCCGTTGTGGTCGTAGTCTAAAACGCGGTATTTCGGGTAGGCGATATCCTCGACGTTCTGACCGACGTAAGTGAGGAAGTAGCCCAGATCGTTCGTGTTGAGACCGCCGCTCTCGTCGACGTCGAAGAGGAACGGATAGAGATTCGGATTCGGCGCGGCGACGGTCACGACGGGCGCGCCGTTAAGCGTTTGAGACTCGAGTGCTGCGCTAAAGTCGGCGTCGACGGGCGCGAGGACGCCGTCTTCCGGAAGCGGAACGCCGACGTCGCCAACGGGCGCGAATTTCATTCTGGCGACGAGCGTCCACCCTTCGGAATCCAACGCGCCGGCTCCCTCCGCGGAGACGGAAACGGAACTCGCGTCGATCGTGTAGACGAGCGAATATCCGTCCGCGGGCGCGACGTCGGTCAGCGTGAAGTAGTCGCCGTTGTAAGAGAATACGCCGTCGACGGAAAGGACGGGCGCGCCGTCTGCGTAAGCCCAGAGATCGACGTAAAAATTAGACCATTCGTCGAGCCATGTTCGTCGCGTTTCAAGCGCGGCGGCGTGGGAGTCGCCCGCGTCGCTTGAAAGGGACTGCAAAACGTATTGAATTTCGGGGCGCGAGGTCGGCAGTTCCGAATCGCCGACGAAGAAATAGATCGTCTGCTCGTCGTCGCCGATATGCAACGTCGTGACGACGGTCTTGTCGTCGCCGTCGAACGTGAGCGTCGGCTCCTCGCCGATCGTTTCGCCTGACCGCACCCACTCGTAGCCGTTCGCGACGGAATCGGAAAGATCGACCGTCCCTGTAAACCCGGAAGGAAGGTAAACCTCCGTCAGCGCCGCGTTCCAAGGGTTGAGCGAGCGGAGCGCCTCAAGGGCGTCGACGCGGAGAGACGTCAGAAGCGTCCCGTCGCATTTAAACGTCGCAAGGTTTCCGTTCTCAGAGAGATCAAGTTCGGAAATTGGATTGTCGCCGCAATCGAGGTAGATTAGATTCTGATTTTTGGAGACGTCGAGCGTCGTAAGCGCGGCGTCAGAACAACTCAACGATTCAAGCGCGGCGAGTTTTGAAACGTCGAGAGAACCCAAATCGTTGTTCGAAACGCTCAAAATCGTCAGCGTGTTCGAGTCAAGTTCGACCGACGAAAGCGCGTTGTTACTGACGACGACTCGCGAAAGCTGCGAAACGCCAGAGAGGTCGAGATCGCCTACAAATCCTTTGTTCGACCAGTTTTCGATTCTCGTCAATCGGACGACGCCGTCGACCTCTTTCCACGTCAGCCCCGCGACGTTCTGGAGAAGGTCGGGACTATAGTTCGCGCCCGCGAGCTTATAGCCGTTCGTCACGCCTTGCTCGTCGACAATCGCGAGGAACCGCTTAATTGCGTTCCAGTCTTCGACGGAATATCCTTCGGGAACATACTCGTCGGCGTCGTCTGAAACCGCGACTGTCGTCGGCGGCGTCGACGCCGTTTCCGTGAGCGTCGTTCCCACGGCGACGACGTTAAAGAGCGTCACGCCGTATGTCGAAGGAACCGTCCACGTCGTGTTAGACGTCGACGTGACAACGCGCGACCATGAAACTAAGTTGGAGCCGCTGTTGACGAGGGCGTAGATCGTATATTTCTCCGCGCTTGGAGTCCAAGAGATTACGTCGTCCCCCGACGCGCGAAAAACGCCGACGTCTTCGTTTGAGCGGATATAGTTCGAACTGACGCGATACGCGTATTCTTCGCCCGATTCGACGGTCGTGTCGAAATAGCTCGTTCCTTCGACGTCGGTCGCGACGACGGTCCACGCCGCGTCGTCGGCGCCGCGCCGCTCGATCTTATACCGCGCGGCGCCAGAGGTCGAGTTCGAGAGATCGCCGACCGACTTTTCCCAGTTGAGAACGACCGTCTTGCCGACCGCGTTCGCCTCGAGGTTTTGGGGCGCGGGCGTTCCGATTCTGTCGGCGACGTCGTAATCGACCGTGTAGCCGAGGTCTTCGAGGACGCCGAGCGTCATAGGCGTGATCGTCGCCTTAAAGTTCGGCGAGATCGCGTAGGTCATGCCGTCGCGCTGGTTCAGGTACAGATAGTACGTGCCCAAAAGAGCGCTGGGGTGCGCGCCGAACGTGCCGCTTGTCGTATAGGTCTCCATAAGGAAACGGTCTTGCGACGTCGATTGCGCGAGAAGCTCGTAAGGATACGTCGCGAGGTATTGTTCGACCCCGTGTTCGCCCATGTAATAGTAATACTCCGAATTCGCGGCAAAGAGCTCGTCGAGCGAGTAGGGTGTTTCAGTCGATAATTCGACGAGTCCGAGATTCTTGAAATGCGTGACGTTGTATCCGAGCGAATGCGCGATTTCATGGAGCGCCGTGTTGTAGAAGACGGTTTTTACGCTCTCCGAGGGATTCGCGACGAAGTATTTCGCGTTGAAGAGAATCGCGCCGGTCGCCGCGACGCCGTCGCCGCCGTCGCGATAGTAGCCGTTGTTGAGCGCCGAGCCTAACGACGACGCGGACGCGTAGTAGTCGGAACTGAACCCCAGATACAGGAGCATGTCGTCGATCTCGACCGTCGCGCCGTCGACGGAATAGGGATAGACCTCGTCCTCGACGCCGACGGTGATCGCTTCTTCCCACCTCGCGATCGCCTTGTCCCACAGCTCAAGGTAGACGCTGTCTGGAACGGCGCAGTATGTCGCGGAACCGTATTGAATCACGCCCGACTGAGCGAGGACGCGGACCTTGCCCGATTCAAGAACCTCGTAGTCGATATTGTAAACGTCGTCGGTCGCGGCGGTCGCGTCGAGCGCGGAGGAAAACTCGACGATCTGATCGTCGAACGTCGCCGAAGCGACAAGCGCCGCGCGCGCGCCGGATTCCGCCGCCGAAAACTCCGCGAGAACGGACGCCGTCGGGGTCGCGGAAAGAAGCGAACGCTCTTCTAGGCGCTCAAAGCCGCAACGTCTGACGTCCGGCGCGGATCCGTCGTTTGGGGACGCGTATCTGCGAAGGTTCCGATTGAAAAGGGAGGAAATATGGCGCATCATTCTGTCTTTCGTTTCAAACTATCTCTTCGAGAGACGCTCAAAAACGCGCCTCCCAGCCCCGTACTTTAGATGAAATTAAACCCCCGGTCAACGTCAATAAAAACGCCGCGCTAACACAATTATAACGAAAATCGCCAAAGTTGAGACTTCCGCGAGGGAATGGCAGAGCCATAACCGTTCCGCGCCAAAGACGTAGGGAAGAAACGCGACGAGAACGGCGGGCAGAACGAATCCGCGAAGCGTCGCCAAGAAAAGCGAGCGCCCCGTCGCCGAGGTCGACTGATAGTAAGATATCGCGAGAATATTGAGGCCCGCGCAGATGAAGCCGCTGAAATAGGGCGCGCTTTTCTCCGCCGCAAAAATCGCCGTAACCTCGGAGCCCGGCGTGAACATTCGATAGAAATGAATCGAAAAGAAAAGAATAAGCAGATAGGAGACAAGCCCCGTTCCGAGAAAGACGCCGATCCCCACGTTGAGCAGCGCGCGCAGTTTCTTCCTTTCGCCCGCCGCGCAAAGATAGCTGAACGCCGGCTGCAATCCCTCCGCCATCCCGTAGAAAAGCGTCAGCACGACGAGCGCGAGATATCCGACGATCAGATAGACCGCGAGCCCGTTCGACCCGTAGCCGTAGCGGACGATTCCATAATTCATCACGAACGTTACCGTCCCGATGCTGAATTCGAGGACGAACGAAGGAACGCCAAGTTTTAGAATTCGTCCTGCGTCGGGGAGGGAGAGGCGAACTCTTTTGAAAAGCAGGACGCCCTTTCTTTCGGTCAAAAAATGGGGAAGCAGAATCAACACGCTCACGACGGGCCCGATCCCCGACGCGAGCGCCGCGCCTGCGATTCCCATGTTTAGCGGATACATGAAGACGTAGTCGAGCAGAATATTAGCGACCGAGCCGATCGTTAGCGCCGCCGCGGCGAGTCCCGGTCTGCCGTCGTTCCGCGCGAGTCCGCCGAGCATATAGCCGTAGAGAAGGAACGGCGAAAAGGAGAGGAGATACCGGAGATAGGTCGCCGTCGCGTCGTGAATCTCGGAAGGAGCCCCGAGAAATCGGACGAGCGAGTCCATGAAAATATTGCTCAGGACGACGATCGCCAGCCCGATCGCGCCCTGAAGCGCCATGCTCGTATTGAACGCCCGAACGGCTCGCTCGCGATCTCCCTCGGCGAGCCGCGTCGAAACGACGACCCCCGCGCCCGCCGTCGCCGCCATGCTCAGCGCGATGAGAAGTTCAAACGCCGGAACCGCGACCCCCGTCGCCGCCAGCGCCGACGGACCCAATCGCGCCCCGATGAAAACCCCGTCGACGATCGCGTAGCCCGTGTTCGCGAGCAGCGCCAGCGCCTGCGGCGCCGCGTATTGCAAGAATATCTTGCCCGGCGAACCGCGATACAACGACGTCGTCTCGTTCATAATAATCCCTTAATCGTCTACGACTCTTCTTCAGCGGTTTGAACCGAGGCGGTCGGAAAACGTCGCGCAGCCCAGCCAAAGCAACGACTATGATAGCCGAATTTTCGATTTTAGAAAGCCGAACGGGACGACCGCCGCCGCCCCCCGCCAGTCGTGCGTTGAGCTGGCGCGTGAGCGGCGCGGCTCATAATAAACCCGCGTTTTACGGGCGCGGTCGTATCGCTACGACGGTTTGCTGGCGATTGATTGGAGGAATGCGATTGATAAATTGAACGCCAAAGCGTATAATCGCTTTGGATCAGGATTCATTCGAGGCTAATCATGACAAGCGAAGAACGACGCCAAAAGAATCTCCAAAGGCTCCAAGTGTTCACGCTCATGGACGACCAACGTGCGGGCGTTGGATCCCGGTTCGCGCTGCCGCGCGGCTGGTTCGGTAATCGCTCCCGTTGGCCGCTTGCCAAACACACGACTCTATGTTGAAAGAAGCGCCACATCGGAAAGCGGCGGTATGCGCATGAACGGCGCTGTTCTTGATAATCCCGTCTTTGTCGGCGGCGGCTTTTCTTCTTAACATCCGCGACGAGTCGACAATGAATACGGTTGAATGTTGAACGCCCAAGCGTATAATTGCTCTTGGCTAGGATTCATTCGAGGCTAATCATGACAAGCGAAGAACGACGACAAAAGAATCTTCAGAAGCTCCAAGAGTTCACGCTCATGGACGACGACTTCATGAACGCCTGCTTCAGCGATAATCTCGGGTTGTCGGAGTTCGTTCTTCGGATCATCATGAAAAAAAAACGACCTGCACGTCGTTCATGCCGAGACTCAGAAGACTTTTACGAGCCTTTTGGGGCGTAGCGTTCGGTTCGATATCGACGCCGTCGACTCCGTCGGAGCTGAATACGATATTGAGATTCAACAGGCGAGCGCCGACGCGGATCCTAGAAGAGCGCGGTATCACTCCAGCGTCATAGATTCCGATTTCTTACGGAAGAGACAAGATTTTACAGATTTACGGGAAACTTACGTTATTTTCATCACGAAATACGACGTTTTAAAAGGCGGGGCGCCAATCTATTTCATCGAACGTATGGTTACGAACCTCGGAACTCCTTTCGGCGACGGCGAGCACATTGTTTACGTTAACGGAGCCGATAAGGACGTAGCGACGGAACTCGGCAAACTCGTTCACGATCTAAATTGCCGGAACCCCGACGAAATGTTTTTCAAGCCGTTGGCCGACGTCGTTCGATATTTCAAAGAAACCGAGGAAGGGAGAGAAAAAATGTGCCAGATTATGGAGGAACTGATCAATGAAGCCGTGGCGGAAAACACTGAAAACAACAGGACGGAGATTGCGTTAAAATTGCTTGAAGACGGAACATATTCTCTTGAGCGCGTGGCCTATCTGACGTCGCTTCCCGTCGACAAAGTACGCGAGCTTGCATCTCAACTTGTCGGGTAAAGATTCCGCCGCGAAGTCGCGACGGACTTCAAATGCGCTTCCAACAATTCCAGCGTTAGGCAGCGCGGAAATATGTCGTCTCAGTTTACGTTAAACGCGATCCATTCCTCTTCATGATTATGGGCGATCGGGTCGCCGACTACGGAGACTCGCCTTTCGTTTATTTTATTTCGCCTGCTTTCTGTTGATAAAGCTCCATCAACCTAGCTACGATTTCCGATTCGCTCATATCCGGCTTGAACCCGTAGGCTTTCATGACCGCGCGGTCGTTCGCTTGGTGCGCTTTGCGCAACTCGATCGGCATAGTCGTTTCGTCGTAGAGGTCTGCGAGACTGCTCTCGGGGTAGCGTTTTCGCGCGTCTAAGATTCCCCGCGCCGTCGCCGCGATTCTCTCCTCGTCGTCCTTCGACGCCTCCGGCCATGGGAAATTATTATAGACGATCTTCGCCGAATAACGATAGTCGCTTTTCAATCGCCCGCAGACCGTCCGCATCCAGCCCATGTGGACGCTCGACGTTAAGACGCCGAAATGGTAAAGCGTCGCGTTTGGAACGAGGAGAATAGAGTCTGTCGCTATAATGTTTGGCGAAACGTAGCCAATAGGGACGTAACGTCTGTTTTCCGACGAGACTCTGGGAATTAGCAGATAGTCTGTCGACGGTTGTCTGATCTGTTGAAAGAGCCAAGGCGTCGCCGCGTCGTTTCTCGTCGCTTCTTTAGGACTTTGTAAGCGAAACTCTCTGACGCGTTCTAGACGCCGCGAAAGTTCTCCAGATGAACGCAAAACGTACGGAGACGCGTTCGTCAACCAGAAACAGTAGCGAGAAACATGATTAATGTATTCGTAAGAGCCGAGCGTTTGTTTCACATATGCCGCTAACTCCGGTTCTCTTTTAAGAATAGAATCCCGCTCTTCTTGCGTCATGAATAAGAAGCCGTTTTCCGCCGGTTTGCTTCCGTTAGTCATGGACGGGACGTCGCAAATTGGGTTTGTTCTCGGAATAATAAAGACGTCGGGGGCTTCAATCAAGTAAGGGTTGATTCTGGCGACGTTTTTCCTCCTGTTTCCTTCGTAAATTCTTTTGGAAACGTTAGATCGACCACACTGAAAACCAACGACGACGCAATGAACGTTTGCTTTCATGTTCGCTTCGCTATCCCAGCGGAAAGAGCGATGGGCAAACGTTATTTGGACGCCAAATCGCGAGGTCAGCGGCCGCCAAACGCCGTCGACTTGCTCTCCTTGCGTTATCGAGTTGGTTGAAACAAACGCCGCGCTTATTGGCGTTTCCTGCATGAGTTGGCACGCTTTGAAATACCAACAGGCGACGTAGTCGATCTTTCCCGCCGTATTATAAGGTTTGCCTTTTTCGTCGACGTAAATCTCGCGAACTTCGTTCTTCTGCTCCGCCGTCTGGTTGGAATACCCGACAAAGGGCGGGTTTCCAATGATATAGTCGAGCTTGTTCTTATCGACGACGTCGTTCCAGTCGATACGGAGCGCGTTCGCTTCGACGATTTGGTCGTAATTCGTCAGAGGCAGAAAGTCGAGTTGACAACTGAGAATCGATTCCGTTTCTTGCAGCATCTGCGATTCGGCGATCCACAAGGCGGTTTTTGCGACGGAGACGGCGAAGTCGTTGATTTCGATCCCGTAGAATTGGTCGAGCGAAACCTTCACGACGCCTCCTTTTTCATTCGCGGAAAAGACGACGCGTTCGGGGTAAATCAGTCGCAACGCTTCGTTTTCGAGTCGACGGAGGGAGAGATACGTTTCAGTAAGGAAATTTCCGGAGCCGCAGGCGGGGTCGAGAAAGGTCAGCGAACCGAGTTTCTCTTGAAATTCGGTAAGCCGTTCGCGGCGAACATTCGGCTGCTTAAGCGCGCGGATTTTTTCGAACTCCTCTCGTAATTCGTCGAGGAAGAGTGGGTCGACGACCTTGTGGATGTTCTCAACAGAGGCGTAGTGCATCCCGCCTTGACGGCGTGTCGTCGGGTTGAGCGTACTCTCGAAGACGGCGCCGAAGATCGTCGGGTTAATGTCGCTCCAGTCGAATTGTTCGCTCGCGTCGCGGAGAATGAGTTCGCGGATTTTCGGCGTGATCGTCGGGATTTCGACGTCTTCGTCCTTAAAGAGCCCGCCGTTGACGTAAGGAAACGCGGCGAGAAGCGGCGGGAGGTATGGGTTGCGCTCTTCTTCTTTCTGATCGAGAACGTTGAAGAGTTTTATCAGCGCTTCGCGAGGGTCGAAACGGTTGGCGTCAAGATAGTCGTGAAACTGGTTCCGTTCGAAGACGCCCGAGTCCTCCGCGTAGAGACAGAAGACGAGCCGGACGCAGAGGATGTTGAGACTTCGCTGGGACGCGGGATTATCAGGGTTTTTGTATTCCTTCAGGAACGCGTCGTAGATTCGCCCGACGATTTCGCCCGCCGTGATCGAGAGTTGCGTCTCATGGTCGAGCGCCCCGTTTTGTTCCTTGACGAGGAAGCTAAGCAGATGGTATTCCCTCGGAAGGTTTTCGAGTTTGACGACGAGGGGCTCCGCGTCGGGCGTCTCCATGTCGTGAACGCGGAACTCGCGGAAGTTGCAGACGACGATCCATCGCGGACGTCTGGAGAAGGGGAGTTCCGCCGCGTATTTCTTCGCCTGCTGATAAGGAGCGAGCGTCGAGCCGTCCGACCGTTTCTCCGGTTTGCACGGATCGACGTTGGCGCTCTTCTGTTCGATGAGAACCTTCGTCTTCGGGATTCTCGCGTCGATGAAGTTCGTCTGCCGCGCCGGCGTCGGCGAGTTGGGTTTGTCGACCTTGACCTGCCCTTCGAAAACGATCGACTTTTCCGGCTGGTCGACGCCAAAGACGTCGCGAAGGAGCGCGAGCCAGAACGACTGCGTCTCGCCCTTCTCGCAGCCCCTCGTCTTCCAATATTCGGCGAACTCCCTCGCGGCCTCCCGTTGCCTTGTCATCCTTATTCTTCCTGGTCGTCCAGCAGCTTTCTCAACGCCTCGACGTCGGGCAAGGCTTTCCGCAACTCGTCCGACATATCTTTGGACGTCTTATAGGTTGCGACCCCCATCGGTTTGGCGTAATCATGAATCACATAATCCACGAAGGATTTGTTCATGTCCTTGCAGAGAATAAGCCCGATGGACGGATTCTCATGCGGCTTCCGCTCAAATCCGTCCAGTACGCTCAGGTAGCCCTGCAACTGTCCCAAATAGGACGTCTTGAATTTTCCGGTCTTCAGTTCTACCGCCACAAGACAGTTCAGTTCACGGTTGAAAAACAGAAGGTCTATGTACTGGTCTTCTCCGAACGCGTCCAGATGATACTGGTTTCGAACGAATGCGAAGTCCTTTCCGAAAGCGAGGATGAAATTCTTCACGTTATGGATGATGGAGTTCTCTACCGTCCGCTCGTCCACGTCTTGGACGTCGCGGACGCCAAGTTCCTCCACGTTGATGAAGTCTAGGAGATACTCGTCTTTAAACGCGTTGACAGCGCGAAAAGCCTGTTCTGACGCCGGAAGCGTCCGCGCGAAATTGTTTGGCAAGGCGCCTTGACGACGATAGTCGTCTGCGGCGAGGCTGCTTTTTAACGACTCCACCGTAAGATGCTCATTGGCGCAACGCCTGATATAATATAGGCGTTCTTCTATGCTTTTTGCTTTTCCAAGAATTACTCTGTGATGAGTAAACCCTATGTGCAGAAACGCGTCCATCGGGAAGTCCCGGTAATTTTGAACTTGCAAGTTCCAAATTGGCGCGATGGCGGCGTTTTCTAATTTGGAATTCATAAGTTCCAAATTGCCGGATTCATTTTCCAATGTGTTTTGGGACCGATCGGCAAAATCCAATATTTCCCATTCTTCGTAAAAAGTCCGCATATACCGCAGATTACGTGAAGTAAATCCTCGCAGTCCGGGCAGTGCCTTGTCCAGCCTTTCGCTGATGGCGTCAATGGCGCCCTTTCCCCAGAAGCCCTTTCTTGAATTCTGCGAGATGTATTTCCCGACGCCGTAATAGAGCGCCAGCTGCTTCTCGTTCACCGAGCGCGCCGCGTCATACTGGCTCTGTAAAATCGCCGTCTTGATGATTTCCGCCGCTTTGTCGTAATTCTTGATCTCGTCCATGGACGTTTCCTTCTTCACAGCCAGTTCGCGACCGCGCTTTTCGACGACTTCGCCTGCGAACCTTTGATCGCCAGCCCGGTCTTGTCAACGTCGGCGCCCTTGCAGATTCTCGTCACGTCCGCGACCATCTTACCCAGCCCGGAGCCTTCATGGGTCGAGACGACGCGAACCTTCTTCCCGGTCCAGTCCAAATCTTTAATCGCCGTCTCGATTTCCGGCGCGTAGGTCCCCCAGTAAATAGGACTCATAATAAAGACCGTATCGTAGGGCGCGAGATCCGGCGGCGTCGCCTGAATCGGCGCCGCCCCGATCCGTTCCTTCGCCTCCTTAATGCAGACGTCGTACTTGTCCGAATATGGAACCGTCGGCTCGACCTTGAATAGATCCGCGCCCGTCAGCTCCTGAACGTATTCCGCGACGATCTCCGTGTTGCCCTTGTCGACGTAACCGACCCCGTAATTCTCGCCGGTCCTGCTGAAATAGACGATCAAACTCTCGCCCATGTTTCTTCGCTCCTCAATCGTTTCTGTCTGAGCGTTCCAACGGCGAAAAAACCGCCGCGACGCTCTCACGCGTTATTATAGGTTTTGGAATTGACAGCGTCAAATCGTTGGAGTTTGAAAGCGGTTTGAAAACGACCGCGCTAAAACGTTTCCGGAACATTTGGTTTTCGTTAAAAAAAATGATCGAACCCTCGCGTATCTTATTGACTCAAGAGCAGAGCGGCTCTATACCTAATACAACTGCGGCGGCTTATCCTTTTTTTTGTTCTAGGATAAGCCCTAAACGCTTTTTTAAGAATATTTACGCGTGGGATGAATAAACCGTGAAAAAGACGCTTGAAGTCGCCGAACTCTACATGAAGCCGGAACTGGAAATCATCGAGATCTCCAACGCCGACGGAAAGAGCGGCGTTCCATGCAACGTGAGGGGCGCTCGAATGAAATTGGTTAAAGCGAAAAAATTGGCGATATTCTTAGGCGGAGCGGTCGTCGCCGGTTTGGCTTTTGCGGCGATTTTTAGCGGAAGCGCCTTCGCGGACGAGATCATTTTGACGACCGGTAAAAAGGGGACGGGAACGATCGTTTCCGAAACGGCGACGGCCGTCGAGATCGAAACGACCGTCGCCGGGCGCGTCGTTAAACGCACTATTCCCAAAAACCGAATCTATTCGATCGAGCAAGACGGCAAACGCCGCGTTCTCAACGATTCAGCCGCCGGAAAAATAGCCGCCGAGGAGTCCGTCGCCGAAAAACGCGCGGAACGTTCGCCGCGCGAAGTCTTTGAAATGATCGATCGAATCGGAAAAACGGCGCCCGATTGGCTTAAATCGACGCCGCTCGAATATCCGCCGACGCTCGATTTAAGCTTTCCTAAAGACGTCGACGGTTGGGACGCGAACCGCAATTTCGGACAGTACGTTTGGGACGTGATCAACCCGAACCGCGATCGTTGGAAGTCGGCGGTCAAGCTCGCGGAGTTTATGCGCGAACGGAACAAAAACGACGCGGAAGTCGTTCGACGAATCGACCAAGCGACCGGCGAATTCTATTTTCGATTCTTCCAAGATTACCCGCGCGCCGCGTACTATTGGCGTTTGAGCGGTTTCGACGACGATCCCGCGTCCGCGCCTTGGCTCGGCCCCTATCTCGGCGAATGCTATTGGCGGCTCGGCTCGAAAAAGGCGGCGCTCGACGTTTACGCGAAAACGCCCGACCAGTTCCCTTGGATCAAGGTCTTGACGGAAATGGGCGAACTCGACGAGGCGTTGAAGCTCGCGGAACGGTTGGCGCAGGGGAATCGCCCCGATTACGCGTTTGTTTACGCCGGAGACGCCTGTCGCGCGGCGGGCGATTACGATAAAGCGATCGAGTATTACCGTCGTGTTTTAGCCGTCGAGGCGACGCCCGACCGAACCGTCGAACAAATGGAGCGCAATACGAAACGCGCCCGAGCGAACATTATAGGAATCGAAACCTTCGAACGACTCGACCTGACGAAAGTCCCGAACGGCGTTTACTACGGCGACGGCGTCGGTTTCGCCGGCAATGTTCGCGTTAAGATCGTCGTTTCGAGCGGTAAAATCGCGTCGGTCGAGGTCGTCGAGCATCAGGAAAAGCAATATTACTCGTCGATCGTCGATATTCCGCGTCAAATCGTCGAGAAACAAAGTCTAAAGGAGGTCGACGCCGTCAGTTCGGCGACCGCCACGTCGGAAGCGATCGTCAACGCGACCGCGAAGGCGCTCTCCGAAGCTATTGAAAACGAGCGCGATAAAACGACTAAATCGACGCGACCGACGCGCGCGAGCGAGAGGAAAAACCGATGAGCGCGAAAGGTGGAACGCGGCGAATCGCTCGAATCGCGACGCGCGCGCTCGCCGTCGCTTGGTTTAGCGTTTTGCTCTTTTGGGTTTGTCAGCCCTATCCGACGACGGCGCCGCGCCGTTCGGACGGTTGGATTCCCCTTGAAGTCGACGGTGGAACGGGGCGCGTCAAACTGCAAGCGCCCGCGTTCGAAAGAGTTCCGTCGATCGGAGAAACGCGCTGGCTTCTCGACGCGACGGTCGACGAGCCGATTTCGTTCGGTGAATTTCGCGTCGTCGACGCGTTTCTCAGCGAGCCGAATTCGCCGGTCGATTCGGAATCGTCCAGTTCCGCGACGTTCGAACCGATCGCGGCGCTCGACGAAGAACGGCTCGACGCGCTGGCGACGACGTTCGGCGAATTGACGGTTTGCGAAAGCGACCCGACCGCTCTTCCCGACGCTTGCGCGCGGCGTCTGACCGAACGAACGGCGCGATTCGGCCCGGCGTCGACGGCGCTCGCGACGGACGTTTGCGTCGGCGGCGTCGCGGCGGCTTGGCGTTCGGGCGCGCGGACGACGCTTGTCGTCTCGGGGTGCGTTCTTCTCTTGTCGGTTCTTTTTGCCCGGGCGTTTTGCGGCTGGTTTTGTCCGATGGGCGCCGTCGTCGACTTTGCCGATTTTCTTTGCTCGCCGATTCGACGGCTTGTACAAAGGCGGCGCCGAAAATCGGGCGCGCGTTCAGGCGTCTCCGGGCGTTTTCGGGCGCTTTTCGCCGTCGGGCTGATTGCGGCGTCGTGCGGAGGAGTCGCGCTTGTCGGCTGGTTTTCGCCGATCGCGACCCTAACGCGAAACGTCGGCGCGACGCTTGGACCCGTTCAAACGGCGGCGTATCGCGGCTGGGGTCAGGTTCCGGTTCCGACGACCGGCGCCATCGTTTCGGTCGCCGTGTTTCTCGCCGTCTTGGCGCTCGGAACGCTCGGACGCCGGACGTTCTGCCGCTGGCTTTGTCCGGCGGGCGCGATCTTCGCCATGTTGGCTCGCCTGCGCGTTTTTGGATACTCGGTCGACGGCGAGCGCTGCGTCGGCTGCGGACAATGTTCGAGCGTTTGTTCCTTCGACGCGGTCGACGCGTGGCGCGCCGACGCCGTCCAAATCAACGCGAATTGCGCGTCTTGCGGAAACTGCGCCGACGTCTGCCCGCGCCGCGCAATTTCGTTCGGACGCGTCGCGCCCCTCAAAACGACGCGCGCAAACGGTTCCGGCGTCCCGACCGGCGCGGTCGACGCGAAGCGGCTCGAACGCCGTCGAGCGCTGGTCTGGTTCGGAGGACTCGCGGCGTCGGCGGTCGGCGGAGCGGCGCTCGGTCGGATTGCGACGAAATCGGCGCTTGCGTCGGAACCGGTTGTTCGACCTCCGGGCTCCGTTTCGGAACGCGATTTTTTACGCCGCTGCGTTCGTTGCGGCGAGTGCCTCCGCGCCTGTCCGAACGACGCGCTAAGGCCGATCGACGTCGAGGGCGGTCTAGCGCGGCTCGCGACCCCGACGTTGAACGCCGACTGGTCGGGGTGCGAGCCGTCGTGCGCGAACTGCGGACGCGTTTGCCCGACCGGCGCGATTCGTCCGTTGACGATCGCCGAAAAGAGACGTTTCGTCCTCGGACTTGCGACCGTCGACCGAACGACTTGCCTTCCGCACGCCGGCGTCGCGGACTGTCGGCTTTGCGTCGACGAATGCGCGCGGGCCGGATACGACGCGATCGAATTTGTAGCGGTCGGAACGCAAATCGACGAGAACGGCCGCCCAATTGAGGACGTCGGCTTTTTGGCGCCGGTCGTTCGCGCGGAGCGCTGCGTCGGTTGCGGGCTCTGCCAAGCGCGCTGCGCCGCGATCGTCGTCCGAACCGACAAAGCGCTCGCCCGTCCCGCGATCAAAGTCGTCGCAACGTTTGCGATCTTTCGTTAGATTTTGTAAAACCGTTTGGCGCTCGACGACCGGCGCTAAAAGATCTGTCCCGGCAGCCGCAATTTTTCTTTGGGCGGGAACTGCGACTCGTAGCGTTCGAACGCTTCCGGTTCGCGGTCGGCGACGAAATAACATTCTGGGGGCGAGTATTCCCCGGAGACGCCCGTCAGATAGCCGGGCGTCAGCTCTTTGCAGAGGAAGAAGGACGCGTCGGCGCCTTCGGGGAGTCCGGCGTAGCGGATTCCGAACTCGCTCGCGCGGACGAAGCCGCTCTTGCCGTAGAAGTCGATATTTCCCTCGAAACAGAGCGCTCCGCAGCCAAATTCCGCCGCGCGTTCGAGCGTATAGTCTAACAGCGTCTTACCGTAGCCCTGACGCTGCAACTCCGGCGCGACGCAAATCGGCCCCATCGCCAAGATCGGAATCGACCTTCCGTCGTCGGCGCGGATCGAGGCCTTTACGAACACGTTCTGACCGATTAGCCGTCCGTCTTGTTCCATGACGAAGGACAATTCCGGGATAAAGTCGGGGTTTTCCCGGAAGCGATTCAAAACGAAATGCTCTAAACAGCCCGGTCGATAGACGTTCCAAAACGCCTCCCGAACGAGGTTCTCAACCGCGCGATAGTCGCGCTCTGTTTCGCGGCGAATTACGACGTTCTTATTGCTCATGTTCTTCGTTTCCTTTTTCTAAGTCGCCGTTGCGCGGAGAATCTTCGCGTTCTGCTTTTTCTAACGTCGCCTTTGTTTGTTTCAGCAATTCTGCGATCATCCGCTCGGAAGCCCGTCTTTTTTCGAGAAGGAGCCATTCCGGCGTAAAAATGGATTCTCTTTGGCGAGGAAACATCGCGGAAAATCTTTCGGAACGCGCGTTCCCATAACGCGCGTCCAAATATAAGAGTTCTAGGAGCGTAGCGTCCCTATGGAGCGTGGCGTCCCTATTGTCGGGGATTCGGTAGACTCTCTTTCTCACGCTTTTGCCGACGCTCCGCGTTTTATTTACCTTTGCGGGAATCTTTTTAGGACGAGGCTTGGGAACGCGTTTCCGCGATTTGAGAACTCCCAAACCTTTGTTTTTTCGGCTTGAATTTGTGGTGCAGGAGATAAGGGGCGCGCCGGACGAATCGCAAAGCGGCGATTTGGACGTGAAGGGCGTCGCTTTACGGACGTATTCGAGCCGCAGTTCCCAGAAGGTCGCCTGAATTGATTCGCCGCGACCGCGCCAATTGTTAGGGACGTATTCGACGTCAAAAACGCGTTCCCAATTCTTTTCCTTCATTTCTCGACGTTGAGGCTCGGGAAGAGTTTGATATTGCTCTTCTAACTCGTCGTCTTCCTCGTTTGAATACGAAATAAGCTGGTTGTTTAGAATGGAATGCCAAACGTCAAAATCAGAGAGGAGAACGTCTTTGTCTGGAACTTCAAGTTCCAATCGGACAAATCGTTGGCCTTTTTCCCCGCAGTTTTTAATAAACCAGCCAAGATTCGGTTTTTTACAATCCCTCGTCCACAGGAACCACGCCCATATCGGATAGACGACGCCGCGCGGTTTGGCGCCAATTCGCCGAATCATTTGGGCGACCATCCAATCGTACGCGGGCTTAAAATCGGGAAGCCCCTCGCTCCGTAAGTCGCAACGGTAAACGCCTTTCTTTAAAAGCGTCTTGTAAGACGCTTCGTCTTGAATTGTCCAAAGAATCATTGATAGACCTCTTTCCCCTTTTCTTCTTCGTTTCACTACGATATCTGAACTACTCCGCGGCGTCGCGGTCAGTCGAGTTCCAATCTCATGAGCGTCAATTCCTGCCAGCCGGTCAGTCGCGAATAGAATCCCCGCGGGTTGCGCCCGTATTCGACAAAGCCCTCGCTTTGATAAAGAGCGATCGCGCGCTGATTTTCCGCGACGACCTCAAGCTCTAGCTGCGCGTACCCCGCAATCCTCGCGCATTCGACGCACGCTCGCGTCAACGCTCGCCCGATTCCCAGTCCCCAGAAATTTTGATCTACATGAAGCCCGAGCGTTGCACGGCGTCTTATTTTATCAAACGTTCCGATTTTTTCAATTCCGGCAAGCCCGACGATTCTGTCGCCAATATACGCGAGAAGTTCGATTTCGTCGGCGCTCGCCGCCTTCTTCGCGAGAAATTGCGCTTCCTCGTCGACGGTCATGTCGTTTTCGTCCGGGTACGAGAGGAGATAATCCGTCTGTTCATGACCGAGGATAAAAATTTCCAGCGCGGTCCTCGCGTCCTGTTCAACTCCGTTTCTCAAACGAAGCGTCCGCCCGTCCTTCAGCCGTATTGTCTTGTCGTATTTCATCCTATTGAGCCTCCGACGTCGCCAGCGCAAGCGCGCTGGACCGCGATATTTGCCTCATGGCGCGTGATAGCGCTTGAGTGCGAACTGGCGAAAACTCTAGATCGCCGCTCGTTGGCGCGGACGTCTAACCCAATAAACTAGGCGTTCTGTGTTCGGCAAGCGACCAACGGGAGCGAAAACCGAATCAAGCGCGCGGTAGCGCGAACTGTCCGTCGCGACGTCGCGACCGCGGTAGCGCGAACCGTCCCCCGCGACGTCGCGGGCGCTACGACTTGCGCGTTCTCTTTAACGCGTCGTATGTTTCCGAAAGCCACTCGTTATAGCGATCATAGGGGGTCTGGGTCTGCCAGTCTAAGAGTTTGTTTAAAGACTTGAGATCCGCTTCGACGCCGGCGCTCTCGTACTGCTGCGGATCGCGGTTGACCGTTACGACATGACGGTCGTCGTCTTTAAAGTCGATTCGGTAAATACAGTATCCCGTCCAGCTGCGATGAACCCAAAGAGTCGAGCCTTCCATATACCAGAACCATTTGTCTTCCATCGACTGTGGGATATTGCCGCGGCGGAGCGCGGTCATTTCCTCGTCGCTAAAAGACCTGTTGAGCGTGAAAGTCGCATGACGCTCAGGCATGAGCTTTGTTTTCCAGTCGTCGCGACGGGCGACGCGTGTTTGGTTTTTGCTTTCTTCCGTCATACCTTCCCCCAATTCAAATTCCGCGTTAATCGCGCGCTTTCGGGCTCGAAACAGGAGCGTCGTCGACATGAACGACGCCCTCGACGCGGACGTTCCTCACGTTGTCGACGCCCGACTCGTAACAGACGCCCTGCGACTCCGGGTTGTAGTCTTTGACGTTCTCGATCGAAGAGTCTGCCAGCGACCCCGCGATCAGAATCGCCTGACGCGAGCGCGACTCGATATTGCGAATCGTGAAGGCGTAAGCGTCGCCCAAGGGCGTGACGCCGCCCCACGCGGGGTTTGCGTCGCCGATTCGAACCGTCGCGCGATCGACGACGCCCGCCGGCGACTCGTCTACGACGTTCTCGACGAGGACGTCGTAGAGCTTGATTCCCGAACCGTTGAGAAGCCGGACGATCTGATGACCGCCCGCCGCGTATCCGGCGACGTCGCGAATTTCGACGTTATGGACGTCGAGATTCTCCTCCTCCGAATAGTCGCAAACCTCCGTCGAGCCGAATACGCCGCCTTCCTTCGCCTTAGGAACGATCGCCGTGACCGCGACGAGGTCGTCGCCCGTGCGTCCGCTAATCCCTTTGACGAAGATATTGCGACAACCTTTGCGAAGGTCGAGCCCGTCGACGTTGAGAACCTTGGCGTTCCGACCGTCGATCTCGCGCGTCTCCGTCGAATCGAATCGCAGGTTTTCGACGATCCCGTTCGCGCATTTTTCGAGCGAAACGCTCCATGCGTGCGCGCCGACGATCGTCAAGTTCCTAATCGTAAACTTGTCGACGTTCGCGAAAAGAATCCCGATATTGCGCCAGTCTCCCGTCTGCGATTCGCCCTCTTTGCCCGCGTCCGTCCCGTACGTGCGCTCCCCGAGTTTCTTGCCGCTGTCGCCTGTCGCCCGAGGATGATCCGCGCCGACGAGTTTCGCGTCGCCGCTCCCGACGACGCAGACGTTTTTAATCGGCGCGACCTTCTCGATTCCCGCGCCGCAGTTCGCGCTGCGGATGAAGTTGTCGCGACATTTGTCGGAGAGCTTCAGCGTGCAGGATTTTAGCGTGAGCGTCGTGTCGGAGGGGAGAAGAATCGCGGAATCGAGAAGCCAGTAATCCCGATCGGCGACCTCGTCTGGAACGCGCGGCGGAATAACGACCGTTCCGTTATGATATTGGACCCCGGCGTCGACGGCGGCGGCGATTCGTTCGGAATCGGTTCCCGCGTAATCGTTCGGGTTGTTGGAAGGAACCTGCGCGAACGCCGAACTCGATAGCGCGAGCGTCGCCGTAAGGACCAATAATAACAGACGTGACATATCGTTTCTCCTTCCGCGCTCCGACGGCGCGAGAATAGATTCCGAAGAAAACGCGACTCGCCGGCCGCGCTCGCGCCGTTCCTTGTAATAAGCGCTATTCAAATATAAACGCCGCGCGCGACGTTATACGCAGTGTACGCCGAAAGAACGACGACGTCAACAGTCAAGAGACCGACCGCCGCCGCCGACGAAGTTGACGTTTTTATCGATTATGTCAATTATTCGGTCTTTCCAAAATCTATCGATTCGCTATGATACCCTTTGCCGATAAAACTCAGACGAGGAGTCGAGGCGAATTTTTGACAATGCGAATCGGTCGTCTCACACCTAATGAAAAGCTCCCGTCGGTCCCGAAAACTGGGAAAGGATTGACCAAGATTATGACAAAGCGCAATATATGCGTTCTTTTACTCGCCGTCGTCGCGATCGGCTGTTTTGTCGTCGGTTGCAAGCCCGGCGCCAACGGCGGAACGCGCAAGGTTTTCAACGTCTCCTACGACCCGACGCGCGAACTTTATAAAGCGTACAACGAACTCTTCGTGAAGCATTGGCAAGAGAAGACGGGCGAGACGATCGAAGCGGAGACGAGCAACGGCGGCTCCGGCGCGCAGGCGCGCGCGGTGACGCAAGGACTCGAGGCGGACGTCGTGACGCTCGCGCTCGCGTCCGACGTCGATCTCGTCGCGAAGGCGGGGTTGTTCGCCGCCGGCGCGGAAGATTCCAAATCGGATTCCTACTGGCAGAAGCGACTTCCGAACAACAGCTGCCCTTACGTCTCGACGATCGTGATTCTTGTCCGCAAAGGGAACCCGAAAGGAATTAAGGGCTGGGACGACCTGACGCGCCCCGACGTTAAGGTCGTGACGCCGAACCCGAAGACGTCCGGGGGCGCGCGGTGGAATTACCTCGCCGTCTGGGGCCACGCGCTCAATAAGGCGCTCGCCGCCGACGGAGGTCTCGACGCGTTCAAGGCGGGAACAATCCCGCAGGAGAAAATCGACGCCGCGCAGAAAGCGGCGTTTGAGTTCACAGAGAAAGTCTTCCTCAACGCGTTCGCGCAAGGAATGCAGTCCGGCGCGCGCGGCGCGACCGACGATTTCGTCAAGAACGGCGTCGGCGACGCGTTCCTCGCGTGGGAAAACGAAGCGATTCTCGCGAAGTCCTACTCCGGCGACGCGCTCGAGATCGTCGTGCCCGAACTCTCCATCAAGGCCGAGCCGCCCGTGACGATCGTCGACTCCGTCGCCGACGCGCGCAAAACGCGCGATATCGCCGAAGAATACCTGAACTACCTCTATTCGCCCGAAGCGCAGGAATTGATCGCCAAGAATCACTATCGCCCGTACTCCGAAGAGGTCTTTGAGAAGTTCAAGGGCGACTTCCCCGAGACGACGCTCTTTACGATCGACGAAATCTTCGGCGGCTGGCGGGTCGCGCAAGAGGAGCATTTCGGCGAGAACGGGTTCTTCGACAAGATGCTCGCGGATTTCGCGAATAAGAAATAATGATTCAATCGAAAGACGAGTACGGCGGGGATATGAGATGAAAATCGTTCAGCACAGCGTTCTGCCCGGTTTCAATATCACGATGGGATTCACGATTACCTATCTGTGTCTCGTCGTGCTCATTCCGCTTACGGGACTTTTTGTCGTCTCCGCC
The DNA here is from genome assembly GCA_946408825.1 of uncultured Planctomycetaceae bacterium. GTDB lineage: Bacteria > Planctomycetota > Planctomycetia > Pirellulales > Thermoguttaceae > RUG369. The sequence goes on from CAMJTU010000032.1 coordinate 29,928, forward strand.
GGAATCTCCTTTGAAAGAGCGTGCGAGATTATGTCGAACACGTTCGTGAAGCGCGCGTTCTATCTGACGTTTCGGACGTCCTTCATCGCGACGTGCGTCAACGCGTTCTTCGGACTGATCGTCGCGTGGACGCTCATGCGCTATCGGTTTCCCGGGCGCCGGCTGCTCGACGCGATGATCGATCTGCCCTTCGCGCTTCCGACCGCCGTCTCCGGCATCGCGCTCGCGCGCATTTATTCCGAAAACGGCTGGATCGGACGCTATATGCCCTTTGGAATCCGCAATACTGAGATCGGCGTGACCCTCGCGCTCATCTTCATCGGGCTGCCGTTCGTCATTAGAACGCTGCAGCCCGCGCTCGAAGACTTCGATCGCGAGGTCGAAGAGGCCGCCGCAAGTCTCGGCGCGTCCCGCTGGCAGACCTTTCGTCGCGTGATCTTCCCGTGTCTGCTCCCCGCGCACATCAGCGGGTTCGCGATGGCGTTCGCGCGCGCGCTCGGGGAATATGGCACCGTTATCTTCATCGGCGGCGTGATCCCCGGCAAGACGCAAACGATTTCAACCGTGATCTTCGAAAAAGTCGAAGAAAACAATCTCCAGGCGGCGGCGCTCGTCGCGCTCGTGACGCTCGTCGCCTCGTTTCTTACGCTGCTCCTCATCAACGCCGCGCAAGTCTGGGCCAACCGCCGCGCCATGACAATCTAGCGGCGACGTCGCCGCAGACGGTTCGCGCTGCCGCGCGGAGGGGGAATCTTCGCTCCCGTTGGTCGCTTACCGAACACGCGGCGCTACGCATGCGGCGCCGCCGCGGCCGCCCGCCGAAGGCGGGTTTTATCATGAGCGGCCGTTCATGCGTATGTTTTCGCCTCCCGTTGGTCGGCTTGCCTTGTCGCAGACGCTAGCGACCAGCGGGAGCGGGTTTTTACGCGCGCGCGGTAGCGCGAACCGTTCGCCTCAACGTCGCGCCCGTTTTGTCTTTTTTCTAAAAACGAGTCGTTTTAATAGCGGGCTTGAGCCCGTCGAGTCGAGGTGTATACTAATCGGAAGAGACTTTGCGACTTTAACGGCGCCGAACGCCTGAGTTAAGTCTTCAAACAAGTATTGTCACACAAAATTATTTTCGCCCCTTCTGTTTACTTTATATCGGGGAAACGTCGGATTGGCAGATTGGAGCTGATTCTATGGAAACGATCGTAACGCCGATTTCCGTACCGAAGGAGATGACGCCGTATCTCCAAGGCGTTGAAGAAAACGTCGCCTTTGAACAACGCGCAATGTTATTATATCCCTTGATTCGTCGTCGCGTTATTTCTCACGGCAGGGCGGCCGAGATCCTTGGCGTTCCTAAACTTGATCTTATCGATTGTTACGATCAATTAGGAATTCCTTATCTCAATCAAACGCGCGAAGAACTGGACGAAGAAATCGCCGGCTTTGCGCAACTGAGGGAGAAGAGAACGAAATGATTGTCGTGTCCGACGCCACGCCTCTTATTTCTCTGATGAAGGCTTCAAAATTGTGAATATTGGAGCCGCTTTTTCAAGAAGTTCTTATACCGGAAGCGGTCTATAGAGAACTTACAACCAACCATAAATTTCAAGAAGAGGCGTCGCAAATTATAAATAGTCGCTTTATCAAAGTTGTTTCGGTAAATCAGGGAATTGTGGACGATTTACGGAACGCATCCGGGTTAGATCAAGGAGAAAGCGAGGCGATCGCTTACGCCAACGAAAAAGGCGGCGACGTCCTCTTAATGGACGAGGCTCGCGGTCGGCAAGTTGCAAAAACGTTGAACCTATACGTCATGGGAACAATCGGCGTCCTGTTGTTCGCGTACGAAGATAGTCTTCTTACCCGATTGGACGCCAAACAAGCGTTAGACTGTCTCAAGAAGGCCAATCGCCATATCGGAGACGATTTGATAAACTACGCGTTGAGTAAGATTAGCAAATAACTTCGACTATATGTTCAACGCGTAGAGCGAATCTTTGCTTCTTATTGGTCGGCTTGCCTTGTCGCTGACGCTAGCGACCAGCGGGAGCGGGTTTTTACGCGCGCGCGGTGGAATTCGGCGCCTTTGCGTCGGTTCCCGCGAGCGCGGCGACGAGGTCCGTGTAGAAAAGGAGCGCGCGGTCGCGCTGGCGCGGCGTGAGCGCGTCGACGAACCGTCGCGTCTTTTCGCGCGTCTTCGCGTCGAACGGCACGTTTTCGTCGCGCAAAAACGGAATTTTCGGACAGAGCGTAAAGCTCTGCGCCGCGTTCATAAAGTCGGGGAAGGGCCGTCCTTCGCCCGTTTCGAGCCATTCGCGATCGACGGCGAACGTCCGGCAGAGCGCGTCGAGCGCCGCGGACGACGGGTCGACGGCGTTCGTCTCCCACGCGATCAGCGCGGAGGAGGCTACGCCGATCGCGTCGCTAAACGCCGGACGCGTATACCCGAGCGCGAGCCGCAGTTTTCGTATGCGCGCCCCAATCGACGCGGCGCGGCCCGGCGCGTCGACGCTGATTTTCGGCGTTCTTCGCGACGCCTTAGACTTCTCTTTTTTGGAACCGTTTTCCAATTCATTCAACGGCGTGTTCATTGTTTCGTCCTTTCGTTAGACGTGTGTGAAATAAACCTTTCTAAGCATGATCACATGCGGTTGTCGAAACTCGACAGAGAGCGCGCCAACGCGCTCCCCGGACGTCTGAAACGATAATTCCAGCGTCCTAACACAAAGTAAATTAAGAAGATATTTCAGAAAATCTGGAATACCGTCCCCGTAGCGAGGACGCGTTTACTATATCGTTCGCGGCGCCTCGCGCAAGAGGATTTTTTCTTATTTGACGCGCCGCGCAGCGGCGGAAAGCGCGCCGAATCTTCTTCCGGACCGGCGAATTCGCGGTCGGACGCTCGAAAAGAAAAATTCTAAAAAAATTACCAGATAGGACAGATTACGACCATATAAAAGCCCGACGCGTCGTTGAACGCGTCGGACTGTCGTCGTAAATTTCACGTCGCGCAGCGGCGGAGCGTTAGTTCTTAGATTCCGCCAATTTAAGGAGATCGTCTTGTTCCGCGATTCTATTCTGTTCCTTCAGAAGCGCGAGCGCCTCGTCGAATCTCGCGACGACGTTTGCCGTCCTCGACGTTCCGAGGAGCGTGGCGAGCGTCTTATAAACTCCGTCCTTCGCAACCGGCGCGTTCTGTTCGATCAACGTGAAAAGTCCCGCGGCAAGTTCTTCAAGCGCGATATATTTGACGTCGCGCTTGTCGCCCGGAACGCGGAGCTTGATCTCCTCTTGATCCTTCAAATAAAGGAACCCGTCGCGGCGAACGATTCCGACCTCTTTTTCGCAAAGAACCATTCGAATATCGAATTCGTTGGCGACGCTTTTGGACGCGGTCTTCCCGCCGAAGAAGGGCGCGATTCGTTTAAGCAGCGCGTCTTCCGAGAGGGGCGCCTCCGTTTCGAGAATCTCGCGGATCGCGTTTTTGAAGTACGCGCCGTGTTTCTTGATCGTTTCTAGGGCGTCGACCTGACTGTATTCCTCGAATCCGCGATCTCGCTCCTGATCCGCGATTTCGAAGTCGTTGAGCGCCTGCGGGGCGTCGGCGACGGTCGGGGCGGGGGAGGGGGGCGTCGTCGGTTCCGAAGTTTTTTCCGGCGCCGATTCGACGACCGGCGCTTTGACGGGCGCGTCGGCGGCTTTGGGCTTCTTTTCCGCCGCGACTTGCGCTTTGGCGACGGCGGCGTCGACCGCCTTTAGAAGTCGTTCCTTTTCCGCTTCTTTATTCTCGAACCATTCGACGGACCATACTCGATAGTAGCTCCAGCCCATGCCGCTGAGAACCGATCTTCGCGTGACGTCGCGATCGCGCGCGTTCTTGAAGCTGCGATACGTATCGCCGTCGCATTCGATCGCCATGACGTAATTGGACGCGTCGTCATTTTTGGCGTCTTTGACGCCGATTTCAAGGACTCGACTGGAGCAGCCGATTTCGCGATCGACGACGTAGCCGTTTTCTCGGAGGAATTCGGCGATCTCCTTTTCCAGCGCGTCGAGTCGTTCTTCTTTCGCCCCGGAGGGCGCGGGACGAACGAGCGTCTTTTCGCCGTTTTCCGCGTAGTTGAGATAATCGCGCAGGAGTTTGACGCCGACCGATTTCGTTCCCGAGAGGTTAATGTCCGCATGGCGAATCGACGAGACAAGCTGAACGTTCTTTTTCGCGCGCGTAATCGCGACGTTCAGACGCCGCTCGCCCCCTTCGCGGTTGAGCGGTCCGAAGTTCTGAATGAAACGTCCGTCGGACCCCTTCGCGTAGGCGACGCTGAAGATGATCGCGTCGCGCTCGTCCCCTTGGACGGTTTCGAGGTTCTTGACAAAGAACGGTTCGGGCGCGTCCGCTTTAAAGAAGCTTTCGAAGTCCGGTTTCTCTACGCGTTTTTTCGTGATCAGACTGTCGATGAGCTTCTGCTGCGCGTTGGAAAAGGCGACGACGCCGAGACTGCGGTCGGGATAGTTTTCGATACTTTCAAAGACAAGTTCGACGACTCTCTCCGCCTCTTTGCGGTTCGTCTTGGTCTTGCGGTCGAAGACGCCGCCGTCGACGTGATAAAAATCGACGCCGATACCGTCGGGACCGCGATCGATCGCCGTCGAGGGGAACGTTGAGAGTTCTCCTTCGTAGAAGTTGACGTTCGAGAAGGCGATGAGCTGTTCGTAGCGGCTTCGATAGTGCCACGAGAGCCTTTCCGACGGGAACGCGGCGCTACTGACGTCGAGGATCGACTCGAAATCGGCGACTTCGTCGTCCTCGTCGTCTGAGGATTCGATCGCGGCGTTGAAGAAGTTGGTCGGCGGCATCTGTTTGGAGTCGCCGACGACGATCAGCTGCTTCGCGCGGTAAATCGCGCCGAGCGCATCCTGCGGGAAGACCTGCGACGCCTCGTCGAAGATCACGACGTCGAATTTGATTTTGTCGGGGTCGAGGAGCGAGCTGACGCTCAGGGGCGACATGAGGAAGCACGGTTTGAGCGTCTGAATCAGCTCGCCCGCCTCCGCGAGGAGTTTGCGCACCGACGCCTGCTTGCGTTTCTTCTGCCCTTCGCGCTTTAAAAACGCGACCGAGCCGCCGCCGGCGATAAGGTCGAGGTTCGGGCGTTTCCGCGACAGCTCCGCCCTGATTTGAACCTTGCTGATTTCGTACTGCGTTCTGTCTTTTTTCGCAAAGATTTCGACCGCCTGGTCCTGTCGCGCTCGCGTGAAGGAGGCCAGCGTCGGGTCGGCGGCAATCGCGGCCTCGAGCCATCGGCGATAGAAGACCTTGCGGAAGGCGTCGGACGTCGCGTCGGGCTTGACTCCGTTTCCGAGCGCCGCGTCGACGAAAGCGCGGAGGGACGCCGCGTCGAGTTGACGCAGGACGCCGGAAAAATCGAGCCACGCGCCGAGCTTGTCGAAGTTTTCGAGAATCCCGGTCAGCTTTTGGCGACATTCGTCGAGACTCTTTTTCTCAAAGCTAAAGGCGTCGGCGTCGAATTGCGCGGCGACTTGGGCGACGACGCCGTCGACTGGTTTGAGCTTCGCCGCAAGCGCGTCGGCGTCCCCTTTGAACGCGGCGCGGCGCTCTTGATTTACGGGGTCGGACGTCGAACCCGGAGCGCAGAGGTCGATTTTGTCGCCCTTGGCGTTTTTCTCGAACGCCCGCGACGTCTCTTGGAGTTCTTTGAGCCGTTCGGCGGCTTCCTTCGCGTCCTTGTATTTCAGCGCGCCGGGGTTCTTCATATGCGGCTGGAGTTTCTCGACGAGTTTGCGGTAATCGCCGCTAAAGAGTCGGGAAAAGACGGACTTGAACTTAACCGCGAACTGGAATTTCAGGTCGTTCCCGTCGAGACCGGCGGTAAAAAGCGTCTCGGAAAACGTTTCGGAGAGTTGATTTCTCAGCGTTCGAATCTTGTCGACTTCTTCCAAACGCGCGTCGACGCTTGCGACGAGATTTGCGACGTCGCCGTCGCTATAATTCGAGGACGCGACGTAGGGCTCCGCGAGGAACGCGAGGAGCTTTTGGAGGTTGCGCGCTTCCGCAAGGGTCGCTTCCTTCGTTCCGTACTTTTCTCGGAGCGTCGCGACGACGGACGCAAGGGCGTCGAAGCCTTGGGCGAGCGTCGCGACGTCCGACTTCAAGCGGTTCTTTTGGTCGAAATCGAGATTCTGGGCGGCGAATCCGAACCAAGCGCTTTGTCGATAGTCGTCGCCGAGGTCGGGCGCGTACGCCGCGTATTCGTCGAGGAGCCGCGTCGATTCGAGAAGGTAGTCGCTCCCCTTGGAAAGAACGTCGGGGATCGTGAAGTCGACGTCGGGCGATTTGCGTCGCTCGGAATAGCGTTCAAGAATCTGGAAGACCGACAGACCGATCGGCTCGCGTTTCTTGTGGAGCGCTTCGACGTAGGCGTCGAGTTTTTGAAGCGCGTCTTTCTTCTGGCGAATCTCTTCCTCCGCGTTGGCGGCGACGGAGCTTTTCGGCGTCTCGAGCGTCTGAACGAGTTCGTCGATCACCGCCTTTTTGTTCGCTTTGAAGCTGTGCAGTTCGAGGCAGAAATCTTCGAGCCCGACTTTGTCGAGCTTATTGAAGACGACGTTGAGCGCCGCCTGTTTCTCGGAGACGAAAAGGACCTTCTTCCCGTCGTAGAGACATTCGGCGATCATATTGGTAATCGTTTGACTTTTGCCCGTTCCCGGAGGCCCTTGCAGGACGAAACTCTTGCCGCTCTTCGCCATAACGACGGCGTCCATCTGACTGGAGTCCGCGTCGACGACCGTATGAAGTTCGAGTAGCGGATTCGCAAGGGGCGGCGCCGTCGGCTCCTTGCACGTTTCAGGCGTCGCGAGCCCGACGAGCGCGCGAACGACGTTGTTCTGGAGAATCCGGTCGGCGTTCGCCTTGAGGTCCTCGTACATCGCGAGTTTGAGGAACGAGAAGATTCCCAGTTTACACTCGCGGACGATTTCCCATCCGAGTTTGCCGACGATTTCGGCGACCTTCGCGAAGTAGGATTCCAGCGTGTCGTCGTCCTCAAACGGGGGCAGGGAGGCGCCGTATTCGGTTTGTAACTTGTAGCTGAAGGTCGGGTTGACGACGACGTCGTCGTCGTTGATCTGAATTTTGACGGGGTCGACGACGGAGCCCGTCAAAACGTCGACGTGAACGAGGAGAATCGGCGCGCGATAGAAGACGCTCGGGTCTTTCTTATCGTTCCAACGGACGAATCCGAACGCGAGATACGCCGCGCTCACGCCCGTTTCCTCCTGCATTTCCCGCGCTTTCTTCGCTACCCCGCGCAGCGCCGTGATCGGTCCGATTTTCCCCGAATAGAAGAGCAGACTTCGCGAGTTGACTTTGCTTGCGAAACGCCTGAGGTATTCTTCCTTGCGGTTCGCTTGAGATTTTTCAGAGGCGGCCTTTGCGGGGACCGGCGCTTCGTCGGACGCGGATTCTACGGCGGAAGATTCGTCGGAAACGGGACCGTTGGCGGCGTTTTCAGCGGAAACGGCGCCGTCTTGCGGTGTTTCGTTTGAAACGGAATCGTCGCGCGGCGTTTCGTCTTGCGACGGCTTCGTTGAAGCGGAATCGTCGGACGACGTTTCGCCGTCTCCTGTCTCGTCCGCGTCGAAGTCGTCCTCGATCTTAGGGTCGTAGACGTCGAAGATATGTCCGACTTCGCATTTGGAAAAGACTTCTTCGACGGAAGGAACGACCAGCTCCGCCGACGTGTACTTCGCGTCTTTGAAGTTGATGAGGTTGTTCCTCTTGCCCGTGTCGAGCAGTTTCTCGATCCAGCGGTCTAACTTCTGGCGACCCGCCGCCGCGTCGTTTTTCGCGACCGTTTCCTTTTCCGTCGTCGATTCGTCGTCCAGCGAAATTTCGTCGTCGAGCGTGATCTCGTCGTCAGCCGTCGCGTTATCCTCGGCGAAATTCGTTTTTTCCGGCGAAGTTCCTTGGTTGATTTCCATCGTCGTCCTCAATTTATACAGGATTACTTACCGCCCGAAATGCTCCGTGGTCTACGTCGCGTTGCGATTTTGCGTCGTGATGAAGGGATGATTTCTTGGAGGTTTCCTCAAGTCCCTTATTTTAATGCGGAGTTGCAAGGTTTAAAACAAGGAACACAGATATTTGAATGATTAGGGGTGTTTTGAAAACTATTTCAGTCGAATAAACTCGCCTTCTTCTTGTATTCTGTTCTTTTTCTTTAATAGTGACAGCGCATCGTTGAGTCTTGTTGTCGACGTTAAAGTGCTACTAACGCATAGAAGACGTCTGATAATTTTAAATAGATTGTCTTTTTCTATTTTGATATTTTGCTCGATTAACTTTAAGAGTCCCACTGCGAGTTCTTCTATTGCTATATCCTTTATTTCACGCTTATCGCCCGGAATGCGGAACGTAAATTTCTGATTACGAAGATAGAGAAAACCATCACGACGGATAATACCTTTGTTCTCGCAGTTAACCATTCTTTCTTCGTATTCTTGTCTAACGATTTTAGAACGGCGTTCTCTGTCAAAAAATCCTACAATGCGCTTCAAAAACGACCTTTCGGAAATAGGCGCTTCACATGAGAGAATTTCGAAAACTGCGTCTTGAAATTTATCTTTATGGATATTGACGTGTTTTTTAATCATAATATCCATCATGTTTAGTTGCTTATACTTAGGAAAACTTTCATCAGCTGTTCTTTTTTCGAAATGATTCAATTTTCTTGATGAAGTATTTCCCCCGTCTTTAGTATTATTAATGGGATTATAAGGAAATTCATTAGTCGTAATTTCAAAATTCGGTTGTTTTTTTGTATTTGTTGAAGAAGTTTGAATCTTGTTGACTGCTTCTTTTAAAGCGAGCAAAAGTTTATTCTGTTCTTGTGATTTATGTTTAAACCAATCAGGCGACCAAATCCTATAATATGTCCAACCCATATTTTCAAGAACAACTCTTCTGAGCCGGTCACGATCACGCGCATTTTTGAAATTGCGATAATTCCTTCCATCGCATTCAATTGCCATAACATAATTATTTGAATTAGGTATTTTGACGCCTAAATCTACTTTAGAGGTTGAATTTCCGATTCCAATATCGACAACATAACTATTTTTTCTAAGAAAATCAGCAATTTCTTGTTCTAAATATTCATTTTGCTCTCGATGGTCGTCATATATCGGCAGTTCAATTTGTTCGAGGGTTGCCTCTCCGTTCTCAGCAAAATCGAGATAAGCTTTTAATAGTTGCGCTCCTTTCGATTTGGCTGCTGTGGTGTCTATATCTGTGTGGCGTATCGACGAGACAAGCTGAACATTATCTTTAGCGCGCGTGATGGCGACATTTAGACGTCGCTCACCGCCAGCGCGATTTAGAGGACCGAAATTTTGAAGAAAGCGTCCTTCGGCGTCTCTTGCGTAGGCTACGCTGAAAATGATAGTGTCCCTTTCATCACCTTGGACTGTTTCTAAGTTCTTGACAAAAAAGGGCTCAGGAACGTTTGAATCGAAAAAAAACTCGTAAGACGTGTTCTCTTCACGACGTTGTGTGATCAATTTATCGATTAGTTTTTGTTGTGATAATGAAAAAGCGACAACGCCAAGGCTACGATTTGGATGTTCAACTATATTTTTAAAGACGAGATTGACGATAAACTCCGCTTCTGCTCGATTAGTCTTGGATTTTCTATCAAATATTCCACCAACAAAATAGTGGTTGACGCCAGCGCCTAAGCGATCGGTAGACGCAGATGGAAATGTCATAAGGGAAGAGTCGTAGAAGTAGATATTTGAAAAGGAAATTAGATTTTCGTAACGACTGCGATAGTGCCATAAGAGCCTTTTAGTCGTAAAGACAGAACTGCAAATATCGAGGATTGACTCAAAATCGGAGACGTCTTCTTCTTCCTCGTCTTCTAATGATTCTATTGTAGCGTTAAAGAAGTTGCTTGGCGGCATTTGCTTTGAGTCGCCAACTACTATGACTTGTTTTGCCCGATATATTGCTCCTAGCGCATCTTGGGGGAATACCTGAGACGCTTCGTCGAAGATTACGACGTCAAAAGAGATTTTTTCTGGATCGAGTAGTGAACTGACACTCAGAGGCGACATTAGAAAACATGGTTTTAGTATCTGTGTTAATTCATTTGTTTCTATTAACAATTTTCTGATGGGTAATTGTTTACGCTTTTTCTGTCCTTCTCGCCTAAGTATTGCGACAGGACCACCTCCAGAAATAACGTTTAGATTAGGACGCATTCGAGAAAGTTTTGCCTTAATCTGAACCTTACTTATATCAAACGATATCTCATCTTTTTCAGAAAAAACACTAACGATATGGTCATGACGAGTTCTAGTAAACGAAGATAACGTAGAATCTGAAAAAAGGATATAATCAATCCACGATCTATAGAAATTTTTTTTGAATATTTCAACTATTAGATTTGGATTAATCTGTCTTTTAATGGTCTGATCGATAAATGATAATAACGACGTTTCTTCAATTTGTTGTAGAACAACTATAAAAGCCAACCATGAACCGAGTTTGTCAAACTTCGATAAGCAATCACGCATTTTGTCGATGCAATTGCTAAAACTCTGCTCATTAAAACTAAAAACGATAGAAGAGAATAAACTTGCTATCTTTTTCTGTGATATTTCGATAGTATTGATTATTTGTTGAAGTGTTTCAGCGTCATTCTTGAAATCTTTGAGTCGACTTTGATATCGGTCTATAGTCAACCTAGTAAAGTAACTTAAAGGTATTTCATTATCGTTGAGATATAGCTGGGCTTTTTTCAAGGAATCGATAATATGATTCCAGTCTGAACTTAATCCTTTGTACGATGGTCCTAAATAATCCTTAACACGATCTTCGTCTTCTTCGAATTTTTTACTCAACGAACGTAATTTTTCTTCGTATTCTGACGACTTTTTCTCGATAGCGGATTCATGTTGTTGCTTTATTTTGGTTAAATTGTAATTAATATTATTGTCGATGTTTGTGATTCTTTCGTCATATTTTTTTTGGTTTTCAAGTACTTTGATATCGTGTTCAGCTTTTTTCCTGCTTACTATATTTTCATAATCATTCTGAAATTTTTGTAATAGAGCATCATCTGAGGATTTCTTTTTAGTTATTTCTTCGTCGTAAACTATTTGTGCTTCTCTTAGTTTTTTTTCGAACGAGGAGTTTGTTTTTTCACATTCTTCTTTATAGGAAATTTCAATCTGTTGAACATTCTGTTCAAAAGCGTTTTTGTTTTCTAAATATATATTATTAAAATGTTCTTGTTCTTCACGTAGCTTTTTTAATAATAATGCTGTTTTTATTGAAGTTTTATAACTTAAGGAGATATCTTTCTTTAAGTGATGTCTTAAGGTTGTTTCAATATATATTCTATATTCATTTTTAAAAATTCTCGAAAAAATTGATTTGAATTGTTTGGTTAATTTTTCGTAAAGTTCAGATCCGTCAATGACATCTATAATTTCTTCGTTGTAGTACTTAAACAGTTTATTTTTTATGTTTTCTATTACTTGGTCATGGTGTGATTGAATTTTAGATAATTTAGAAGAAGATTTTTCTTTTATAGAATTAATATCTTCATTATATTTTGTTTGTAAAATCTCTAAAGCTTCAGAAGCAGATTTATTAATTGAAGAAGATTCTGATTCATGCTTAATTCGTATTGATTCTAATTCTGATGTTGTTTTCCCCTGAACCTTTAAGATTGCGTTTTTGAGTTGAAGATCAAGTTTGCTTATATCTATATCCAACTGTGTTTTTAATTGATTATTTGTTGAATCAAATTCTTTTTGAGCTTCGTTTTTCTTTGTAGCTACCTCTTCTTTAATGCGCTTGAGGATGTGTTCACTTTTACTGCGAAGCGAGGACGTGGCAACATTTCTTTCTTGTTCCGTAAGGGCAATGAAATCGCTTAGGCTTTTCAGTTCTTCGACTTTTGAAAGAATGTCTGTGAGATTGTTCGATATTAGAAGATATGGCGTTATGACGTCGGAGTTTGCTAGAAAGTATAAAAGTGAACTCCATTTTTTGGCGCTTATAAAATTATTTATAGAAACATTATACTTTATATTTAGTTGGGTGGATACTGGTAAAAGCGCTTCATAACCATAAAGGAGCGTTTCTATATCTTCCTTCAATTGATTCTTCTGGGTATAGTTGAGATTTGCGTTTGAAAATCCATACCAAGCGTTTTCCCGATAGTTGTTTCCGACATCTGGTAGATAAGACGCGTACTCGTTCAACAACTTGACAGCTTTGTGGAAATATTCCGTTCCCCTATTCTCAATATTCGGAATATCAAAAGAAAAATCAGAAAGATGACGCAAAGCTGAATACTTTTCGAAAAGTTGGAAGAGCGAGGTATTGACGACCTCACGACGCCTATGAAGCGCCTCTGTGTAAGCATCGAGGTTGACGATGGCGCTTCTTTTCTGTCGTATCTCTTCCTCTGCATTTTGTGAAACAGAAATAGGAGGCGACTCGAGAGTACGGTTGAGTTCTTCAATAACTGATTTCTTGTTCGCTTTATGACTGTGAAGTTCTAGACAGAAATCTTCAAGTCCAGCATTTTTGAGCTTTTCGAAGACGACATTGAGCGCCGCTTGTTTTTCTGAGACGAAAAGGACCTTTTTCCCGTCATAAAGACATTCGGCGATGATGTTAGTAATCGTTTGACTTTTGCCCGTTCCCGGAGGACCTTGCAAAACGAAACTTCTACCACTTTTTGCCATCTCGACGGCCTCCATCTGACTGGAATCCGCATCGACGACCGTATGAAGTTCAACGAGAGGATTTTTTAGAGATTTGTAATTTGTTTCTTCTATGATCGTTCGAGCATTGGAACCCTCTATGAGTATTTTGACGGCGTTATTTTTGAGAATCAGATCGGCGTTGTTTTTGAGATCCTCGTACATGGTGAGTTTAAGGAACGAGAATATCCCTAATTTGCACTCGCGGACGATTTCCCAGCCTAATTGGTCTGTTATTCTGGCTACCTCGGAGAAATAGTCGTCTAACGTACAATCGTCTTCAAAATCGGGTAAAGAGACTCCGAAATCGGATTGCAATTTGTAATTAAACGTTGGATTGACGACGACTTCGTCATCGCTGATTTGGATTTTTATAGGATCAATGACCGACCCCGTAATAACGTTCGCATGGACAAGTAAAAGAGGCGCTTTATACGAGACTTTGGAGTCGTCCTTTTCCTTCCAGCGTACAAAGCCAAATGCCAGATACGAAGCATTAACGCCTGTTTCATCTTGTAATTCTCGCGTTTTTTTGGCGATTGACTTTAACGCTGAAATCGGATTTGTCGTCGCGGAATAGACGAGAATTCCCTTAGATTTTACCTTATTGGAATAACGTCTGATATATTCTTCCTTTGGAGATAGTTTTCCGTTTTTTTGAGCGATTGCGTCGGCTCCCCTGCCTAGAACTTTGTACTCGTTGTATTCATCCTCTTCATCCTCTTCGTTGCCAAAATCCTCAATTGGAGGTTCGTATACGGCGTAAGCATATTCGTGTTCGCGATGGGAGAATATCGTCTTGTCGTCGGGAAATACGACTTCTACCGTCGACAATTTTGAATCTTTAAAGCTTATTAGATTGTTTCTCTTGCCCGTATCGAGAAGTTTTTCGATCCAACGGTCTAATTTTTGTCGAGCTGTCGTCATGAAACATTTACCCAAACAAATTAACTTGCAAAAGTTGTTGACTACCTTAATCTTAAGGCTTAAATGAGCCCATGCTAACGAGTCGTTGAAGATTTCAACAGGTTTAAACGTACATAATTTTAGTTCGAACGTGCGAGTTTTCAACTGTCTAGCGACAAGGTAGCGTACTTATTTTGGAATCGTTAAAGATCGGGGGCCGCGATATTTTCCACTTTTCACAAACGCAAAATAGCGGTATAATAGCGGAATATGTTTCAGTCGGCGTCGATTCGAGGTCGGCTGCGTTTTCCTTAACGTGAAGAAATTATCGGAGTGCGAAATGAGCGACCTGATCCTTTATCATGGCGGACGAACCGAACCCCTTTGCAACGCGGCGCCCGCCGACCAGATTGACGAACGCTTGAAAGAGGCCGCGACCCTCGTTAAGGTCCCCGTGAGCGCGGCGGACCTCTCGACGGTCGGACGCTGGGGCGACGGCGCTCTGACGCCCCTCGAAGGCCCGATGGATTCCGAAACGTTCAATCGCGTTCTCGACGAGTCCGTGATCCGCTACAACGGCAAGGATTACGCGTGGACGATTCCTCTCTCGCTCCCCGTGACCGAGGAACTCGCCAAAGTGCTCAAGCCGGGCCAGAACGTCGCGCTCGTCGGGCCCGACGGCGAGATCGTCGCGACCTTAACGCTGACCGACGTCTTCCCGTGGGACAAAGCGCGATACCTCAAGGCGGTCTATCTTACCGCGCGCACCGACCATCCCGGCGCGGATATGGCGCTCGTCAACGACGCCGACAAAACCTATCTTCTCGGCGGTAAAATCTGCGTCTTCCCCCAGAAGAAGAATCCTTATTTCGGCCAGTACGTCCTCTCCCCGAAAGAGGTTCGCGCGCTTATCGCGAAGCGCGGTTGGAATCGCGTCGTCGCGTTCCAGACGCGCAACCCGTTGCACCGCGCGCACGAATACGCGCTCGTCTACGGGCTCGAGAAGCTGCTCAAGGACGGGTATAACGCGGGCGCGTGCCTCAACCCGCTCGTCGGCGAGACGAAAGGGGACGACGTGAACGCGGCAATCCGTATGCAGACCTATGAAAAGCTCATCGCCGACCGCGCGCTCGGCGAAGGGGACTCCGACGTCGAACTCTGGAAGAAACTCGGCGAGCAGGTTCCCGACCGCGTCGTTCTCCTCGGGCTCGATATCAAGATGTTCTACGGCGGTCCGAAAGAGGCGGTCATGCACGCGATCTATCGCCAGAACTTCGGCTTTACCGACGTTATCATCGGTCGCAAGCACGCCGACGCGCCGTATAAGGACGGAACGGCGATCTGGGGCGATTTCGACGCGCAGGAAATCTTCGACCACCTCAACGGCGAACTCCTCGAATCGCCGCTGAAAGTCGGTTTCGCCGCGTACTACGAGTCGATAGGACGCGTCGACCTCATGGAAAATCATCCGGATGAAAAGCCCGTCTTCATCTCCGGCAAAGCCGTCCGCGCGACGCTCCAGAAGGGCGAGCAGGTCGACCCGCGCATCATGCGTCCGACGACCTCCGCAATTCTCGCCGCCGCGATGAAGCAGAACTGATCTGAACGTCGTTTTCCTATGCCGTCAATAGCGGCGCCCTCGCCGAGGAAGGTTGGGGCGCCGCGCGTTTTTATGCGCGCGGAAAAATCCTCAGGCGTCCGACGGAGTGCCGGGGGTCTTCGATTTCGTAAAATGTCTTTCAAGAAATCGAGGAGAGGGACGTTTTTCACGAAAAGATCGGTATAATATAAAGTCGGCGAAAGGAGACGACGCTCATGGCGGATAAAGACGCGATCGCGAAGGAGTTCATGCAAAACCCGAAAGTCTTTGCGGATCTCTTCAACTTCAAAATCTACGACGGACGACAGGTCATAAAGCCCGAGAACCTAACGTCCCTAGATCCGACTGCGCTTGCGATTCCTTTCGGACTGGACGGCAAGTCGTATCCGATCCAAAAATTTCGCGACCTGTTGAAAAAGGTCTGCATAAAGTACGACGATCGAGCGACGTACGTCGTGCTTGGAGTCGAGAATCAGTCGCAAGTTCATTACGCTATGCCTGTGCGCGTTATGCTCTACGACGCGATTCAATATACAAATCAGGTCGCCGCCCTTGAACGCAAGAGGGAAACGAATCTAACCGGCGCCGAATACCTATCGGGTTTCGGTCGTAAGGATAGAGTTTTTCCGGTTGCGACGGCGACGGTCTATTACGGAACAGACGAATGGACGGGACCGAGGTCGTTGTTTGAAATGTTCGGCGATTACGACCCCGAACTGTTGCAATTCGTCCAAGATTACAAGCTGAACTTAATCGTCCCTTCGGAAATCGAAGAAGAGGATTTTCCTAAACTTCATTCGGACCTCAATCCCTTGTTTCGTTTTCTCAAACATACGGGAAGCGAAAGTCGGCTTGTCGCAGATTTTTCGAGTGATTCAGCGTTTAGGTTCGTCGATAAAACGACGGTCGACATGATTAACGTTTTTACGGACGCAAATATACCCTATTCTCAAAACGAGGAGCGAGTCGATATGTGCCAGGCTATTTTAGATATCAAAGCGCATGCTAGCGAGCAGGGCGCCTTGAACGTTTTAACCAATTTGGTAGCAAAAGGAATCCTTACGTTGCGTGAAGCGGCGGAGGAGGCGAATATGACGGTCGCGGAGTTTTGCGCCAAAACGGGGCTGACGGAGCGGGGCGGCGACGGTCTTGCCTAACGTGAAAGGAGCGAGTCGATATGTGCCAAGCAATTTTAGATATCAAAGCGGACGCTAAAACGGAAGGTTTTGAGGAAGGCTTTGGGGAAGGCGTTTTGAAAACGCTGACAGCCTTGGTTTCAAAGGGACTTCTTACGGTAAGAGAAGCGGCTGAGGAAGTGAAGACGACGGTCGCCGAGTTTTGCGCCAAATCGGGGCTGACGGATCAGGATTGAAACGGATTCTTCGGCGAGGTTTTATCCCTTTCTGAGGCGAACGAGAGCGTATTTTTCCGATAAACAAACGAGGATTGAACGGCTATGTGTCAAGACTTTTCCGATATGAAAGCTCGCGCCGAAGCGATCGGCGTTGAAACGGGGTATGAGCAGGGCGTCGAACAAGGCGTATTGAGAACTTTGGTCAAGTTGGTCGACGACGGCGTCCTGACGGTAGCCGAAGCGGCGGAACGCGCCAAAATGACGGTCGCGGAATTTTGCTCGAAAACGGGGCTCACGGCGCGGGGCGGCGACGGTCTTGCCTGACGCAAAACGTCGCTTTCAGGAAAGACAAGGAGCATTCGCTATGGGTAAAAGATACGAAGGTTACAAAGAAGGTTTTAAGGAAGGTTTCCGGGAAGGTCTTAAGGAAAAGACCGGGAAAGAGATCGGGGCGGAACTGAGAGAAGAACTCGAGGCCGAGGTTCGGAAAGAGCTGCGAGAGGAGCTCGTCGACGAAGTCAAAGAAGAACTTAAAGCGGAGCTTCGCGAAGAGGTCGAAGAAGGTTACTTAAGGGAATTTATCGAAGATTTTAAAAAGCGCTTTGTCGAAGGATTCAGAGAAGAGTTTCCGAAAGGCGTCCAAGAAGGTCGGCAGGAAACGTTGAGGCGTCTTGCGGCGGACGGCGTTTTGACGACGGCCCAGGCGGCGAAACTTGCGGGGACGACGGAAGCCGAATTCTGCAAGAAATTCGGGCTGTCCCCCGAACCGTCGAACGGCGCGGCTTCCGACGGCGCGTCAGGCGTCGACGAATCGCGCGCGCCGGGAGAAGACGCTTCGGACGGGAAGGACGCCGACGAGGACGAGACCGTCGAGCCCGGCGCGATTCTTTTTGAAATAAGGGACGGCGCGCGAAGAATCGGCGTCGAGGAAGGTCGACTCAGGACGTTGAGACAACTCGTTGTCGACGGCGTCTTGACGATTGCCGACGCGGCGGATAGAGCGTCGGAGAGCATTCCCGCGTTCGAAATGAAGGCGGTTCGAACGGAAGAACAGTGGCGCATGGAGTATGAGGCGTTTCGGAACGCGGCTAGGGACAAGTACGAACGCCTGTTCTCGTTTCCGGGCTTCGAGACGTTCGTCGACAACGCGATCTTTGCAGGACGGAACGACGGCGTCGACGAAGGCGCGTCCGACGTCCTGAACCGGCTCGTCGCCGACGACGTTCTGACGCGAATCGACGCGGGCCGCTACGTCGCGGAGAATTCCTGACGCCCCGTTTCTAACCAACGAAGGAAAGAATCGTGAAATACGAACATGTTTGCGTCGACGCGATCGAATGCGCGCTGCCGCGCGAGATTGTGACCTCGGACGAACTCGAAGCGCGGCTCGCGCCTCTCTATGACCGTTTAGGGCTGCCGTACGGACGGATCGAACTGATGACGGGCGTTATTGAGCGCGGATTGTGGGAACGCGGGGCGCTGCCGGGCGACCAGAGCGTTCTGACCGCCGACAAGGCGATTCGAAGCGCCGGGGTTGCCAAGGATAAGATCGGGGCGTTTATTCACGCGTCGGTGTGTCGCGATTATCAGGAGCCGGCGACGGCGTGCGACGTGTGTCGGCGGCTCGGACTTTCCGGAGAGTGCATGATCTTCGACGTGAGCAACGCGTGTCTCGGGTTGCTTACGGGCGCGCTTCAGATCGCGAACATGATCGAGTTGGGGCAGATCGAGGCGGGAATCGTCGTCGGGACGGAGACGAGCCGCGCGCTGATGGAGACGACGGTCGCGGAACTCAACGCGAACGAATCGCTCACGCGCAAGACGATTAAAGACGCGTTCGCGTCGCTCACGATCGGGTCGGGGAGCGCGGCGATCGTTCTCGTTCGCGATTCGATCAGCCGTTCGGGCAACCGACTTCGGGGCGCGATTATTCAGGCGGATACGAACGGGAGCGCGCTGTGTCGGAGCCAAGTCGACGTGACCGCGGGCGGGCGCGCCTCCGGTCAGACGATGAAGACTGATTCCGAAGAACTGCTGCACGTCGGGGTCGCGCTCGCGGCGGACGCGTTCCGACGCTTTGAGCCGACGTTCGGATGGTCCGCGGACGAATTGGACCGCATCTTCTGCCATCAGGTCGGGCGCGCGCATCAGAAACTCCTTTTCGACACGCTCGGGCTCGACGTCGCGAAGAATTTTGCGACGCTTCCGTACCTCGGCAATACGGGGAGCGTCGCGCTGCCGACTGCGGCGGCGCTCGGGATCGAGTCGGGGTTCGTTCAGCCTGGCGAGAAGGTCGGGCTTTTCGGAATCGGATCGGGCGTAAACGTCGTTCTGGCGGCGCTCGAGTGGAATAAGACGCTTCCGTCGTCGGACCCGACGCCGCCGGAGACGCTCGCGCGATTCCTCGCGCTCAACCAGCGCCAGCGCGCTGGATCGCAGTATTCGCCTCATGGCGCGTGATAACGCTTGAGGGCGAACAGGCGAAAACTACAGGTCGCGCCTCGTTGGGCGCGACGCCTGATTCTTTAAACTAGGCGCTCCGTGTTCGGCAAGCGACCAACGGGAGCGCAAACCGAACCAAGCGCGCGGCAGCGCGAACCGTCCGCCGCGACGTCGCGGCCGCCAGCGCGCTGGACCGCGGTATTCGCCTCATGGCGCGTGATAACGCTTGAGGGCGAACAGGCGAAAACTACAG
>CAMJTU010000033.1 GCA_946408825.1 uncultured Planctomycetaceae bacterium
GACGGTTGGCGTCACACTGTATGATTTGTACTTTACCTGATTGTTAAATAGCTTGCTCTGAATCGAACGAATTTTAGGATCGTCCGCCAAAGACCAGTGAATTCTATCAGCGGCGGATAAACCGTCAATAGCGTTTCTGAAAATTTTCTGAAAATTTTTTACAGTCCCGTCTGAAACTCAATCGGATACGCCGCATGCAAGTTGCTTCTCTATTCCTACGTCAAAAAGAAACGATTCTTTTCACGACTGTTCCTGTAATCGAATTTCAATATTCGTTTTGTCAAAATAATGTAACAGCTTGCGCTGCTCATGCGTCTTCAGTTATAATAACGCGCGGTCGACTAGACCCAGAAACTTTTAAAGCGCCGACAGATAGGAGTAGGGCGTAATCATTCGCTCTCTGAATCTTCGCTCTGATTTTCGAGAAAGCTCTGACCATGACCAAAATCGTATCCAACGACGATAAGAAACGTCGTCGCCTCCGAATCGTCCGCAGGTTTGAAATAGCGTTTGTCGTCCTAATGGTCGTCGGACTAATCGCCGTCGGCGTTTCTTGTATAGGGCTTAAGAAGACGTTTGACAACGGCGGTTATTCCGAAGAATGGACAGACGGCGTCGACGGAACGACGCTCCACGACGTCGCTTATGGCGAGCGCCCGTGGGAAGTCATGAACGTTTACGTCCCAAAGACGCTCGACCCGTCAAAGGTCAACGGAGCGATTCTCTTTATTCACGGCGGCGCTTGGGTCGGCGGTTCGCGTTCTGAGCAGCAGGGCTTCGCTCGATATATGGCGAAGGAAGGCTGGCTGACCGCTAATATGGAGTATATGCTTTACAACAACAAACTTAGCGAAGATGAAAAAAAAGACTATTCCGTTTTCAAAGTTCTCGACGAAATCGACATGGCGCTGGCGAAGCTCAAAGAAGTCGGCGCCGAACGCGGTTATAACGTTGAGAAAGTCGCGTTAAGCGGTCATTCCGCCGGCGGACATCTGACGATGCTCTACGGTTATACCTACAAGACGCGCGACGGCGCGAATCCGCCCGTCGACGTCGCGTTTATCGTCCCTCGCGTCGGTCCTTCCGACTTCTTCAGCGAAAAAATTCTTCCGCGGGACGTTCAAGACGTTTCAGATCGTAACCTTAAGTCCGGCTTGGGGTTTCTTTCGTTTATGTCCGGCGTCGCGGTCACGCCCCAAGACTTTCGCGAACGTCGCGACTTCGTGGAAAAGACGGCGCGTTCGATCTCGCCCGCCGCGCAGGTCGCCGACGCGCCCGTTCCGACGCTCGCCGCCTTTGGCGGAAAAGACTCGCTTGTACCCGAGACGGTTCACGGTCAGGCGCTCGTTCAAGAGTTTCGTAAATTCGACGCGAAAGAAATCGCCGACGCGCCTGCCGACGTTTCTGATACGTTGACCTTTGATTATCTCGTTTTTCCGAATTCCGGTCATATGCTTGCCGAGGACGTCGATTATGTCCAACGATGGCGCGATCTCTTCAAGACCTATGCGGACCGTTATCTTGGAACTGTCGTAGACGACGGCGAAAAGGAGGAAAGAGAATAACGAGCTTATCTTTTTGACCCATCTCGACGGGTTCGTGTCTATGATATATTCGTATCTGTGATATAATAAGGGCGTCGGCGTTTGCATTCAGCGCGCGACGAGACGAAGCTATTGATTAAAGGACGGCACGGCGAATTGCAGAGGGACGTGATGGACGATCACAAATCGAAAGATCGTTCGGCGTTGATGGACGTCGAGTACGAAGACATTGCCATTTCGTACCTTTTTCTCATGATTAAGAAGGCGATTCGCGACAGCGGATATTCTGAAAAGTGGGACCCCAAAGTCGACGGCGAGCGCCTCGTCGACGAACGTTACGGCGAGTATCCGCTGCAGAAGATGGACGTCTACGTTCCTAAGACGATCGATCCCTCGAAATCGCGCGGCGCGTTCCTCTTTATGCACGGCGGAGCGTATGTCGGCGGCGACCGGCGCGAGCAGGAAGGCGTCGCCAAAGCGATGGCAAAAGAAGGGTATCTTACCGCTAATATAGAATACACGCTATACAACAAGACGCTCAAGGAACGCAGGAGTTCGTACTCTGTCGACATGCTGCTAGAAGACGTTCGACTGGCGCTTACGAAACTCGTCGAGATCGGTCGTCAACACGGTTACAACGTGGAGAAAGTAGCGCTAAGCGGTCATTCCGCCGGCGGACACGTCTCGATGCTCTACGGTTTTCGCAGCAGAACGCTGGAAGGATTCGAGTCGCCCGTTGAAGTAGCGTTCGTCGCGCCCCGCGTC
Organism: uncultured Planctomycetaceae bacterium; assembly: GCA_946408825.1. Lineage (GTDB taxonomy): Bacteria > Planctomycetota > Planctomycetia > Pirellulales > Thermoguttaceae > RUG369. Next base: position 2,310 of record CAMJTU010000033.1, read on the forward strand.
TGCTGCGTCGATTTTCACGCGGACATGTGGAAATCTGGTAAGAATCCCAAAATCATGACGTGGTTCACGTCTTTTCTGTCAGGCGTTCCGATCGGCAAACGGCTGTATCTGAACCCCGACGAGAAGACCGAGGAAGCGATTAAGTCGATTTCGCCTCAGTACGACGTCAAGCCCGGCGTTCCTCCGGTCGTAGCCGCGTACGGAGCGAAGGATCAGTTTGTGCCCTTGACGCATCCCGAACTGCTGAAGAAGAAATTCGCCGAACTTGGCGCCAAGAGCGTCGCCGAATTTGGCGCCGAAGACGTGGACGCGCCTGCCTTCGACCTTCTCGTTTTTCCGAATTCGGATCACACGCTCGCGCAAGACCGCGACTGCGCGCAGAAATGGCTGGAACTCCTCAAGACGTATGCGGAGCGTTACCTTACCGTTCCGTCCGATTTCGAAACAAACGCGGAATAACGGCCGTCCCCCTTCTTCGACGAGTTTTCGCTAGACGCGACGGGAGGACGCGCGATCAATAAAAAACGACGACTTCGACGAGTTCTCATAAGAGAGAAACGACTGTTTGCGGAGGGGCGTTATGAGTAATATTGAAGCGGAAAACAACGAGTCGTATCTGGACGACGACGAATACGAGGAAGTCGTCGTCGAGGAACCGAACGAAGGTGAGAAGAAGCGTTCGGTCTGGCGGATTTTGAGACGGATTTTATACGTCCTTTGCATTCTTACGGCGATAGCGGCGGCGATTGTTTACGTTGTCGCTAAAAACGCGATTCGCGACGGCGGGTATGCCGAAAAATGGATTGCCGACGTTCACGGCGATATTCTCGAAGACGTGAGTTACGGCGAGTATCCGCAACAGGTGATGGACGTCTATGTTCCAAGGTCGTTCGATCCCGCGAATGCGAACGGCGCAATTCTTTTTATCCACGGCGGCGCGTGGATTGGCGGCGGTCGCTGGGAACAGGAAGCCTTTGCTAAAATGATGGCGAAGGAAGGATATCTTACCGCCAACATGGAGTATACGCTCTACAATAACGATCTTAAAGAGCGCAAAAACGAGTACAGTATCGAACTGGTTCTGGAAGACGTTCGGCTCGCGCTCGCGAAACTCGTCGAGGTCGGCGAGGAATACGGCTACCATGTCGATCGCGTCGCGCTGAGCGGACACTCCGCCGGCGGACATATTTCGATGCTTTACGGGTTTCGCAGCAGAACGCGCGAGGATTTTGAGACCCCGGTGAAAATCGCGTTTGTCGCGCCGCGCGTCGGCCCCGTCGATTTTCACGCGAAAACGTGGAACGTCTCGACTCGCGACGCTTCCGAGGACCCGCAAGCGCAATCGTGGACCGAAGACAAGAGAATCGAAACGATGGCGAGGATTACTTCCTTCCTGTCGGGCGTCGACGTCTCGGAACGACAGTATTTGAATCCGGACGAGAAAACGGAGGCGGCGATTGAGTCGATTTCGCCACTTTACGATATTAAGCCCGGCGTTCCCCCGATTTTCGCCGCATACGGCGAGAAGGACATGCTTGTGCCCGCGCAAAATTACAAACTTCTTAAACACGCGTTTTCCGAACTCAAAGCGAAAAGCGTCGGCGAGGTCGATTCGGACGATACGGAGACGCAAGTCTTCGACCTGCTCGTCTTCCCGAATTCAAACCACATGCTCGCGCGCGACCCCGATTACACGCTCAAATGGCGCGGACTTTTCTTATCTTACGCGTCGCGATATCTTACGGTTCCGGTTGAATCAAACGAGACGAGCGACGGCGAAGAAACTGACGGCGCCGCCGAAACAAAGGCGGAGAAATAAGCGTCCCTGCTACGCGACGTCTAAAAAAAGCGCCCGCCTACGTTCGGCGGGCGCTTTGTATTTTCTTGCGCGCTGTTCTGTCGTGCGTCAGTCTTCTTTCGCGACGCGGACGACTTCGTCGACGGAGGTAATTCCCAGTCCGACCTTTTTCCAACCGTTGTCGCGGAGCGTCGCCATTCCGTTAGCGCGCGCGATTCGTTTTACGTCGATAGCCGGAGCTTTAGCGCCCGCAAGTTTACGGATTTCTTCGTTTGGTATCAGCAGTTCGTAGAGCGCGACGCGTCCGGCGTAGCCCGAGTGGCGACATTCGCGGCATCCGACCGGTCGAAATATCCCGTCTGAATCGAAGAGTTCTTTCGGGAAGTCGGCGGGAACCTCGTCGGGGCGCGGTTTCCACGGCTCTTTGCAGTGCGGACAGAGCCTTCTCGCAAGGCGTTGCGCCATGATTCCTTCGACGGTCGCTCCGACGAGGAACGGCTCGACGCCCATGTCGATCATACGCGTATAGGCGCCCGCCGCGTCGTTCGTGTGGAGCGTGCTGAAGACGAGGTGACCCGTCATCGACGCTTGAATCGCGTTTTCCGCCGTTTCAAAGTCGCGGATTTCGCCGACGAGGACGACGTCGGGGTCATGACGCAAGATCGCGCGCAAGCTCGTCGCGAAGGTCAAACCGACCTTCGTATTGACTTGAATCTGGTTGATTCCGTCGAGTTGGTATTCGATCGGGTCTTCCGTCGTGATGATTTTCGTCTCGTCCGACTTGATTTCATTGAGCGCGCTGTACAACGTCGTCGTTTTACCGGAGCCCGTCGGCCCCGTGACAAGAATAATGCCGTGCGGAAGCGCGATAAGTTTTCCGAACGCCTTATAAACGTCTTCGTCCATGCCAATGCCGCGCAGCGTGAAGTTCATGCGATCCTTGTCGAGAATACGCATGACGATCCCTTCGCCGTGGAGCATAGGGATAATCGAAACGCGGAGGTCGACCTCGCGGTCGGAGACCTTGATCTTAATACGTCCGTCCTGCGGAATGCGCTTTTCCGCGATGTTGAGACGCGACATAATCTTCAAGCGGCTTACGATCGCGGATTGGAAACGGTTGATTTCCGGCGGCGTCGGCTGAGTCTGTAGAACGCCGTCGATGCGGTATCGGATTCGCATCCCGGTTTCCTGCGCTTCGATGTGGACGTCGCTCGTACCCGATTCGATCGCTTCGGTGAGGATGTCGTTCACGAGTCGCACGACGGACGCCTCTTGCGCCATCGCCGCGTCGCCGTTCTGGTCCCAATCGAGGTCGTCGTCGAGAACTTCGACGTCGCCCTCTTGTTCTATGAGTCCGTCGATTGTTTCCGCGCCGACGCCGAGTCGCGACTTGATGAGCTTCGCGAGTTCGTTTGGCGGCGCGATCACGGGCACGGTCGGTTTTCCTACGGCGACGGAAATTTCGTCGACGGCGGAGAGATCGAACGGATTGCTTGTGGCGACGTAAAGGGCGCCGTCAGGTTGAACGCCGAGGGGAAAGACGTTGCGTCGGTGAATGATTTTGATCGGAAACGAGTCGAGGACGTCTTCGGGAAGTTCAGACGCGGCGAGGTTGACGACCTTGACGCCAAGCTTTTTCGCGATTCCCGCAAGCGCGATCTCTTCCGTTCGGGCGCCGAGCTGATTGAGCGTCGGCTGAAGAAGTCTTTCGTCTTCAAGAAAGCCTTGTCGGGCGATGCGCATTTGAACGGCGTTGAGCTTGAGCGTATCAGAATCAGGTTCGACAAAAACGAGCATTGTAGCCGTCGCCTCAAGTAAAGCGTATGTATAGTTGGCGCGCGGAGAAAAAAACGCTTGAAATTCCGCGCGAACGTCGGTATAATTCTCTCAGAGTTATAATGTGAATTATAATTGCGGAGTCCGGCGATTCAAGTCGTTTGGTCTTAACGGGGGTAATTTCAGAGTCGTTATGATTCGTACAATCGCGTCGGGAGGTTTCGTTATGGCTACAGCGTTTCGATTGGTTCGCGTCGCCGCCGTCGCAGCGGTCGTTCTTTTCGCGGGGTTCGACGCGATTCCTTGTCATACGTCTTTTACGCAGAAATCGGCGGTCGCGCAGGAACGCGGGCGCAATAACGGCGGCCGCGGCGGACAGAATTCGCGCGGCGGTCAGCAGGGCCAAGGGCGTCAGCAGTGGCAACAGGGTCAAGGGCGTCCCCAAGGGCGGCAGTGGCAACAGGGACAAGGGCGTCCCCAAGGGCAACAATGGCAGCAGGGGCAAGGGCGCGGCGGTCAGGGCGGCGCCGGCGGGTTCTCGACGGAGCAGATTGTCGCGAACATGACGCAGGAACGTTTCGAACGCCTTCGCAACACAGATTTTGCCGATCGCATTAAAGAGCAAGTTGGAAACGACCGCTGGTCGCAGTGGGAGCGCGGCGACTTTTCCGCGAGCGTTTCGGCGGCGGAACAAGCAGCCGCAGCGGCGGAGGGACGGTCGCTCAACACGGAGATGACCGCCGAAGAACGCGAACAGGCGGAAGCGTTGTTGCGAACCGGAACGGTTCCGGACTTTACCGGCGGCAAACCGTATTCTCTTGAATCGGAAAACGAATATATGCAGGAGGCGCTCGCGCGCCGCGACGATACTCTTGTGCCCGCCGTGCCCGTAGCGATTCGATTCTACTGTCGATATCTTTTCAACAAATACGATACGAACGGCGACGGAAAACTCGAACAGAAAGAATGGGAAGACAAAATTCAAGGCGCGCAAGCGATCGATCTTGACGGAGACTGGGTTCTTACCGATCAGGAAGTCCTCTACTACATAGCGCGATACGCGCGGAACCGCACCCTCGCCGATCCCCGACCTCTTCAGCCGCAACGCTTCAATATCATGATTGCGAATGAAGAGCAGCCCGTTCTGATCCGTACCGCGTCCGCCGCGCCGCGGCTCCTCGATAAAGAGGAAGCGGAGAAAGAACGGTCCGAGGCGCCGATCGAACTCGACGAGTTGTCCGACGACGATTTCGTCAAGATGCTCACCGAGGACAATCCCGCGCTTGAAAGCGTCGACGACGAGGAGGTGCTTGACGTGCTCCTTACCGATATGGACGAGTCGACCTTCCGCGAATATGCCGCCGCGCCAGAGGAGTTAGTCGGCGTCCCCGTATGGTTCCTCGCCCGCGACGCGAACGGCGACGGTCAACTGTCTCTCCGTGAGTTCGCGCCGAACCTTACGCCCGCCGCCGTCGCTCAGTTCGGCAAACTCGACTCCAACGCCGACGGTTTCGTCGCCGCCGACGAATGTCGCGCCGCGACGAAACAGCAACAGGCGGAGCAAAAGTAACCGCGGCGGCGTCTCTTTGAGATTCCGACTGTTTTGCCATAGGTGATTAAGTTGTGACCAAGGCGAATTTGAAAAGCGAGTTCTTCTCTGATTTCGCGTTCTTTCTCGTTGCGGCGGCGATTCTTTTTGTTGCGCCGGGCGCGTTTGGTCAGGAATCCGTCGATCCTGCGCGGTGGTCGGAATCGAGTTCGCGCGAGGCGGGGACGCGTCAGACTCTGAAGATCGGGGACGCAGAGTACGGTTTTGTCTGGATACCGGCGGGCGAGTTCGACATGGGATCGCCGGAGTCGGAAGAAAATCGAGATAGCGACGAAGTTCTTCATCACGTGAAGCTGACGAAGGGTTTCTGGGCGCTAGAGACGGAGGTTACGCAAGCGCTCTATCAAGAGGTTATGGGGGCGAACCCGAGCTGTTTCAAGGGGGACGATCTCCCTGTTGAAAGCGTTTCATGGGACGACGCGTCGAAATTCTGCAAGGAGTTGACGACGCGCCTTCCGACCGAGTTGAAAGCGAGCCTTCCGACGGAAGCGCAGTGGGAATATGCGTGTAGGGCGGGAACGAAAACCGCGTACTGGTACGGCGACGTCGCCGACGTCAGCAAGATGAATTACGACGGCGGCAAAATGAAACCGGTGAAGTCGTACGATCCGAACCCCTGGGGACTCTACGACATGCACGGGAACGTCTGGGAATGGTGCTTTGATTACTACGGCGACTATCCCTCGGAAACGGCGTCCGATCCTAAGGGACCTTCTTCCGCCTCGCTTCGAGCGCTTCGCGGAGGGGGGTGGAGCCTCAAGGGGTGGAACTTTCGCTCTGCGGATCGGCACGGGTACTCGTCCGACTACAGGAGCCACTTCCTCGGCTTCCGCTTCCTCCTAAGTTGCGACTGAACAAGTCCAGCTCGCCCTTAAAGGAGTCGGAGGAACAAAGTTCTCCCCGAAAACTTCGAAGACGGTTTAAAGATCGCCCTCGCGCGACGTCGCGTTCAGACGCGAGTCTATCGTTTTGCGCTCGGAACATTCTTTCAATCCTAGGTAAGATTTCTCAACGCCCGTTCGACGGCGTTTTCGGTCATTCCGCGTAGAAAACAGAGTGTCGGCGCCGTCCAAAAGTCCAAACGCGTCTGGGCTTTTGGAGTTGAGGCAAACGATGGCGGCTATTGTCAATTGAAAAGATGCGGTGAAATTATCGCGTTCCTGTTTCACAAATCGGCGTTTAACCTTAGTTTCTATTTTTGAAGCCCTTAGATTGAGAAACGACCCAACGGACGTTTATTTCTAAAACAGAAGGTTCGTTATTTTGCGCAACGTTTCAACGGCTTGCTCGTAAGGGACGGCGTCTGACGGTAATGTTCGGATAATGATTTCATAATCCTGTTTGTAGAAATCGGAGTTAAGAAATTCTTCGACGACCGTCTTTATATCGATGTTCTCCTTGGCGGACGGACAGACGGGGAGCGTAGCTCGGCAACTTCGAACCTGTTTTGCAAGTTCTCTCAATGCGTCGTCGATTACAACGTGAGAGGAGAGTTTGTGTAGGTCGTAGATATGTCTTGAAAAACGTTTGTCTTTTCCTTGAAGGTAGTAGTCGCAGAGCGCGAAGATCTTGTCGACGAAGGTTCTTCTAACAGATTGAACGTTCATCGAGAAGGGTTCTAGTTCGTATTCGACGACGATATCCGGAGCGACGTCTTTTATTGCTTCATAGATTATCGAACTGACTTCCATTATTTCCGTTGGAAACGACGGGGTTATCAGCGCGGTTTCCAATCTAACGCTGGATAATCCGCCCTCGATGGAGGCGCTAACGGTTGATCTGTAGTTAAAAAGGTAATAGTTGTAGTCTCTGTCGCTTTCGACGTTATCCCAATTTCCAATAGGCGTCTGCAACTCGTCGCCGACGAGTTTAACGACGTCGTACTTGAGTTTTCTTCGTCGCGATCTTCCGATATGTTCCGCAAATGTTACGTCGACGTCTTCGGAGAATCGGTCGATAATACGATAGCATTTCGATAAGGAAGCTCCTCCTTTAAAAACAATTCCCGGCGCCTTTCGAGCGAGAAGTTTCAGGATCATCGTTTCATAGTAATCCTTTTCGATAATAGATTGGGCGACCCCCGTTTTTTCGTTGACCGCGCGGATAATCTCTTGAAAGAGTTCTCTATCGTTATGCAAGAACACGGAACAGCCTCATTTCATAATAGGCTCGAAACGTCGAATCGGGGTATTTTCCGATGTATCGATCAATATCTCCTTGGGCGATATGATTGTCTAACGCGTATTTCTGGATGATCTCGCTCGCTTCGCCGTAATCGCAATCGAGGTATTCGTCGAGGTTTTTCAAGAGGTCGAGGAGCGGCAGAACTTTGGCGTTTTCGACGGAAACGGGAACAATGGAACGGCGGACGATGAACGACTGTTTGCCGACGACGATTTCTCTGACGGCGGCGGCGAGGTTGTTCGTCGCAATTTCCATCTTCATGGGGACCTGCCATGAGACGCCGATGAAGTTGGCAAAGGTCGCGCCAGAATAATACCCGATCGTCTTGCCCCGACGTTCGACGTATTTGCGCGTCGCGACCGTTTCGGAACTCGGGCCTGCGGCGAACGCGAGCCGCGTCCGTTTGGGGATATAGTACACCCCTTTTTCGTATCGAACGATTTTGCCCGAGTCGGCGAGCGTCTTAAACTGCTGGAGAAGGTTGGGACGGTTCACCCCTTCGATCGAGACGTCTTCGACAAAGATCGGCTCGCCCGGCTCGTACTGCATTTTTAAACGCTCAAAAAGCATGGCGGTTTCCTCGGAGAATCATAAAAAGTAAAACATCATATGATATAAAATAATTCTACAACGATGATCCAAGTTCGTCAACAGACATGTTGGAAAAGCGCCTAGCGCGAGGCGTTTACGGGACGATAGAAAGCCGTTTTATGAGTTTCTTCGGAACGGCGACAAAAAGCCCAGACGCGTCTGGACTTTTTAAGTTGGGTCAAACGATAGCAAAAACGAAGTGGAATTCGCTTGACGTCACGACTGTTGAACGTCAATAATCGTTCGTTTTCGTCGGCTCTTTTTCACGTTTTCTTTCGGCGAGTTCTTCTTCATAGAGAACCCTTAGATACGTCGGGCCCTCTCGCCAGATTCCGTCGTCGAAGTCGAAGAGGTCTTCGTAGGTTTTCGATCGGGCGAATTCAAGCGCGACGCGTTCGAAGGCGACGCCTCGCTCTTGAGCGTACGAGACAAGCATGCAACGCATGACGACGATCGCGGTCGCCTCTTTGACTTTCGTCGGAACTGAACTAACGGGCGGATTCATAGCGGATACTCCTTACAAATCGCAGCGAGGCGACCGCCGCGTCGGTTCGAAAACAGAACTGATCTTTAAGCCGATTCGGTTCGAGAAGCTCGACGGCGATACGGTCGGCGCGGTCGTCCCCCGGTCTGCCGTAGGCTCCCGCGAGGTAGTTGTTTAAAGTGACTGCGGTTTGATCGTTCGCTATCTTGCCGCCCACGACGTCAATTTCGGCGTATTGCCGGCGCAACCCCGGAAATAAACTCACGTCTCGATTGCTCGCGACGAAATGAAGCCATTCGGCGTCGGTCTCGTCGAAATAGCGTATCGAGAGTTTGGGATTGGGACGGTATTCGAAAACGGAAACAACGCCTGTTTCTTCCGCGTCTTCAGAAATGAGACCGCGACGCTTTGCCTTTCGGAGCAGCGCGGGAATATAGGAAACCGTTTGAGACAGCGACGACGTTAGATAAAACCCTTTGCCAAAATCGAGCCCGTCTCGGCAAAGGGACAAATCTATCGTTGAAACTTCGACGTAGCTCCCGTGATAGAGGAGACCGTTTTCTGGGATTCTGATCATACCTCGACTCCGTCGACGCGAAGGATTTCTTTGAGTTCCTCAACCGCGCGCTGATAGCCGCTTACGTGAAGTATGTCGTAGCAGTCCGAAATATATTCCAAAAGACGATGATTCTCAAATAAGTCCGCGCACTGCGACGGGGAGAGATTCCACTTTTTTTGAGCCAGACGAAAAACCCAACACTGCATGTCGGCGATATCGATTTCTCGTTGCGTCATGGAATTCTACAAATTGGTTGTTGGAAAAGTTCGTCACGTGCGATCTCCCCAAAAAGTTCAGACGCGTCTGAACTTTTTGGAAAGAACCCGTCGAAGCCAAGAGCTTCCTTGTTACGCGTGTTTACTCTTCAATCTTTTCAAGATTCCACGCTCTGAACCATCGAACCTCGGGCTGACGCTTAAGGCCAAACTCGTTTTCGAGTCGGTTTCCTAGGTCGGGGAGGTGCGCGGCGCCGAAGAAGAGGGCGACGCGTTCGCGGCCCGCGTCGAGTTCTTCGCGGACGACGGCGATCGCTTTCTTGTTGCGCAGGTGGATCATCGCGCTTTCTCGAGGTTTCTTTTCAGCGTCGTTCTCTTCGATCGCGCGGAGTTCCTTGTCGAAGTCGCTTAAAGAGGAATCGGCGAGTTCGACCGCAAAGAGCCGTCTGGCGGCGAGCCGCAAATCTTTCGAACAGAGCAACACGACCGCCGAGCCTTCGGTCGAGCCGGGAGTCGAGTCTAGGAATATTTGCGCGAAGGTCTCTACGAAGAAATTGGCGACGTCTCCGTTTTTGACCAGCATCAGAACGAACTCCATCGCGCCGCAGTCGCCCCGTCTGAGGTTATCCGCCAGGTAATCGATCCCGTCCATCTGATGCGTCAGTTTGAGGAACTTCGCGGAGTCCTCTTGGAAATAGGAGATGAAGTTTAGCGGGTTGAGATTGCGCTTCTCGTTCTTCTTTTTCTTCGACTCTTCAATGAGGGCGGCGACGTCGTCGGAGTCGGAGACGAGCTCAAAGACGACGGTTTCGTACTCCTTGAAGAGTTCGTTGATTCTGTCGTAGTAGCTCTTTTCCGCGATGTGAATCGCGCCGACAAGGTCGACGTAGACGTCGCGCGTTTCGCCGTCCGCGCCCTGATACTGTCCCGAATAGCGGATTACGGAGGTCTCCAATCCCGTCGGCGTTCCGTCGTCGCGACGCGTTAGACGGATCGGTTCGAGGTTAGATTCGGCGTTATTGGCGATAGAATCGGCGTTATTGTTCGAGTCGTCGTTTTGCGCGGAATCGTCGACGTTCGCAGAACCGTTGTTTTGCGGCTCCTGCGCGACGGTTTGACGGGAAAGCGCGGCGTTATTGGTACAGAACGCGACGGCGAGGACGAAAAAGAGAGATATGGCGTGATGCGCAATCTTACCGACGATTGCGCTTCTGGCGTAATTCGTGAACGCGCGGCGCATGGCGAACCTCTGTGGACAACGTTTCTATAAGGGGTATGGAGCCGGTCGAGAAGGGCGGTTTCAACGCCGTTTCACGTCCGACGTCGCTCGAAAATTTCAGGAACTTATTGAAAATAATTGTATCAAATTGTCGTCATCGTGACAAGAATTGTATCGAAAACAGACGCGATTCTGTTCGAAATGACGCAAAATGATACAAAAAACAGGAGAATTGCCGCAAGCTTCTCGTTTTAGCGTCGTCGATTCATGCCGTCCAAAAGGATTTTTCCAAAAATCTTAGGACGACGTCCTGAGACGCCCAGACGACAAAAGCTCTGCAAACTCTGCGGATTAACAGAATCCCTTGCTTTACGCGTTAGGAATATTGCAAAACTTGCGCCTAACGAGAATAACTTGAAAAAATGACGCGACCTAATCTTTCGACGAGGGCGCGGAAAATTTTTTGCATTTTATTTATTGTCGATGGAAGGGATTGGTTATTCTGTGTATATTTATAAGGAAGGTCGGGAGGTCTGCTTTTGAGCGACTCGCGCGTCTGTTTTCTCCGGAGAGACGGGCGCAGAAGAGGAGCGCGAACGCGACGATCAGAGCGCGTCAAGGCTCCCGTTCACAAGTAGATTTCAGGTTTCCCGTCGAGAGGGATAAGGCGCGCGCCAATGCTCTCGCGGGAGCGGATCAGCGTTACCTCGCGGGTACGGAACGCGCACGTTCCGGGGACGCGAAATTTTAAGTCAGGCGGTATAGAATGTCGTTTTCGCGGAAGAATAAAGTTTGGGGCTTCGCCGAATCGCTGTTGAGTCATGTTGGCAAGAAAGACGGCGATCGAGCCCGCGCTCAGAAAATGAAAAAGCTCTTCGTCGACCAGCTTGAAGAGCGACAGATGCTTAGCCTGACGGTTGCGACGACCGAAAACCTGCTCGTCAACACGTCGTGGCAGGATATTCGCGGCGACGTCGCGGTCGATTCGAACAACGCGGGCGACGTGGTCGTCGCGTGGACCGCCGCCGACCGGTTAAATAATCCGGACTACGATTCGACCGACCCGACGTCGAATATGTATCTTGTCGACGCGAACGGCGCTTACATCGAAGACCTGAACGTTTACGCGCGTTACCTCACCGACGAGGTTCAGATCATCACGATTCCGGAAGAACTCGTTCCGGGCGCGACGCTCGACGGCGGCGGCAAGGTTCAGTCGGGTTCGTTTGAACTGATCTACAACGCGTACGAGACGCAGCGTTTCTCGATCTTCACGTCGAACTTTGCGCAGGCTGACCCGGACGTCTACTCGACGACGAACAGTCAGTCTGTTTTCTATCTCGGTCTCTACGCCGAAGGCGAACTGACGTGGATTCTCTATCGTTACGATTCTTCGTTGCTTCCGAGCGACAACGCGGCGAACCTTCAGGAAGCGATTCGCAACATTCCGGGTAAAGAATATCAAGACGTCGTCGTGAGCGCGTATAGCGAGACGGACTTCGACGTCACGTTCTTTGGCGAAAACTGGGCGGGCTACGACCTCACCGACATTCGCGTGTCGAACGACTATTATTCCGACGTGACGAAACTGATCGACAAGATCAGCGAGCTCAGCTTCGACGTCACGGAGTTGGAAGGCTGCACCGTTTTCCAGAAGCTCGTGCTGACCGATCTTTTCGGCGCGAACTACGCGACGACGATCGCGAATATGATCAAGACGTCTGGGCGCAAGTCCGTTATCAAGACGTTGCAGAGCGCGCGCGACGCGCTGACCGACAACCTGACGTCGGGCGTCGTTTCGACGGTCGACGAGGTCATGTCGATCACGTCGTATAACGCGAAGGGGCAGAAGACGGGCATCGTCGTCGACGCGGATCCTTACAAGACCGCGCAGAATATCCAGAAGGCGTTCGACAGCGCGAATTACGCCGCGAAGCTTTACGCTCCGATCACGCGCGGGTACGAATACAACGAAAAGACGCACCGCTTCGAGTACACGAGCGCCCCGACGAGCGCGTACTCTTCGGACGAATCCTACGGCTCTATGCAGGCGCCGATTCCCGGTCTCGAAGTTTTGGTCGAGCCGGTTGCGGGAACGACGAACCAGTTCCGCGTCACGTTCACGGGCGTGAGCGGGCTGATCGATCAGGATCCGCTCTTCGTCTCCGCCGCGACGTATTCGACGAAAGTCTCGAAGTCTTACGTCTACACGGACGTCGTCGTCCAGAACCCGAAGACGGGTCTCTATGAATATACCGGGACGGGCGATTACGACGTCAATAAGTCGACGGTTACGGTCAAGCAGTCGAGCGAAGTTTTCCGCGTCAACTCGGTCGAGATAGCGGACTTCGTCCTCGACGAAGACGGCGACGTCATGACGGACCGTTACGGCGAGATGTACATTAATGGCACGGGTCGCACGGATCAGTCGAAACCGGACGTCGCGCTCAGCGCCGACGGCTCCTTCGTCGTGGTCTGGCAGAACGAGAATCCGGACGCGCTCGACACGTACAACCGCACGGACGTCTATGCGCGTCGCTTTAAGACGCAGGGATATCTCCCGACGGTCGACGAAGCGGGCTACGACGCGAACTATACCGTGAAGTTTTACGACAACGGCTCGGAAGACGGCAGCGTCGGAATCGACACGCCGAGCGGATTCGTTTACGATCCTTACGCCTTGAACGCCGCGTCCTCGGTCGGCGTGCAGTGCGTCGCGCCGGTTGCGGACGAGTTTATCGTCAACGCGTCGCTGAACGGTCAGCAGATCGACCCGTCGATTTCGGCGAACCTCGACGGAGCCTTCATCGTTTCGTGGACCTACATTGCGCAGGACAACTCTTACTTTGGCGGCGTTTACGGTCGTCAGTTCAACAACGAAGCGGAGTCGCTCACCGGCGATATTACCTTCGCGAGCAGCCAGGTCAGCTCGAACTACTACGGACCGTCCTATACGGCGATGTCTGACGGCGGTTTTGCCGTCGTGATGTGGAATTACGGATCGGATCTCTATCTCTCCGCGCTGGAGCCAGGTTCTGACGTCTTTATCATCGACGCGGATCAAATCGCGAGTAACGCCTACGGCTCGAGCGTCGATTTCGACTATAACGAGCGCTTTGCGGTCGCGTATACCGTCGAGTCGGATAGCGACGCCGCCGGTACGACGAAGCTGCCGCAGACCGACGTTTACACGACGATCTATCGCATCAACGAGGTCGAAAACGCCGAAGACGAGAACGCGTTCGACTACGCCGCGACGACGACCACGACGACGACGAACAACAATACCGGGACCAATACGAACTCGTCGACGACGAGCAATACCGGCGACAATACGAACGCGGCGACGGGAACGACGGGACTTTTCGTAGGCGTTCGTGAAAAGAGTACGAAATACACGGCCGAGTCGATCCTGGGCGCGACGCTCGTAAACCCGATCGTCGTCGCGGATCAAGGCAATCCTTCGGTCAGCGTCGACGCGGACGGCGACGTCTTCATCGCGTATCAGGGCTTCGGAATGGATATTCATTCCGTCCCGAACGATTATCTCAGCAATCCCGCGCTGATGTATTCGACCGACTACGACGATCTCTATATCCAGCTCAAGTGGAGCGATTTCGAAGACAATAACCTTGTCTACGAAAACAAGCAGTTTATCCGCGGTCAGAAGTATTCCTACGAGAGCAAGAACGAAGACCTTATCTACTATATCAAGCTCGCGCTTGGATGGGGCTACGACTCCTACGGCGACTTCACGAACGAAGACGTCACGCCGATCTACGAGCTGCATAACTACGACTGCGTCGACGTCGACAGCTACATTAAGTTCTTCCTCGCGGTCGCGCAGAAGGAAAAGGCGACCGACGAACAGCTTATGCGTCTCAACGCCGTTCTGGAAACGCTTCTTTCTCCTCTCCGTAACAACGGCAACGACGTCAGCTACGTGAACTACGGTCAGACCGTATACGGCGATAACGTGACCTCGACGTCGACTTCGACGACGGGCGGAACCACGACCGATTCCGCGACGACCGTCGCGGCCTCCGTCATCACGGACGCGTCTGTGATTTCCGGCGTCGTCAGCGGATACCGCAACGGCTCGAACGCGTGCTTCTACGTTGCGCTTCCGGCGTATTACGTCTCGAGCGCGTCCGTCGCGCTCCATATCGGACGCAAGACCGACAGCGATTCCGACGAGACGAACGCGGAGACTGCGGAAGCCGTCACGCTCGACCTCGGAACCTATTACGATTCGACGTACGGTTACATTTCCGACGTCGACGGAATGGTCGCGGGCGTTCAAGCGGCGCTCAACGGTCTGGCGATTTGTGGCGAGGATACGAACAGCTTCGTCGTGCGCCTCGTTACCGCCGACGAAATCGACTTCTATCGCGACACCTATGGCGAAATCGGACTCAATACGGACGACTTCACCTATACTTACTCCTACACGGAAGACGGCACGACGTACACCGGCACGCGCACGATTTCCGGGTTCGTCGCGCTCCAGATCACGGCGCAGAACTCGCTGCACGACACGCCGCTGTATATTAACTACGACTTCGCCAATTCGTCGATGAAGCTTTTGAATCAGGCGGTGGAAGGCGTCGATTACAGGGGCTATCAGAGCTTCTTCGTCGAGCGTTACGGTTCGACCGGATATTTCCAGACGAACGCGAAATCCGCCGAGACCTCTAACGGCGACGTCGTCGTCGTTTGGGCGATGGAAGGAAATTCCAGCGCGGTTCAGCGTTCCGACGTCTATCCGAGCGTCGGCAACACGCTGGACACGACGTATACGCACATCTACATGCGTCCGTTCTCCGAATCGACCGACACCGCCGGTCCGATCGTTACGAACCTCTCGACGCCGGACGGCACGAAGGTCGACGACGGCGACACGATTACGTCCGCCGTTAAGGACATGGTCGTCGCGTTCGACGAGAACATGATCACGATGGGCGACGGAACGAGCGCCTACAACAACATCCACGCGGTTGACAATCCCGCGAACTGGACGCTCCTGCGCGACGGCGTCGAAGTCACCGGCGCGATCGAGAGCGTGACCTTTGGAATGAACGCGTCGTCGCAACTTGCGCGCGACACGGTCAACGAGAACGGCGACCCCGTCGAGTCGATCACGACCGGCGATCTCGCCTACGGCACGAACCGCTGGGAAGCGGTCGTCCACTTCGCGGACGGCTATGAGCTTACCGACGGCAACTACACGCTCGTCTGCAGCGCGATCACGCAAGACACGTCCCGCAACGGTCTTTACGCGCAAGGCTACGCCGCCGACGGCAGCGCGGCCGGCTACGACGGTCGCGACTGGGAATGCACGTTCAACGTCGTCCCGCTCAACGAAGCGCAAGCCTTTGAATACAGCGACACGTTCCATTCAGATTCGTATATCCCCGTGACGCGCATCCACGGCGACGATTCCGCCGGCGATCCGATCGAAGAAGCGGAAGTTTCGGGCGAAACGCTGCGTCAGGTCACGCGCTCTTCGATTCTCGACGAGTCGAGCGACTACGGACCGAACACGGCGAACGCGGTCGCGTGCAACTCCAACGGCGATTACGTCGTCGTCTGGGTCGAGTCGGAAGGCTCGATCGAGAGCGGCTCGATTACGAAGACGGTCTACGCGCGTACATACCGCGCCCTGTACATCACGAACGCGGAAGGCGTTCGCGAACAGGTGATCGACATGGATTCCGCGACCGGCGATCCGATTAAAGTCTATCAAGACACGAACGTTTACGACAAGACGGGCAAACTCGTGAGCGGAACCGACCCGCGTCAAGCGTCGGTCGCGATGGCGGACACGGGCGCGTTCTGCGTCGTTTGGGACATGTACACGACGGGAACCGGCGAAGACGGGAGCCGCGACGTCTACATGGCGAAGTACGCGTTTAACGGCGGTCAGATGGCGATTAACGGCAATTCGACGGAGCCGGTTCGCGCCAATATCGAGACGGATAACGACCAGCAGTACGCGTCGGTCGCGATGGATTCCGACGGCGATATCGTCGTCGTTTGGGAAAGCTACGGTCAGGACGGCAGCGGCTGGGGAATTTACGGTCGTCGATTCGTCACGAGCGGTCTTTCCTACGGTTACGCGAACACGATCCAGACGATCCAGATTCTCGACGCCATCAACGTCGAAGGCGATTCGTTGAAGATTTCCGGAACGGCGGGCGACAAGAACTACTCCGTGACGGTTCCGCTCAGCGTCGAAATGAAGACGAACGCGAAGAACATCGAAACCGCGCTTATTGCCGCCGGATTCAAAGCGAGCGACATAACGGTCGCGTTGAGCGCGACGGACACGATTTCGATCGAGTTCCGCGGGCAGTATACCGCGCAGTATATCGACATGATGGAATGCACGCCGAGCCGTTCCGACCTGCGCGTGAACGTCGCGATGCGTCAGACCGGATCGGAAGGAACCGAGTTTGCCGTCAACCAGACGACCGACAACAACCAGCGTTTCGCGTCGATCGGCATGCAGGCGGACGGAACGTTCGTCGTCTCGTGGACCTCGTGGGGACAGGATCTCGACGCGAATACGGAGTCGAACATCTACGCGCGTCGCTTCGCGTCGAACCACGTCGTTTCCTCGACGGTCGGCACGCTCGAAAATCAGACGGTCGCCGCCGAGACGGGCAAGGTTATCACGACCGACCCGATCGAACTGAACGAAGTCTATCCGGGACAGGGTTACGATTCGGTCTGCCTTATCACGGTCGGCGCCGATTCGGTCAACGGCGGAACGTCTTCTTCGACGGATCAGAACGCTGCGGCGACAGAAATCTCCTCGGGAACGGGTTCGCTCTTGACCGACCGCTTCCACGTCTTGACGGCGGCGCACGTCGTCTGCGACGAGAACGGCGTCCCGATCGATCTGACCGACACGCCGATCTACTGCACCTTTGAAACGGCGAACGGAACGTACACGATTCCGGTCGCGTCGATTTCGGTTCACCCGACGTACGCGGGCGAACCCTCCGACAACCAAGTCGACCTCGCGGTCTTGACGCTTGCGATGGCGGCTCCGTCGTCCTTGAAGGGGTACGAGCTGTATACCGGCTCTGCGGAACTTGGTCAGACGATTACGTTCGTCGGCTACGGGCTCGCGGGCGACGTCAACGATACGGAAGAAGAGATCGCGTTGCGCATGGCGGGCACGAAGCACCAGGGTCAGAACGTTTACGAGCTTACCGGCGCGAGCTTCGATTACGCGGGCAACCCGAACACGTTGATTTACGACTTCGACGACGGGACGTACGCGAACGACTACTTGGGCAACTACTACGGCGTTCGCAACCTCGGTCTCGGGCTTCAGGAAGCGATTACGGCGCCGGGCGACTCTGGTTCTCCGTCCTTCATCAACGGTCAGATCGCGGGCGTTTGCTCCTACGGTTCCGACTTCGACGGCGACGATTCGTTCGGACCGGGCAACTATCAGGTCGACGTTCGCGTTTCGTCCTACGTCGACTGGATTAACTCCGTCATTCTCAGCGGGCTTGGCGACGAGTTCTTGGTCAACACGGACTGGAGCGTCGTCGAAGACGCGACGGCAGACGGCGACGTCGTCGTGACGGGCGACTTCTGGCAACAGGGCAACCAGATATGGTCGAGCGTCTC
The DNA here is from genome assembly GCA_946408825.1 of uncultured Planctomycetaceae bacterium. Classification (GTDB taxonomy): domain Bacteria; phylum Planctomycetota; class Planctomycetia; order Pirellulales; family Thermoguttaceae; genus RUG369. Next base: position 20,395 of record CAMJTU010000033.1, read on the forward strand.
GATGGGCGGCGAAGGCGAGTTCGTCATCACGTGGACCGGCTACAACCAGGACGGCAACGGCGACGCGCAGACGGGCGCTTCGAACTACGGTCTTGGCGGCGTCTTCATGCGCGCGTTCATTACGGACGAAGCGACGATTTCCTCCGATACGGACGGCGACGAAGACACGGTCTCGAGCATCGTCGGGTCGAAGGTCTTCCAGGTCAACGAGTACACAGCGAACGATCAGATTCATTCGCAGGTCGCCATGTCGACGAACGGTCAGTTTGTCGTGACCTACGAAAGCTATCAGGATCCGTCGAGCGACGAGAAGTCCGACCTTGCAGACAACTACGGAATCTTCGCGCGTCGCTATACGCTCGAGAGAACGGTTACCACGGTCTATGAATCGACGTCCACGACGACCGGCAACAACAGCACGTCCTCTACGACGACGACGGTCTCTTACGTGACGAACTACGATATCGTCGAGAACGGCGAAGGGTTCCGCGTCACGAAGCTGAACTACCTCAACGAGGAAGAGGACGGCGATCAACTCGGCGGCGCGGTCGCGGTTGACGCGAACGGCGACATGGTCTTCGTCTGGTCCGACCTTTCGCACCCGATGGAGAATATCGAGTCGATCGTCTGCATGCGCGCCATCGCGCTTCCGGAAGACACGACGCCTCCGTACGTCACGCGCACCAACGCGGTCTATACGGACTCCGAAGGCGAAGTCAGCCAGGTTTCGCTCTACTCCAACAGCGTGACGTTTGCGTCCGGACACGGACCGACCTCGCTCGTCTACGCTTTCAGCGAGTATATGTTCACGGCTCAGATGAACGAAGACGTCAAAAACGACACGTTCGAGCCCGACAAGATGTACGACGAGGTCTATAGCTACCTCGACGACAAGAACCTCGAGAATCGAAACGTCAAGAGCGTCATCGACTACAACGACTGGACCTTGACCCTCAACGGCAAGGACGTCACGTCGACGTACGTCTATGACGTCCTTTACGGCTACAACGCCTCGACGCAGGTTGAAGATTATCTCCGCGCTCAGGGGCTGACCCCGGAAGAGATCGCGGAACTCAACTTCACGACGGTCGCCGATCCGACGTACCGCACGGACACTTACGAACTCGTTATCCTCTTCAAGAACGAGCTTCCGGACGGCACCTACGTCATGACGCTCTCCGATCGCGTGACCGACGCGAGCGGTAAGAACCGTCTCGACGGCGATTACGACGGACTGTCTGGCGGATCATACTCCGTGACGTTCAACATCGGGGTCGCGTCGGTCGGCGTCGACGAGTACGTTCCGACGCAGGATCAAGAGGCGTTCACCGGCGCCTACGGCGGCGAAGGTCGTCCGGTCGTCGTTTCCAACTCGAACGGCTTCATCATTGTGACGGAGCAGCAGGTTCTCTACGAGCTTGGAACGTCTTCGAGTTCCGGCGGCGGGAATAACAATAACAACAACAACAATAATAACAACAATAACAACCTGTCGAGCGACGCCACTTACGGGTACTATGAAACGGTCGTGATCGACGGCACGGTCTATCGCATCCAGTCTGACATTGTCATGCACAAGTTCAACGCCGACGGCAGCTCCGACGGCGTCGAAGTGCGCGTCAATCCGTACTCGGAGGGCAACCAGCTCCGTCCCGACATAGCGCTTACCGAAAGCGGCAGTTACGTCGTCGCGTGGATCGGCGAAAGCTCCGAGGCGCTCAACGGCGTCTGCGCGAGGTTCTATCCTGGCGGACAGACGCAGAAGGAGCAGGTTCAGATCGCCGGCACCAAGGGCATGCGCTGCTGGGACGTCGACGTCGTGATCAACGAAGCGACGGGACTCGTTCTCATCACGTGGGTCCAAGGTTCGAAGAACGGCGACACGCAGGCGGACGAACTTTACGGACGCTTCTACGACCTCAACGGCAACGCGAAGGGCTCGGCGTTCAAGATTCAGGCGCAGATCGAGGGATACTCCGTGCATGAGTTTGACGTCGCGACGAATTACGTCGACGGTCAGATTCAGTACGTCTGCGTCTGGGAAATGTTCAACACGCAGACGCGCACCTACGACATTTACCAGAAGGTCATCTCCGCGACGAGCTACAGCGGAAGCTATTACGCCGTCGCGACCGGACCGGCGACGGTCGTGAACCAGACGAAGATTTACGGTCAGTACGATCCGCAGATCGCGTCGAACCAGGATACCGGCGAGTTCTACATCGTCTGGGTCTCCGACCAGAATCCGGCGACCGGCGCCGACATTTACTGCCGTCGTTTCGATCGTTACGGAAACCCCATGTCCTTCATGGGCACGACCGACGAATCCCTCGTCAACTGCTACGTCAAGCACGTCCAAGGCGCGCCCGACGTCGCGTGCAATAACGACGGCGTCGTGATCGTCTGGGAATCCTTCGACGATGAAGAGTACAACTACAACCCGACCCCGGACGTCAAGACCGACCTCCACGACTACGGCGTCGCATGCCGCGTCTTCAACTACGAAGGCATGCCCGTGTACATCATGGGCACGGTCTACGAGACGATCAACACGGGAATCGAGACGATCGAAGTCGCCGTCGAGAAAGAGCCGGGCACGGTTCTGAAGCTCGACGAAGGCGAGTTCGTGATCAACACGACGACGACGGGCGACCAGTGGGCGCCTTCCGTCGCGGTCTTCGACTGGACTCCTGGTCCGAACGGACTCAAGGTTCCGCGCTTCGTCGTCGCTTGGGCCGGACCGAACGAGAACGCCGGCGAAGAGATTGAAGACGAAACGAATACGAACAACAGCGGAAACAACAATAATAACAATAACAATAACAACAATAACACGAACGCGACCGAAGACACGTCGTATCTCGGACCGTATCGAGTCTTCTTCAAGTACGTCTCGAACGGCGTCGACGCTTCGACCGATTCGAGCATAACGATTAACGGCTCGAGCTACAAGAACTACGAGACGACGAACGGCGCAGTCTACAACGACCGCGCGCTCTCGGCAAGCTCGACGCGCTACGGAGTCGACGAGTCGACGTCCGCTGCGGGCGGGTTCTTCCGTCCGATCGGCACGGTCGCCGAACTTCCCGCCGCTAACGGCGCAACGGTCGCGACGAACGACTCCGACGGAATCTTCCGTATCGCGGGAACCGACGGCGACGACGCCTTTGTCGTCTCGACGAACGCGAACGGCAAACTCTCCGTGACGCTTAACGGCGACAAGGTCGCGATTCCCGCCGGGACGACGACGGTTCTCGTCGACGGCGGCAAGGGCGCCGACTCGATCGTGTACACGGGTTCCGCGAGCGAAGACGTCGAAGTCGCAGCGGGCAAGGTTGCGTTCCGCGCGGCGCAGAATCTGATCGCGACCGACGTTGAGAACGTCGCGGCGACGGGCGCGCTCGGCGCGGTTGCGGTTAGCGCGAAGACGAACGGCGACGCGGTCGCGGTCGCTCCGAACGCCGCGACCTTTACGGCGAACGGCTTTGTCTTCACAGCCGACGGCTTCGCGAAGGTCGTCGCGGACGGCTCGGGCAAGGCCTCGATCGTGCTGAGCGGCTCCGACGGCGACGACGCGTTGATCGTCGACGGCGCGAGCGTCGAGTATGTCGGCGCGGGCTTCGACTTTACGGCGGCGAACTTCGCGGTTGTTCGCGCGATGGCGGGCGACGGCGACGACTCTGTCAAGTTGAACGGCGTGAAGACGCTCAGCGCGACGGACGGCGCGATCGTCGCTTCGACGGCGAACGGCGCGTTTGCTGCGGTCGGGTTTGAATCTGCGGAAGTCGCGGGCGCGGCGGCCGCGAAGGCGAACCTGTTCGGCACAAAGGGCGCGGACTCCTATATCGCGGACGGGACCGGCGCGACGACGACCTTCTCGTCTGGCGCGACGCTTAAGACGACGGGCTTCGCGGACACGACGTTCGACGGACGCGGCGGCGCGGACGTCGCGACGCTCGGCGCAGTCGCGGGCGAGAATAAGTTCGAAGGTTGGGAGAACGCCGCCGTTCTGACGAGCGCGAACGCGACGACGAAGCTCAACGGCTTCTCGAACGTCAAAGTTCAGGGCATGGACGACGAGACGATTAAGTCGAACCTTTCCGCGACGCTGCATAATACGGCGCGCGACAACGCGTTCGCGGCGTTTGGCGACACGGCGACGTTCGACGTCGACGGCGACAACATGTTCCTGATCGTCGCCGCCGATCAGGTTCAACTCAAGCGCGATTATAACGCGGTCGATAATTTCGAGATCGCCGACGATCTTGACTTCGACCTGTCCGCCGTCGATTGGGACCTTTGATCGACGATGAAAACGGCGCGACGGGGTTCGTTCCCGTCGCGTTCTGAAGAATGTGAAACGTAAAAGGGCGCCGTCTTCCAGACGACGTCCTTTTTTCGTCGGCGGGATCGAAGCCGTGTTTCTTTCACGTCTTGACCATAACCGTTAAAGTCGGTAGAATGTCGGAGATTCACTCTGTTTTAACGACGGAACGAGTCGAGAAACGTTAAACCATCAGAAATCAAAGCGGACTACTTATGGATATTCAGGAATCTCTTGACGGAGTAAGCGATTTTTTTGGCGGTATCTCGCGCTGGTTCGAGAATAAAGTAACCTCGATGTTCGGCTCGAGCAACGAGCGCGAACTCAAAAAAATCATGCCGCGCATTCAAGCGATCAACGACCTTGAGCCAAAGTATCAGGCCATGTCGGACGAGGATTTGCGCGGTCAGACGGCCTTTTTCCGCAAGAGACTCGCGGCGGGCGAGACGCTTGACGACCTGCTGCCGGAAGCGTTCGCGGTATGCCGCGAGGCGAGCCGTAGAACGATTGGTTTGCGCCATTACGACGTCCAGCTCATCGGCGGCATTGCGCTTCACGAGGGTAAGATCGCCGAAATGATGACGGGCGAAGGCAAGACGCTCGTCGCGACGCTCCCGGCGTATCTCAACGCGCTCGAAGGGAAGGGCGTTCACGTCGTGACCGTTAACGATTACCTCGCGCGGCGCGACATGGAATGGATGGGCCCGATCTACATGGCTCTCGGCATGACGGTCGGTTCGATTCAGAGCAATATGTCGACGACGGATCGTCAGTACGCGTATTCCTGCGACGTCACCTACGGCACGAACAACGAGTACGGTTTCGACTATCTCCGCGACAATATGCGTTACGCGCGCCGCGGCGACGCGAATTTTCCCGCCGACGTTCAGCAGTCTCAGGGACTCCTTCATTACGCGATCATCGACGAAGTCGACAATATTCTTATCGACGAAGCGCGAACGCCGCTCATTATCGCGGGGTCGTCGCGCGACGACGTTTCTAAATATCGCGCCGCCGACTCGATCGCGATTCAACTCAAAAAAGACGTCGATTTCACCGTCGACGAAAAGGACCATACGACGAACTTGACCGACGAAGGCGTTCGTCGCGCCGAGCATCTGGCGGGAGTCGAGAGCTTCTATACCGTCGGCAATATGCACTGGCCGCACTTGATCGACAACGCGCTGAAAGCGCATCATCTCTATAAGAAGGACGTGAACTACGTCATTAAAGACGGCGAGATCGTGATTGTCGACGATTTCACCGGTCGACTTATGGAAGGGCGCACGTGGAGCGACGGGCTCCATCAGGCCGTCGAAGCGAAAGAACACGTCGAAGTTAAGCAGGAAAACAGAACGCTTGCGACGATCACGCTGCAGAACTTCTTCAAGCTCTACGATAAGATCGGGGGCATGACGGGAACCGCGATGACGGAAGCGAGCGAGTTTTGGAAAATCTACAAGCTCGACGTCCTCGCGATTCCGCCGAACCGACCCGTTCAACGTATCACAAAGCCCGACCTCATTTACAGGACGGAAAAAGAAAAATACCACGCGGTCGTCGACGAAATCGAACGCATCCACAAGTGGGACTACCTTGAGTTCGTCGACGGCGCCGAAGCGTCGGGAACGCTCGGAAAAGAGTTTGACGACTACGTCGAGTTCACCGTCAAAGGCGAACGCGAAGTCGTAAAAGTTCCCCGCGATAAGATCAAGAGAATATGTCCTAAAGGACGTCCGATTCTCGTCGGCACGGTCTCGATTCAGAAGAGCGAGCTCATTTCGTCGATGCTCAACCGACGCGGAATTAAGCACCAGGTTTTGAACGCGAAGCCGGAAAACGTCGGACGCGAATCTGAAATCGTCGCGCAAGCAGGTCGTCTCAACGCCGTGACGATCGCGACGAACATGGCGGGACGCGGTACGGACATCATCCTGGGCGGCAACCCGGAGACGCTGGCGTGGTCGATCTTCCAGACGAAGTACCCCACGCGTCTTGACGTGCCGCAGGACGAATGGCGCGCGTGCGTCGAGGATATCGAAAAGCGCGAGCAGATGAAGGCGGAGGGCGAACTTGTCCGTTCTCTCGGCGGACTGTGCATTATCGGCACCGAGCGTCACGAAGCGCGCCGTATCGACCTCCAGCTCATCGGACGCTGCGGTCGTCAGGGCGACCCCGGCGAAGCGCGATTCTACCTCTCGCTTGAAGACGATTTGGTTCGTATTTTCGCGGGAGACTGGGTGAAAAACCTGCTTACGCGCCTCGGAATGGAGGACGGTCAAGCGATTGAAAGCCCGATGGTGACGCGGCGAATTGAAGGAGCGCAAAAGAAACGCGAAGAGTTCAACTTCGATATTCGTAAGAACCTCTTGGAATACGACGAAGTTATGGACATGCAGCGCAAGAGGGTTTATTCCTATCGTCAGCGCATCTTGGACGGCGGCAACACGAAAGATTTCGTCCTACAGATGATTGACGCGCAACTCAAGCGTCATCTTGACGAATTTCTGCATCCGAACTACGGCGCGGAATCTTACGCGGCGTTCGCGTCGCGCCAACTCAACGTCGAGTTTGAGCCGAAGCAATTCATCGGTTCAAACGCGGGCGAGGCGGCGGAATACGCGATCGACCACGCTCGGCGAATGTCGGAAACGGTCGCGTTCGATCTCGTGGAAGAGAATCTCCCCGACGATTCCCCCGAAGAGGAATGGAACTGGCAGGCGCTCGCGAAGGCCGCGAACGCGCGGTGGCGTTGCAACATCAACGAACATGAACTTCGTAAGCTTGGCCGCGACCATATCGCGGAGTTCTTGATCGAACGCGCCAATCATTTTTGCGACAACACGGATCTGAGTTCCGGCGCGAAACTCCTTGAACTCAATTACGGAATCCAAACGGCGTGCCGCTGGCTTCGCGATAAGTTTGGCGTCGTCGTCGCGCCGGAAGAGGCGGAAAACCTCGACCAGGCCGAGTTCAGAGCGTTGGCGCGCAAGAAAACGCTTGAAGGCTATGCCGAACGCGAGGCTCGATTCCCCGTGCTCGTCGGACTGACGCACTTCACGATCGTCGATCAGAACGGTCGTCGTTACGACCGCGAGGGCGTCGCGGACTGGGCTGCGCGGCGTCTTGGCGTCGAACTTTCCGTGGACGAGCTTCGTAACAAACAGCGACGCGAAATCGAAGAGACGCTGTTCCAATTCAGTCGCGAAGCGGCGAAGCTTTCCGAGCCGTATTACGCGACGATGCGCGAGAAACTCGCGAAACTCTTCGAAGAAGAAGAAGTCGACGTCGACTTGATTCGCGCCAAACGGGAAGAGAAAATCCGCCGCAACGACCGCATTACGTCGAGCGACGTCCGTAAAATCAGCAGGACCTCTTCCGCTCTCGCCGATCTTTGCGAATGGCTCAATTCCGAACTGAACCAGAAGCTGACGGTCGAAGAGCTTTCCGAATGGGACGTCTTGCTTCTCGAGAACCGCGTCGAATCGATCATTGAGAACAAGTTCAACCCGGAGATGCGCAAGGTCGAGCGGTCGCTTATCCTGGGCATTCTCGACTCGGCGTGGAAAGAGCACCTTCAGGTCATGGACCACCTGAAATCGAGCGTGAGTTTCCGCGGCTATGCGCAGGTCGATCCGAAAGTCGAGTACAAGCGCGAAGGCATGCGTATCTTTGACGCGATGTGGGACGCCGTTTTCGAACGCGTTACAGACTACGTTTATCGCGTCGAGCAGCTCGACGAGAACTTCATCGGCTCCACATGGTCGGAAGCGGACCGCGCCGGCGCCGCGCAGCGTCCTCAGCCCCAACAGTCTGTTTCGCCGGAAGTCGATCAAACGCGTCAAAGTCAAGACGACGCGATTGAGGCGAGCAAAGACCATAAGGTCGAGACGTTCCGTCGCAAATCTCCGAAGGTCGGTCGCAACGATCCCTGTCCTTGCGGAAGCGGGAAGAAGTATAAGAACTGCTGCGGCAAAGGAAAGTAAACCTTAAGGTCGCCGCGGAAGAAAACTAAGAGCGACGTGGAGTTTTTCACGCCGCTCTTTTGTTTTGCGCGGAACGCTTGCCGGTAAAGCGACCGCATGGGGACGGAGTTGGCATAAGACGCGAAAAAATGGGCGTTTTTGCCCCTTAGAACGCGGCGTCCGACGTTGTAAATCGGCGGAAATGCGATATAATTTGAGGAGACTGCGTTAAAACTCAAATCAGACGCGTTTGACGCGACGTCCACGAACTTTGGACGCGCGGATTCCGTATGACGCGACGGCTCGTTCTTACGCGTCCGACCTTGTAACAGAAAGCGAATCTACCGTGGCAGACGACGAAAAATTCGACGGCTCTGACGACGCCTCTCAGGAACGACCGGAAGACGGCGCGAACGAAAACGAGTCCGACTTCTCGACGGACGATTCTGGCGAAATTGGCGCCAACAATAGAGTTTCCGAGCATCTCAAGCCGCATTACAACAAAGACGGACAGCTCATTCTTCCGGACGGTACGAATCTTATCCAGACGTCGATTCAAGACGAACTGAAAGCGAGCTACCTGACGTATTCGATGAGCGTTATCGTGAGCCGCGCGATTCCCGACGTTCGCGACGGTCTTAAACCGTCTCAGCGCCGTATTCTCGTCGCGATGAACGACCTCAATTTAGGTCCTCATTCTCAGCGCGTGAAGTGCGCGAAGATTTCCGGCGACGCGTCGGGCAACTACCATCCGCACGGCGAAGCGATTATCTACCCGACGCTCGTTCGTATGGCGCAGGACTGGAACATGCGCCATGTCCTCGTCGACAAACAGGGGAACTTCGGTTCAATCGCGGGGTTGCCTCCCGCGGCGATGCGTTATACGGAAGCGCGTCTTTCCGGGTTTGCCGTGGCGATGCTCGAAGACCTCAATCTCGACACGGTCGACTTCATGCCGACCTACGACGAGACGCGCATGGAGCCGGTCGTGTTGCCGTCGAAGGCGCCGAACCTGCTCGTCAACGGCGCGAACGGCATCGCGGTCGGCATGGCGACGAGCATTCCTCCGCATAACCTCGGCGAAATCTGCGACGCCGCCGTCGCCGTCATCGACAATCCCGACGTTACGATTCAAGAGCTTATGCGAATCTGCCCCGGTCCGGACTTCCCGACGGGCGGCGTGATTTGCGGCGCGCGCGGGATTCGTCGCGGGTACATGACGGGGCGCGGCAACATCGTCGTTCGCGCTCGAACGCGCATCGAACACAATCAAAAGAGCAAACGCGCGAGAATTATCGTTTCGGAAATTCCTTACCAGCAGGCGCGCGACCGCATCGAAGAAAAAATCGCGGAGGCGATTTCCGAGGGACGCGTCGGCGGCGTTTCGACGATTCGAAACGAGTCTGACCTTAAGGAGCCGGTGCGCCTCGTCTTGGAACTCAAGAAGGACGCGGATCCGAACGTCGTTTTGAATCAGCTCTATACGTATACGCCGCTCCAATCGGGCTTTTCGATTATTCTCCTCGCGCTCGTCGACGGACGTCCTCGCGTTATGACGTTCAAGGAGATGATCGTCGAATTCTTGCGTCACCGTCGAAGCGTGATACGCCGTCGGACGAACTTCCTGCTCAATCGCGCGATTCGCCGTCAGCATACGGTCGAAGGATTGCTCATCGCGCACGCGAATATCGACGAGGTCATTCGAACGATTCGAACGTCGCCCGACCAGGCGACCGCGAAGGTTCGCCTCATGCAGATCCAATGTCCGGCGGCGCTTTTGGAGCGCGCGCTCGGCGCGGGATTCGCGTCGTTTACCGAGTCTCGCGGCTTCAAAGAGAGCTACACGCTCACGCCGGTTCAAGCGGACGCGATTCTGCGCATGACGCTTGGTCAACTCGTGAATCTGGAACAGCAGAAGCTCGCCGACGAGTACAATTCGCTCCTCGACGAAATCGCCGAATATCGCCGTATTCTTTCAGACGAAAGCAATATTCTCGCGATCGTTCGCGACGATCTGCTCGACGTTAAAAAGAAGTTTGCCGATAAGCGGCGAACCGAGATTATCCAAGAAGAGATTATCGACGTCGACGACGAAGACCTTATCGAAGAGGAGACGATGGTCGTCTCGATTACGAAGGACGGCTATATCAAGCGCACTTCTCTCGACGAGTACAAGGCGCAACGGCGCGGCGGACTCGGCGTTAAAGGCGCGAAGGTCGCGGAAGAAGACCCCGTGCGCCACCTCTTTGTAACGAGCACGCACAATTACCTCATGTTCTTTACGAACAGAGGACGCGCATACTGGCAGAAGGTTTACGGCGTTCCGCTCTCTTCTCGCGACGGCAAAGGACGCAACATCGTCAACCTGCTGAGTCTCGAAGAAGGGGAAGAAATCGCCAGCTGTCTCGCGATTCGCGATTTCAACCAGCCGGACGCGTTCTTGGTCATGGCGACGCGCGACGGCCTCGTGAAGAAGACTGCGCTCGAAGCGTATAGCCGCCCGCGCAAGAGAGGAATCGTCGCGATTCGGCTTCGCGGCGAAGAGATCGTCGACGCCCAGCAGGAAGACGGCGACGTTTTGGACGGCGGCGTTTCGGAACAGAACGTCGTGGAACAGACCGACGACGCCGAACGTCTTAATCCGAAAGACGCGCTCGTGGCGGTCGACGTATGTCGGCCGGGCGACGAGATTATGCTCACGACGGCGTCGGGGCGGACGATTCGGTTCCGTCAGTCGGACGTTCGCGCGGCGGGCCGCGCCTCTTCCGGCGTTCGCGGCGTTCGACTGCGAGCGGACGACGTCGTCGTCGGCATGACGATTGCGGACGAGAAGTCGTATCTTCTCGCCGTCTCCGAAAACGGCTTTGGCAAGCGCACCCTGATCGGGCCTAACGCGCCCCTCGGCGCGCCGGAAGACGAAGACGCGGCAGACGACTCCGCCGTTCCGGACGACGGAACGACGCTCGACGACGACGCGATCGTCAAGCCGTATCCGACGAAACGACGCGGCGGCGTCGGCGTCTTGGACATGAAGACGTCGAACCGCAACGGACGCGTCGTCGCGGCGCTCCGCGTCGAGGACGGCGACGAGATCATGACGATTACGAAGTTCGGCATGATTCAGCGTTTTTCGATCGACGGCGTTCGCGCGACCGGGCGCAACACGCAGGGCGTGCGCCTCATGAAGCTTCGCAAAGACGACTGCGTCGCGGCGGTCAACCGCATCCCGAACGAGGAGATCGACACGACGGTTCGCGAATCCGCGGGCGTTTCGGTGAACGACGCCTCTGAACCGCTTGAAGATCAGACGACTCCGTCCGTCGAAGAGAGCGGCGACGAGCTTGAATGATTTTAACGCGCGCGGCGTTTCGAGGCCTCGAGACGCCGCCGCGACGAATTGATTTTTAACGCGTGCGATAGGACGCGGAATCGTTATTATTTTTTTAGGACGCGTCAGGGCGTTTGCACAAGCTTGACCCGGCGCGGAAGGCGTTTGATATGAGTCTTTGGAAAATCGCTTGGAAAAGCATCCAGCATCGTTCGCTAGCCTCGTCGCTGACGGCGCTTTCCATGGCGCTCGGCGTCGCGCTCGTCGTGACGGTTCTCGTGATCAACGGGGTCGTCGGCAAGTCGTTCCAGCAGGGCGCGCAGGGATACGACCTTATCGTCGGCGCTAAGGGGAGCAAGCTTCAGCTCGTTTTGAGTTCCGTTTTCTACAACCAGGATCCGGTCGGTCTCATTCCTTACGACTACTATACGCTTTTGAGTTCGTCGCGATATTCCGCCGAAGTCAAAACGGCGATTCCGATCGCGCGCGGCGATAATTATCAGGGCGCTCCCGTCGTCGCGACGACCCCGGAGTATTTCCGATCCGTCACGACGTCCGAAGGCAAGCCGTACACGCTTCGCACGGGCGAGTTCTTTAAGAACGCGGACACGTACGGAGCCGTCGTCGGGTATAACGTCGCAAAGAAGAACAAGCTCCAGCTTGGCGACGAGATCCGCTTCGGTCATACCGGCTCGACGCGCGACGACGATCTTCACGAGCCGTTCAAAGTCGTCGGTATTCTGAACCATACGGGCAGCCCGAACGACCGCGCCGTTTTTGTCAACCTTGAAGGGTTCTACGAACAGCACGAGCACGCGACGACGTCGGAGACGGTCGACTATTCGCTTCGCGACGAAGAACTGGCGAAGAAACGCGCGGAACTCGGAATCGCCGACCCGACCGCCGAACTCCACGAAGGGGAGGAAGGCGAGGAGGGCGCCGGCCACGAACATGGAGACCACAAGCGTCGTCTGACCGCGATTCTGGTCATTACGAAGGACAAAGAAGTCGGCGTCGCCGCGAAGAAAGAACAAATCGACGCCGTCACGACCATGCCGGGCGTCGAAGTCGCGGAATCGGATATCGTGACGCCGGACCGCGTCGCGGTCGTCGACACGGCGGTTACGGCGCTCCCCGCGAAGATCGAGGGCGAGCTGCTCGAAGCGCAGGCGGTCGCGCCCGTTCAGGAAATCGCCGCGTTCTTCCAAGACGTCATCGGCAATATTCAGAGCGTTTTGATTATTTTCGCGATCCAAGTCGTCATCGTCGCGGGCGTCGGAATGATGGTGAGTATTTACAACTCGATGAACGAGCGCCGTCAGGAAATCGCGATCATGCGCGCGCTCGGCGCGCGGCGTTCGACGGTCATGTCGATCATTCTTTTGGAGTCGATTCTCCTTTCGCTCGGCGGCGGCGCGCTCGGCGCGCTCTTAGGGCACTTGGCGATCGGCGCGCTAGCGCCCCTCATCATGTCGTACGCCAACGTTATGGTGCGTCCTTGGAACTTCCAGCTTGCCGAGCTGATTCTGATTCCGGGATTGGCGATTCTGGCGTCTGTCGTCGGGTATCTTCCGGCGGTCGTCGCATACCGAACCGACGTCGCGCAGTCGTTGCAGACCTGATTCTGAACGTCGCGTATACCGTCGTCGCGCCGACCGGTCGTCGGTCGGCGCGTCCTTTCCGAAGATCGTTTGATTTCAGGAACTAGGCATGGCTAAGGTGATCTTTGACGACGCGCTAAAAGGCGCGTACTCAGACATTAACGTCGATCAGCAGAGGGAAGAGACCGTCGATTACAAGCAGGTCACGACGCTTGGCGTCGAGTCGCTTGTCGCCGCGGTTTTCGGCGTTCTCGGGTTCTTTTGGGCCCCGTTTATTCTCGCGTCCGTTCTTGGACTTGCCCTCGGTTTTCTAGCGCATCGCAAGATTATGAAGGCGCCGGAAGAAATATCCGGCGGCGCGATGACGACGGTCGCCATGAGTTTGAGCGGCGTTCTGCTCGTCGCGTCCCTTGCGTGGCAGGTCTATTCGTACTACGTCTCCGCGCCTCCGGGGTATCAGATTCTTCCGTTCGACAATATGGCGTTGACGAAGGACGGCGACGTCGCGGACGATATCGCCGCGCTCGACGGACACAAGGTCTATATCGAAGGGTATATGTATCCGACGAAACAGCACGCGGGAATCGAGGCCTTCACGCTGGTGCGTACTCTCGGAAATTGTCAATACTGTTCCCCGGGCACGAACCCCGCCGACATGATCGCGGTGCAAATGGAGCGAGGTCAGTCCGTCAAATATAAAGCGAATAAACTCGTCGCGGTCGGCGGCGTCCTGACGGTCAATCCGAACTGGCGCGATCAACCGGGAACGATTCCCTATTCCATTAAGGCGAGCGTCTTCCGTTGACGCTGTTTTTGCGCGAGTTGAAGTCGTTTCGGCTCGCGCGGCGCGGACGGCGACGTTCATCATTTCAAAAAAGAGAAAAATAACAAGAGGTTGTGTAATGGCTTATGACGTTACGTTGATAACGGGCGACGGAACCGGACCTGAACTCGCGGAAGCGACGCGCAAGTGCGTCGACGCGACGGGCGTTAAGATTAACTGGGACGTTCAGGAAGCGGGCGTCGACGTCATGGAACGCACGGGCAATCCCCTGCCGCCGGCGGTTCTTGAGAGCGTTCGTCGCAATCGCGTCGCGCTTAAGGCGCCGATTACGACGCCGGTTGGGACGGGGTTCCGCAGCATCAACGTGCATCTTCGCCAAGAGTTTGACCTTTTTGCGTGCGTTCGTCCGTGCAAGTATTATCCCGGCGTTCGTTCGTATTTCAGCTCCGTTCCGGTCGATCTCGTGATTTTCCGCGAGAACACGGAAGACCTGTACTCCGGAGTCGAGTTTGAACGCGGCGCGGACGCGACGAAGGATTTGATCGAGACGGTCAACCGCCTCACGACGGGGCGCGGAATCGCGACGGGCTACGAGGAAACGGGCGTTTCGATCAAACCGATCAGCGTTTCGCGGTCGGATCGTCTGATTCGCGCGGCGTTCCAGTACGCGGTCGACAATAACCGCAAGAAGGTCACGGTCGTCCACAAGGCGAACATTATGAAGTTCTCCGACGGTCTCTGGCTCGAGACGGCGCGGAACGTCGCGAAGGATTTCCCGCAGATCGAATTCGACGAGCGCATCGTCGACAACATGTGCATGCAGCTCGTTCAGAAACCGGAGCTTTACGACGTCGTGGCGCTCCCGAACCTTTACGGCGACATCTTGAGCGACCTCTGCGCGGGACTCGTCGGCGGTCTTGGCGTCGCGCCGGGCGCGAACATCGGTTACGACTGCGCTGTTTTCGAAGCGACGCACGGTTCCGCGCCGAAATATAAGGGGCTCAATAAGGTCAACCCCGTCGCGCTGATTCTTTCCGCCGTTCTCATGCTGCGTCACCTCAAGGAGACGGACGCCGCCGATCGTCTTGAAAACGCGGTCGCCGCCGTTATCCGCGAAGGAAAAGACGTGACCTACGACCTGAAAGCGGATCGAAACGATCCGACCGCCGTCGGCACCCAGGAAATGGCCGACGCGATTTGTCGGAAACTGTAAGTCTTTTCCAAGACTTTATTTAGCCTCTTAAGATGCGATCCCGCGTCGCCTGTTTCGGCGCGGGATCGTCGTATGCCGGATGTTTTGACGTTGACCGTTCTATTCTTGGATTTGCGACATGAGCGACGATTACGGTATCAACAACGATTACGATACGAACGACGATTACGATATCGACAACGATCGCGATACGAACGACGATTACGACGTCGGCGACGTTAGAAAAGAGAAGTTCCGTCGCGCGCTTCAGAAAATACAGAATTTATACGAAGGTTCCGGCGAGCACGAAGACGACTTAGGCTACCAGGAGCCGCCCGGTTTCTTTTGGGCTGTTAAAAGCGGCTTCGTTAAATTCGTGAATACGAATACGCGCGCGAGTCGTTCCGAAATATGGTACTGGACGCTCTTTCTTATCTTGCTGACGGCCGCCTATACGATTCCCGCGGCGCACATGATAACTGCGCCGCCGATGAGAATCTTGAAAGGCGAGATTCCGATGGAGAACGGCAAAGCGTTAATGAAAACGGGGTTAATGACGCTGATGATTGGCGGTTGCGTCATGAAAATTTTATGGCTGCCAACAACGGCGATGTGGATACGACGATTTCACGATTTGAATTGGCCCGCGTCGATTGCGCTGGCGCTGTGCGTGCTCGATTTCGTGCTGGGAACGCGGTTTGCCTCGCGCTTTTTCTATGAGAATCTAGGTATTATTCCCGGGTCGGATTTGTTTACGGTCGCTGTGAGACATGTCGGGACGCTAATTCTTTTAGCGGTCAATTTCAAGCCGGGCGTAGAAGATCGCAACGAGTATGGACCGCCGTTTCGACGTTCTGAAGCGCTGGAATCAAGCGACGAGGAACACGACGAAGACCAGCCGGGGGAATACGACGAGTCCCTTTGACGGCGACGCTTCTGGTTTCGCGACGATATTTAACTTGTCGCCTCGCCCGACCTCCCGTCGTGTTTCGAGGCGCGTTTTTGACTCGGCGCCGTCGGGGACGGTCAAGCGCCGCGACTCTGCGAGTTAGACGCTTTGTGTTCAGCCAATGAGGAAAGAGGCGTATTGTGTATGTCCGAATTGCGGAAAACTCTTTTCTGAACGCGACGAGAGCTGTCGACGCTGCGGTCTTCCGCTTGAGCTTGCCAAGGAGCTGGACAGTCTTTCGAAACCGGAGACGCTTGACGAGGAAACGGAAGAGCGTTTTCACGAGATTTGGGAACGGGGGCGAGCGCGATATGTGGGCATTTGGCCGTTCCAAGAGTCTCCGGGATTTTTCGGGGCGATTAAAAATTGTTTCGTGAAATTCTGGAGCGTCGATACACGCGCGAGTCGTTCCGAGGCGTGGTATTGGACGCTCTTTCTTATCTTGCTTTCGGCGCTCTATACGATTCCCGCGACGTATGTGATATCGGCGCCGCCTATGAAAATCATAGACGGCGAGCCGACGGAGAACGGCAAGGCGATCATGAAAGCGGGTTTAATGACGCTCATGATCGGCGGCTGCGTCATGAAGATTCTTTGGCTTCCGACGGCGGCGATGTGGATGCGAAGATTCCACGATTTGAACTGGTCCGCATCGATCGCGCTGGCGCTCTGCGTCGTCGATTTGGCGTTGGGGTCGCGATTTGCCTCGAAGTTATTTCCGACTCCCCAGAGCTTCGGGGCGGCTTTGCTTGAGGACGCGATTAAGCATATCGGAACGCTAACGCTTCTGGCGATTAACTTCAAGGCGGGCGTTCGAGAGTTTAACGACTTTGGCCCTCCTTTCAAACGACGCGGCAAGTCGAAATCCGACGCCGCGCAAATATCCGAAGAATCGGCTGAAATATCTTGAAACCGTCCCCTTTTCAGAATAGAATGAGAATCGACGACGCCCTTGGGCGCGGACTTAGATCAACATTAACGTTGCGGAGACTCGGCGACGATGTATTGTCCCCTGTGCGGTTGCGAGGTTTCGGAAACCGCTAGGTTTTGCACGAACTGCGGCGCGGCGATCGACGCGGCGGGAGGCGATTCCGGCGACGCGACGAATCCGTTTGCGCTCGGCTCGCAGGCGCGGAGCGTTTTCGACGTCGTCGCGTCAAGCGTTCCGTCTAACCTGTGGAGCGCGGCGAAGGGGTGTTTTCGCAAATATTTTAACGGTCGCGGTCGCGCGTCGCGGACGGAGTTTTGGCTTTGGATAGTTTTCCTCTACCTGTCCTTATGCGTTCTCCTAGCCCCATTCGGCCTCATGCTTTTCGTCGCGGTATTTTTTTTAGCCGAAGGGGGACCGGTTCTTCCCTTTGAACCGCCGGAGAATTTTTTAGAATGGCCGTTTTGGGGAACTCAGGTCTGGGGGCTCGTTTGCCTTTGTCCGACAATCAGCCTGTTCGTTCGTCGTCTCCATGATATGAATCGTACTGGTTGGTGGATTATGCCGGCGTTTATGCCGTTTTTGATTCTGATCTACGTAGTCGTCCTTGGCGTTTTATCCGGGACGCCGGGCGCGAATCGATACGGACCTAACCCTGCGGAACAATCGCGATAGTCGCGTTAAGGTTGACGATTTTTTACGTTAAGAATTAACCAACAGGAGAATAATCGATGTATTGTCCTCAATGCGGTACAGAGAATTTAGACGGCGCCAATTTTTGCGAGTCGTGCGGCGCCGCGATAGGCGCGGTGCTGACTCCGGGCGCCGAGAACGCGGCGAATCCCTTTGCGGTCGGCTCGCAGACGGCGAACGCGTCAAACGGCGGCTACAACGGCGACGCGCCCGTCGTCCCTTCCAACGTGCTGAGCGCGTGGAAGATGGTTTTCTCCAAGTATTTCGACGGAAAAGGCCGCGCTTCGCGAACGGAGTTCTGGTATTGGCAGATTTTCCTTTTCCTCGTGATTGGAATTCCCGCGCTGTTCCTCTATGGAAAGCTTGCCTCGATGGGGTTTAACGGGGAGACCTTTGTAGAATCCGACAGCGCTTTGCCGTTTCCTCCCTCTGTCCTTGGCGCCTTGGCTTGGATTCTTATCTGGGCGATTATTGTTTTCTGTCCGAATATCAATTTGCTGGTGCGCCGCGTTCACGACTTTAACACGACCGGATGGCTTGTCCTCGTGCCTTTTCTTTTTTCGAAACTTAGCGGGATTGTCCAGCTTGTCTTCGGGTTTATTCCCGGAACAAAGGGACCGAATAAATATGGTCCTCAACCGATGAAGCGGTAAATCTTCCGAAAGACGACGAGGCGCAAGGCGTTGACGTTGGAAAAAAACGAAGAAAAAACGACGATCTGTCCTCAATGCGGACAAAATCCGTCGACCGACGGCAGGTTCTGCGAGTTTTGCGGCGCCGAGTTGACGCCGCCGGAGGAGCCGTCGCGCGGCGCCGCCAACCCGTTCAGGAGGGCGGCGCGGGCGCAAAGCGCGGTCGAAGAACACGCCGCCGCCGCGTCGGTCGTTCCTTCCGGCGCGCGCGACGCGTGGAAACGCGTCTTCGTTAAATACTGCGACGTCAAAGGGCGCGCCTCGCGGACGGAATTCTGGCATTGGCAGCTCTTTCTTCTGATAACGGCGTTTCTTCCGATCGTTCTAGGCTCCGTTACGCTTCATCATACGCCGGAAGCGTCCGGACTCTTTGTCTTTGGACGCGTCGTTCAGTTCTCAGCGCTAGCTTGGATTCTCGTTTGTCTCTGTCCGACATACGCGCTTATCGCCCGGCGTCAGCATGATTTCGACGCTTCAAGCGACAGCCTGTTCGTTTTCCTTCTCCTTTCGCTCGTTTGCATTCCTCTTCTCCCCTACGCTTACTTAGCCGCCGTTCTGTCATGGGGACTGATCCCCGGAACCGACGGACCGAATCGATACGGCGCGAAACCTCGTCGGCGCGGCTCTTTTCCCGAAGGGTTGGTCGAGCGAACCGTCGCCGCCATGCTCGATCGACTTCGCCCTCTTTGGGACCGCCTGCGACGTTCTTTTAAACAGTCAAGACCGTAAAAGAGCGACGCGACAAGACCTCCGTTTTTTCTTGAAAAGCGACTCGCCGCGCAATATAATGACGCTTAACACGGCGGGAAGACCGCCAGTCGAGCAACGCGATTTATCGACGAGGAGAATAGACTGTGCTTTGTCCCCTATGCGGAAGAGAGAACTCGAAGAACGTTCCCTTTTGCGATTTTTGCGGCTGCGCGACGCCGGAGGCTGAACCTGCAACGCCGGATATAACTTCGGACGACGTTGCGAACCCGTACGCCGTCGGCGCGCGGACGACGAACGCCCTTTTAGCGAGCGAGACCGAGGCGCGAGACGTCCCGTCTAACATACTCGCCACGATCAAAATGTGCGTTGTTCGAGGCGGCTTGAAAGGTCGCTCTTCTCGCGCCGAATTCTGGAGTTGGATTATTTTTGTCTTTATTCTGCTGCTCTTCGTGTTGACGTTGGAATTGACCGAAGTGTCGCGCGTTGAAACGACGCCGCAGGAGAACGCTTTCTGGGAAGCTTTTTGGAATCTGGCGGGCTTTTCAGGAATTGTCGTCTTGCTCCTAACGTTCACTTTAAGCGTCCGTCGCTTTCACGACGTCAACTTTATCGGGATTCCGGCGTATATATTCCTTTTTTTGAGCGTTGTTTGTATTCTTTGTATTCTTCCCGACTGTTTCTTTTATCTTTTTGATCTTCTGTCCTTATATGGTCGCAGAACAGTCTTATGCGGTCTGTTAATCAGCTTTTTCGCGATCTTAATCGTCGCGCTGATTCCGGGGACGAAAGGACCGAACAAATACGGACCGCCGCCAGTCAAACGCAAAACGTCCCAAAGGGGGCAAACGCAAAACGGCGAGGTTTCCCAATGAGCGTATGTCCTCAATGCGGCGGGAGTTTTCCCGAGGGCGAAGCGTTTTGCGCTTCCTGCGGCTGCGCGGCGCCGAAAGTCGAACCGCCGTCGACGAGATCGACTCCGGACGAGACGTCGAACCCGTACGCCGTCGGCGCGCGGACGACGAACTCTTCCTTACCGCGCGATTCGGAACCTCGCGACGTTCCCTCCAATATGATCGCCACGATCAAGCTGTGCTTTAAACAGGGCGGCGTAAAAGGACGCGCGTCACGTTCCGAGTTTTGGTTTTGGATTCTATTTCTTTTCTGGACGGTTGTTTGTCCAGTTTTCGGCGGTCCCTTGGCTGTCTTTGCGGCGTTTCTCTGGGGAATTGTCTGCGCCGGTCCGACTTTAACCGTGACCGTCCGTCGTTTTCACGACGTTAATCTCCCCGGGATTCCCGCGTATCTTCTCCTCTTGGAAGTAGTCGTCTTTATCCTGCTTTGGTATTACGGTCTTCCTTGGCGTGTGAGCAAATTCGTCGAAACGCTCATTTTAATAGCGTTCCCTCTTGTCGCGGGAATCTGTCTTTTGGCGATCCTGATCGTCGCGCTGATTCCGGGGACGAAAGGATCGAACAAATACGGACCGCAGCCGATCAAACGCGAAGCGTCGCAAGAGAACGACGCTCAAAACAGCGAGGCGCGACGATGACAACTTGTCCTCAGTGTGGAAAAGAGTCGACTTCTGAAGATTATTGCGACTTTTGCGGCTTTGCGTTTTCGGACGAAGACAGGCGGGAAAACGCGTCGAACGTCGTCGCGACGCCCTTTGAAGTCGGCGCGCAGACAAAGAATTCTCCCGCGAGTTACGAGGGAATCGCGCGCGAAGTTCCAACAAGTTTATGGGGCGCGGTGAAGCTGTGTTTCAGACGCGGGGGGGCGAGGGGACGCGCTTCGCGACCGGAATTCTGGTTTTGGGCGCTTTTTGTGTTTCTCACGGTTGTCGTTCCGATTGTCGGCGTTGGAAGTTTTTGTTATTTTCAGCTGGATAGGTTTGGCGGCAAGGTCGCGGACGTTCTTGGGTTCGTTGGATTTATTATTATGGCGGCGGCTCTCGTTTGGGGAATCGTATGCGTCGGTCCGACCTTTTCCGTGACCGCTCGGCGATTCCATGACGTCGGTTTACCGGGATTACTGCCATATTTGCTTTTACTTAGCTTTGCTCTTCTCGCCGTTTTGACTGCGGCAGATATTGTCGGCGACGAAGAAGTCTTCGCGATTGTTTTATTTAGTTTTATAGCGTTTCTTCTTCTGATTGGCGCCGTCGTCGCGCTCTGTCCGGGGACGGACGGCATGAATAAATACGGTCCTAAGCCCGAGAAACGATCTCCTAACGCGAAATGACGACGTAACCGCCGAAGTTCCGTTTTTCTGTTCGGCGACTCTTGCGAAAAGCGTTTTTCTAGGGTTAAATTGATTAATAGTAAGAGTTGCGCGCGGATTGTTCGAAGAACGGCGCGTTGGAAATTGGGGTGAAATATGATGAAAGCGTTGAAGATTGCCTGTCGTTACGTTCACCGCTACTGCGGATGGATCGTGGGGATCGTGTTCTTTGTCATGTGTCTGACGGGCTGTATGCTCATGATTCAGCCCGAGATAGAACGGATTGCGGAGCCGACGCGGTTCAGGGCGCCTGCTCATCCCGGCGAAACGCCAATGGCGCCGGGGACGCTTATCGAGACGTTTGAGAGACTAGAATCGGAGTCTTTTGAAACGCCGACGACGGTTCGCGTTCGAAGCCTCCAGACGTCGTCGAATCCTCGCAAGACCTGGCGCGCGCTCGTCTCCGCGCAGAATGCGAACGAATCGTGGGTCTATATCGCGTACGTCGACCCTTTTAACGCTAAAGGCGTCTCTTACGGCGCGAGTAAAACGAGCGGATTCTTCCGCGCCGTTCGGACGTGGCATACGTCGCTCAAGATCGAATCGAAAGATCGCGTCGGGATGAAGATTGTCGGCTACGCGGGGCTGGTCGCGGCGTTGACGCTTCTGACCGGGCTGATTCGCTGGTTTCCGAGTTTCCTGAAGAATCGCGAGGCGCTCAAAAACGCGTTTCGCCCCGTTCTCAATCGCGGCGCCGCTCGGGCGATCTTCGACCTGCACAACGTCGGCGGGTTCTACGCGATGCTGGCGCTTTTCCTCCTCGCTCTTTCTGGCGCGTGGAAGTCGCTCCCATGGCTTCAGAATGGTTGCGACAAACTCATCGGCTACGAGGTCGCGCAGAACGCCCCGGGCGCGCCTCATGGCGTCGCGGGCGCTCGCGACGGCGCCGCGGCGCGCGGCGGGCGTGAAGGCGGGCGTCCGGACGCGGGCGAAGGCAAGGGGCGTCCGTCGGGGCGACCTGAAGGCGCGCGTCAAGGACGGCCCGAAGGCGGGGCGCCGGGCAAGGGCGACGCCGCTAAAGAGAGCGCCGGGACCGCGACGAATTACGGCGCGGGGATACAGGCGCGCCGAGCTCCTTCGCTGAACGGTATGTCGCCGCGCGCGATTATGGCGCTAAACGCGAACGTCGCGTATAAGAGCGGCGAGATTCTTGAGAAGCCCGCGAGCCTCGACGCGATTTTCGACTCGCAGCGGAATCTCACGCCCGGCGTCGGCGGTTACGAGATCGTCGTTCCGGATCCCGGGACCGACCGCGCCGTAACGATAACGTCGTTCGGTTCCTTCGCGGAATTCTGCAAGCCGGACATGTTTTACTGGGATCAATATTCCGGCGAATTCCTCGGGAAGACGACCTTCGCCGATCTCCCGCGCGCCGAAAAGATTCGATCGCTGATCGTCCCGTTCCACAAAGGGCGACTTTTCAATTCGGCGACGCGCTATCTCCTTTTCCTCGCAGGGCTAATCGGCGTCGTTCTCCCCGCGACCGGCTATATTCTCATGGTCAGGCGTTGGTTGGCGAAAGGAAAATCGCGAAACAAGGCGTCTGAGAAAGAGGATGACAACGCAGAAAACGCGTCGGAGACGGTCGCCGACGTCGTGAGTTAAAGGCGCGCGTTCTTGTCCGTTGGGTTATACTGGGAAGTCGCAGTCGGGTTCTTCGGCGAGGAAATCGCCGGTGAGCACGTAGGCTCTTGATCGGCTGCCGCCGCAGACTGTTCGGAACTTGCACTTTCCGCAGCGTCCTTTGAATAGCTCCGGATTGCGCAGCGCCGTGAAGACGGGGCTGTTCTGATAGACGTCGACGACGGAATCTTGAGGGAAACGCCCGCAACAGATCGGAAGGAAGCCCGCCGGATAGAGTTCGCCGTTATGCCCCGCGAACATGATCCCACGTCCGTCGATGACGCCGAGGGGCGCCCGAGAACGCGATCCCTGACCGACTTCCGCGACGCCGTCGCTTTCTTTCTTATCGCCAATTTCGATCGACTGCGGCGCCGTTTTCATCGAGGCGGCGAACGCGGATTTCGGGAACGACGGCCTGTGCTTGGGCGCCGCGAGCGGGTCGCCGCCGCGCTTATGATGAACTCCGCGTTTACTTGCGAGAAAGTTCTCGACAAAACGACGCCTCTTGACGCGATCTTTGAGGAACAGCAAAAACTGACGCCCAACGCGAAGGGGTATGAGATTGTCGTGCCCGTCGCCGGAACGGATCGCGCTGTGACGATGGCGAAATCCGGTTCTTTCGCGGGGTTCTGCAAGCCTGACGTTTATTATTGGGATCAGTATACGGGCAAGCGACTCGGCGTTTCGTCGTGTGACGATCTTTCGTTTGCCGAACAGTTCCGGTCGCTGATCGTCCCGTTCCACACAGGGAAAATATTCGGCGCGGCGTCGCGTTACGTTCTTTTCCTCGCGTGTTTGATCGGGGTCGTTCTTTGCATAACGGGCTATACGACGACGGCGCATCGATATGTCGCGAAGGATCAGGCGCGACGAAGAAAACTCGCACGAGAAGCGGAAGAAGCGGCGAAGGCGCAAGAAAAGAGCGAGCGCCCCTAGGAGAAGAAGACAAAGCGCTCTTTACGCCGCTTTCTGAAATGTGTAGAATCGCGGCGCGACGGCTTGGAGAAGAGAATGGAAAGACGTAGAATCCGACAGAGACGAACGCCGCTAGGCGTTCTCGCGGGCATGGAGGGAGTCAAAGCGTTGACGACGTTCTGTCTGTTGGTCTACGCCGTCGTCCCTCCGTTCGTCTTCTGCAACTGCTCGGGGCGTTGTTTTGCGGGGGCGCGAACCGTTGTGGAGAACGTCGCCGACGCTTCAAGCGAGTTTGAATCGAGCAAAGCGTTGCGTAACGTGGAGACGTCACGTTGTTGCGGTCATTGCGCGACGCGTCAGGCGTCTGGCGTAACGCCGCCGACGTCGCATAGCAAATCTCTCGGCGACGCGTGCGGTTGTCGCAAAGAATGCGGCGCCGCGAAGTCTTTCGGTAAGAACGGATCTTCCAGAAAAAATTGCTGCGAGCAATTCTTTAAAAAATCCGCAAAGGCGGTCGACGCGACCGGTCTCTCGTTGACGGCGTTCGTTAAGGCGATCGCGTGGTCTTCGCATTTCGACGTCGCGGCGGTCGAACTTGGCGCCGACGAAAATCTCTTTCATCCGTCGGCGGAACCGCCGCCGTTAAATCTCCGCCTCCTGTTCTGCGTGTTTCTCAATTGATTCCGACGACCTCTTCAAGCTCGTCGTGAATTCGGACGCGAGCGCGTTGCGTTTCGCGCGTCGATCATGACGGCATGCAGACGGTTGCGTATGGTTTGAATTGAAGTCATTCCCGCTTAGAATCGGAGGAAATCTATGTCTAGTAAGAAATTCGGCGTTGTTTTCGCGGCGTTGACGGCGTTCAGCCTCTGCTTTGCCGCTTTTGCCGCTCAACAGAAATCGAGCGTCGCCGACGAAGCCTGCTCCTGCGCGTGCGAAGCTCAGGCGAATAATTGCGCATGCGACGCTAAAGCCGACGCCTGCGGTTGCGACGCCAAGGCGGAGTCTTGCAGTTGCGAGTCGAAAACCGACGCGTGCAA
The DNA here is from genome assembly GCA_946408825.1 of uncultured Planctomycetaceae bacterium. Classification (GTDB taxonomy): domain Bacteria; phylum Planctomycetota; class Planctomycetia; order Pirellulales; family Thermoguttaceae; genus RUG369. The sequence continues at coordinate 45,420 of CAMJTU010000033.1, forward strand.
ATGCGAGAACGAGTGCAAGTGTGAGTCGAAACCTTGTAAATGCTGCAAGTGTGAAGGCGAATGCAAGTGTGAGGGCGGTTGCAAAGCGCTGAAGTGCGAAGGCGAATGCAAGTGTGAGTCGAAGCCTTGTAAATGTTGCAAGTGCGAAGGCGAATGCAAGTGCGAGAACGGTTGCAAATGCTGCAAATGCGAGGGCGAGTGCAAGTGTGAGTCGAAGCCTTGCAAATGCTGCAAGTGTGAAGGCGGATGCCAGTGCGAGAACGGTTGCAAATGCTGCAAATGCGAGGGCGAGTGCAAGTGTGAGTC
>CAMJTU010000034.1 GCA_946408825.1 uncultured Planctomycetaceae bacterium
CCAACCCCCTTAAAATCCAAGGGATTGTAGTGGTAATAGCACTGATAGGGGTGATATAACGGGAACCAAACCGTGACAGTGTATCCAAACGAGTGGAAGAAGGGAAGAACGCCATAAAGACTCAAATGAGGTTTAGGCATTGCGCTTTGTGCAAAGCTTTGGGCATTTGCCGAAACATTCAGATTCGAAAGGACGGCGCCCTTCGGCATGCCAGTTGAACCGCTTGTGAAGATGATAGTGTTAATATCTGAGAGTTTCTCCTTGGTTAAACTGAGAGCGCGTTCTAGGATGAAGGTCGGAAGGAAGGACTGGAAAACGGCGATAAACTTATCTATTGATTTGACCTCCGTCTTGGCCAGATCTTCCATCGAGACAATCTCTGCGTTGAGCTTGATTTTTGGCAACTTTTTAAGAAGTTGGCTTGACGCGAGAATTTTCTTAATCCCAACTTTGTCGATACAATGGTTGTTAACCTCGTTTGTAAACGTGTAATTTAAATTTATCGGTACTCTGCGATCAAAGGCGATTGCGGCATTAACAACGACTCCAGCGATGGACGTCGGTAGAAGAACGCCAATATATTTCTCTTTTCCTAGAACACGATGAAGCGCGCGGCGGAGCGCAAGAATCGAAATGAGAACCATTCGAGGACTCAATTCTTTTCCTGTAGCGTCTCCGAAATGACGTTTCTGACGTAGTTTGTTTTGAGCAATTCTCAAACCCCGTATGGCGCCGCGAGCCGGCGTGTAAAGCCACACGTTCTCAGGATGCTTATGATAGTCGATCATATCGACGTAGAGTTCCTGAACAATGTGTAACAATTTCTGCGAGATATGTGCGTCCGAATGACCTTGAGTTCGTTCTTCTTCAACGTAGAACGGCTTTCCGTAAATGATTCCAGGACGGTACGGGGCTTTACGATTAAATCCTTTAAACTTGGCGTAGGCAAATTTTGATCCGTAAAAACCTGTGATTGCGAAAGGAAGAATCGGGACTTCGGGCGAACGACGTAAGAGAGTTAAGTAACCTGATTTAAAGGCGCGAACTTGTCCATTACGTGTTAGTCCGCCCTCTGGGAAAATACAGACGACGTCGCCGTTTTTAAGAGCTGCCTGTGCCTCCAATACCATATGTACCACAGATTTGCGATCTTCTGGGTGAAATTTTATAGTGTTTAATTTGTCGAGGACGAATTTAGCAAGTCGGTTCTTTTGAGGAAGCGTTTTAATGTCGGCAATGAAACGCACAGGACGTTTTGACGTGCAGTAGACGACGAGAGCGTCGAGATATGACACGTGATTTCCGAGCATGAGCACGGCGCCTTCTTTAGGGAGGTTATCTGCGTCACAGACGTTGAGGCGATAGGCGATTTGCAACCACCACGAGACGCAAACTCTTAAGAACGGTATTGCAAACGCGCGCAACGTTAAGACGAAAACTGGGATTGTTAGTAATCCGCAAACAAACCAAATATTGGCGCCGTTAAGCCCTGTTCTTACAGTTTCTACGACGGCGTTATTTTCATCAAGTGAAGCAATTCTAGTCTCGCCGAAAGGAGCTGCTGCCAAGGTCATTTGAATTACGGCTGCTAGCGCCATCGCAGCAAACGAGAAAAAGTTGTACGCTGCAAGGATACGTCCACGACTTTCCTTAGGACTGTCCATCTGAAGCGTTGCGACTAGAGGAATATCGAACATTCCGGCAGAAAGTCCCATGAGGAAAAGCGCCGCGCCGCCAAATAGGAAGCCGAACGACGTAGGAGGGGCGATTTCTTTTCCAACAGGGATAGTTTCATAGGGCGTGAAGGAAAGCACAAAACAGAAAAGAAGAATAAAGAACGCGCCGATCGGCACGAGACCGAGTTCGATCCTGCCGCGTGAAAGTTTGCCTGCAAGGAGCGCGCCGAACGCGAGACCGGCGGAAAGAGCGACCAGCAAAGCCATGGCCCAGTCTTGACGCGCGTTGAGGAATTCCGTCGCGAATTTATCAATATTGATTTGCGCAAGAGCTCCCAGTCCCCAGAAGAAAGAACTCGCCATGGCGATCCAGAACAAAAACCTGTGCTTAACGAGCGCGCCGAGGTCGCCGATTGTTTGAGCGAAAGGGTTTGAGGGGAATTTAGCCGACGGATCGGCTGCAGGAATCGAAGGGATGAAAAGGCTGGATATGAGACCTAGAATCGAGACTCCGACAATAACAGCCGACCACAGAATCCAGTTATGCATGCCGCCAGTACCTTCCGCCGGCGCGTGTGCGTTAAGCGTCGTTAGCACGAAGAGCGTTCCGCCGAGGACTTGTCCTCCAAGACACGCAATCATCGTCGTCATGGAAACATAGCCGTTTGCTTCGGAAATGCGTTCCTCGGGCACAAGATTAGGAAGGCTGCCATATTTGGCTGGGCTGAAGAACGTACTCTGCGACGCCATCAGGAAAAGCGTAACGAGCATAAATGGAACGGATTGTGAGACAATCGCCATTGTTCCAAGTATCATGACGACAAGTTCCGCAACCTTGCACCAGATTAAAACGCCTCGACGGTTAAAGCGATCACAGACATAACCGGCGTATGTAGCTAGGAGTAGGAACGGGAGAAGGAACGCGAGGGAACCGATTGTTCGGATTAAGTCTTGCTTATCGCTCCAACCGATCGCACACTTGCCGATTGGAATAATGAGCCAACGGAAGATATTATCGTTTAACGCTACGAGAAATTGGGTTATCAATAGAGCGACAAACCCCTTGGTCCAGAGCGGGGGAAGAAGAGTCTTGACTTTTGCAGTAGGCGCTTCTGAGGCGTTATTCATATCTGGGGCGTCCCTTTATGGTTTGTCAAACTTGTCTCTCTAAGGTAACTCAGCCTTGCAAACGATTTCGATTTTGAACTCTGAGACCGAGTTTCCAATCCAGTTGTTCAACAATGGTTCTTTTCAAATTGAGTAAGCTTTTAGCGAAAACGCTTACGTTTCACCCATATTAATCTTATCTCTATGGTCACGCAAGGGAGGAAAAATTTTAAAATGACATTTTTTTAAAATTTGTCATGATAGATTTTCAGGTATTACGGACGTTTCGTCGTCGGCCTTGGGGCGAGGAATTATAGCCTTGCTTTTTCGACATGAACACTTAAAGCGCATATGGTAAAAAAAAAGACGCCAAACCAAGAGTCGGCGTCTGACGGAACGATATTATTATTAACTATTTTCTCGTAACTTAAGTCTTTTCCTGACGCGACTATTGGGAATCTGGAGCTGGTCTCTGTGTTCCTGAACGGTTTTTCGGCTAACCTTAACGGCATATTTCTTTTTAAGTTCCGTCGCAATCTCCTCGTCGCTCAGAGGCGCGTCTGGAGATTCTTGGGAAATCAGAGCCCGAATTTTATCGGCCACGTCTGAACTTGTGACTTCTCCTGAGACTGCCTTTGGGAAAAGGTTTTTAAACGGCTCATATCCGTGCGGCGTGGAAAGCCACTTGTCGTTGCAAGCCCGAGAAACAGTTGAAGTGTCGAGACCGAGTTTATCTGCGATTTGCTGTTGGGTTAGCGGCTTTGGACTAGCGTCTGGACTGGCAAAGTATTCTTCCTGAAAATCGACGACCGCTTTTGCGACTCGCAAAAGCGTTGAATTACGGTTTTTTAGCGCGTCCATCAACGCTTGAGCTTCAACGTATTGGCGACGTAAGTAGTCTTTGGTTTTTTTATCGACACGTTTCGAGAAAAGCATTTTTTGATAGTACGGATCGAGTTCGACATTTGCGAGAGAATCGTCAAGTCTTGCTACCCAGCGACCGCGTCTATCAACTTCAACGACAATTTCTGGACATACTGCTCGAGTAGGAGCAGTAGAGTTTGTGAAAAGTTCGCCCGGCGACTGGAAAAACGGGAAGGGGGCCGAGTAAATTTTCATGAGTTCGTCTTGTGATATTCCGCTTTTTTTTGAAAGGGTTCCCAATCTCTTTTTGATGAAATCGTCAAAATGATCTAGGATTAGACGATTCAACTGTTCTCGATATTGTGCGTCGGGTCGTATTCTGAGGAGCATGCTTTCGCGGAGATTACGTGCGCCGACGCCGGGGGGATCAAGGGATTGAACAATTTTTAACGCTTTATTAGCTTCATCTTGCTCATTGACGGGAAAAAGCAGGGAAAGAGGATCGCTAGGCGGCGCGGGTTCCACTATTTTGTCGAGAATCTTTTTGGCCGTCTCACGTTCGTCACGCGTGGTTTTACGTCCGACGACAGCGTCAAAATCGGCACGCGCCCTAATTCTGTCGTCCCGCGCCGTTTGACTTGATAGGCACGCTTTAAGCGCGTCATGGGCGCGGAGGCGTTGCTCACGAGTTGATTCAAAGCCAAAAACGCCGTCGAATTCCTCAATGGCGGCAAGCGTCTGGGCGTCTTCTTCCGGATAAGCGATCGCGTCGGCAGGTAGCGAAGGACGTGACAAGGAGTCGGCTTGAACCTTGAGATATCCATTAGAGTCGAGGGTGTCGACGATTTCAAAACAACGTTCTTTTACGCGTGGATCAAGATCGGCGAACCTACCGTCCAACCGTAATTGCTCATAAAGATGATCGCGTAACGTTTCTGTAACAGGCGCTTCAGGGTCATAGACGTAGTCGTCGTCCGTCAGAGACCGTCCATTGCCGACGTCTCGGCGGGAAGAAAAAGGAATTTCTCTAAAAAAATCTGCTCCGTCGCGATCGTTATTTGCGTCTACGTCGTCAAAGTTTGGTTGACCAGAGGCAAGCGCTTCTGCGTCGCTAACAATCATAGTAGACTGCGAAGGAATCTCGGAATCGTTTGAATCGTTGTCCGAACGACCTGAAATAATGAAAACGTTATTCTGTGATTCCACGTAGGATTCGACGTCTTGCCCTGATCTTTCAAGTAGGTTAGAAAATTGGATCTTTTTTTGTTGCGCGTACAGCTCCTGTTTTAGCTTATTAGCTCGCTGAAGGGACGCTCTTTGATCGGCAGAAAGGCCGAGACCAAGGCGGGGAATACCAGAGGCGTTGGACATGGAGAATTCAGTGATATTTGTGAACGAAACGATACGGGAAAGCAGGGTTATTCTCCGTCTGGACGTCTGTTCTTCAGAGAGAGAGAAGGACGCCCAGAGGGACGTGTTTGTTTGACGACTTGCTCGAAGGAAGAAGTCGTTTCTCCCGTACTCGAAATTTCTTGAAGACCATGGATAGGTCGAGGAGACGAGTAGTTGGGAGCAGGTCCATTAGGAACGGACGTCGACAACGATTGTCTTAAGGGTTCTAGCAGTCGAAAAATCTCGTCGTTTGCCGTTGAGATAAGCGACGCCAGTCGAGCGTTAATAAGGGAATGAGCAACGAGAACGGGGATTGCGACAAGCAAACCTGCGACAGTCGTCACTAACGCGAAATAGATTCCATTTGCTAGGTTACGACCTGAACCGTCCGTTACCGCAAGTTCTCCGAACGTAGAAACCATACCCATGACAGTGCCGAGTAAACCGAGCATCGGCGCGACATTTCCAATCAATGACAGGGGCTCAGTCGTCCTATAGTACTTTGCTGCGAGCGATGAGGAAGAATCTTCGATCGCTTTTTCTATGGCGTTCCAGCCACGATACGATTCGCGAAGTCCCGCTGTTAGAACGCATCCCGAATAAGAGGGAGAAGCGGCGACTATGGTCCACGCTGCCTTCATATCGCCTCTGATAAGCGACTGGGAGACGTCTTGTTTTAACTGTTCCGGGGTAAAACTCGAGGCCCTTAGCGAGAAGCAGAAACGGATGATAAGCGTCACGGCGATTACGGAGAGTATCAAAAGAATGACGCCTATCCAGCCGCTAGCCTTAACAAGTTCGAAAAAGCGAACGTTACTTTCATTCCCAATCGGAGTCTCGTGAACGATTTCTTGGGTCTTGCTTTCGGTTACGATTTCTGTCGATGAATCCGCGTTGTCGTCTTCTAAAACGCTAAGATCGAGGGCGCCGTCGCCAGTTTGCCCGTAGACGAGTGGAACGAATAACGCCGACTGCATAAATAAAACCGTAACAAAGACGAGTCGCAATCCCGTGATAAGCAACGCTTGAAGCGGAGAGTTTGAATATCGACAGTAACGTTCCATAAAAGAATCCATATTATCAAGCGCCAAATGCAAACTATCGTTTACGCAAAAAACGAAAACCGTGGTTCAAGGGTGGGGAAAAACGACGTTTAAGTTTGGACGCGGACGAATTGTGAAACATTGATCGTGGCGTTAGACGACAACCCGCGCCCCCTTCCCAAAACGACTTGAATTGATAGAATGCATTATATCTCTTGACGGCTCATTTTAACAGTCGAAGTCCGTTAAAAACCAAGAGAAAATTGAGAAATCACCAAGGTTTCGCGGATCGAAGCTCTTTGTTCGGTCGCGATCTGATTCGAACGATCATTAGTGTATTTAGGAAAGGCGTCTTTCTATGGCGAAGAAAACTATCGCTAGCGTTGACGTTGCCGGCAAGAAGGTTCTGGTGCGCGTCGATTTTAACGTCCCGCTTGATGAAAATGGCAAGATAACCGACGATCGTCGTATTCGTATGGCGTTGCCAACGATTAAGTCCGTCCTTGAACGAGGCGGTAAACTGATACTTATGAGTCACCTCGGTCGTCCGAAGGACGCTCCTGATCCGAAGTACACTCTTAAACCGACTGCAGAACGGCTTGCCGAACTTCTTCCAGGAGTAAAGGTTGATTTCGCGTCGGATACGGTTGGCGAGGACGCGCAGGCGAAAGTCGCGGCGCTTACTGACGGTTCTGTCGTCGTTTTGGAGAATCTCCGTTTTCAACCGGGCGAAAAGAAGGGTCTTGAAGATTTTGCCGCGAAACTCGCGTCTTTCGCCGATATCTATGTAAACGACGCGTTTGGCACCTGTCACCGTACTGACGCCTCGATGGTTGCGGTTCCGGAGCAGATGAAGGGCAAACCTCGCGTTTGTGGGTTCCTTGTTGAAAAAGAGATTAAGTATCTGACAGACGCTATCAGTTCTCCGAAACGTCCTTTCATTGCAATCCTTGGCGGCGCTAAGGTGTCCGACAAGATCATGGTCATTAAGAACCTGCTAGGTATTTGTGACAAGGTGCTTATCGGCGGCGCGATGGCGTATACGTTCTCCCTCGCTACCGGCGGTAAAGTCGGCGGAAGCCTTGTCGAGCCCGATAAGACCGATCTTGCGAAGGAACTCATTGAACTTGGCGGCGACAAGCTTGTCCTTCCAGTCGACGTTCACTGTGGCGACAATTTTTCCGCGGACTGCAATAAGATTGTAGTCGCTTCAGGCGAGATTCCTGACGGCTACGAAGGACTGGATATTGGTCCTGAGACTGCGAAAAAATATGCGGAGATTGTTAAAAGCGCTAAGACTGTCGTTTGGAACGGTCCGATGGGCGTTTCTGAAATGCCTCCGTTTGACGCTGGAACGCGCGCAGTTGCTGACGCTATCGCAGGTTCTGACGCGATTTCGATTATCGGAGGCGGGGATAGCGCGGCCGCGATCCAGAAACTCGGTTATGCCGATAAGGTTTCACATGTGAGTACGGGCGGCGGAGCGAGTCTTGAAATGCTCGAGGGAAAGAAATTCGTCGCTGTCGAGCTTCTAGATGAAGAATGACGGAAACCTGCTACTGACTTTCTCGTTAGCGTGAAACATTAAGTAAAATATACGCTGCTTATTGCAACAAGGTTCGTCGGCGCTTGCGTCGACGAACCTTGTTTGGTAAAACTGTGACGTCTGTTGCGTTATACTACTTAGAGGGGTTCCGTATCTTTGAAGCGTTGATCGGGAGGTTGAAATGCGTTTAACAGAAATCGCCGACGATAGTCGTCCTTTTTCTACGTTAGTGATCTGGTGTGAAAGACTTGGCGGATGGATTAAAGTTGCCGATCTTGTCAATAGCAATCCGGAAACAACAACCCTTGAGTCTGTTCTTCGGGGCGTTGACGGAATCGATTTGGAACTACTTCGTGAAGAAATAGAGAAATTTGAGAACGTTAACCATAGCGAAGCGTCTGTTGTAAAGAGCGGAGACGTTAGGTTTCGTCCTCTTTTGACAGCCCCTTCTAAGATACTTTGCGTTGGTTTGAATTATGCCGGGCACATTAAAGAGTTTGGACACGAGTATCCTTCTGAACCTGTGATTTTTAGTAAGGCTTCATCCGCTTTGACGTCGTGTTCAGCAGATATCATACTACCCCCAGTTTCAGAACGCGTCGACTACGAAGCGGAGTTAGTCGTCGTTATCGGCAAGCGTGGGAAGGATATTTCCGAATCGGACGCTCTAGATTACGTCGCTGGGTATTGTTGTGGAAACGACGTTTCTGCACGCGACTGGCAGAAAGAAAAGCCGTCTGGTCAGTGGTTCCTCGGAAAATCTTTTGATTCCTTTGCGCCTATTGGACCTCAACTTGTCACAAAGGATGAAGTGGGGAATCCCAATAACCTTAAGATTGAATCTAGACTTAACGGCAAGGTTATGCAATCGGCTTGTACCTCGCAATTTATTTACAGCGTCCAACGTGTGATTTCCTATATTTCGCAGGTCATGACTCTTGAACCATGCGACCTTATTTTTACAGGAACTCCCGACGGAATTGGAGACGTTCGTAAACCTCCTAGATACCTATCTGACGGCGACGTTTTTGAAGTGGAGATCGAAAAACTTGGCGTTCTTATGAACACGGTTCGTCGTCAATCTTTGTTGTGAACGACGCCGTAAGCGCTCGGTATTTGTTTGTTTTGAGGAGAGTCCTACCGGTCATGTTTCGTTAATTTGTAATCGTTAGGTATTTTAGGGTTAACTTCCGTTGCGATAACCTTTACAAATTGTAGACGAGTAATATTTAAGGATATATTGGGAGTTGTTGTATGACGCGGTCTCTTCGTGCATTCCAATAGGGCGCGTTGATTGTTTAGAGTGTTTTCTTTTGTTCTGTTTCAATGAACGGCGACAATTATAGATAGGGTGGCAACAATGGACGAATCACGTGAGTTAACGCAAAGCTTAGAAGATTATTTGGAAACGATTTACGAACTGACACAGGAGGTTGGAGGCGCCCGTGGCAGTAGCGTTGCCGATAAACTTCACGTAAAACGACCTTCTGTTACCAGCGCTCTACGGTCTCTCGCAGAGAAGGGATTGGTCAACTATTCGCCGTATGGACCGATTACTTTAACGGAAAAAGGCGAAACGGAAGCGAAAAAAGTCATCAGGCGTCATAAGGCGATGGAAATTTTTCTTGAACGCATCCTTGGCGTCGACGGAATTGAGTCAAAAGAGGCCGCATGTCGTCTCGAACATGCAATGGACGACGAGATTACGACTCGTCTTGTTGAATTTGTAGAGTTTGTCGACAGTTGTCCACGTGTCGGCGCGTCGCTTTTTCGCCGATCAGACTATCATTGCCGCGAAAAGAATAACGATCAATACTGCGCAATGTGTATTCACGGTTGCCTCGACGAGATTGTACACTCTGGTCGCACTGTTGATCTTTCAGGCGTTCATCGGGAATCTCAACCTCTAAGTTCACTCTATGGCGAGCATGAGACTCTGATTTTTGTCCAATTGGCAGAGGAGCTACAGGACTGTCCTAAATACCCCTCGACGTATTGGCGGCCTAACAAGACGTTGCGACTTCTTAAGAACAAGAACGACTCGCACAAAGACAAGTTTCACGTTGAGATAGACGGACGCGTTTTCGTGATTGATTTCGAGGACGCGCAGAAGATAGAAGTTATTCCTTGTCAATGACGTTTTCGTTTTAGGAACTATTTCTCAGTCTAGAATGTTGGCGAGATTGATAAGAAGGTCGTGAACTTCATCGACGCTTTCCGCTTCCCTTAACTGTTCGAGGGTGGAGGGTACGTTTAAAATGCGCGAAAGACGACTGAGTGATCGCAGATAGCAAACGTCAGACCGACAGCATAGGAGAAAGAAAACGTCTGAGAGGGTCCCATGAGGACCGCCAAACGGCACGCCGCTTCTTGAGATTGCAACGGCGAGGAAATCTTGTGCGATTAGATTAGGGGTTGGGCGTCGAGGGTGGAGAATGGCTACCCCGTTTTCGAGCGCCGTTGATTCCATTTCTTCGCGCTCTGCGAGCGCTTGACTCATTTGGGCTGCGTCCCAAAGCAGACCCGCGTCTTCCGCCATCTTGGCGATTTCTGAAAGAACGGAAGAGCGTGTCCTTGCTGGGAAACTCACCGTTATTGCATTTTTGTAAATGAGATCCCTGAACGCGACGTCTTCATCCTCTTCGGCGACAGAGGCGACGGCGTTTTCCATACCGGCTCTTGCGTCGTCGTCGATATGCGTTAGTTCCCGTTCCATCCACTGCACGACGTCTGCGAGAGCAAAAATCCATTCCCCCTGATGTTTTCTTCCAAGAAGACGACCGTTATCGGCGAGTTTTTTCAATTCTTTAGGATGACGTTTAAGAAACTTCGCTAGTTCGTCAAGCGTGTATGTCCGTTGCATCGTTGTTCCCCCTTAGATTGATTTCAGGACGTTTCGCGATCTTGTTCCACGACGAGCATTGTATCGTTTCATTAAGAAACGTCTAGCCGTCGGTTAATGTCATAGGGGAACTAATGGATAGAGAATTAGTGGAAAAAAAAGGGGGGTCTTGCGACCCCCCAGCTTGGGACAATCCTTTCGGAAAGACGATTTGGTTGGCGAAAGAGCTTGCGGGGCGACCTTCGCCGTGTCTGCCGTCGATTCGTTTTAAGTATTCGCCAAAGACGAATCGACGACGACTTCGGGCGTCAGCCGTTTGACGGCTGAAAAATGGGAGGTAATTGTGATTCTTCGTTCTGAGGGACGGTTCCCGGAGGAAGGACGTTCTGATTGAACCCCGAACCAGGCGCGACGGTAGGATCAGTGCCCTGAATCTGTGGATACGAACCACGACTGACAACCTGGGGCGAAGTGAACGCATAGTTGACATATCGACCGGCGTCGCGTTCTCTGGCATGACGCCATGAATCGAAGTAGGCTTTATTGGGCCAAGGACCCTCCGCGAGAGTAACGCCATTGTACTCAAGAAGCGAACCCTTACGATAATTTAGATTAACGATTGCCAGATTGTAATCAATGACGGTACGATAATATCGCGTTTCGGCGTCAGCCAACTCTTGTTGAGCTTGAAGGACTTCGTACAGCGTCGTCTTGTTGATCAAGAACGAACTGTTGACAGCTCGAACCTGCTTACGCGCTGCCCTAAGAACAGCAAGATAATCTTCAATAAGACGATAGTTTCGGTCGACGTCGCGATACAAATCTGAAAGGTTGTGAACAAGTTCCAGTTCTTGTTCTTGAAGAATAGCTCTTTCACGCGCAAGGGCAAGTTCGGCGTTACGAACTGCCGCCATTTCACGACGGAACCCGAGCGCGATCGAAGACGTAATTCCAAGCGTCCAGTTCTGGTAATCTCCGGAAGTCAGACTCCCGACGGCGTTTGATCTTTTGTTATTAGTGTCGATGAGATCATGTCCCAAACCGTGGAATCGATATGATCCCTGAAGGTCTATCTGGGGTTTAAGGAAATTACGCTGAGCGACGAGCTCAAGTTCGCGTTTTTTGACAATCCACTTTTGACGACGGAGCTCAGGAGCACGCGCCAACCCTTCAGCGACGATTTCTTCCCAATTGTATTGAACACGCGCAACAGTGGGTTCGTCAACCGGTTTGATTAGACGGCCATCCGAAGGAGCGACTCCAATCATATAACGGAGTAACTGTTCTGTTTTATAGAGGTTGTTCTGTGCCTCTTGGGCAGAAACCTTGAAAGTTTGATAATTCTTTTCCGCCTGTGCAACGTTTTGCGCCGTACCTTGAGGTCGACCATTTTTCCTCTGACCGTCAACGTTGCGCCACGAATTCAACGCCGCCTCGTATCCAGCCGCCGCTGCGCTTAGATTACGATATGCGTAGTAGAGATTCCAATAGGTTTCTTCAATATCTTGCAGGGTGTTGCGAACGCCCATTTCAAAATCGACGAGCGCAACGTCAGTGTTGATTCGCGCTAATACCACGCCGTTGCTCGATCCCATTGTTCCATTTGGACCCGCAATGCGGTTGTATTCTACGCCCGCGCCCCTAAAGAGAGGTTGCGTGAAACCCGCTTCGATATAGCTCGTCCAGTTTGATTCCCAGAGTCGGCTTGTCGCGTCGCTCCTGTCATAACCAAACCCGGCAGACGCGTAGACGTTTCCACCTGTCGCCACGTTTTTAGATAAGGTCGACTGAAAGTTGCCGACGTCTGTATGCGTTCCAACGGTACCCTGGTATGAAGTTACATAGTTTCTTGGAATATCGGACTGTTGCCACGACGAGGACGTGCTCCAGACGGCGTCGAAAGCAGAAAGCGCAGCTTGAACGCCAGCCGTTGGGTTTGACTCGATAATAGCCGGATCCCAGACTGTCATAGCCGCGTTAGGGGAGGCTAAAAGAAGAGTTGGCGTGCCGCTAACGCCGTTAGCTCCAAAGCTTACGCCGCTGAGTTGACGGAGAACTTTACTGTTTTCAAGCGCCATCTGGCGAACTTCGTCGAGCGTTAACAGCCATTCTTCTTTGGGATCGGGATTGGAAAGCGTGAGCGGCGCGAGCGCGTTTGTAACGTCGTCGAGCGACGGGACGGTTACGTCCGGGTATTCAATCCGAGTCGCCTCGGAAATATAGTGACTTTGTGCGTTGCCGCGCGGGTGGAGAAACTTCGGCTGTTGCGGATGGCATCCTACCGCCGCAAGACCGATAATGGCGCTGGCTAACAGCGAGTGAAGAGTAAAACGTCGATTCATTGGATTGTCCCTGTCCGATTTACGACTGATCCGAATAGTGGCAAAACACACGTTTTCATCCCATGAATAAGCGTGTATTTCATGCTTCGGAAGAACGATAGCTTTTTTACGGGATAAAGTAAACCGCAAATTTACTGTTTTTAGTCCCGTACTTTCCTTATCGTCCTAAAAATCGTTTTCTTTGCTAAAAAGCAGAAAATATGAAAATTTTTACAGAATTTCTCAAGATTTGTTTGTTTTCCGTGTATTTTAACATGATCCGTTAAAAATTACCCAGATTAAAGGGTTCGAATTTAGTCGCAACACTATTGTGTAACATATGTGGAAAGTATTGACGATATTTTTGGCTGTCCTTGACTTGCACGACAAATTAATGTGACGAAGTTGATTGATTAAGTTTTTGTCCAAAAAGAAACAGGGCGTTCTCTAGGAAAAGAGAACGCCCTGTTTCTTAACAATAGTCGAGAAGATCTGGCGCTAAATCAGTTGTAGTAGTTCATGTGGTTTTGGCACGGGACAACGTTTGAATCCGGGATTTCGCGAATCCAGATGTTACGGAACTGGGTCGTGTTGTTATGATCTTGGATCGAGATCGGTTCACGATCGCCGTGGGGTTGATACTGGGGGGTGCGGTGGAAGAAGGTGTCGCCTTTGATCTCCCAGTGATTTTGGACGCAAACGCCATTGAGTAAGACAGTGATTGTCGCGGGACGGATGACTTCTGCGACATAATCAGCGCCGTTTTCATCTTTTTCAACGCGAAGTAGCGGACGAGTGAAAATAATGTCGTAGGTTTGCCATTCCGTCGGTTTTTTAACGGCGTTAACATAAGGTGGGAACTGCTTATAGATAGCTCCACACTGACCTTCAAAGTAGGTCTCGTTTTCATAAGAATCGAGAACTTGAAGCTCATAGTGGTTCATGAGGAAAATGCCGCTGTTCCCACGTCCCTGTCCTTTAGCGTTCGGATCCGTGACTGGCGGACAGGCGAATTCTACGTGAAGTTGGCAACTTCCGAACTTTTCCTTTGTGAAGATTGATCCAGCCCCGGGATGCGCCGTCAGAACGCCGTCGGCGACGTCCCATTTGCCGCCGGTCCAAGCGTCCATGTTGGTTCCGTCAAAGAGCACGATGGCGTCTGAAGGCGGGTCAGCGGGAGTCTCGCCAGGCGTGACAATGGGCGGTTCTTTCCAATCGATCCCCATACGGAAATCGCCGCCGCGAAATTCGTGCGAGGCGTCTTGAGCGTTTACGTTCGAAGCGAACGTAACAAGACTGAGAGCGAGCATAGTGATTAGAAACGCACGTTTCATCTAAAGTTACTCCGAAATATGGAAGTGAGTTGATTCAGGAACGACGTAATAACAGCGTCATACTTCCTTAAAGACTAGAATCCGTGAAGACGGGAATCGCCGTCCACGCCTCCAAAAGTTTTCTAGGGAAAGATTATTCTCAATTTCTTCTCGAAATCAAGCGCTTTTGACGAATTCTACCGTTCCAAAAAATTCTTTCCCTTGACGCGGTTATGTTTCGAGACTTCTGAAACGTTATAATTCTTTCGGTTATTGACGAGTAGCCTTTTGTTTTGCGAGAATTATTGTTGCGTCAGTATTTAGTCGCGGCTATAATCTAAAGGGGATTTTTTGCTGTTTTAGTTGGGCGTTTTGTAAGTTCGAACGCGTCGACTTATATTTGTTACGCTGTTTTGTCAACGTTTGCGTCCTTTAGTCTACATTCTGAGTTTAAAAGAGGGTCATTGATGGCGACAACTGACAATTTCCTTCAGGGAAACGTCGGCGAGACGAGTAATTCGCACGATAAGTTTTCATCAGTTTTTTCGGATTACGATTTCTTTCTTTTTGGGCAAGGACGGCTCTGGAAAAGCTATGATAAATTGGGCGCGCATCTTCGTATAGTCGATGGTGTTAAAGGCGTTAATTTTGTCGTGTGGGCTCCCAACGCGAAGAGCGTCGCCGTGGTTGGCGATTTTAATTCATGGGACGCAAAACGCCATCCAATGAAGAATCATTATCCTTCGGGGTTGTGGGAGGTTTTTGTCCCCAATGCGTCTATCGGAGACGCCTATAAATACAGGATAGAATCTGACAAGGGTGTTTCAGAACGAGCGGACCCAGTCGGCTTTTACGCCGAGGTGCCTCCACGAACGGCGTCAGTTGTCACAGACCTAGATTCCTATCAGTGGCATGATCAAGAATGGCTTGACAGGCGTGCGAAAGATCAGTCCGAATGGAAGCATAAACCAATATCTATTTACGAGGTTCATTTCGGCAGTTGGTTGAGGTACGTCGACGATCCTGGGCGCCTTCCTTCATATCGCGAACTTGCCGAAGATTTGGTCGCGTACGTTAAAAAACTTGGTTATACTCACATCGAGTTTCTCCCGCTTGCAGAACACCCGTTGTTGGGAAGTTGGGGGTATCAAGTAATCGGCATGTACTCGATCACAAGCCGCTATGGGAGCCCTGAGGACTTTATGCGTCTTGTTGATCTTTGCCACCAGAACGGTATTGGCGTAATTGTCGATTGGGTTCCTGCCCATTTTCCGAGAGATTCTCATGGACTTCGGCGTTTTGACGGGACAGCGTTATACGAATATGAGGATCCTCGGCTTGGCGAACATCGCGATTGGGGAACGTTGATATTCAATTATTCTCGCAACGAAGTGCGTAATTACTTGATTTCCAGCGCCTTTTTTTGGCTTGAGAAATATCATATCGACGGTTTGCGAGTAGACGCCGTCGCGTCGATGCTTTACTTGGACTATAGCCGTGAACCTGGCGAATGGAAACCAAATCGATTTGGCGGACGTGAGAATCTCGAAGCTGTTGATTTTCTTAAAGAACTTAACGTCGAGACTCACAAATCTTTTCCAGGCGTTTTGACGATTGCCGAAGAATCGACGACTTGGTCTGGGGTTTGTCGCCCGGTGAATGAAGGCGGTTTAGGTTTTTCCATGAAGTGGAATATGGGATGGATGCATGACGCGCTTAAATATTCCAGCGAGGATCCAATTAATCGCAAGTATCATCACAATCAGCTGACATTCAGCATTACTTATGCTTTCACAGAAAACTTTGTCTTGCCGATTTCACACGACGAAGTTGTCCACGGGAAGGGAACTGTCATTAGCAACGTTCCTGGCGATCTTTGGCAAAAATTCGCGCAAGCGCGTCTTCTTTACAGCTATATGTGGACGCATCCAGGAAAAAAATTGCTCTTTATGGGATGTGAATTTGGTCAGTGGAAGGAATGGAATTATGACGACGGTCTTGATTGGACTTTGTTAAATTATGACGATACTCATGGGGGACTTCAGCGTTGCGTCGCCGATCTCAACAGAATCTATCAAAATGAGCCGGCGTTACATGAACTTGATTTCGAATGGCAAGGTTTTGAGTGGATTGACTGCGACGACTGGGAGGAGAGCGTCTATTCTTACATTAGAAAAGCTAAAGAACCGGAGGACCATATCGTTGTAATCCTTAATTTTACTCCCGTTCCTCGCCGAAAGCGTTTTGGCGTTCCCGCGAACGTAGATTATCAAGAGATATTCTGTTCAGACGCGCCGATTTACGGAGGAAGCGGCTGTGGAAACGGCTGTGTCAGGGTTGGCGAGGTTCCCTGCAATTCCAAACCGTATTCGATTGAGGTTTTAGTTCCTCCTCTGGGAGCGACTTTCCTAAAACCGGTCAAGGCTCAAGAAGCCAACGAACCTGAACTTGAGGCGAGCGCTTCTGTTGATAAAACGTGTTGCTTGCGTGAAACGCCCAGCGACTGAGCATGGCCTCGGTGTTTTTTTCACCGTGTTTCACGGGTTCGTTACGACTGGGGGCCTCGACGTCGAAAGGCGTTTAGAGATAATTAGCGCGTGCTTTTTACCGAATTTCGCCGTTTGTAAGCTCGAACAAACGGGGCGACGATTCAGGATGAAGGAGAGATCATTTGAGATTCGCTGTTTTTAGCGACATTCACAACAATCTCGAGGCGTTCAAAACCGTCCTTGACGATATACGAAAGCAGAATGTCGAAAAGTGTTTTTGTCTCGGCGATTTGCTTGGTTACGGTCCTAAACCCATCGAGTGCGTCGATCTGATGATGAAAATGTGTAAGGAGAACATGGTTGAGGTCTGCTTGCTCGGCAACCATGACCAAGCGACTCTTTATGATCCTGAGGGATTTAATCGCATTGCCGAAGAAGCGGCATACTGGACCCGAGAGGTCTTAGAAACAGCGCGTGGACCTCGTGCGAGCGCTCGTTGGGACTTCATTGCCGAAAGACCACGTATATACCGTTTCATGGATTGTTTTCTCTTTGTTCATGGTTCGCCCAGAAATCCATTAAACGAATATGTCTTTCCAGAAGATATCGACGAAAAGGAAAAAATGTCAAAGCTTTTCGCCCTGACGCCGCGCTATTGCTTTATGGGGCACACTCACGTCCCAGGCGTTTTTGTGGATAGCTCCTCCCAGTCCGATTATCAGTATCTCTCTTATAAGGAAATTGCCGAGCAGAATGAGGGGAAATTCCCGCTGGGCGATCAGAAACTCATGATTAATGTCGGTTCGGTCGGTCAACCTCGAGACCAGAATCCGGATTCCTGCTACGTCGTTGTCCAATTTGAAGAAGGGGCGTCGGATAACTCTATCGAGTTTCGTCGCGTCTCTTACGACGTCTCGAAAACTCAGGACGAGATCATGAATATTCCAAAACTTGCGTCTTTTCCCTTTTTATGGCAACGGCTTACCGACGGACGTTGATTCTGGTCTTTGCGGTTTCAATATTTTTCCTGTAATTCGTTTTCTCGATGTTTCTGCTCTTAAACCAGACGTGTCAAGGAATTAAGAATTAGAATATATTTGCTATACTATGAGCGCTCCTAAACTTCCACCTCTTCAGCCGCCTCAGATTCCAAACTCTATGCGAAAGGGGCTTGAACAACAGCAGCCTCCAAAATCGAACTTCTTCTTCATCCTTATGATGACGTTTTTGTTCATTTGGTCATTCAAACTGATGAGTGCGAAGAAACCGGAGAATGAGATTCCTCTTGATTCTGCGCCTCCTGTCGTTAGCGCCACGCCGTCCCTTAGCGACGACGCGCGTAACGCGCTTCCGAAAGAATTTCTCTCCGCGGCCGAAGCTTCTAAGCGCTCTCTGAAACCGACCTTTGTTACTCTTGGCTCGCTTGCCGAAGACAGTCCATACCGCTTTCTTGTGACGTTGACAAATCGTGGCGCAGCCGTTGCTCGCGTCGAACTTAACGAGAAGGCTTACATTGACAAGACTGATAAGACGGGTTATTTAGGACAAATTGTTGTCGACGAATCATGCGCGTGGAAGGAGCATGACCTTGGATTGCCGGGCGTTCGCGCGCAAGTCGTGGGAAAGGGAACGCCTGCTGAATTTGCCGGTCTCAAACAAAACGACCGTATTGTTGGTTTCGTCGACGGATCGGGAGCATCTACTCCAATTAATGAGTTTAGTGATCTTCGTGAAGCGCTCCTTCGCACAAAGCCTGGCGATAAGATCAAGTTAGAGGTTTACGAAGCTGCAATCCTTGAAAAGAACGAGCATTTTCAGTTGGCGCTCCTCACCCTTGGCAAACTTATCGCGGGTGAATCTGAACGAAGCGCCTCTTCGATTACAAGCGACGTCGACGTGACCGCTACATCTTCTTCCGAAACCACGAATGAAAATCCTGACGAATTATCGGAACCCGTCGCTTCATCGCAAGATACAGAAGTCGCTGACAAATCGACAGAATCCACTCTGACCAGAGACGACGCTAGTAACGTCGTCTCTGATGAAGTCTCGATTGAGAAAACCGGGATAAAGGGCGATAAGGATTTCATACGGGAACTTGGCGCTCCCAAAACGATAGAAGTTACCCTTGCTGAAACGCCGCTTTCTGTTTTACGTCCGAGCGGTATGGTTCGCAATTACCAAGATTATGTTAATCTTGTCGGGTTACAAGGCGTTTATACTGGCGATAACGACGCGCTTTACCTACTTGACTCTGATGATTCTGATTTCGCTAGCACGCGCAAACTTAATAGCGAACCTTCCTCCTTTCTCGCCACTTTGGCGCGTATTGACAGCGACATTCTCGAATCTTGGGCTGTTGCTGGCTCAGGCGATCGTCGTTCTGCAACTGTGAGCGCGCCACGATCATCCGCCCTAGATTCTGAACTAGGCGGCGTGAATATGAGGAACGGGTACTGGGAATATGTGACTGATAAATCAAACGAATCGGTCGCAATCTTTCGAAAGATTCTTCTCGATCGTCAGTTAGAAGTCCTTAAAAAATACGAACTGGTGAAGAACTCTGGCACAAAAAGTGATTTGAGCGACGAGTTTGTGAAAAATGGCGAGTCGTATCACCTCAAGATGAGCATTGAGGTTAAAAATTACGACCCGAACGCCTCACATGTCGTATCCTATCTTTTAGACGGTCCTACAGGTTTGCCATTGGAAGGCGCGTGGTATTCAGCTGGTCGAAAGACGGGGCCCGGGTGGGGCGCTTACGGAATGCGCGACGTTGTCGTTTCGTCAAACAATCGTAAAAATTTCAACGTAATTAAGTGTTGGGATATCGCGCAGGATAAGACGCGTCAAAGCGACGAACTTCGCCTCGATTTCCTAGGCGTCGACGGTCAGTATTTTCAATGTACTTCGATCCCTTATATTCCCGCAGATCAGGATCGAAAATTTGCTTTTTCTCCAATTAGAGTTGGGGCGAGAGTGATTGATCATGTGAATTTTACAGACGTTTCCTATCGTCTTAAGAGCAATGATCAGATTCTTGCTCCTCATGGTCAAAAAGGCGATTCTGTATCACAGGAATTTGTCGTCTTTATCGGACCGAAACACCGTTCTGTCATGGCAGATTATGGACTCAGTAAAACAATTGTCTATGGTTGGTTTTGGTTTGTTTCGATTCCCCTCGTTTGGATTCTCCATTTTTTCCACGACTATATAGTTTTCAACTATGGTCTTGCGATCGTTCTTCTGACGGTCTTGGTGCGTCTTTGCCTCTTTCCTTTGAGTCGAAAACAAGCGCTTAGCTCAATTCGTATGCAAAAGCTCCAGCCTGAAATCGCCAAGCTCAAGGAAAAATATGCGGATAATCCCCAAGAGATGATGACCGCTCAGCAGGCTCTGTTTAAAAAGTACGGGGTCAATCCGTTGAGCGGTTGCCTGCCGATTTTCATTCAGATGCCGATTTTCATAGGCCTCTATCGAGCTCTTTCAATTGACGTCAGCCTCTACGGCGCGCCTCTTTTTTCGCAGAGTATTCGATGGTGTTCCAACCTTGCGGCGCCTGATATGGCGTTTAATTGGAGCGATTTCTGGAATAGGATTGGGTGGGAAAGTTTCAATATGAGCGGCCGAGGGTTTCTTTCGATGTTTTGCCTTGGCCCGTATTTAAACCTTTTACCTGTCGTTACGATCGCCCTCTTTTTGATTCAGCAAAAGCTTCTCGTACCGCCAGTAGTTGGCGACGACGCGCAGGCTAAGCAACAGCGTTCGATGCGCAGAATGATGACGTTCATGATGATCTTCATGGGCTTTATGTTTTTCAAGGTGCCGAGCGGTCTTTGCCTTTATTTCATTGTTTCTAGTCTTTGGGGGCTTCTCGAGCGCAGGATGATCCCGAAACGGGACGTTGAATTAGAACCGGCGGTCGATTCGAATTCTCCTGACAGTTCTTTAAAGCCGTCAAAACCTGCGGCTTTTATGTCTTCGAAAGACAAGCGGCGTTCGCGAGTTCAAAAAGGACGTGGCTACGAAGTTTACGAAGTTCGTCGCGATAAGAAGGGGCGACGTGTTACGTCTGAAGGTTCCGATCAGCCAAAAAGCGGGTTACGCGCTTGGTGGAACGAAGTTGTTGAACGTGCTCGTGAGCAACAAAAACTCGCTAAATCGGAGTACGAAGGACGTTTATTTGATAACCGTAAAAAGCGTCGTTGAGAGGTATTCCTGTACTTAGCCGTATTCAACGCCAGACTTATTGTTTGGCGTTGATCGTTTTGTTTGAGTTAAGCGTTTTCTACAATGACGTCTGACCTTGTGAACGAGATTGAATCGAGTCCCATTAAGTCATTTCCTCTAAATATTGTCTTATACCAACCGGAGATAGCGGCAAACACGGGCGCCGTGGGACGAACTTGTCTTGGTATTGGCGCAAAGCTTTGGCTTGTGGATCCTTTAGGTTTTCAGATCGACGATCGAAAACTTAAACGAGCTGGACTTGACTATTGGGAGACGCTTGAGTGGGAGAGAGTTCCGAATTGGTCGACGCTTCAGTCGCGACTTGCCGTTTCAAACGGGATCGCCGTTTCAGATATCCGTTTTTTCTTTTTTAGTAAAAGAGGAAAGAGAAGTTACACATCTGTGGATTATCGACTTGGCGACGTTTTAGTTTTCGGTTCGGAGTCTTGCGGTCTACCAGAGACATTTGTGAACGACGAGGCCCGAACGCTTCGTATTCCAATCAGGCCGCAAATAAGGTCGTTAAACCTTTCTGTTAGCGTTGCTGTCGCCGGATTTGAAGTTGCCAGACAGTTGGGAATCAACTCTCAATACTGACGGCTAATCATAGAAATATACCAGAAAATAAAAAAAGCCGACCGACGTCGGCTTCAAAGTAGTGGAGGATAACGGGTTCGAACCGATGACCTCATGGCTGCCAGCCATGCGCTCTCCCAACTGAGCTAATCCCCCAAAAATTTCAAATATCTCACCAAGGACGCTTCGGACGTCAACATGGAGGATAACGGGTTCGAACCGATGACCTCATGGCTGCCAGCCATGCGCTCTCCCAACTGAGCTAATCCCCCAGAAGACTTCAGCGGACATACACACGTCAAGCGACGCATGTCTCCAACCAAAATCACAGGGAAAGTATACACGAGGCGATTGATTCGTCAACCGTTTTTTTGGAATTTCTTTTAGAAACGTCTCGCTGTCGGGAATATCGCGCGTGATTTCCTGACGTATTGCCGACGCTTCCGTTTCAGAACGAGCCGTCTATTCCAGAGTCTTGAAGTTTGCGCTTGTAGTCGTCTCGTTCGCGGCGGGTCGCATAGAGATCGAAGAGGATGTGTTTATAATTAAACTTTAACGCTGAAAGCGCGTTTTTGATAACATGAAGCGTGAGGTTTCTTACACGGATTCGGACTTCTAAACGCTCTATAATTTGTTGGAACTGAGCACGCTCTATATTCGAGAGATCTAATCCCTCAGCGAACTTAAGGAGTTCATGAAGTTCTGCCGACGCGTTTTGCGTAGTGGAAGCAGACATTATCCAAATCCTCCTGTCGTTTTCTTTTAAACTTTATAAAACGTTTTCGAAATAGGCGTTTGTCATTTCTATCGATCGTAGAGCGCTTTTTCGTTTTCCTAGCAGAACGCATTGTCTGGCAGAGGCGACTGACGTAAAGCAAAGGCCTAACGATCTGACGGGTTGTATTATAACTTAAAAAGAAAAAACAAAATACAAAATATGGGTAATTTATAATGTTTTACATTGATCTTCGTAGTATATTACGATCTAAACGGAATAAATGAAATTACTGATTTTGCGCTCTTTGACGATGTTTTTTTTGACAATATTTTTGGCGATATATTCGGATATTCGTTTCGGATAAGAGGCCTTGCCGACGTTTGTGATTTTTATTAACATCGCTTCGGGCGGTTTAGTTTCTGCCTAATTGACTTCACGATTGCCGACGAAGGAGCGTTTGCAATCTGACCGTGTTTCTGCGGCAGTTGTTATTTCATTGTCGAGGAAGGAACCTCGGCAATGAAATATACGCGAAATCGTCAGAAAAGACGCGGATAAAATCGACAGATCTGTTATTTCGCAGGAAAACAAATGAATAACGACGGCGACAAAAAAAAAGGTAGAGTTCGCGTGATAATCGCGTTCTTCCTACTAATGTCGATGGTCTTAGGCGTTTGGACGTTTTATGTAGTCAAATCTTTACGACCTAGCGGTTCGATTTATGTCTTTGACGGCTGGACGTACGGTCGGGAAGATCAAAAGAAGGCGAGCGCGGCGCTTGCCGAGGCCGGGCTAACTGATTTTGCTTGGCGTGACGGTAAGCTTTTGGCACCTGCCGATAAAAAAGGCGAATTTCAAAAAGCCCTTGCCGGAGCTGGCGCTTATCCCAAGGCTCCGAGTGAATTACGAGTCGACGCAGTTCGCGAGATGAACGTTTTTGAATCAGAATCAAAGACGCGTTTTCGTGAATTAAACGCGTGTGCGCAACAACTTGAACGCACAATAGAACAAATGCGCGGCGTAGAATATGCGACTGTCGGGGTTCGTTCGCGCCGTGAGCAAGTCGGACTTGTCGCGAAGAATATCATAACTGCGTCCGTTGGCGTTGCATGTGTGAAGGATCATAGCCTCGACGTCGACGCGCTTTCAGCAATTACGGTGGCTACGAAACACCAACTTGGGATTGACGACGTAGCGAACATCTCAATCATTGATCTTAGAGAGGGGAAGTCGTATTTTGGCGTCGAAAACGCTGTCGACTCCGGCGACGAAGCCGAACTTGTTGTTGAAAAAGAAAAAATTGAAAAATATTGGCGCGATAAGTATCTTGAAGCTTTTAGCGATATTAAAAATCTACGAGTTTCTGTTGTTGCAGACGTAGTCTTTTCCACCGAACTCTCGGAAGAAAAGCGAGAAGACGACAAGATTACCGAAACGTCGAAGTCTCCAATTTTATCAACTTCTTTTACCGATACTTCACCCAAAGTCAAAGGCGTTTTTTCAACGGCGCCTCGCCCTTTAGTCGTCGCCCATGTAGACGGCCGTTTTGAAACTCTCGATAATCCTGTCGGAACAACGCTGAAAGACTATGAATCTGACGAGGAGCGGGGATCTCAAGAAACGTTAGACGAGTCACATTGTGGGCAGAATAAAAAAGAGCTCGTTGTTGTGGAACCGAGTAAGGGGGTTGCTTTATTGGGCAATCCCGCTCGAACAAACGCTAGTCCTATTGTACGACGGAAACCGAAGGCTAAGTCGCTGACCGAAAATGAAGATAAGAATTCTTTCGACACTGTCGCTCTTAAGGCGGTCACAAGGTTTCATTGGGTCGACGGCACAACTCCCGTCGGTACGTTTCCTGTTTTTTCGCCTTTTTTGAGCGACGAACAGATTTCGAGTGGGAAGTTGAAATTTGTGGTCGAAGACGCCGTTAAAGACGTTGTGAACTATTCCGATTTTGATTCTAGGACGCGGCGTTTCATTAATAACCGCTGTAAAGAAAACGACGAATTCAAGTTGATGAACGCCTCACGTCAAATTGGCGATTTTACCCCTGTTGCGTTAGAGGAACGCGTTGAATCTTCGATAACGTCGCCTAGACTGACGACTCTTCGTTCTATTGCCGTTTATATTGCCGTACCTCGGAGTTATTTACGAAATGTCGCTTTTCATCGTTCTGATTCGCCTGAAACCTTTGCAGATGATCATGAGGTTGAGGTTCTTTCAGAAATAAAAAAATTTGCCATTGACCTCTTTCGTCCTACTGGCGAACGATTTGGTTGGACAGATCGTGAATTTGAACGATGGTTTGTCGTTTCCACATTTTATGACGTCGACGAGGCTGGAAACAACGACTTCTCGTCAAACGACGTTGCGCCGAAGTTCGGTTCCAGTCACTCAGCCGCCTACGTGGAAAAACCTAACGGCGACATTGTCGCAAAATACGGGGACGGCTTTCCACTTTCTTTTGACATAACTTCCAAGAAAGATTTTACTTCTTCAGACCAAAACGGTAGAGTTGCGGAAATTGCTCAAACGGCCGCCTCTGGAGTTGAGACGATTATGAACGCGGAGGAAGGCGAGACGCAGTTTTTCCAAAGTTTGGTCACAAAAGTATTGCCTATATGGAGAATGGCGGAGTCGTATGCTCAAAATCCCACCTATCGAAATATAGGCGCCGGCATCCTTGTCTCAATACTCATTCTTGTCTGGATTATTATTGCAAACCACAAGAAGCAAACAACGAGGAGAGCGCCAGACCAACCGATAAAGGGAAAATACCACACGGATAAAAAAGCAACTGATGATTCGCGTCGTTTCCGGACAGAGGGTGCGAAAGATTCTTTTGGAGAAAATCCTGACGGGTTTATGAGCGAATTATCCGAGTTTGACGACGAGCTCGAAGGGGAACTTCAGAAGATAGCCGCGAAGCGTAATGTTTCAGAAGTTACCCGACCCCAGAATTCTGCGTCAAAATTTGACGAATCAGACAGTCCCTCCAAGGGATACTGGAATAAACGTCGTGAAGCGCTCGAGGTTGTCGCTCGGTATCCAGAGCGTGCGGCTGCTACGTTGCAGAATTGGGTCAAGGACGCGTGAATGAACCGGATTATTATTTGGCGAAACGCTGCAATTGGTAAATATGTGGAATTCTCCCAATAAAAATGAGCAAAAGAAAGCGACCTCTCTAGACTCAACGCCCTACAACGGCGCGCGTAAAGTCGCTCTTTTTCTATCCGTTCTTGAGCCCGATACTGCCGAACGTCTCTTGACTCTTTTTGATCCTGAGATTGCTTATGCTATTGCTGAAGAAGCGAAAAACGTCGCCGTTGTTTCTCCAGACGATATAGAAGATATCATTACAGATTTTTTAAACTCTGTCGATTGTGATTCGCTAGGTTCCGAATTTACTAACGCACTCGTAGCAGAAGCGTTGCATAACGCTCATGCTCGTTCTGGTTCTGTCTCGTCAGATTCACGCCGATCAGGGCGATTGCCTTTTTCCTCCCTTGACGTTATGCCGTCAGAAAGGCTTTCAAAGCTTCTTGAAAATGAACGTTTCGCGACGCTTGCTGTTGTGATTTCTAGACTTTCAGGTTCGAATCAAGAGAAGATGCGCCGCATTTTATCCCAAGACACGAAAAAGCTAATTCAACATTTTAACGTCAAATCTCGCGCGACTCCTTCGCTCCAACGTTTAGAGGACGTTCTATTTGAACGTGCATTCGATGATTAACGACAATGAAGAAATCCAATCGCAATTGACGCCTACTTCGATTAATAGGTCGGGACTTAATGAACTTCGTTCCGAGGCTCGTCAAATAGTTGAAAAGGCGCAGTCGGCAGTCGCTCAACTTAAGACTGAAACTCTTGAGGCGTTGCGTCAAGAGCGTAAAGCGCTTGAGGAACGGGCTATCGCTCTTGAGAACGCGCGTAAACAGTTAGATGCAGACACGAGCGAACTTGAACGGCGTTACCGCGAGATGGAAACGAATGCTTTTGAGGAAGCCAGACAAAGGGGACTAGAAAAAGGCGTTGAGGAGGGACGCAAAAAAGGATTTATCGAAGGAAGTAAAGAGGCGAGAAATGCGTTTGAGAGTAAGGTAGCCGATGAAGTTGCTCTTCGCGTCGCCAAAGCGTGTGAAGTTGCGACTGCTCCAATTATTAAACTTGTCGACGAAATGAAGGGGAAGCGCCAAGCGCTTTTGCGCAATTGGGAAGAAAATATCCTTCAGATTAGCGCGGCAATAGCTTTCCAAGCAATCATGCGAGAACCGACGCTTCTTCGGGAAGCGCCTCTTGATCTTTTACGCGAAGCTCTTGATTTGGCGATGAATTGTTCGACGCTTAAGATTCGTATGAATCCACGCGACGTCGCAAATCTCGGCGATTCTATTAAAGCTATTTTGGAAGAGACCGGAAATCTCGCTAAATCTGAACTTGTCTCGGATCCGAAGATTACGACTGGCGGTTGTCTTGTGGAGACGTCTCTCGGGGTTGTCGACGAACGCCTTGAATCTAGGCTCGAACGAATTGTCGACGAATTGTCAGAGTAACTCTTGTCGTAATTGAAGCGCGTGCATGAGGAAGCAGAGAATCATGAATTCGTCGAATTTTCTAAACCACATTCTTGAACAGATCCAAAGCGTTGCGCCCGCGCGGATTATAGGCAGTGTTGTTAGAACAGAAGGCACGACGATTTCCGCAGTCGGATTTCCCGCGCCAATAGGTTCGATTGCACGTGTTGAACGTCACGACGATTCAGACGAACTTCTAGCCGAGGTCATCGGATTCCGCGATAATCTGACATTGCTTTATTCGTACTCTGACTTAAGAGGCGTACGTAGAGGCGCTAAAATTGAAATTCATAAAACGACCCCCTGGCTGTCCGTTGGCGACGAACTTCTTGGTCGTGTTTTAGACGCTTTTGGAAGAACAATAGACTCAGGTCCCGCTCCCGTTTTAACCTCGCGTATACGTTACGACAACGACGCGCCAGATCCTTTCTCACGTCCTCGTATCCAATCCGTCCTATCGACTGGGGTTCGGGCAATTGATGGAATTTTAACTTGCGGTCAGGGACAGCGACTTGGCATATTTGCAGGTTCTGGAGTAGGGAAAAGCGTAACTCTTGGCATGATGACTCGTTATACTGACGCAGACGTCGTCGTCGTCGGTTTGATTGGCGAACGAGGTCGCGAGGTCAATGATTTTCTCGAACGCGAACTCGGGGTGGAGGGGCGGCGGAAAAGCGTCGTCGTTGTCTCTACTTCGAACGAACCGCCGATGATGCGGGTTCGAGCAGCCTATGCCGCTATGGCTGTCGCCGAATATTTTCGCGATCAAGGGAAAAACGTGTTGTTTCTTATGGATTCTCTTACGCGTTTCGCCATGGCGCAGCGTGAAATTGGGCTTGCGGCAGGAGAACCGCCGACGACTCGTGGTTATACCCCAAGCGTTTTCGCTTTGCTTCCAAAACTTGTTGAGCGTGCAGGACGTACAAATATAGGAAGTATAACGGCGTTCTTTACAGTTTTAGTTGAGGGCGACGATAAACAAGATCCTATTTGCGACGCTGTGCGTGGACTTCTAGACGGACATATTTGGCTTTCAAGAAAACTTAGCGGACGCGGTTTTTATCCCGCGATTGACATTCTTGAAAGCATTAGTCGACTAGCGAACGTAATCTGTTCTGAAGAACATACCCGCCTCGCCAGCGAATTACGACGCTTGACGGGGGTTTACACGGACGCCGAAGATTTGATCTCAGTCGGCGCCTATAGAAAAGGAAGTTCAGCGGAAATTGATCGGGCGATAGATATGAAACCCAAAATCGACGCCTTTTTACGTCAGCAGGTGAACGAACGATCGAGCTTTGACGAGACTCTCAGAAGTCTTCGCGATTTGTTTGGCGACGAACGCTAGAGTGATTCGCGCGTTTGCAACTCCTAACGCGCGAACGCTCGTCGAACTTAATAGGTTAATTACAGCTTACTGACGGTCGTTTCTGCTGTAAGAGCAGAAATCATGTCGCGGGTTGCGGCTTCAACTGCGTTTTCCCAATATTTTTCGCCAAATTTTTCGCTATATGCGTCAGAACGGAAAGCGAAAATGACGCCCCGCGAGTTGTTGATAATTGCGCCAAGACCGTTTTCATCAAACGCTCCTGCCACGTCTTTGGCCCCGCCGCCCTGACTTCCATAACCCGGAACGAGAAACCATGATCGCGGCGCTGCGGCGCGTAGCTCTGCAAGTTGTTCAGGCCAAGTTGCGCCGACCACGGCTCCGATATTGCCATAACCACACTTCGTCATGGTCTTCTGAACGCTCTCGAGAGCAAGGCTTTCGACATAGGAACAAACATGACGATAAAGAGGAACGCCGTCTACGAGTAGATCCTGAAACTTAGCACCTCCCTTGTTTGACGTCTTAACAAGAATGAAGAGACCGCCGCCACGTTTGTTTGCGACGTCGACGAATGGCGTTAGGCTATCGTCGCCGAGATAGGGACTTACTGTCAAAGCGTCTGCGCCCCAAGGACTTGAAAAATTGGGACCTATGAGTCCGTTGGCATACGCAGTCGCCGTTGAGCCAATGTCGTTACGTTTTGCGTCGAGGATCACGAGCAACCCTTTTTCTGAAGCATATCGAATGATATTGGCAAGACACTGCATACCTAGAGGACCGTATTGTTCAAAGAATGCGCTCTGGGGCTTAACAGCTGGCACAAGCGGCGAAACGACGTCGACGACTCCCTTGCAGAAACATTCGAAAACGTCAGCAACGTCTTTAGGATTATTCTCTGACTTACCCTCTTTGAGTTTATCAGGAATCTGGGCCCATCGGGGGTCGAGACCAACAAGGACAGGGTTTTTCTTGTGACGAATTTGATACGCTAATCGGTCGGAAAAGGGTTGCATTTCTCGTAAATGTACATCTAGATTTGGCGGTTATGATTAACGAATTGGTTAGGTTACTCTGTTTTTGTTGTTTCTAGGTTATTGGGATTAGGCGTGTTCATGCTGTTCCAGTTGACGACGTCCAAAAGAGTAACTTTATTTTCTCCCTCCGGAGTAATCTCAGTCCCAGATTCCTCACTATTCGTCTCCGAATCGTCAGAAAGAGAAAGCAAGTTTTCTAACTCTTGCCATTTAACGTTGTTGTCAGCGCCGGGCGATAAAACGAGATCGTTTTCTGCAACCCATTGAACTACGGAAAGGTCAAATTGAGTAGGGTAAACGGCACGAATTCTATCAACGGCCGCTTTCCCACGCAGTTCTGAAACGTTTGCGTCGCCTAGTTGTGAGAGCATGGTTTGAACGTTCATTGCCAGATTCCCAAGAAACACGACGACGCAGTAGAAGAATATAGTAGAGCCAAAATGTTTGAAGTCAATTAGTTTTAGCGCAGTTCCGAAGGATTTTTTTACGGCGAATGATTTCGCGTGTTTCTTTTTCTTTGTTCGTGACGAGGAGGCTCCGTCGTAGTATTGGGATTGACCAGAGTTTGGATAGTGAGACGATGAGGACGAGTTTTCTGTTTTGATAAGTCTGGCGCTCGATAATTCGTCTAGCGTTAGATGAAGCATAACGCCCAGAAAGATGCAAACCGCCTTAAAAAACCTCAACTGAGTCGAACCTGATGAAACGATAAATATTAGCTCGCCACATATGACGCCAAAGGGAATGCTATGAAACATTCCCCTATGCACCGAGAACTTTTGGACTACCGTCCCCGCGCCATAAAAAAGGGCAAAGTACGCGAACGCCCCTATTAATAAAACTGTTTCTGGTCGGAGCATAAAATCACGAAGACGACATGCCAGCAAGAGCGCCGCCGAACCTGAAATTGCCGTCATGCAACGTTTATGAGCCGTGCTTTTATCACTATCAATGTCAGGTAGAATGCTTCCGAGCGCACAAAGGAAACCTCCAAAAAGAGCCTCGGAGAGAGGCGCGTGACTTCCAACCTTGGCGACGAAACCTAAGCCAACGCCAAGAGCGACGCCCCACGTTAGATGAGTGTTATAACCAGGCATGGCGATGGAAACCTACAGTTCAATATATTGACGTTATTCCAAGTTTGCTGGGACAATCAGCTTTTAACCAAATGGAGGAGAGCGACTGCGAGCACAAACAGCGAATTGAGGGCACTATACATATTTATCGTCCTTATGGCAATAGGCTGTTTTAACGATATTTCTAACATTGACGGATTTTTCAGAATTAACTAAAATTGGGTTGAGCGCGGCTGTCGAAAGTCCAAACGTCGCGTTCTATAGAATGGAAAGAGAAAAGAGTATCGTATCGCGCAGGATCGTCGTCATGTCAGGAGCGTTAAATCCCTTCGATCTATTTGTTTTAGTCGTCTTGGCGCTGGCGACTTTCTGGGGGGGGATGCGAGGAATCGTTTCTCAGGTAACGTCGATTCTCTCTTGGCTCGCGAGCGCATATATTGCAACTCACTATTATTTTATCGTCGCCAAGTTTATGAATACTTCCTATGCGCACTACAAACCGCTTGCGATGATAGTAACGTTTATCGTTTCCGCCCTCTTGATCCGTATCGCGTCAGGCGTTGTGAAGAATATGATTTCACTCGCAGGATTGAAGGAATTTGATCGGCAGATGGGCGCTGCGCTTGGACTTTTCAAAGGCGTGGTTCTCTGTCTACTTGTGACGTTCGTTTTCGTTATTTTCAGCGACTCGACCCGGTCTATTATCGAGAAATCAAAGTCAGGGCCTTACCTTACCGCTTTTATTTCACAAATCCAACGACGTCTTCCCGAATCAGAACTCACCAGTCGATTTCTCGCTTATGCTGGCGCTATTGAGCAGGAAAAAGTCAGCGTTAGCGACGGAACGGAGTCAAAATCGATTACGAACGAGGTTCGTGATCTTAAGAAATACCTGATTTCAAAAGTCCTTTCGGACGCGGCTTCTGACATTGTCGCGGAAGCGGAGGAAGGCGATGTGAAAGATTCGGAGAATGTGATAGACTCGTTCTTTCAGGCGGCTACTTCATCTGTAAACCGCTTGAAAGATTCTGTTTCTCAAGGGTTTTCGACAGACGTGTCTTTGCCTTTGACCTCAACGAGAAACGTCGATACCATCGTCGATAGTACCGATTATTCGAGCCGCGGATATGACGAGTATCCTCGTAGTGAAGCAATGCCGTCGCCAAGTTCTCCGCAATTTGTAACTAGTGACGAGCGCGCTCTCTATTCGCCGCCTGTTCAGTCTAGCGCCGACGACCTGACAACGAGTCCAGAAGAGGATATGACGGGGCTTTCGGCGTTTTTTAAGTCGATAGGAGGGGGGTACGGCGCTAGAAATAACGGCAGTCAAAGTGTTGGCTCTCCCCCTGCTTCGCAGAACCGTTCGGGAGTTTCTCATTCATACGACGCCGACGCTTCTCGTTCGCGTCTGAACTTAAGAACTTATACGATCGAAACGTCGCCTTCTAATTTCTGATCTGAATATGTGAGAATTCTGAGTTAAGGGAAAGAAAGTGAAACCTGGCTCGTGAGAAAAACAAAAACGCCCCGCCAAGATTCATGGCGGGACGTTTGTCGAGTTTTAAAACTTTACAGAAGTAAAGCGGAGGACAAGGGGCTCGAACCCTCAACCGGCAAGCCGGCGCCTGATTTCGAGTCAGGTTGCTAACCATTCGCGTATCCTCCTCGAAAGCGTGCCCATTCTAACTTGAATTACTCGTTTGGCAAGCGCCTTTTTCCTTTTTTTGAACATTTGGCTTCTCTTTTAACGGCGCTGTTTCATGCGAAGTCGACGTCGTGTTATTTTCTGTTAGAATGTCGCTTAGGCGCTGGGCGATTGTTTCCTCGTGTTTTATTTTAACCTGGTAAATTTCTGTAGAAAATGTACAACGATAAAATAGAGAGATATTCCTTTTCAGGGGACGATAGTTCTGAGGAAGATTACGTCAGTCTTCCTAAATTCGTTAATTCAGACGTCGTACCGAGGTTCAACATCGTTTATGAAAATGGTCCGACAATCGTCGTTAATAAGCAACCTGGCGTTCTGACACAAGCGCCTCCTTATGTCGACTCAATTGAGGCGCGTGTAAGGGAATATTTCAATCTTCGTGACGGACGAGTAGGGAAACGTTATTTAGGGTTGCCGCATCGGCTCGATCGTCCAGCCTCTGGGCTGTTGGTTATGGCGCGCCATGTTCGTGCTGCTCGTCGTCTTTCCGATCAGTTTCAAGAACGTTCCGTGACAAAAAAATATTGGGCGCTTGTCGGAGGAAACGTTTCAGAAGATCAAGGCGCTTGGTATGACTATATGCGTAAAATTCCAGGAAGAGCCGAGTCTGAAATCGTCTCTCCATCACGACCAGACGCTCGTGAAGCAATTCTGCATTTTCGCGTGTTAAAACGTTTCAAAAAGATTACATGGTTAGAGATTGAATTAGAGACAGGTCGTACTCATCAAATACGTTTGCAATGTGCCTCTCGTGGTTTTCCGCTTCTTGGCGACGAACTTTATGGTTCCACAATTCCCTTTGGGGAGCAATTCGAGGACGTTCGTGAACGTGCCATTGCTCTCCATTCTCGCGAGTTAAGCTTTGTTGATTTTCTACTTAAAGAGCGAGTGACTCTTCACGCGCCTCTTTATTCGGCTTGGCGCGATTGGGTAGACGTTCCCGAAGGTGAAACTTTCGTGGAAGAAATGTTTCTTACGCCTCGACCTTTCACTACGAAGATTTTTGGCAACGATTCAGATTCCCCAACCTTACCTCGTTCTGGCGTCAAGGAATCCTAGTGTTTCTGAAACTATTCGGTATTCTCTATCTTTGTTCTTAAATCAGTGTGACGTGACGTTCGATAGGGATTTTAGGGGTATTTTGGCGTTATGAAAAAAGTATTTTTAAACTTGGGACGATTGACAGGGACTTCGTTGACCGGGAAAATGACGCTATGAGGTTTGACGTCGATATAGAGAATACTATGACGTCATGTTCGAGACAATCTTTCCGTTATCAATGGTTTTAATGTTATGTCGCAAGACTATTTTTTAGGAGTCGAGACATGTCGATGACGATGTTGCCAGTTCTTCAAGGCGCTGAATTTTGGTCAGATAAAACGAAAGAATTGGCAGAACCCGACAAAAACGCGTCTCCGTCTCTTGCAATCACGGCAGAACAGAGCGCTCAGTCAAGTCTTTCCCTTTGCTGGGGACTTAAACAATGGCCGAACTGGCGTGAATCCGCCAAATTGATTAAGGATTATGGACTTGCTCGACTTGACGAAACATTGGTTCAGTTTGAAGAGAACCTCGTCAGAAAAGGCGTTAAGGTCTATTGGGCAAAAGACGCCGAGGAAGCCAATAGAATTGTCCTTGAAATTGCAAAAGAGAACAACGTTCGCACCGTTGTTAAAGCAAAGTCGATGGTCTCTGAAGAACTTGCTCTTAACCGAGCTTTTGAGTCTATTGGCGTCAAATCCCTAGAAACTGACCTCGGCGAATACATCGTCCAGTTGCTTGGACAAAGACCGACGCACATTGTTACGCCCGCAACTCACTTGAGCGCAGAAGAAATCGGGCGTAAGTTTTCCGAAAAGCTTGGCGTTCCTTACACGGCTGAACACGAGAAACTAACGCAGATCGCACATGATAAGTTACGTCATGAATTTGTCAACGCCGATATGGGAATGTCTGGAGCCAACTTTGGCATTGCCGACACAGGGTCTCTTTGTCTTGTTGAAAATGAAGGAAATATAGGTCTTTCGACGACTTGTCCAAAACTGCATGTGGCGCTTATTGGCATAGAAAAAATTATTCCCAGTTCAAAATACATTCCGCTTTTCCTGAACATGTTGCCGCGGATGGGCACTGGACAGAAGCTTACTTCGTACACCCATATATTCAACGCTCCGACAGACGGTCGCGATATGCGCGTCGTTATTGTCGACAACGGTCGCACAAACGCGCTTGCTTCTCCCGATACACGGAACGTTCTCCGTTGTATTCGTTGCGGGGTTTGCATGACGAACTGTCCCGTTTATCGGCATGTTGGCGGCTGGGCTTACGGTTGGGTGTATCCTGGTCCTCTTGGAGCAGTTCTTACGCCACAACTTTTAGGGGTTCAGACGGCCGGTAAACTTCCATTTGCCTCGTCTTTGTGTGGCGCTTGTTCCCAGATTTGTCCCGTTAAGGTCGATCTTGCACACAGTCTTGTGCGCTTGCGAGCTAAAGCGATTGAAACTGAGTCAAAGTCGCCTGCGAAAACGCGCGTCGACTCTTTTATGTGGAAGACTTTTTCTCTTTTCATGCAGTCTTCCTGCGGCTATTCGTTAATGATGTTTGGACTTCGTGTCGGAACTAAATTTGCGTCTCTCCTACCTCGTTCCATTCACCCTTCGTATCTCGGCGCTTGGACACGTGCTCGCGAGATACCTATTAGTCATGGGACCTTCCGAAATTGGTGGCGCAAAAATCACAGAAATTGAAGTAATGAACAGTCTTTTCTTGGTCGCGATGATTTTCACTCGTTGCGTTTGAGGTTAGCGACGTTATGGATTACCGCAGTATTATTTTGACAAGCGGCGTGTTGACGCTGTTAGCTATTGCGACGCTTGTCGCTGAGTTTTTCCGCAACCGACCCAGCGGAATTGACGCGGCGACTCTTTCGAGTTGTCGTTCGCGTATCAACGCTTGGTGGTTGCTTTTTGGATCTCTTGTTTGTTCGCTTCTTCTGGGGACGGCGTTCACTACTTTGTTTTTTGGAATTGTGGCTTTCTGGGCGTTACGAGAATATGTCACGATCACTCCGACTCGTTTGGCTGATCATAAGATGCTCGTTGGCGTCTTTTTTGTTCTGACCCCGTTACAGTTTCTTTTGGTTGGCGTTGATTCTAAATGGTTTGCGAATACTTTTCGATATGATCCGTATTTCTTCTACTCTGCAATGATTCCTTCGTTGGCGCTACTTGTTTTGCCAGCCTGCGTAGCTCTCTCGGACGACACGAAGTATTTTTTGGAACGTATTGCAAAACTTCAAGTCGGTTTACTGATTTGCGTGTATTCGCTCAGTTTTGTGCCGGCGCTTCTTACAATCTCGCTTCCAGAGCGTGTTGTAACCGCGAATGCTTCGACCGACGTTTCTGATCTTCCTGCCGCAGATCTTGGTCATGTTGTTATTTCGCCCTTTGAACAATCAGTGTCAGCGTTGCCGAGTTCCCAAGACGACGTTGCCGACTCTCACGACGTTCATGACGGCGAAGCTCAGAACTCTGACGATCAGAAAAACGTGAAATCGCCTTCGAAACATCCTCGCAACCCAACTTCGAACGTAACGCTTCTCTTTATTTTTGTTCTCTTAACGCAGATCAGTGATTTTTCTCAGTACTCGTGGTCTTTGATTTTTTCAAAACATAAGATCGCGCCTCATGTTAACTCGAATCGGACTTATGAAGGTTTAATCTTGGGAATACTGACCACGATGCTTTTCGCGATTGCACTGTGGAAATTTACGCCTTTTGACGCCTGGGAAAAAGCCGCGTTTGCCGGTATTGTCATTTCGTGTATGGGGTTTGCCGGCAATATCACTGTTAGCGCGATTAAACGAGACCAAGGCGTCGACGACTACGGCGAGTTAATTGAGGGACACAACGGCGTCTTGGATCGTATTGATTCCCTTTGTTTCGCAGCGCCTGTTTTCTTCCATTATGTGAGATTTTTCTGTTGAACTTTGTTTGGGTCTCCCCTAATGTAGAAAAGCCGTCTTCTTTCGTTTAGAAGGCGGCTTTTCGGATTGTTGTTTTCTAAACTCAGACGTTGATTCTCATTTTCTAGATTCAATTGAACGAGCGTAATTTTTAGGCAACGCGTTCAACTTATAGCCGCCGAGTTCTTCAAGGACCGGCCAATCTTTCGCAAAGAAATTGACAAGTGGAAAATCGACGCCATCCTTCATGAGCGTTCTAATTTTTTCAGGGTCGTCTGTTCCAAAGAAGTTGATTTTGATTCCTGCTTCTTTTAGTTTTGCAATATCTTCAGCGTCATAAGACTGAAGTTGGATGTACTGACACTTCAAATCGATCGTATGTTGGATTATTTTTTTCAGCGCGTCTCCTTTCGCTCCTGTGAGATAGTTAATTGCAACTTCTGGACAGACGGCGCGCGCTTCTTCGACGTCCTTATCGAACTCACAAGAGAGGAGTGATTGACGGATTCTGTTTTTGGCTAAGACAACCTTCGTAGCGGCTGCGGCGATTCCGTCCCCGGGTTTGACATGAATGTTGAGGATGATATTGGGCGGGAGGACGTCTAACGTTTCTTCAAAGGTTGGAACTTTAACGCCTGCGAATTGGGGATCGAATTTACTTCCCGCATCGAGCGATCTGATTTCGTCGAAGGTTAAATCTTTAACAGCGCCTTTACCATCGGTGGTTCGGTCGACAGTTAGGTCATGCATGATAACAAGTTTTCCATCCTTGGTTAGTTGTACGTCGAATTCGATCTGCTGCGCGCCAGCCAAGGCCGCTGCAATAAAGGCCGGAATAGTGTTTTCCGGCGCGACTCCTTGATCGCCTCGATGCGCGCAAAGACCGTGTTCGGCAAGTCTTGGAGAAATTTGGAGGTTCTCTGATTCTACAAGATATTCCTTTGAGACTTCGTTAAGTTTGAAACCGCCAAGGTCTTCAACAACAGGCCAATCTTTTGTGAAGTAATTGACAAGTGGAAAATCAACGCCGTCTTTGAGAAGCCGACGAATTTTTTCAGGATCGTCTGTTCCAAAGAAATTGATCTTTACGCCGGCGTTCTTTAGACGATGAATCTCTTCTTCCGTGTAATCATGGGTCAGTTGAATAAAGTCACATTTCCAGTCAAGGGTGTTTTGGATATACTGTTCCGGATTCGGTTGGCGTTCCATACAACATATCAACGCTTCAGGACATATTTCGCGTATGCCGTCCATTTCTTTTTTATTGCAAGCAAAGAAAGCTTGGTGAAGACGTTTTTTTTCCATAACGAGACGGCACGCTTCTACGCCAATTCCTTCGCCAGGTTTAACATGAACGTTGATCCAAACGTTATGAGGAAGGCAATCGAGCGCTTCTTCAAACGTAGGTACTTTGATATTATCGTAAATGTCGCCTTCGAGTTTAACGTCAACCATTTTGATTTCATCAAGCGTCAAATTCTTTACCGCGCCTTTTCCCGTAGTTGTACGGTCAATGGTAGCGTCGTGCATAACGACGAGTTTTCCATCTTTTGTGCGCTGAACGTCAAGTTCAATTTGTTGCGCTCCGGCACGAACTGCTGCAACAAACGCCGGCACGGTGTTTTCTGGCGCGATTCCTTGGTCGCCTCGGTGTGCGCAAAGACCTCGTTCAGGCATTTCACCAAACAAGTTTGATCCGTTAAGCGTAAAAAATGCAAATGCCAGTAGCAAAACAAAAATAGTTCTCAGAAATGCAGTTCTAAACATATTGTTGTCCTCGATTGAAGTGTTTTTTTATCTGTTTGGATGAGTTGAGTATTTCCAATCCAGCGCTTCCTATCCTATCATTTTAGTTGACGCTTGTCCAATTGTTTGCCGTTCAGTTTCACGTGTCTTCTGCAACGAAAACTTGATTTTGAAGTTTTCTTGTTTTAGAATTCAGGCCTGCTAATCGTTTAGAAACTTGTGGTTAGATTATCGAATCTCCAGACAATACCTATTCAAGGTCAGTCTTTTGAGATTACGTGATTCTTGAGTGATTTGTTTAGATTGCATCTATTAGCCTGATATATTTCGCAAAGAATTATGCAATCTACATTACTAGCAGAATCTTGATTCCATCTATTACGAATGACCTTGTAATTTGCAAGCTTTATATGAGGATGAAAAATGAACCTTTTGACGGTGTTAAACATCTTTTTTCTAGGCGTTCTAGGTTGGGTTCCTAATGATATTTCTCAGTTTTGGATTGAACCTGATCAACCTGCTCATTTTGAGTTCAATTCGGACGGCGACGTAGACATGGACGGTTCCAAACCTGGTAGAGTGGGGTATTTGCTGAAAACGACTGACGGCGAGCTTTTCTGTGAAGGCGAAGGAACTGTTAAGAACGGACGTTTAGAGATTGACGCTACTATACCCCAAGGTTTTTTTGAACTTGAACTTACCGAGTCTAATCAAACGTTTGGGATTGCGTCTCAACCAGCGTTTGATTCTAGCTTTTCAAATTCAACCTCTTGTCAAAAGAAGGCGCAAGATTCTTTTTTTGGTATCGATTCTGCTTCCACTTGGCTCGTCAAAGACGATGGAACGCGCGAGGCGCTCATTCGCAACGCCCGACGCATAGGCGTGACGACATACCGTGAACGTGTGAATTGGGGACGGATAGAGCCTACCCAAGATTCCTTTCACTTCGACGGCGATTCTCGTTCTGAAACGCTTCGTCAATCAGCATTTAAATATAAAATGCCGATCCTTGAACTGTTTCATTCCGCGCCGGATTGGACGGGGCGTGTAGGAACTTTTCCTGAAGATTTAATAGGAACAGCAGAAAGTTGGAGCGTTATCAGCAAAAGATGGAGTCGTTTTTGGAATTCGATAGAAGTTTGGAATGAACCAGACATAGGTTTTAGCGGCAACCTCCCCGCCGATCAGTACGTGCCAGTTCTCAAGACTGTCGCCCAAGAATTTCATCGCGAGGGGATTGAAACGCCAATTGTCGGCGGCGTTATCGCATCGTTCCAAAATGAGTATATGGATAGTTTTGCGATGAACGGCGGACTTGAGACTTGTGATATTTTTTCCTTCCACACTTATTGCCGTGCGCCGCAAATGGCGGCTGTTTGCCTTCAGTATCTCAATTGGCTTGTCAAGAATAATGCAGGGTGGAAACCTGTTTGGCTTACGGAATGTGGACGTCCCTGGAAAAAAGGGACTAATCGTCCTGATCGAGAGGCCGATCTTGAAAGCGCCATTGATATTGTCGAAAAAGGGGTCGTTGCAAAAGCGCTAGATATAGACGCTTATTTTCCATTTGTTTATGTCTACTATGAGGAGAACGACAACAACTTTGGAATGTGTGATAAGAGTAATACGCCGCTACGTTCCATCGCCGGTTATGCACGTATGATCTTTCTCCTCAGCGGAAGCGAGTGCGTTGGTAGTTGGAATGTCGACGGAGTGGATAGTTCGTGGCTTTTTATCGATCCTGAGAGTCATGAAAAAACAGCAGTCTTGTATTCTTCCAACATCCAGAATGGTCGCTCTGTCCAGTTGCCATGCGAAGTTGTTTTTGCAGAACGAGTCACAGGCGAAAGAGTCGCACAAGAGGATTCGGGTATAGTTGATTTTTCCGACGGTTTTCTTTTTGTGCGGCTTCCTGAAGGATATGATCCGGAACTTAAGGAGGTTACTGCAGTCGACAGGGGGCGAGAATTCCGTCAAGAAGTTCGTAAGTCGCATGGAATTGAAAGGCGTCGTAACTTTGATTTAGCGTTACGCTTTGACTTTGATTCGAATATTGTTTCTGCAACAGCGAACGGATATTCAGTTATTGATCCAGAGGTTAAAGAACTTGACGTTCGTCTTTCCGTTTTCAATTTTTCCGCAGAAGAAAAGGCGATTACGGTAACTGCCGAAGCGTGTTGTCCTGAACCGAGCGCCATCAAACAGAGGGAATTATTTTTGCGGACGTCAGAGTCTGTGGTTGTTTCTCCTCGTGGTCGAGAAACGCTTGTCTTTAAAGTTAACGTTGAGAAGATATCGCCTTTTTGTCCAACGCGCCTATTTTTTAAGACTGAAGACGGGGGAGTCCTTTCTTTTGTTCTTTCTCGTGTCTTTACTGAGAAGAATTTTTTTGAAAACGTCGACGAGGTTGTTAAAATCGATATTTCAGACATAGAGAGATGGAGAAACTCTTGTTCCGCCAACGGTTTTCTTGAATTTAATAAAGGATTATCGAGAAACGAATCAAGAGGATGGGGTTTTTCTGTCGCCTATACGGGAGACGGCGATAAATGGGCTTATCCCATATTTGAATTGCCTGTTGAGGACGGAAAATTGTCGTGCTCAAATCAATCTTACGATCTTAGCGGTTTTAGAGGCGTGGCTTTTCGTGTCAAAGGGACGGCTAATGTCGACGGCGGTCAATTAAGATTCTTTACCTATAGCGATAAGGGCGCGTATTATTTTACAAGCGAAGGGTTTGCACCCGCCGATGGAGAGGAACGCTTTGTGGTGATTCCCTTTGAGAAACTTAATGCATACGGAGATATGTCCGATCCGTTTTTACCCGATCGAATTCGATCAATTTCAATAGGGGGCAATTCCCGCGGCGCTGAAATGCAGATCGAGGTTGGCGAGTTTTTCTTCTTTAAGTAACTCAAACCTTGGTTTGCAAAGCGTAGCGCGCAAAATCCTCGAAAGAAAGCGTCGTTGTACTTATTGTACAGGACGCTTTTTTCGTCAGAAATTTTTGAAATCATATTTTGCGCGATTGATAGATTGACGTGTTGAATAAATTTTCTTGACGTCGATCCAAAGAGGCACAGAGCCGTCGCGGAGGGGAAAACCCCATTTTTTCCCTTGAAAAGAGAGTTTGTTAATGAGCGGTTCGCCCGATAAATAACGACGAACGTTTTCGCAGTAGATATCGCAAATGTCGTCGAAACGCCAACCAATTTGACCTGCGACATGCGGCGTGATAAGAACGTTGTCGAAGTCCCAGAGCGGCGAATCTGCGGGGAGCGGTTCGGGCGAAGTTACGTCGCATACATACCCGCCAAGTCTTTCTGACTGTAGCGCTTTAATGAGGTCGTCTGTAACGACAAGAGGACCGCGCGCTAGATTCGCAAGTAGGGCGCCAGGTTTGAATTTGGCCAATCGTTCCGCGTTGAAGATTCCGCGCGTTTCTTCGTTAAGCGGCAGAGATAAAAAGACGACGTCAGATACTGCCAGGAGATCGTCAAGTCGATCAGCTGGCCAGAGTTCGGCAACTTGTTCAGGTTTATTGTTTGGAAAAAGGTCGACGGCAAGAATCTTACCAGCAAACGGCGCAACGACCTGTGAAAATCGGCGACCGACTCCGCCTAATCCGACAATTCCAACCGTTTTACCAACGAGGTCGAAAGTCGGTTTTCGCTTAAATGAACGATAATCAGGGTTGCCGTCGCAGACTCGCATATCGTAGATAAACGAACGAAGATTACGACCCCAAGCCAAAATAAGGGCAAGTCCATGTTCGGCAACTTGATCAGAAAGAACGCCTGCCGCTGTGGTGATCGTAATATCTGACTGGATCGTCGCGGGGACGAGACACCAATCCATGCCGGCCGCAGAGGATTGAATCCACTTTAGACGCTCTTGTTTTACCACCTTTTCCCAATCGACTGGAACCTTAGCATGCCCACAAAAAAAATCGGCTTCTAGAAGGGCGTCTGCGACTTCTGATTGTCCGACGTTGACGATGTTGAGCGTCGAAGACCAAGCTTTATCGATTCGAGCGATTAGACGCTCTTCAACTGGCGCGGCACGGAAACAGACGACAAGGTTTTTTTTGTTCATAACTCTATAATATTTCTTATCATAAAGGAATTCAACAGTCTACGGCCGAGAAGCAATTTTCATTTTATGCCGAGTTCGAACGGTTGTAGGATTTGAAGCATGGAAAAGACGTGTGGAAGAATTTCGTTTACGGATTTAGTTTAAATGTTTGACGCGCTTCGGCGTAGTGACAAAACGCGATTGCTATCGCATCGGCAACATCCGGGGGTTCTGGTAGTTGAGAAAGACGCAACTCAAATTGAACCGCCCGTTGCATTTGACCCTTGGGCGCCCGACCGGATCCAGTCATCGTCTTTTTAATTTTCGTAGCGGCGTAAGAAACGACAGAGATTCCTGCTTGTTCTGCCGCCAGACAAATGACTCCGCGAGCATGCCCCATAAGAATCGCAGTTATAGGGCGTTTATAGTGTGAATAGAGTTGCTCGAGAACGAGTACGTCGGGGTGAAAAGTTTGGACGACTTCGGCAATGCCGTCATATATGTCCTTGATGCGTCCGGATAAAGTTTTGGAAGAACTGTGAACAACGCCGGCTTCCAGCAGTCTAGCGCGTCCTGAGGAAATATCGATAACGCCGTAACCCGTAGTGTGGAGTCCGGGATCGACTCCTAGGATAATTTTTTCCTCTTTCAAAGCATTTCCTTCGTTGAGTAGCCACAGAGGATAACTTAAAAATGAAACGTAGCCGCTCCCGTTTACGCGTTCTTCACATCTAACGTCAAGGAAACGACTACGTTTAGACGAAATATTACGAGTCGATTATGGATGAGCTCATGCGTAAAGCTCGTTCCAAAGACTGGTTAGATCAATATCCTTTGGCGTGCCCGCAAAAACGACAATCCGATAAACGCCCTTGAGAATATCGTCCTTCTTCCAACTAAAACCATCTTCTTTGAAAAGGAATGGCATAGGCGAAATATTACCATAATCACGCGTGAACCACGGACAGTTTTCGAAAGGTTCTTTGGGCGGACAGAAAACGGCGACTCCCTCGGTTAAAGCCGGATTAAATCGACGTTTACCATAGAACGCCATCCATTTGGCAGGTTTAGAGAAAGTAGCCTGTTCGCCGACAAGACCTTCGCTACTGACTAGATTGCCGCCGCCCTGAGGGGAAAGATCCTGTTCGACGCGAACTCCGAAGAATCCATGGTTTGTCTTTTCAATATGGACGTCTTGGAGCATTTTCATCGAGAAATCTAGATCGAGC
The DNA here is from genome assembly GCA_946408825.1 of uncultured Planctomycetaceae bacterium. Classification (GTDB taxonomy): domain Bacteria; phylum Planctomycetota; class Planctomycetia; order Pirellulales; family Thermoguttaceae; genus RUG369. Next base: position 42,856 of record CAMJTU010000034.1, read on the forward strand.
GTATAATAGTCGGAATTTTTCCAAGTGAGCGTGTATTTACGCGTATCTTCAATAATCGGGTCTTGTTGAGGATGTTTCCAGATACAAACGTCAGTAAATTCAACTGTGTCAGTTTCAGCTTTTGTCAACTTAAGTTTTGTACTGAAAATTTGACCACGATCCGATCCTTCCTGCCAGTAGTTTCCACCGTTGACTCGGTCGGCGCCCATGAAAACGGAACGGTGATGAGGCCACGGTTGAGCAGACTCGCTAGTGACAGAGACACGTGAAATCGGCCCAGCGAGTGGATAGATGTAGGGATATTTCTGACTGGCGCCAGTCCGATATGCGGCGATAACCTGATTGTCTTTACGAATCCACAAATTCTTATCGGCGAAATCCGGATAATAGGATGTGAAGTGTTCGACTTGCGGATCGCCCCAATTTGGCTTAGGCGAGCCGCTTTTGTTGGGGAAAGTAACAGTGTTAAAATCTTGCGGTTCTTCAGCGTACGAGAAAGAGTCCAAGGAAACCGTTAAACCTGAAGCGGCAAGTATGCCTGCGTTCTTAAAAAAATCTCGACGTTGCATTCGTTACCTCCGCGGCGCGTAAATTCTTAAAATAAAATCAACGTAAATTCAGTAGACGTCAAGTTTATGCCATGTTATATAAAGCATGTAACGACCGACGTGTTTATGTCAACCAGACGCCTTTGAGGAATTCTATTACCTTTGTACCTCGACGTCAAGATTTTTGCCATGGCGTTATGAACCCTTTGACCGTGATGTTGACAAAATGACATTTTTTGTTATAGTGTCAAAATCAGCGTGTGGCTTGTACAGGAGTAACCGCAGTTTTTGCATTGTGGAACGTCTTTGGCGTCGCTTCTTATGTTAAATCCGAAGCTTCGTTGCAGAATAGCGGAAGTAGTATCCAACGTGCGATACTGGTTATATCTTGTCGAGTATTTTGCGAAAAACTTTATGTTGTACGAAGTTTTGGACCATTGAATTTAAACCAGAAGAATTGAAATTTTCGGTAAAATTTGTAAAAAACTTCGCATTCTAGCATGGAGTCGGTTGACGGACTGGGCCTTTGGGATTATCATACTGACGATTTTTAATCAGGCGTTGTTTGATTTCATGGAGACTCCAACGACGTCAGCCGCCTGTTATGACCGCGTTTAACAAATGCTACGCGCGCCGTTGGCGCGCATGGTTTGTCAGTTTCGACAACCGCGCGTTTTAGGGTTTTAAAGTTAGTTAGTTGGGTAATTAAAATGGCAGTTCCGAAGAGAAAGCAAAGCAACGCTCGTACCGGCGCACGTC
>CAMJTU010000035.1 GCA_946408825.1 uncultured Planctomycetaceae bacterium
TCGGCCGGCGCGGGCGCAGGTTCGGCGGGAGCCGGGGCAGGCTCGGCCGGCGCGGGCGCGGGTTCGGCGGGAGCCGGAGCGGACTCAGTCGGCGCGGGCGCGGGTTCTTGAGGTTCCGGCAATCCCTGAGGTTGCAACTGGTTAATGTACGCGTCGGCGTTGACGATCTCGTCGACGATACGCGCGACTTGTTTCTGCTGTTCGGGCGTGCCCCAGATGGCGAAACGAGTCGGGATAACCGGGTCAGGAAGTCTTACGGCGCCGCGCATTTCGGGCGTCGACGCGATTTGCGCGTAAATCTGACTGAATCTCGCGACTTGGCGCGCGGTCATGACGTACGCTTTGAGGACGAACTCTCGGTCCGGATCCTCGGCGCTCGCCTCGTACTCTTCAAGCGCTTTGGCGATTTTTTCATGTTCTTCGGCGGTTGCGACGATCATGAGCGCTCCGTCGTTTGTCGGGAGCGGTTGCGCAAGGGGCGCGACGACGCGCAGAAGCGCGTAAACGGAAGTATACGCCTGCATGCCGGGCTGGCGAGGCGCGTCCTTAAGACGATAGATTTTGACGACCGGCTCTTCCGTCTGTTCGACCTTGGTTTCGAGACTCTGCAACGTCGCGGCGATTTTTTCATGGTCGGCGGCGTTGGCGATGACGAAGAGTTTCCGCGAGTTCGTATTGAGTTGGACGTCGGCGTCGGGCGCGAGCGTCTTAAGCGATTCGGTAATTTGTTGATAGAGTTCCGTCGCGCCGGCGTTTCCAAACGCGCCGATTCCGTATCCGCCTCCGCCGCCTTGACCGCCGAGACGACGTCCCATCGCCCAGAGATCGGAGGGCGAGAAGACGGTGATCTTATCGAGCGAGTAGATTTTAGCGATCAGCGCTTTTGCCGGGTCGGCGCCCTCCTTAAGCTTTTCGACGAGCCCCGCGATGACGTTGTGAAGGCTCGGAACGCAGAGGTAATTGACGACGTTCGATTCCGGGTTGTAGAGAGGCTTCGCGTCGGGCGCGAAGACCTCGAGCTGCTCGCGCAGGACGTTGTAGGCGAGTCCGTCGAGCGTGTAGGCGCGCCATTCGGGCGTTTCCGGCGCGGGACGCGGACGATCGCCTCGAATCGGACGATCCTGAGGCGGGTCGGGGTTATAGACGGACTTGGCGGCGGCGTAAATTTCACGCAGCGCGTTGACCGTGTCGACGACCATGATCGAGTTGCCCGCCTGCGGCGTGACCGTGCAGTTTGGACCTTGGAAGGGCAGAATCGTCTGACGCACCGCGTTGAGATTGCGCTGCTCAAGAGGAATCGTCAGCGCGACGTAATCGAACCGGCTCTGGTTGGGCAGATCCTCAGGCGTGATTTTCGGGAGATATTGGAGCGGAATCGATCCTGTTTTGAAGTCGTGCAGGATCAGCATCGCGTTGTTGCGGATAAGCGTATAGCCCTTGAAATTAAGGTAGCCGTTAAGAACGTCGAGCGCGTCCTTAGGGGAGTATGCAGTCTTGTCGCTATAGGTGAACGTGCCCTGCGGAGGCGCCGACATGACGAGCTGGAGTCCGCATTCGGAGGCGAACCAGTTCAGAACGTCAGACCATCTTTCTTTGTTGAACCGCAGTATGATCGTTTTCTGCGTGATGCCGCGCTGGAAGCGTTCGTCCTGTTCCGGCGTAAGGACGGCCTTGAGCGCTTTTTCCGAATCTTCGGTGATTTGATTCCATTGTTCCTTTGGCGCGGCGGCGAGTTTCTGGGCGCGATCGGTCATCAATTCGTTGATACGTTGAGACTGAGCCTCGGAAAGCCCGACGCGTGTCGCGACGCTAGGATAGAGGAGCCGCGAATAGCTCCGCTGCGGATCGAAACTGGTCAGCTGGACGGCTTCCGATTTCGGCTGCGGGGTGGGGTCGGGGTTGGCGAGCGCTTCGTTGAGGTCGACGACCATCTTCGCTGCTGCGGCGGGGTCTTGGACGGGGTTAGGAATTTGCCCTGTGCTGCTGACGCCGATCTTTTCGAGCGCGGCGTTCTTTTCTTCGTCCGACGGCGTGACTGGCGGATCAGGCGCGGGCTCTGTCCCAGCGGCGGCGTCGGCGGGCGGCTCGGGGGATTGCGGCGCCGCGACCGACCACGAGGGAGTCGCGCCGAAGAGGCATAGAGCCAGAGAGACGTTGAGAACGCGGGTCGTGAGACGAAGCGTCCTCTGTTTTCTTTCTTTCTCGAAACGTGTCATAGTTGCAATCCTCAATCTTAAGCGCGTCACGTCCGCGCCGGCGGAGCGTTCCGCGTTTGTTGATTTCGCCTGCTCGGCTCCGCCCGCGCTAAAATCGCGCTCGGCGTTCAGAACAACATAGGTCGAGTCATTCCGACGAATACGTATTTCGCCTATATTGCCAGCCTTGCTATTTAGGGACAATCATAAACTCTATCGTACAATTTAAATCTTCTTTAGACTGCCGTAAAGGAATTTTTGGTAAAATCGAGGGTATTTTGCGTGTTTTATTATAAGATTTGCCGTTTCTGACAGATGTTCCGATGAAAATAGCGGGGAAACGCCGCGACCAGTAACGACAGGCGAGTTGACGTTGGAGAGGTTTTGCGTCTAGTTTGAACGGCGCCGTCGCTTTATACCTGTTGTTCAAAACGTACCCCAATTCCTCGCGCTTGCGGTTTGAAACGCCTTTTTTGCCAAATTGCAACATTATTTAAAATGATTCGCTTTTTTAGCCGGAGCGACGCTATAGGTTAGAGCGTCGAAAAGAAGTCAAACGCGTTTCTTCATAAGAAAACCTGACGATTCAGACACGGCGTTTAACGCTAACATCAATAATTCGAACTAATTGTGTTGACAAAGGTATAAAATAAGGTATGCTTCATGAACTGGGCTTTCCCCAACTATTGAAATGTATTTTTAAGACCCCTCCTGTTGAGATTCAGCGATATGAGTTTTTTTCACAAGTTTTCTAGTCGTCATAATAAACCCGAAGCCTTTTGCGCAAATACTATTTCGCGTCGTGTTCTGCGACTCGAGCCTCTTGAAGATAGAGAGTTGCTTTCCTCCGACGGTTCAGCGGGGGCGGCGACTCCAGTTGTAATTCTTGAAACGCCTACGGAACTAGCGTCCTGCGACGTGTCGGTCGCCGTAGACGACGAACAATTTATAGAAGACGAGCCGGTTGGGGATCCGTCCGTAGTCGACGCCTGCTACGACAATATGGCTAACGAACTATGCGATTCTTTTGCAGAATGCGAATTGGACGCAATATCCATCGCATTTAGTGAAATCGGCGAGGACGAGATCGACGAGTATGATTCTTCTCCCTTGTTTTCCTTAGGTTTAGACGAAGACGACGAGGTCTTCGATGAAGAGCCCGACGTCGTCGAAGAGGAAGGGTCGGGGGGCGAGGCGTCCGGCGGATCAGGAAGTTCCGGCGGGACAAATTCAGGCGGTTCCTCTTCTGGCGGAACTTCCGGCGGATCCGGCGGAACGTCAGGAGGTTCTGGCGGAAGCGGCGGACATTCTCATGTCAACCATGCGCCGTATTATACGTCAATCCCCTTGGATTTTTCAGACCTTGGTTCCGGGGGTTCTGTGATGCGGCTTACGACGAGTGAAACGCAGTGGTTCTCGATTGGCGTTATAGACGGCGATGAAGCGACATATGGAGTCGACGAAAGTGTGACGCTAGGTTATTCTGGGAGCGCTGTTGAAGGCGTGTTTACAAACAAAATCGGCAATACATATATCTTTACCGTTGGCGTTAATATTTCCAATCCTGGCGATTTACACGCGACGTTTTGGGCGAGCGATCGCCACGGTCTCAGAACGCGTGAGATTGAACTCAACTACGACCTTGTTAGGATCGACGGATTTGAAATCCAAGAGAAGGCTCCGGGCGAGAGCGATTTTCATACTTTGGTCGATTCCCATGTCGTATGGAAGGAAAACGAAAATCGTCTCCATTTTTTGACGACCCCACAGATTGATTATAATAACGCGTCCCAATTGTCGACTTTCGAGAGTCTCTTTCATCCAAGAGTCAAAAAACACGCTTGGAATTGGTCGGAGACTTCGGGCGGATACTCTCCGTCAAGCGGAGGCTGGGTTGAAACTAGCGTTTCCAGTCCTCTTGGCGTCTATGACGTGAAGGTAGAGCTTTATGCAAGCAGTACGTCCAACACGGTAATCAATCAGTTTGAACACGATCAATACTATTGCTTCAACGAGATTTCAAGCGTCGAGTGGGATACGACGCAAGCATATCCGTCAACGGACGCGCATTTGGCGATTCTTTCAGATTCCAGCGGCGGAATGAAGGCGTATGTAGAACAAACGCTTAATACGACCACTGGCGCTATCGGCGTTGTGAAGAATATTGCAACGGTCAACGTTACGCTGGCTTGCGTTGTTCCAAGCAATCTCCAAGCGACGGTAAATGTTATGTGGTTTGATCCCGATAATCCCATGGGAAGTACAAAGACTCCAACTAGCAATGGATACGGAGTTCGCGACAATCATGGCTCAATAACTTCGCTAATACCGGCGACGTTGACGTTTAATCTAAGCAATGGGACAAAGACACGGAGCGCCGCTCTTACGATTGGTTCGGGGTATGCCGGCGATAACTATATAATAGCGGCGCATCCAAACGCGGGGGTCCTGTCGTCGGCAGAAATCGAGTCTGTGATTGGAGTCTCTGGTGGAATTGAGGGCTATAGAGTCGCTGTCACGACGACGGGTTCAGGTGGAGTTGGTAGCGGCGGAGTAGTTTATTGGGAACTTAAAACGTCTCCTGTATTGACTGTTTGGAGAACTCTTTGGGTTGAACGAGACAAAATGAGTCTAGCATTTCAATCAGGTCTTGAATTCGAGACTGATTACGCTCCGATTGACGGTGTAGTCGGCTCAGAGCTTGCGAGAGCTTGTATAAGTATAGAAAATTATTTGCCAAATCTAAACCCCACTGTTACGGGGACTGAATTCGCAGACGCCTCTTTATTATGTTCTAAGCGTAATTCACCTCTTTCGACAGACTCATTTTGGACAGTCCAACTGACCTCGGCTTTTCGTTCCGTTAACGATGATTCTTCGAACCCTGACAATACTCTTCCAAATCGAACCCATGGCATTTATTACAAGGAGGAGAAAGTTATCGGGATTTTTTATTGGACGATAGACGGGCAAGTAGAACTGTGGAACAATTACTGTTTATATCCGACGCAATTGATTGATAGCGACGGAAGAGAATTACTAATAAGGTCGACTGTTCTCCATGAAATAGGCCATGCTCTTGGACTAAGTCACTACGATAACGGTCAAGCGTCAGTAATGAAGAGTCAACGTACTATTCCAGAACAATTGTCTGTAGAATATAACAAATTCTCTGAAGAACAAATTTGTGAAATACAATCTCATTCCAAACCCCAGGATCCCGTTGGCGAGGACTGAAAACACTGTCGTGACTTTCCTGTCCATAGTGTCTTAAATATAAGAAACTAAAGTAAAAGTGTGGTAGTATTTGTTCAGAAGAGCGGCGCGACTCTCTGAACAAAGAGATTGACTACTCTAGTTGTTTAATATCGAGAATTATTGAATCATGAAACAAATTGCTGAAGCAAGTATTTTAATAGTTGTTTTAATAGCCATATCGGTTTCAGGAGGATGTAATGGAGATTTCGGTGATGTTGATTTAGGGGACTATGTTCCGACTTCAGGGGAAACCGTTCAAATCGTTGACCGATTGCTTGCATGTTCAGAACCTAATGAAGTTAGGCAAACGGTCGAGTGTTACCCCCAAGAGGTCTATTTCGGCGATACAATCTACTTTGCAGAGCTTCTTAAAAATCTCTCAAATACGCCCATTAACGATTATAGAAAAAATATTCCTAAATTATGGGACGCTCCAGGCGTCTCTATCACCGCCACGTCTCCAGAGATTCAAGGCGAGTACCATTGGAGATTTGAAAATCCTACAGGATACCTAACGGACAGTGTTCCTTTTCTTTCAACCTTCGACTCTGGCGAGAGTTTTTGTTCGCGAATCATTTATCTCGACGTTTGTCCTCTTGAAGATTTCGAACATCCTTTTTGGACCGAGTTTAGGGAGAAGATGACTAATGAAGGAATTGTTCTCGCAATCCACATTAACTTTAAACTTAGCGTTCACGATTGTTTTACGGCTACGCAAGAGGTTCTTGTCAAACCCCGTCCGTCTGAGGAAATGGCTCTCCTAGAAAAGTGGTATAAAAACACGCCCAAAGAACTTTTTCCTTTTAACTACAAAGGGAAATTGCCAAATAGCGGCAAGAGTAATATTAGGTTGTCGTCATTTTCGAGCAGATCGTATAATCCATGGCTTTTCATGCGGGTCGGCAATCGCAAACCTTCAGATCCCAACAATCCTCAAACGTTAAAAGGTTGGCGCAACCTCGAAGCGAGTCTTATTCCGAGTACGATGCGTGACGAGGTTCGTTTAGCGCGATTTCGACTAGAGTATTTTGCTGCAAGAGACGCCGACGAAGCGAATAAAATTAAAAAAGATTACTGGGATTGGCTCGATAGCCTCCCTGAAGTTCAACGAACCGTGATGGAGAATTACCCCTATTTTAGCAGCTCCTCTGAAAAGGGCGCTGAAGTTTGGCGTAAGCTGTCGGGTTTACGAAGAAAGTAGATTTGTGGGGAATCTTGAAATTAAGAAATCGTCATGCGAGTTCTCTTTGCTTCGTGGCATTTTTACATCGACCAATCGAACGGCGCGTCGGTGACGACGCGAGAAATTCTTCGCGCTTTAGCGCGACGCGGCTGGGAGGTCTTTACCTTTTGCGGTTCGGCGGTCGACGACTGGCGTCGCGCCGACGTGAAGCGTTCGCTAGCGCGGCGCGGATTGACGGCGTTACGCAAGGTGGAACAGTGCGACTCCGTTCCATTTACGACGTTTTCCTTTCGGGACGAGGGAATCAATTCGATTCTTTTTTCTCCCGAAGACCGTTCGCAAGTTCCGTCGAAGGACGTCGGAACTGCGTTCTTGCGGTTATTGACGAGCGTCTTGCGACGCGTCAAGCCTGACGTCGTCGTGACTTACGGCGGATATTGGCTCGGCGGCGCCATGTTGAAGGCGGCGCATGACGTCGGGGCGAAGACGGTCGTCTTACTTCAAAATTTCGCCTATAACGACCGTGAATATTTTCGCGACGCCGATCTCGTTATAACGCCGTCGCAATTTTCATCGAACGTCTATCGTGAACGTCTTGGACTTAAAACGGTCGCTATCCCGCCCCTGATCGATTGGTCGAACGTTGTTCCCGACGCGTCGGACGCAGCGAGCGATTCCGCTTGTCGTGATCGGCTTCTCTTCGTAAACCCGTCGCGCAACAAGGGCGTCTTACTCTTTGCGCGTATCGCGGCGGAACTTCTGCGATTGCGACCCGATATCCCGATTCTTGTCGTCGAAGGGAGCGACGGCGCGAAAGAACTGCGCCGTATCCTCAAGGGGTTGGCGGACGTAGACGCCGTCGAGTTTATGAGGAACACGTCGCGTCCAGCGAATTTCTTCCGCCATGCTAAGGCGACGCTCGTTCCTTCTTTTTTTGACGAATCCTTCGGACGCGTCGCGGCGGAGTCGCTGATCGCGGGCGCGCCCGTCGTCGCGTCGACGCGCGGGGCGCTGCCGGAAACGCTCGGCGACGCGGCGATTCTCCTCAATATTCCAGAACGCTATACCCCTGTGTCGTCGTTCGTCCCGACGTTCGAGGAGGCGCGCCCTTGGCTCGACGCGATTAAGCGCCTTTGGGACGATTCTAGTTTTTACGAAGAAGCGCGCCAAAGAGGATTGGAACGCGCGCGTCTCTGGGAATATTCGCGCGTCGCGTCTGAATATGACGCGGCGTTCCGCAACGTCGTCGAGAACGTTCAGACGTCCTGCTGACGATTGACGACGGTTTTCTTGGCGAATCCGACGCGCTCGCTACGACAAGAGCGCTTCTAACGCCGCGACGGTTCGTTCTGACGCGCCCGCGTTTCGGAGCGTGAGCGTCTGCGCGGCGGCGCCGAGTGAACGGCAATATTCCGGTTCTAACAGACACTTTCTCACGAACGCCTCCATCTCGTCGACGTTCGCGACGACGACCGCGCCCTGCGCGTTTAACAGCGCCTCGGAGACGACGCGGAAATTGCGCGTGTTCGGTCCGAAGGAGACCGCCGCCCCGTAGCCCGCCGGTTCGAGCATATTCTGACCGCCGCGATTACCCCAGCTGCCGCCGACGAACGCGATCGCCGCCGTTCCCCACCATGCGCCGAGTTCTCCGATCGCGTCGACGAGCAGGATTCGGCGCGGGTCGGCGTTCGGCGCGGCGTCTTTCGGCGGTTGCGGGCGGGCGCCCTCTTGAAGCGTCGAACGCCGCGTCCATGTGAACTCCGACTCGTCGAGGAGCTTTGCGACCTCTTCAAAACGCTCGCGGTGGCGCGGGACGAGGATTAACTTCAATTTCGGGAAGTCGCGATAAAGACGCCGGTACGTCTCGAGCGCCCCGGATTCCTCCGGGTCTTGCGTGCTGCCCGCGAGAAAAACGACGTCGTCCGATTCGATTCCCGCGAGTTTTGCCAGTCGTTCTGTCGCCGAGTTAGCGCGGTTCGTCTGAACGCCGTCGAATTTGACGGAGCCGACGACCGACACGAGTTCCGGACAAGGAGAGAGCGCTTTGAAATAACCCGCCGCGATTTCGTCCTGCGCGGCGACAAGGTCGATCCGGCGAAACGTCGGCGCCAGCGCGCGCTTGACGAGTCGATACCTTTTGAAAGATTTGTCGCTGATCCGCCCATTGACGATCGCGACGCGAACGCCCGCGTCGCTCGCCGCCCTGACAAGCCCAGGCCAGAGTTCCAACTCGACGAGAACGAGCAGGTCGGGCTTGAGTCGACGAACCGCGCGGTCGACGACGGGCTTGAAGTCGAGAGGACAGTAGAAAACGGGCGCGCGATCGCCAAAGAGCTTTTTGGCGAGTTCGCAGCCCGTCTCCGACGTCGCCGAGACGACGTATTCCCAGTCGGGACGTCTTTTCTCCAGTTCCCGAACGATCGGTTTAAGAAGGTTGACCTCGCCGACGCTCACCCCGTGGAGCCACAGTCTTTTTCTGTCGCCCTCGGTCGGCGAAAGTTCGGGAACGGCGCCGAAGAGTTTCTGCTTCCATCCATGTCGATATTTTTTACGGCGGATCGACATGTAAAGAATATAAGGGAGCGCGAAAATCCCGGCGCAAAAGATGAGGATCGGGTAGACGAGATCGACAAACGTCGGCTTTTTCATGCTGTCAGAGTTCTAAGCGTTGACTGGGGGTATAACGATTTGCCACGTAAAGCGCGCAGTCCTTTTGCGGGACGACTCCGCCGTCGCCGAGAACTTCCGCGACGGTACACTGCGCGATCATCGGCGTGTTGTTGTGTTCGCTCAGGTGCCCGAGATAGAGCGTCTTGACGCCGCTTTTAACGAGTTCGACGGCGAACGAGGCCGCGTCAAGGTTGCTCAAATGACCTTTTTTACTGGCGATTCGCGCTTTGAGGTCTTCCGGATAAGGGCCGCCCCACAGCATCTCTTCGTCGTAATTCGCTTCGAGGAGCGCGGCGTCGACGCCGAGGAGCGCGTTTCGCACGTTGGCGGCGACATGCCCGACGTCGGTCGCGAATCCGAAGGTCGACTTTCCGTCGGAAAAGACGTAGCCGACCGAATCGTAGGCGTCGTGCGGGGTAGGGAAATACGTCGCGGCGACGTCGCCGAGATCGAGCGCTTCGTTCGTCTTGCCGCTCTGGAAAACGCGGATGTTCTTTGTCGCGACGCTTCCGATTTTATTGCGTTTGATTAGATAATCCCACGTTCCGACGCTCGCGTAGACGGGGAGGTCGTAACGCCGCGAAAGAACGCCGACGCCGCGAATGTGGTCGTCGTGCGAATGGGTGACGACGATCGCGGTAAGTCGACGCGGGTCGACGTCGATCGCTTTAAGCGCGTTTTCTATCTGTTTGCCGGAACCTCCGCAATCGACGAGAATCCGCGACGCGCCGTGTTCGACGTAGGTAGAGTTGCCGGAACTTCCGCTAAAGAGGGGACAGACGATCATGGTTAACGTTTTATTGTCGACGACTGTCGCGTTTTATCGCTAGAGGCTCTCCCCGTCGCAATCGCTCCCGAACTTCCTGCATGTCGTATAGCGACGGTATCGCGGCGTCGACTAATTTTTCTCCTTCACGCCGACTAGTATAACGAAACGCTCGGCATTTGACAACCGTTTCGCGCTTTTTTGCCGCGCGCCCTCGCGCTTTTAAACGAAATCCGCTCCCAAGGTCTTGACGGCGTCTCGCTAGACGCGTCTGCCTGAGAGCGGGTAGGAAGCGAGGTTGCGAGAACGTTCCCGACGCGATCACTTCGTATTGTTGTGTTGGACGCGCTTATTGACGTCGACCTCCAGCGGACCAAACGCCGCCTCATGACGTTGGAGCGTCATGCCGAGCGCGTGGTAAAGGCGCTTGGCCGTGTAGAAATTGACGACGATGCGCTGACAGACCGGGATCGGTTCCGTCGGAACGCCCATCGGCTGGGGATTGAGTCCGAAATCGACGATGAGTTCTTCCGGCGTTCCCATGACGCGGCAGAAATTGGCGTAGGTTGCGACGACGTTCTTGTCGTCGACCTGAAGCTGAGGACGAACCGCCGTCGGCTGTTCCGCCGGCGCGGGAGCATGTTCTTTAGCCATAGGGGGAAATCTCCTGAGAAAGAAGGAGCGGCGCGCGCCAATACTCTTGCGGCGCGCGCTATTTTGCGTACAATATCGCCGCGAGTCCCACGACGGCGCGGCTCACGCGATTATCCGCTAATTTTTCGAAAGACGCAAGACCGAATTTCTCCCGAGGAACGCGATGAAAAAAGATCAAGACGTTCGACCCGCTTCCGCGTCAAACGACGCGCCGCGTAAACAGCCGGTTCCGCGCGTCGTCAAGCCAGCGCCAACCGCGCCCGCCGATCCTAGGCTCCCCGCGCCCGATCCCGCGACGCCGACGCTCGACGTTCCTGGCGTCGTCTCGATCCCCCTTGCGGAGATCAAAGTCTCGTATTCGCGCAGTTCCGGACCCGGCGGTCAGAACGTGAACAAAGTTTCTTCGAAAGCGCAGATCCGCTGGAACCTCGTCGGCGGCCGTCTTGCGCCCGACGTCGTCGAACGGTTCAAGAAACTCTATCCTTCGTACGTGACCGAAAAGAACGAGGTCGTGATCTCAAACCAAGAGTTTCGCGACGCGCCTAAGAACCGACAGGCGTGTTTCGACAAGCTTTGCGCCGCGATTCTCGCCGCGTCGAAACGCCCGAAAAAACGCGTCCCCACAAAACCGACGCGAGGTTCGATCGAGCGCCGGCTCGACGCGAAAAAGCGTCTTTCCGCAAAAAAGAAAGAACGGTCTCGCAAAGATTTCGATTAATCGTCGGCGCTCGCGGCCTTATTTTCTTCAGAACGACGAATTTGCTTGAAACAGGACGTTTTGGCGTTTATAATCGTTTTTGTATTCGTTGGGCGCGACGCTCGGCGACGACCATAACGCTTCATTGAATGGAAAGACCTGTCATGTCGCTTGAATCTAAAGAGACTTCCGCGCCGCAAGGGAACGCGGGGTTGCCGATGAGTCCAAAGTGGGATCCCGCGAAGCTCGCCGCCGAGAAGGAGGAGCTTCGCGCGTTAGAGAGCGCGCCGCTTGGCAAACGCTCGTGGGGATACGTCAAACGCACCGGGCCCGGACTGCTGCAGAGCGCGATGACGCTCGGAGCGGGAAGCGCGACGGCGTCGGTTCTTGCGGGCGCGTCCTTCGGATATAAGCTCCTTTGGGTCCAGCCGCTGGCGATGTTCTTTGGCGTCATGATGCTCGCGGCGCTCTCAAACGTCGTCCTGACGCGTGGAGAACGCCCTTACGAGTCCTTTGGCAAGCAGGTTTGGAAGCCGCTCGTCGTTCTCTGGGCGCTCGGCACGGTTTTGGCGTCGGTGATCTGGCATTTCCCGCAGTACACGCTTCTTGCGGGCGCGGGACGCGACCTTGCGTCGGCTTGCGGCTTGCAAATTGCAAACGGCGGAGACGTGCCGGCGTGGATTAAAGGTCTTGCCGGCGCTCTTGAGCCGCTCGGCTTCAAGGTGAACACGGACGTCACGACGCTCGGGTATCTCGTGAGTTTCCTCGTCGGCGGCGCGATTCTGGCGATGAATATCTTTATGGTCTTCAACTACGGGAAGGGCGCGAAGGGCGTGAAGATGTACGAACGCTTTTTGCGCTTCATGATCGCGCTCGTGATCGTCTTCTTCCTTCTCGTTTGCGTCATGAACTTCGGTCGAATCGACTGGCTTGAACTTGGCAAGGGGTTCTGCGGATATTACGGATTGCCGAAAGATCCGGTTACCGGCAAAGTCGAGACGGCGACAATTCTTCAAGTTCTCGGAATGCTGGGCGCGGCGGTCGGCATCAACATGACGTTCCTGTATCCGTACTCGCTCCTGGCGAAAGGGTGGGGCGCGGAACACCGCAAGCTCGCGCGCTGGGATCTTGGCATGACGATGTTCCTGCCCTTTACGCTCGTAACGTCGCTGATTATCGTGGCGATGACCGTTACGAACGTGTATACGGGGGCGGACGCGGTGCAGACGGGACTCACGCCTCTTGGCGCGGCGGCGGCGTTTGAGGGAATTCCGGGCGGGCGTTTCATCTTCTGCCTCGGTCTTATGGGCATGTGCGGCGGCGCGGTCTCGACGCACATGGTCGCGTGCGGATTCACGCTCTGCGAGATGCTTGGCGGCGAGATGACGCAGAAGCGATTCCGACTCTTTGCGCTCACGCCGTGCATCGGCGTTCTTGGCGTCGTCATTAACCTTCCGATGTGGTTCCCGGTCGTCGCGTCGGCGGTCTGCTTCACGATGCTGCCGATCGCGTACGTGATCTTCTTCTACCTGAACAACAAGCGGAGCTACATTGGCGACGCGGTTGGCAAGGGCGCAAAACGCGTCGTCTTCAACATCATCCTCCTCGCCGCGCTTGTTTTCGCGTGCTTCGGATCTTATATCTCGATTCAGAAGAACGTGATTCAGAAAATCTTCCCGCCGAAGCCCGCCGTCCAGCAGACGGCGCCGGAGACGCAAGAGCCTAAGGCCGACGTCGAAGAAGCGGTCGAAGAAATCTTCGAGGCGGAAACGACCCCGGAATGAGATTCTAGGACGTCTTTCGTTTAGATACGGCAAACGCGTCCCGTTGCGGACGCGTTTGCTTTTTGCTTTTATTACAAAACGCAATTTTCTTTAAGAAAAATATCGCGATTGAGGCTAGCTTCTACTGACAGAATGTTAGTTTTCACTTATAATGGGGGCGATTGCTTTGAACGCGTGAAGACGACGGTCTTTTTGCGGCGCGGACGCGCGTCGCAAGCGCGCAACGACGCGGGACGCCGCGTCTGCGAATCAACTTCTCGCCAGTCATGACGCCCTTTTATTTTGTCGTAGCCAGTCTTCCCTTCGCGCTGTATTTTCTAGCGCTTGCATGGCTACATGGACGTCGACGTCCGACCCTTGTGACAGGACGTCGCGACGGACTTGCGGTCGCGCTCGCGACCGTCGGCGTTCTTTTTATTGGGCCGTTGCAGATTCTGCCGAGTTTGAGCGCGTGGATTACGTGGGGCGCGAACGTGTGGATTCTCGTCGCGCTCTTTTTTACGCTTATTTTGACCGCGTGTCTTGCGAGGCTGCGACCGCGATTCGTCGTTTACAACACGACGCTCGACGTTTTGCGTAAGACGATTTCTCGGGTCGCGATCGAACTCGACGTCGACGCGCGCTGGAGCGGCGACGCGATGAATATGCCGGGATTAGGGGTTCAGTTTTATCTCGACGATTCGCCGGTCGGACGCGTGACGTCAATCGTTTCGATAGGGCGCGATATTTCCGTTTCCGGCTGGAAACGTTTGCGCGACGCGCTCGACGCCGGGCTTGAAGAAGCCGCCGCGCCGCCGCGTCGACTTTGGCTTTTTTTCGCGACGGTCGGCGTCGCGTTCCTAGCCGCCGACGCCTGGTGTTTTGTACGTTATTACGATCAAATTGCGGAATCCGCCGCGTTTTACCTTTCCGCCTGATCTGAATTAAACGAATTATGGACGCTGATAAGACCGAAAAGACAGAAGCATGGTGGAGCAAGTCGCTTGTCTACTCCGCGCGTTCAGACGTGGGGATGAAGCGTCGCAACAATCAAGATTCGTTCTCGGCCCACCCTGCGCCTTCGCCGCGAGTTTGGCGTTCTCGAGGTCATGTTTTCGTCGTCGCCGACGGAATGGGCGCGCATAAGGCGGGCGAGCTTGCGAGCAAAATCGCCGCGACGGAAGCGCCGCAGTCGTACCTCAAGCATACGGCGACGCCGCCGACGGAGGCGCTTCGCAACGCGCTTCTGGAAGCGCACGACGTCATCCGTAGACGCGGCGAGTCGGATCCGTCTTTCCGCGACATGGGCACGACGTGCGACATGCTCGTTCTTACGCCCGGCGCCGGCTATATCGGGCATGTCGGCGATTCTCGCGTTTATCGACTCCGCGATCACGTCGTCGAGCAGATGACCTTCGACCATAGTCTCGTCTGGGAGGTCAAGTACTATCCGCAGTCGCATTCAAGCTACCGTCAGCTCGACAATATCCCGAAGAACATCATCACGCGTTCTCTAGGACCGACGGAGAATCTCCAAGTCGACGTCGAAGGCCCCTTTGAGACGCGCCCCGGCGACACGTTCCTCATGTGCAGCGACGGTCTTTCCGGCCGCGTCGAAGACGCGGAAATCGGTCAGATTCTCGAACTCTTCTCGCCGGCGGACGCGACGGAAGCGCTCGTCAATCTTGCGAACCTCCGCGGCGGTCCCGACAACTGCACCGTCGTCGTCGCTCGCGTCGTTTCGAACGAAGCGCCGGAGGACGCGGAGGACGCCAAGGCGGCGCGCGTCTATGAAAAACGTCCGCCGCTGTCGATCCCCGCGTGGGCGTTCCTGTCGCTGACGGCGATTTTCGGGATTCTCGCCACGATCTTCCTTATCTGCCATTTTTGGATTGGCGGCTGGTCGTCGTTAGGGATCGCGGCCGTGTCGCTCGCGGCGTTCCTGTGCATCGCAAGTCCGACGCTCTTTGGCGTCAAGAAGAGCGCCGCGCCGACGGAACGGCTCGGCAGAGCGCCCTACGCGCGGGCGTCCGCGACGCCGAGCGTCGCGTTTTGCGACTACCTAGAGCAGACGTGCGAACAGCTTTGCGCCCAGATGCACAACGATCCGAACGTCGAGCCCGACTGGGCCGGAGTCAACCGCGCGCGAACGCTCGCGACTCAAGCGCGCGCAAAAAACGACTACGCCGGCTCGATCCGCGCGAACATTTGCGTCGTCAATTACATTATGCGCGAAGTGCGCAAATACGTCGAGCTGGTGAAGAGAACTCGCAGTCATCAGACAAGTCAGGAGCCGAATCGCGAATAGCGGAGGACGGCGCCCCTTTGCGAGAACGACGTTTTTCGGTAGACTGAACGACGTCGAAAAGCGCGCCGCGTCGCGCGTCGCCGACTTCTACGGTTTATGGAGAGCGTTTTATGCTGGCAAAACGAGTGATTCCGTGTCTCGACGTCAACGGCGGACGCGTCGTTAAGGGGACGAATTTCGTCAACCTCCGCGACGCGGGCGATCCCGTCGAGGTCGCGCGTCGCTACGAGCGGGAAGGAGCCGACGAGCTCGTCTTTCTCGACATTACGGCGAGTCATGAGAAGCGCGACACAATCGTCGACGTCGTCAGAGCGACGGCGGACGTCGTTTTTATGCCGCTGACGGTCGGAGGCGGGATTCGAACTGTCGACGATTTCCGAAAAATCCTCAACGCGGGCGCCGACAAGGTGTCGATTAATTCGTCCGCCGTCAAAACGCCGGATCTCATTAATGCGGCGGCGGAGCGTTTCGGGAGCCAGTGCGTCGTCGTCAACATCGATCCGAAACGGGTCGTGAAGAACGGCGAGGAATTTTGGGAGGTCTTTATCAACGGCGGGCGCGTCGGGACCGGTTTAGAAGCGGTCGCGTGGGCGCGCGAAGTCGAAGAACGGGGCGCGGGCGAGATCGTCCTTACGTCGATGGACGGCGACGGAACGAAGAACGGCTACGACCTTCCAATCCTTAAGGCGGTCTGCGACGCCGTGCGCATTCCCGTGGTCGCGTCCGGAGGCGCGGGCAAGCCGGAGCATTTTGTCGAAGCGATTACCGAGGCGAACGCGTCTGCGGTTCTCGCGGCGAGCGTTTTCCATTATGGACTGTACTCCATCGCCGAAGTTAAGCAAGCGATGAAGAACGCGGGCATTCCCGTGAGAATATGAGCGGACGTTTTGAACGACGTCGATCATGCGGTTTGTCGCGACGTCGACGGGCGTCGCGTCGCCTACGGGAAGCGTCCGGCGTGTTGAATTTGAAACGTAACGCTGTATAATAAGAAGGATATTGTTGTCGCGCGGCGCGTCAAAGGGGCGCGCTGCGTTTGTCGTCGTTGTTAGAGGTTTATTTTTATGTCGTCCCCTGATATCATTCCAGATCGTATTGCTAAGAAAAAGAAGGAATTAGAAATTGACCCGCTTTTCAAAGCGCTGGTCAAGCTGTCCGGAAGCGACCTTCACCTTAAGGTCGATCGTCCTCCCTACGTGCGCGTCAAGGGCGCGCTGAGGACGCTCAATCGCGGTCCGATCGACGACGAAGAAATGAACCGTCTCATCTTCCCGATGATGGACGAGCGCAACCGCAAGATTTACAACGACACGGGCGGGGCGGACTTCGCGCACACGTGCGTCGTCGACGGCGTTCGCTGGCGTTTCCGCGTCAACGTCTTGACGCAAATGGGGCACGTCGGGCTTGTCGCTCGTCGTATCAACAACTTCATTCCCGAACTTGAAAAACTTCATATTCCGTCGGTGCTTTACGAGCTTTGCAAGTACAGCCAGGGAATGATTCTGCTCGCGGGCGTCACGGGTTCCGGAAAGTCGACGACGATCGCGTCGATGTTGAACTGGATCAACAAAAACTACAACAAGCACATCCTCACGCTTGAAGACCCGATCGAGTTCATGTTTACGGAAGAGAAATGCCTGATCAACCAGCGTGAAATCGGTCAAGACGTCGTCGACTTCGAAGTCGGTATGAAGCACGCGGTTCGTGAAGACCCCGACGTCATGCTCGTGGGCGAGATGCGCGACCGCGAAACGTTCGAAACGGCGATTCACGCGGCGGAAACGGGCCACTTGGTTTTCGGTACGATTCACGCGTCGACGGCGCCGTCGACGATCGGTCGTATTCTCGACCTTTTCCCGGCGAACATGCACAAGGCGATTCGTTCCGCGATCGCGATGAACATGAAGGGAATCGTCGCGCAGAAACTGTTGCCGTCGATTTTACCCGGCGTTCAGCGCGTTCCGACCTGCGAAATCATGATCGTCAACAACGTTATTCGCAAGCTGATTCTCGAAGGCGAAGACGAGAAACTCGGCGACGCGATTCGTATTCAGGCGCAGGAAGGCATGCAGGACTTCACGATGTCGCTCAAGTCGCTCGTTCAGATGAAGAAGATCGACCGCGCGACCGCGTTTGAAGTCGCCCCTAACATCGAATCTCTTAAGATGGCTCTTAAGGGAATCGAGGTCAAGGAGCCTGGGATCCTCTGATATGCCGGATCGAAGCCGGACGTTTGCGAAACGTTCGGCTTCGCGAGACGCTCGTTCCGTCCCTTGGGACAACGTTCCACACACGCTGGAAGATAAAGATGGAAATGCAAAAGATCAAGAAGTATGCGGTCGTCGGCGCGATATGCCTCATGTTTGGCGTCCTTTTGCTCGCGTTTGCCGAGCCGGTTCTTGCGCAAGGGGCCGCAGGCGGAGAAAAGGCCGCGTACGAGTCTTTCGCGGGTCAGGCGGAAGACGCCAACACGCACGGGTGGCGCGCCGGGCGCGGAATGAGCATCTGTCCGATTAAACTCGGAATTTTGATCGTTTTCTATCTCGCGTGGGTCGCGACGACCGGTTGGGTCAACAACGACGCGGAAAGACTCGGCGACCCCGACCGCAGCGTCTGGAACGGCATGAACATGATCGCGTTTGCCGTCGCGATTCTCGTCGCCATTTTGATCCCGATCTTCTGGGCCGGACTGCCGGTCGTGATACTGGCGTGGTTCGTCCCCGTCATGATCTACGTTAAAGCGCGCAACAAGGGAATGCTTGACGCCGATAAGGTCATGACGCCGGGGCATATCATGTTCTGGTTCCGCACGAAAGTCCTTAAGCAGAAGGTTAAGCCGAAGAAGATGGCGTACGAGGGCGGCTCGCCGATCCAGCTCGAAGCGTTCGCGCCGAACATTGAAGAATCGGTCAAAATCACGCGCACGATCAATTCTCGCGACCTCGCCACAAACGGCTATAACAAGCTGCGCGAACTTCTTTACCACGCGTTGTACGCGCGCGCGACCGACGTCATGATCGAGTTCGGTCTCGAAGAAACGAAGTTTCAGTATCAGATCGACGGCGTCTATCATCCCGTGACCGACGCGTTTAAAAAGCCCTGGATCCGAGAAGAAGCCGACGACGTCGCAAAAGCCGCGAAGTATCTAATCGGCGGCAAGCCGGAAAATCGTACCGCGCGTCAGGCGGGAAGCTTCCAAATTCTCTATGACAAGGACAAAAAAGGACGTCCGAAGAAGTGCGAAGCGCGTCTTGAGACGGCGCCGATTCCCAACGGCAAAGGCGAGCTCTTTAAGATCACGTTCCTCTTCAAAAAGGCGTCGCTTAAGACGCTTTCCGAACTTGGAACCGACGAGGCGCGTCAAGATCAGATGCGTCGTCTTATCAACGCCGACAAAGGCCTTGTGCTGCTCGCGACCGCGCCGCATCAGGGGCTTAAAACGCTTACGACGGTCATGTTCAACACCGCCGACCGTTTTACGCGCGACTTCTCCGGCGTCGAAGACGTGCAGAAGCCTTACGAGGTTATCGAAAACATCACGACGACCAAGTACGACTCCGCCAAGGGCGAGACGCCGATGAACGTGTTGCCCGACGTCTTCTTTAAGGAGCCGAAGGTGCTCCTTATCCGCGACATGATTAACTTGGAATCTTGGCAGCTCTGCTGCGAAGAAGTCAACAACGACCGCCTCATTATTACGACGGTGCGCAGTCCCGACGCCGTTTCCGCGATCATCAACGTCCTCTCGCAAGGCGTCGACGCGACCCTTTTCGCGAACGCGATTACGTCCGTCATCACGCAGCGGCTTGTTCGCCGTCTCTGCGAAGACTGCAAAGAAGAGGTCGAAGTCAAGGATCCTCGCATTATCCAAGCGTTCAAACTCGACCCGAAACACCCGAAGTGGTTTGTCAAGCATATTCACGAGCCGGTCGCCGAAGGCGAACGCGACTACTACGTTCCCTGTACGGACTGCCGCGATATCGGCTACAAGGGGCGCGTCGCGGTCTTTGACGTCCTTGAGATCAACGACGAGATGCGGCAGATCATCGCAGCCGACGCCAACTTGGCGAGCAAAGAAGCGGCGCTGCGCAAGAAGGCCGCCGAGAGCGGACAGGAAGGATACTGGGCGGACGGCAAGCGGCTCGTCCGCGAAGGCGTCACCGATTATGACGAAATGCGACGCGTGATGGCGGCGAATCAAACGCGGAGACCGGCGCCTCAGAAGTGAGCGTCGTCTCTCGCGGTGGAATTGACGAAACAAAACGAGTTATAACGAGAAGTCATATGATTGGATTCTGGGTGGTTATTGGTTTGTTGGCGCTCGTCGCGCTGGCGTTCTGGCACGGCATGAAGCTTTGGACCGTGACGATTATCGGTTACAATCTGCTGTTCACGACGCTCCTGACGATCGGGCTCTTCGAGATGGTCGCGAACATTCTCGACGGCGCCGCGTCCGTCATGGCGTATTACGCCGACATGCTCTGCTTCATGCTCCTCTTCATCGTGATCTTCACGATTCTGTCGCTCGTCACGCATATGTGTTCGAAGGTCGACGTCGCGTTTGAAGAAAAGACGGACAAGATCGCGAAGTGGATCGTGGCGATCGTCGTGATTCTCGGGTTCTCGACGACGGCGGGCTTTGTTTTCTACGAGACGATGCCGGAGAAACCGCATACGGTTTCCGTTCTTCCGTCGATGTATGTCGTCGACTTCGCCTCTAAGGGATCTCTTAAGCCGCTCATTGGCGACACGACGTTCGACACCAAAGATTTCGTCCAGCGCCAATATAAGAGGAACGCGGGCGTATATTACGCCACGATGAAAGACGGCGACTGGAAGTTCAGCGGCGATTCTCCGAACGCGAACTGATGTTCGTCGACGAATTTTGCGGTTTACGTTTGAAGAAGCTTTATTTCGGAGCGACGTTATGGCCAAAAAAACAACTCCTCTTGAAAAGACGACTTCGTCCCTATTCGACGCGATTCCTGCGGGAACTCTGCACGTCGAGTACGACGACCAAACGCTCGACGCCGCCGTCGGCAAGCGGCTTTCAACGTGGGCGATTGTTTCGCTTGTTTTTGGCGTTCTCGGGTTCCTGTCGCTCGTTCACTTAGGCTTCCTCGTGTTTTCCGTCATAGCCGCGTTTACCGCGCTCGTCGCGGTTTTCGTCATCGGGCGTTCGGGAGGCGAGTTGGTCGGCGGCGTCTTCGCCGCGACGGGGTTGACGCTTGCGATCGCTTCGGGCTTCGCCGGTCCCTTTTCCGCGTACGTTTACGAACGCGAATTTGACCGTCAGGCGGACGCGTTTTGTCGATCGTGGTTCGACGCCGTTAAGTCGGGAAATCCCGCTTTGCCGCGCCAGATGACGGCTCCATATTGGCAACGAACCGTTTTCAGAAAGCATAGCGACGTCGTCTCCTATTGGAGAAGGATGGTTAAAGGCGAAGAAGAAGAACACCAGATGGCGCATTCTTATCTTTGCAACCCAACGCTGTTGACGCTCGCCCACCTCGGCGATCGCGCCAAGGTTACATACTATAGGACGACGGCGACGCTTCTGACCAGCAGCAAGGAGCAGACGGAACGTATCTACGCCGTCACCGTCGAGCCGGAAGAGCCGGGCGGAAAACGCCAAACGTTTTTCCTGCCGTTCTTTGTCGAGCGTGAAGTGCATAAGACTCCGCAAGGGGAAACAATGGTCGGCTGGGTGTTGCATTCGAACGACCATATTCCCCTTAAACTCGGCGCCGACGGGCTGCCCGCGCCTGAACAAGAAGATTGATCGGCGCGCGGCGTCCTTCTGACGATAAACGTTTTTTGCGGCGTCTCCTAATTACGGCGGCGCCGCTTTTGTTTCATTCAGGACAAAAAATGTTCACGTACCGCGACGTTCTCGATTCCGACGGACTCATTGCGCGTCTCCGTCCCGGCTACGAACGCCGTCCCGCGCAGCTTGCGATGGCGGCGGAGGTCGACGCGGCGATTCGAAAGAGGACGTGTCTTGCCGTCGAGGCGGGAACGGGAGTCGGCAAGAGTTTCGCGTATCTTGTTCCGTCGATCCTCTACGTCGTCGAGGATCAGGTTCGCGCGTATAACAAAGACGACTATTTTGAGATTCCCGACGAAGAGACTTCGCCGGAATCGCAGAGTCTAAACGAGACTCCTGAAAGCGCCGGCGTCGAGGACGCGCCGCCCGATTTCGCGCCGTCTGAAGACGATAGAGATTCTAAGGACGTCGCCCGACGCGTCGTCGTTTCGACGCATACGATCAGTCTCCAGGAACAACTTTTTCAGAAGGACGTCCCTTTTCTGAACGCGATTCTTCCCTTCGAGTTTACCGTCGCGCTGGCCAAGGGACGCGCTAATTACGTCTGTCGTCGGCGTTTCGCCAACGCCGAACGCGCCGCCGCGAAGGGAAGTCTGCTGGAAGAGGATCGAAGCGCGGAATTCGTCAGACTTCGATCGTGGCTCAACAAGACGGAGGACGGCTCAAAGTCGGAACTCGACCCGCCCGTTCCCTTCGACGTTTGGAACGAAATCAACTGCGAACAGGGGAACTGTCTCGGAAAGAAGTGCAAATACCGTAACCGATGCTTCTTCGCGAAAGCGCGAACGCGTCTTAAGAACGCCAAAATCATTATCGTCAACCACGCGTTGCTGTTCAGCGATCTTGCGCTAAAAGACGGCTCGATCCTCCCGAATTACGACGTCTTGATTTTTGACGAAGCGCACACGATGGCGGAGGTCGCGTCGGAACATCTCGGCGTCGAGATGACCGAATATTCCGTCGAATACCTGCTGACGAGGCTGTACAACGACAGGACGAACAAAGGTCTTCTCGTCGAAGAACTCGACCAAACGAGGGGCGGTCCGTTGGCCGAACCTTTTCAAATCGCGTCTGAACACGTCGTCGACTGCAGTATCCGCGCGGATTCGTTTTTCGACTCGCTCCGCGAATGGCTCGACGCGCGCCCCCATTCCAACGGCCGCGTTCTCGAGCCGCACATCGTCGACAACGGATTGGGCGAAGGCTTGCGCGCGCTTAAGCGTTCGCTGTCCGTCGCGGCGGACGTTGTCGAGGACGAGGGACGGCGTCAGGAATACCTTGCGGCCGTCGACCGCGTGACGAATTTTATCGCCGTTATCGACGGTTGGCTTGAACAGCGCGAG
Organism: uncultured Planctomycetaceae bacterium; assembly: GCA_946408825.1. Taxonomy (GTDB): domain Bacteria; phylum Planctomycetota; class Planctomycetia; order Pirellulales; family Thermoguttaceae; genus RUG369. The sequence goes on from CAMJTU010000035.1 coordinate 22,665, forward strand.
GAAGGAACCGCGTACTGGCTTGAAAGCTACGCGTCTCGCGGCAGACCGCGTATCTCGCTTCGCGCCGCGCCAATTGACGTCGCCCCGATTCTGCGCGAAAATCTCTTCAACGCGATCCCCGTCGTCGTGACGACGAGCGCGACGCTCACAACGGGCGCGTCCGCGACGCGGCTCGCTAAAGTCGCGGAGGATAAGATCGACCTCGCGCCCGTCGCGGTCGAGACGGGCGCGGACGGCGAATCGGATGAGACGCGCCAAGCGTTCGCGTTCTTTCGTCGTCGCGTGGGACTCGTCGGCGCGCCGGCGCGGGCGCTCGGCAGTCCGTTCGATTATCGCGAACAGATGACGCTTGTGATCTCGAAGGGGCTCGAATTAACGGGCGATCCGTCGTCGAAGGAACTCGCGGAACTCAACGAGCGGCGTCTATGGCAGGCGCTGCGCGAATACGTTGAGGAGACGGACGGCGGCGCGTTTGCGCTTTTCACGAACGCGTCGCAGATGAAGCGCGCGACCGAGGCGCTCGAACCGTTTTTCGCCGAACGGAACTACCCGTTCTATTCGCAGTCGGGGGGAACGTCGCGTCAGCTTATGGTAGAGCGATTCAAAGAGAGCGAACGTAGCGTGCTCTTTGGCGTCGATAGTTTTTGGCAGGGCGTCGACGTGCCCGGTTCGACGCTGCGCAACGTAATCATCGTAAAATTCCCTTTCTTGTCGCCGGCGCACCCTCTCGTCGAAGCGCGTCTTCAGACGATCGAGGAGAACGGCGGCTCGCCGTTTCGGGACTACCAGCTTCCGACGGCAATTTTGAAGTTCAAACAGGGCGTCGGACGATTGATTCGAACACGCTCCGACGTCGGTCAGGTCGTGCTCCTCGACGAGCGCGTCCATACGAAAACCTACGGGCGCAATTTTCTCCGCGCGCTTCCAGACTGTAAACTGCGCGTCGACGTTTTCCATTGAGAAACGGCGCGTGGAATTGCAGACGCATAACGGCAGACGCCGTGACGAACGAGTAACGAGAGACAGAGAATGAAGAGATTTTACATCGAAACGGTCGGATGTCAGATGAACGTCCTTGATTCCGAGCTTGCGGCGGCGGAACTTATCTCGGCAGGCTGGGAACGTCTCGATTCCCGTAAAGGCGCGGATTTGGTCGTTTTCAACACGTGCAGCGTTCGCGAACATGCCGAGGAGAAAATCTACAGCGCGTTAGGACGACTCAAGACTTGGAAACTCGAAAAACCCGGTTCGCTTATCGTCGTCATGGGGTGCATGGCGCAGAAGGACAAGGACGTCGTTTTTCAGCGCGCGCCCTTTGTCGACGTCGTCGTTGGACCGGGGAGAATCGGCGATTTGGCGACGCTCGTCGCGGCCGCCGCTTCGACGGGCAAACAGCAGCTTGCGGTGGGAATCGACCGTTTTCAACATAAGACCGACCGTTCGGAGGTCAAAGAGTCGTTTCGTCTATACGATCCGATTCGATTGCCGCAGACGCGGCCCCATGTTTTTCAGGCGATGGTCCGAATCATGTTCGGATGCGACAAATTCTGCTCGTACTGCGTCGTCCCGAGCGTTCGCGGACCCGAACAGTCGCGTTCTCCGAAGGAAATTCTCGACGAAATCAAGACGCTCGCCGATCAAGGGTGCGTCGAGGTTACCCTCTTAGGACAGACCGTCAACAGCTATCGCTATCGAGAAGGAGATAAAACGACGCGCCTCTCGGATCTGCTCGCGATGATCGACGGCGTTTCCGGAATTCGCCGCGTTCGTTTCGTTAGTTCCTATCCGACCGATATGACCGACGAGCTTCTCCAGGCGGTTCGCGATTTGCCCTCCGCGACGCCGTACCTTCACGTGCCAGCCCAGCACGGCGCGAACTCGGTTCTCAAAAGGATGAGACGTCGCTATACGGTCGAGGAATATCGCGACCTTGTCGATCGCATTTACTCGACGGTTCCCGACGCCGCGATAACGAGCGACTTCATCGTCGGATTCAGCGGCGAGACTGAAGAGGAGTTTCAACAGACGATCGACCTCGTGCGATACGCGCGGTTCAAGAACAGCTTCATCTTCAAGTATTCGGTTCGACCGGGCAACGAGGCTTCGCGAATCTATGAGGACGACGTTCCGGAGGCCGTCAAAAAACGCCGCAATAACGAACTTCTCGCCGTCCAGAACGAGATCAGCGCGGAATTGAACAGGAGTTTTCTCGGACGCGAGGTAGAGATTCTCGTCGAAGGTCCAAGTAAGCGCGAAGCGAAGAGCGTCGCGCAGGAAGAGTCGCTTTACGCGGAAAACGAACAACCGATAGAGACTTCCGTCGAGACGTCGTCTGCCCCGAGCAACCTCACGTCGCTCTCCGATCTTATCGCGACCGCCGCGCCGTCGGGAACGGTTCAGTTGACGGGGCGAACTCCCTGCGATCGCATCGTCGTTTTCAACGGCTTGCCCGAACTTGCGGGGACGTTTCAACGCGTCAAAATTGTCGAAACGGCGCCCTTTACGCTCTTTGGCAAAATTATAACGAAATAAACCTCAAACAGAGTCTGTGTCGTATGGCGTCCGTCCTAGATAATCCGTTTTCGCCGAAAACTTCGCTTGCGGGCAGAACCGTCCTTATAACGCGTCCACGAGATCAAGCGATTGAGACGTGCTCTCGCTTCGAAACGCTGGGCGTCCGCGTCTTAACTCAGCCCGCGATAGAAATCCTGCCGACGGAATCCGTCGAGACGTTAGACGAAGCGCTTCGTTCCGTTGCGGAAAACCAAGTCGATTGGGTCGTTTTCTCCAGCGCGAACGGCGTTCGCGCCGTCTTTGACCGCCTTTGCGTTCTCTATTCGCTCGAAACGTTAAAGTGCGGCGAATTTTGGAAACGGAACGGCGCGTCGATTTGCGTCGTCGGCGAAGGGACGGGCAAAGCGCTTGCTCCATACGGTTTGAAACCCGACGTCGTTCCGGAACGTTTTGTCGCGGAGGGACTCGTCGCGGCGCTCGACGAGGTCGTTAAAGATTATCCGTCGCAGCGTTTCCTTTCGTTCCGAGCAAGTCGCGGCCGTCAAGTTCTCGCAGAGGCGATGAAGGCGCGCGGCGCCCGGTGGCGCGAAGTCGAAGCGTATCGCAGCGTCGACGTCACGGAGCCCGACCCCGCTGTTCTGGATGCTTTACGCGCCGGCGAGATTGACGTTTCCGTCGTGACAAGCTCCGCGTCCGCGAAGGCGCTCGTTCAGATGTTTGGCGACGACGTCCATAAAACGCGCTGGGTCGCGATTAGTCCGTTGACCGCCGACGCTATGAAGAAACTCGGCGTCTCAGTCGCAAAGGTCGCGACCGAGGCGACGATGGAATCGCTCGTCGAATCTGTTTTTGAGGAACTCGGCGGGCGCCGATCTTGAGATTGACGCCTGTTCGTTTGGCGTATTAGTATGAAACGTCCCGACTTCTCGCGAGGAAAAGTCGGGGCGTGCTTTTATAGGGGACGTCGCGTTACGACGCCGAGATACACGGGCGATCAGACGCGCTTGAACTGGACGTCCTTTTCGTACTGCTCGACTTCGGCGATCCACTTTTCGCCGACCGGAACGCCCTGCTTCTCGCAGTAGTAATCCCAGACCGGACCGAAGGGCGCGGACTTGAGTTCTTCAAGGAGCGCGAGACGCTTCGTGTAGTTGAAATCAAGCTCGTACTGACGGAGTTGCTCGATCGGTTCGAGGGCGGCGCAGAGGAGCGCTTTAATCGCGTTGCGCGATCCAATCGTCCACGCGGCGACGCGGTTAATCGTCGCGTCAAAGAAGTCGAGCGCGAAGAACGTGCGGTCGATGACGTTCGTGCGGATGAGTTCTTCCGCGATCGCGCGCATCTGGTCGTTCCAGATCACGACGTGGTCGGAGTCCCAACGAACGCCGCGGCTCACGTGCAGAAGGATTTCGTCCACGAACATCGACACGGCGGAAATCTTGTCGCTGATGCATTCCGTCGGATGGAAGTGACCCGCGTCGAGCGTCAGCACGAGACCGTTCTTGATCGCGTAACCCATGCAGAATTCGTGGCTGCCGACGGTGTAGCTTTCCACGCCGATGCCGAAGAGCTTGCTTTCAATGCCGTCGCGGATGTTTTCTTTCGGATACTTGACGGAGAAGATTTCGTCGTAGGAAGCGGCGAGCCGTTGACGCGGAGAAAGACGATCGACGGGCGTGTCTTTGAGTCCGTCCGGGGTCCAGTGGTTGACGACGCACGGGGTGCCGAGCTGTTCGCCGAAATAGTTCGCGATATTGCGGCAGCATTTGTCGTGACGAATCCAGAAATCGCGAATTTCTTTGTTCGGGTGCGAGAGCGTGAGCGTATCGGACGCTTTCGGGTGCGAGAAGAAGGTCGGGTTGAAGTCGAGTCCAATCTTCTGCGCCTTCGCCCAGTCGACCCACGTCTGGAAGTGTTCAGGACCGATCTCGTCGCGATCGACCTTCTTGCCGTTTGTTTCGAGATAGATCGCGTGCAGGTTGAAACGCTGAGTTCCGGGGATCAGGGACATCGCCTTTTCCGCGTCGGCGCGGAGTTCGTCCGGGGTGCGCGCTTTGCCGGGATAGTTGCCCGTCGTGAGGATGCCGCCCGAGAGGTCGCCGGCGTTCTCGAATCCGGCGACGTCGTCGCCCTGCCAGCAGTGGAGCGAAATCTGAATCTTCTCGACGCGTTCAATCGCCTTGTCGACGTCGACTCCAAGTTCCGCATAACGTTCTTTCGCGAGCGCGTACGCCTGTTCAATCTTACTCATTGTGTGTATAACTCCTGAATTTAAGGTTACGCGCCGCTATCGAGCGTCGCAGTAATAAATATGACAAATTTATCAAAAATAACGGCGAATTGTTCAAGTCCGATTTTTAAAAAACCGATATAGCCGTTAGGAATTTTTGTTTACGCTCAGACGCCGTTGAACGGCGTCGCGAGTCAGTCTTTCAAGGATGAAGCTATGAACGCGGTGAAAAACCAGTCTAAACGCGGCGAAACGCAGTCGCGTCGCCTTGTTCTTAAACGTTTCGCGATTCTCGGCGCCGTCGTTCTTGCGCCCGCGTTGCTTGGGGCCTCGGGGTGCGAGACCGTGAAAGGCATTTTCCACGAAAAACCCGCGAAACAGAACAAGACGATCGACGACGTGCTCAGCGAAGAGCGCCCAAGCTGGTAGTCTGCCTTTCTCGAATTCGAATACCCGACGACGCGCGGCCCTTATCGGTTCGCGCGCCGTCGCTGTTTCTTGAACGCGGGGTTACGCGTTTAACTCCGCCTCGTCGTCGGCGCCGTCGCTGGGATATGGCGTTCTATTCGCCATAAGCGCGGCGATCCATCGGGTTTCCGGGAAGGAGACGAAGATGATCTTCATGACGACCGCTAGGGGCGGCGAGAGGAACATCCCCACCGGACCGAGCAGCCACCCGAAGAAGATCAACGCGATGAGCACGATCAAGGGAGAAAGATCCAGCCCCTGCCCAAGTAGCTTCGGCTCCAGGACATAGCCGACGACGCAGTTAATCACTACGAACGCGGCCGCGTCGACGCAACCGATCGCGACCCCGTGCTCGACCGTTGCCAAAACGATCGGAGGAATCGCCGCGACCACGGAACCGATGTTCGGAATGTAGTTGAGTAGGAACGCGACGAATCCCCAAAGCAACGGATACTGAACCTTCGTGAGGAACATGAGCGCCGTGACGAGAACCCCGACGAGAAGGCTCATTTCCGTCTTGATCGCCATGTAATGACGAATATCCGAAAGAACGCCGAGAACGCGCCTGTCTTTAAATTCTCGCAGTCCGAACGCGGCGGCGAGTTTCTTCGGGAGTTTTGACCCTTCGACCAGCATAAAGACGAGCAACAGGGTTACGATGAGCGCCGTGCTCGCAAAATAACTAAGTTCGCCCGCAAGACCTCCGAGGAATCGGAACAGTTGCTGAGAACTCAATTTCACCGCGTTGAGCGCTTGATTTTTCCCAACGAGAGGTCCGTCGACGTCGACGTACGGATCATAATCGTCGTCATACGCGGGGTTGGAGTCGTCGCTAAAGAGGGAGCCGTCCTTGAGAATCTCGGGAGGAGTCTTGGGGATAAGGCGCGTTTCTTGAAGTTCCGACGGAGAAAGTCGACCGGGCGCGGCGGGGCGCGCAAGGGCGTCCGCGTCTCCGTTTTCGGCAAGGGGAACGTTTTCGTCTGCGGCGGCGACGATTTCAGAGTCTGCCGTCGCAAGTTCCGCGTTTTCTACGGACGGAGTCGGAAGATCGGTCGATTCGGGCGCGTCGCGCGAATCTGACGCGTCCGCAGACGCGGCGATCTTTTCGTCGAGAGGGGCGCGGGTCGGAATTTCCGCCACGTCGTCGACGACGTTCTCCTCACGTTCTCGGTTTCGCGCGTCGCGCGACTTTTTTGACGCCGGAGAACGGGAGACGTCCGCTTCCGATTCGGTCTCTGATTCTCTCCTTTGCGTTTTTTCTTCGTCGGCCGGGGTCTCAGACGGCTCCTCTTCCGGTTCTTTCAAGAAAGGAATGACGTCGCCGAGATCGAGATTGTAGCTTTCAAGCGTCGTGATGAAACGGTGGCGATATTCCGGGATGTCGCGGGCAAATTGCGCGATCTGAGAACCGACGATCGTCGCGGCGCCGCCGCCGACGAGGAGAACGCCCGTGATGACGACCGTCATCGCCAGCCAGCCTGCAAGCCCGCGATTTTTTAACCAGTTAAGCGGCGAGATGAGGAGCACGGCGAAAAACGTCGCCATCAGAAAAGGACCCAGAACGGTTCGCGCCGCATGTAATCCCGCAAGAATGACGACGATCGAACTGATGATGACGCAATAATTCTTGAGCAAGCTCGGAGTAGAAATCTTCGGGCTTGCTTCTTCCGATTTCTTCATAGAATCGACTCTTCTCTGCATCGAGAAAGTCCCTTTGCGTTCAACGACGCTTTGTAACTAACATTTGGGTGGGCGTGAGCGCTTTGACGACGATGATCGGGACCCCGGTCGCCAGATCCTCGGGATCGTCTGTGAAAGCGTCGTACTCCATCGTCCGACCTTGTTGGACGATCTCAATTTTGCCCATGCCTTTACGTTCGGCGGGTATCTTCAGATAGACGACGCCCTCGGCGCTCTCCTCCGATCCGGCGACAATCGCGCCGTTGTAGTTGAAGGACGAGAGCATCCGCATGAGACGCAGTACGAGCCACATCGCCAACACGCCGGAGAGAATCGCGACGAGCAGCGCGACGGGCGGTTTTGCGCCGAACTCGTTCGCGGCGAGCCCGCCAAGTCCGAAGAACGCGATTCCCGCCGCGAGCGCGCGCAACGAGAAGACGCGCAGGAACCCCGCGCCCCCGTCGTGAACCTCGCCTCCCGAAGGGTCGCCGTCCAGTTCCGCATGAACGTCGACGGAACCGCCGTCAACGCCGTCGCCGCCTAGGCCCAACAGACCTAAGAGAAGGCTAAGCGTTACGATGACAAACCCAAAGACGGCGCAAAAAAAGTACAGCTGAGCCATATTCCGCCTCCTAAGTTTTCTCGGACGCCACAACCGAAACGTTTGACCGTTATTACCGTGAATTGTAGCCCACGCGCCCGATAAAAGCAAGAATGCGCTTCTTTTTTTCTCAAATTTTCTAAAGTAGGGTCGATAAACTAAAAGGGGTATGGTAAAATATAACGAATAGATAACGCCCAAATTTTAAGTAAAATTTAACAGCTTGCGGCGCGGCTTGGCGCTCCGAGACGCCCGCTTTATGCAACGAGGTCAGATATGTCGTGCTTCATGTCGTTAGTCGGAGGTCAGGCGCTCTTCGGCTCGGCGGGTTCCGTCGTCGCAGTCGCCGCGATTCTTGTCGCTTTTGTGTTTTTCAGCGTGTTGATTCTTTTCGCCACGCGGTATAAGAGATGCCCGAGTAACCAGATCATGGTAATCTTCGGAAAGTCGTCGAGTCAATCTTCGGCGCTCTGCATCCATGGCGGCGCGAAATTCATCGTGCCTCTCTTGCAGGATTACGCGTTCCTGAGCCTCGAGCCGATGCAGATCGAAATTCCTCTTCGCGGCGCGCTCTCGATGGAAAACATCCGCGTCAACGTTCCGAGCGTCTTCTCGATCGCGATCGGCACGACGCCTGAACTTATGCAGAACGCGGCGATTCGCCTTCTCGGAATGTCGCGCCCCGCCATAGCGAAACAGGCGGAAGACGTCATTTTCGGTCAGTTGCGTCAGGTGATCGCGTCGATGCGAATCGACGAAATCAACCGCGATCGCGAAGTCTTTCTCCAGAACATTCAGCAGTCGCTCGAACCGGAGTTGCGCAAACTCGGTCTCATTCTCATCAACGTGAACGTCACGGACATCACGGACGAATCAGGCTACATTGAAGCGATCGGTCAGAAGGCGGCTTCGGAAGCGATTCAGAAGGCGCGCGGCGACGTCGCGGACAACGAGCGTATGGGCGAGATCCGCGTCGCCGACGCGGAAAAGGACAAGGCGATTCAGGTCGCCAACGCCAAGAAAGAGCAGACGATCGGAACCCGCGAAGCGGATCGTCAACAGATCGTCAAGACGGCGGAGATCGAGCAGGAACAGGCGGTTCGCCTCGCCGATCTCGAACGCGTCAAACTCGTCGGTCAGCAGTCTGCGGAATTCTCGCGCGACGCGGAGATCAAGGAAGCGGAACGCGACATGCGTATTAAGCTCGCCGACGCGAACGCCGAGGCGGTCAAGGGCGAGAACCTCGCGCAAGCGGTCGTCGTGAACTCGACCGCGGAACTGGCGGTCAAGAAGGCGGAAGCGTTCGAATTGAGCGAAACGCGCAAGCGTCAAGCTAACGCGACCGTCGAAGAAGCGGAACATAAAGCGCAAACGCTCGCCGCGACCGCGAGAGCGGCGCGCGTCGAAGCGGAACGTCGCGCTGAACTCGAAGCGCCGGCCAAGGCGGAGAAAGCGCGCGTCATCGTCGAAGCGGAAGCTGTTGCGGAACAGAAACGCATCGAGGCGGAAGGCGAGGCGGCGGCGATCTTCGCGAAACTCGAAGCGGAAGCGCGCGGTCAGTATGAAATCCTCAAGAAGAAGGGCGAGGGTCTTCACGAGATCGTCAAGGCGTGCGGCGGCGCGAAGGAAGCGTTCCAGATGCTCATGCTCGATCACTTCGACGAACTGGTCAACGCGTCCGCGCAGGCGATTTCCTCGATCAAGTTCGACAAGGTCGTCGTTTGGGACGGCGCAGGGGGCGCGAACGGCGCCGACGGCGCGACCGCGACCTCGAACTGGCTCCGCAATATGGCGAAAACGCTCCCGCCGATGCTCGAAGTCATGAAGGAAATCGGCGGCGTCGAATTCCCCGAAATCCTTGCGAAACTCGACGCGCAGAACGCGACCGACGTCGAATCGAAGCCCGCCGACGCTTCCGACGAAACGCCTGAGACGCCCGACTCGAGCGACAAAGACGTCTGACGTTTCCATCTCGTTTTCTAAACGCGACGCGGCGTTCGGAAGATACCGTCCGAACGTCGCGTTTTCATTTATCTTCGAGAGGTCGCTTGTTTGAGCGTTTCAGCGTCCCGTAGGGCCGTTTGTCTTAAACGTGACGCCGCGTTTTGACTGAGCGTCCAACGGGAGCGACATTTTTGCGCGCGGCGTCGCGAACCGTCCGCGGCGACGTCGCCGATCAATCGGGCGAACGCCCGCTCTGGAGAAGTTTAAGCGGCTCCGTTCGGCCCGTTTTGATCGCGGGATAGAGCGCCGCGACGACGCAGAGCGCGAGCGTTAGGGAAAGTCCGAGCAACAGTCCTTCCGTCGGTAGAATCATGGCGGGATTGCGCGTTCCGAACATGCTCTGTCCGAGTTTGAGCGCGCCTTTAGCGGCGAGCGCGCCGAAGGCGAAGCTCGCGGAGGACGCGACGAGTCCTATCATGACGCTTTCCGCGAGGATAATGCGGACGATCGCGCCGCGGGTCGTTCCGAGCGCGCGCATGATTCCGAACTGCCAGCGTCGCGAACGAACCGAGTTGGCGACGGCGCCGACGACCGCGATCGCCGCGATTGCGAGCGTCGTGAGCGGCGTCTTGCTCAGTCCCCAGATGACGGAATCGGCGCGGCGCGTGATCGATTCGACGAGCGATTCGCGCGTCGAAAGTTTAACGTACGCCGTTCGCGCCGCGCTAATCGACGACGCGACGCCGCCCTCTTCGGCAAGGTCGCGTCTGAGGTTTCGAAGCGCGAGCCGGTCGCACGCCGCCTCCGTCGCCGCATAATCGACGGGCGCGCCCCCCGGCTGGTCGAACCAGAAGCACGAGCGCCGGTCGAGACCGTAGTCGTCCGCGACGACGCTCTCTCGCGCAAAGACGAGACCGCCCGAACGCCCAAAGTTGCGACGGACTCCCCCCGTTTTCGAGAGCCACTGCCAGCCGTCGAACGCGACGACTCCGACGACGGGATATTCCAAGACCTTTCCCGGTTCGCGAGGATGAACGACTTTAAGCGCGTCCCCCGCGTTGATTCCATAGTCGACGGAGAGCGAGTCGGTAACGACGACCCCGCGCCCGCTCCGCATCGCGAGACGCGCTTTCTCGGGGGTCCCCTGAAGAAACTTGAGCCCGATCATCGGCGTCTTGCCGCCGAACGCCTTGTCGACGTCGACTCCGAAGAAGACGACGTTGGCGAAGGCGCTCTTCGTGGCGTTTTCCGGGACGGAGCCTTCGGCAAACGCCGCTTGCTCGACGGCGATCGGAAGGAATCGGTCGGGATCGACCATGGGGAGCGCCTTGAGTTCCTCGACCGTTTCAGAGCGCAGGCCCGTCGGCAAGAACGCGACGAACGCGTCGGGCGTTCCGCTTTTCGGCAGGAAGGGCGCGAGCATCGAATAGCCCCAAATCTGCATCATGACGAAAAGCCCGCCGCCGACGCTCAGCGCGATCGCGACGGCGACGACGCGTCTGGAATTTCCGGAGAATTCGCGGCGTAGCGTCTGAGGATCGAAGCGCAAGAGAAACGCGAGCGGGGGCAGAAGAACGATCTCCGCCGCGCGTACCGCCAGCGGGATGAGGAACGCGACGCCGACCGCCAGCGCAAGGACGGAGAGCGCCGTAAGAAGGGGCGAAGGGAGCGAGCCGCTTTTAACCGACGAGTCGACGAATCCCACGTAAAAGCGAGCGAGCGTTAGCCCGACGACCGTCGCGACGACGAGGTTCCGCGTTTGACGGCGCTTCGCGACGAGACGCGGAACCTTTTGTTCATGGACCCCGAGCGCCTCAAGCGGCTTGACGCGCGCGCTTTGAAACATCGGAAAGAGCGCCGCTAGAATCCCGCCGACGACGGTGCAAAGAAACGAGAACCCCGCCGTCTGTAAATTCAGGCCCGTCGCCTTCCCGGAAATGATAAGCACGAGCGACCAGCCCGCGATCATCCCGGCGATCCAGCCCGGAATCGCCAGAATCAGTCCCTCGATCAGAATCGAAAGGGAAACCTGAGCGCGCGTCAGTCCGGAAACGCGGTAGAACGCGATGAGCCGCCGGTCTTCGTCGACGCTCGTGTTGAGCGCCGTAAAGACGATGAGGAGCGCCGCGAGAGACGCTAAGAGCGCGCCGCTCGCCGCCTGAATTTGGAACGAACGGTTCTGCCTTATCGCGTCGAGACGACGCTGTGCGAGGTCGTCGCGCGAAACGGCTTCGACGGCGGGAGTCGCGTTTTTGAACGTTTCGCTCCATTTATCCCGAAACGCGTCGACGGAGCCGCGTAGCTTTAGATAGAGCGCTTCCGTCGTTAAGGGAAGGTTTGCCGATTCCGCGATTTCTTCGCCGAGCGCGCGCGAAATATAAAAGCTTTCAAAGTCGGGATCGTCGACGATTCCGACGATTTCGAGCTGGTATTCGACCGTTTGCCCGATAAGGGACGCAAATCCGAGGAGAATCAGCGGGTCGCCGACCTTCACGCCGAATTTCTTCGCGCCGCGCGCGGTCATGACCGCTTCGCGGGGAACCGGACCGTCGCCGGTCGTCGCGCGGAACCATCGTCCGTCTTGGAGTTCGAAAGGAGCCGCTTCCGCCGTCGTCGCGAGAAAAGTCGAACCCATCCCCATCGGGGTTCCCATCGTCGCGCGAAACGCCGCGAACGCTTTGCGACGAAGCTCCGGATCGACTCCGCCGGGCGCCGACGCGAAGATATCGTCGTCGACGTCAAGCGAACGTTTGACGTCGGGACGCGCCGTCGCTTCGGGATCGTCGTCTTCGAGAATCGAACGCTCCATGCTGGGCGCGTAGACGTACATGCGCGGAGCCGCGACCTCGTCGCAGACGGCGACGTTCTCGTCTTGCCGAAGGTCGCGAATAAGATCCGACGGAATCGCGGCGCGCCCTCGTCGCCCTCCGCCGCCTCGGGCGTTTCCGAGGACAGGCGCGGAACCGTCGGGACGGTTTTCGCTTCTCTCTTTAGGAGCGTCGTTTTCCGCTTTCGCGTCGTTTTTACGCGTTCCGTTCGTCGCGTTCGCCGCCGCGCCTTCCGTCTTCGGTCGTTCGGGCTCGTAATAACTTCTCGAGGTAGGACCGGCGAATTGTCCGCCGCGCGCGTTCGCTACTCCGAACGTTTCAGGGGCGACGCGCAGGTCGTATTCTCCGAGATAGTTCTCTTCACGCGCCGACTCGTCAAAGAAAAGCGCCTGAAAACCGCCGATTGTCCATACGACGAGGCACGACGACGCGGCGATCGCCAGAAGCGCGAATGCAAGTCTTTTTTTCTCACGCCGCATTCGCGAGAGGACGAGCGTCAAAATGAACTTCATGATTCGTTTCTCCCCGTCGTGCGCGCGATTTCCTGATAATATTCCGCAAGCTTGCCCGCGTCTTGAAAATCGCTCGTCGCGACGTCGGCGACAATCTTACCGTCGCGCAAGACGACGACGCGCCGCGCCCAAATCGCGACCGCGGGCTCGTGCGTGACGACGAGAACCGTTCGATTCTCGTCGCTGTTGACGCGATCGAACATCTCGCAGATTCGCTGACTGCTCGTCCAGTCGAGGTTGCCGGTCGGCTCGTCGGCGAGTAGGACGGCGGGGTCGGTCGCCATTGCGCGGGCGAGCGCGACGCGCTGCTGTTGACCGCCGCTCAGAGCGTCCGGATACTGCTCGAGCTGATCGCAAATATCCAGTTCTCGCCAGAACGCGCGAAACTTCTCCATCGTCGCGGCGTCGAGTCTGCGCCCGTCGGCGCGGAGAGGAAAGAGAATGTTTTCCTCCGCGGTAAGGTGAGGAACGAGGTTATAGCTTTGAAAAACGATTCCGATTCGTCGACGTCGGAACTTCGTGAGCGCCGCGTCGCGGAGCGCGAAGATATCGACCCCGTCGATTTCGACTTTGCCCGACGTCGGTCGCGTCAGTCCTGCGATTAGGTGAAGCGTCGTGCTCTTGCCTGAGCCGGACGCGCCCATGACGGCGACGAACTCGCCCGGCGCGACGTTCAAATCAAGGCTGTCGAGCGCGTTAAAAGTCCCCGTCCCGCGAGGATACGTCTTGGTCAGCCCCGTCGTCTTGATCGTGAACTGTTCGGATTGCTTTTCGTCGTTCATTCTTTTTCCTTCTCACACAGCGTCAGAACGGTTAAGACGTAGCCCGTGACGAGATTCGCGTCCGTTTCATACCACATTCTGTCGTCGTTGACCCACGAGCCGTCGACGTTTTGAGCGAGCGCGAGCGTTTCGAGCAGTTCGGCGCGCCAATCGTGCTTGACCCCGTCTCTATCGACGAACTCGTCTTCTCCCAAAACCTTCAGGCATTTGGAGAACGTGTTGTAGTAGTAATAAAGCCCGCGTTTGCCGAGCCCGGGGTTTTCCGTCGTCGTGTAGTTGTCGCGGATCCAGCGGGTCGCCGCCTCGACGCGGGGATCGTCCGCCGTGAGTCCGGCGTAGATTAGGCTTTTCAGTCCCGCGTACGTCATGCTTCCGTAGCTTCTTAACCCGCCGCTCGCCTCCTGCCCCGCGGGGTTTTCGTCGGGCGAAACGAACGTGTAGAAGAATCCTCCGTCGTCGCCGCGCGTCTGGCCCGCGACAGGATTGTCTTCCGATTCAAGGTTCTGGCATCGACTCACAAAGACGAGCGCGTCTTGAATCGCCTGGTCGTCCTCTTCGGCGCCGATTTCGCGGAGCGCTTCGACGAAGAACTGCGTGTTAGAGAGGTCGGGACGCGTCGATTTTTCCGCGCCGTAGCCGACTCCGCCGAAGTTTTCGTCTTCTCGTTTCGAGCCGTTCGTTTCGTTGAACTGCGCGGCGCGTGCGAACTTTTCCGCGCCTTTCAGAACGTCGTCGTACCGTCCGTCGCCCGCCGCCTTGTTCGCGAGCGAGAAACACACGAGCCCGACGCACGTCTCATAGCAGGAAAGGCGCCCGCCCTCCGAGTATATTCCGCCGTCTTCACGGATCGACGATTCGACGAACTTAAGCGTCTTCGCGAGCAGCGGATCGTCGAGGCTTACGCCCGCGCGCAGCAGTCCGATCGCGACGACGAGCGTCGGTCCGACGCCGACGCGCGGCGACGCCGAGAAGGAGCCGTTTGGAAGCTGAACCTTTCGGAGATATTCGACCCCGTCTGCGAGCATGGTGTTTCGGAGTTTTTCAAGATCGGCGCGTTCTTCGTCGGAAAGGCTTTCACGTTTTTTGACGACCTGCGCGGCCGACGTCGTGGCCGGTCGTCCTCCCTCCATGCCGCCCATGCCGCCGCGCCGTCGATTGTCGGGACGATCCGCGCCGGAAAAGGAATTAGCGTCGCCCCTCTGGGGGGATGCGTTTGACGCCGAGACAACCCCCTCTTGGGGTAACGAACCGCTGTTTTTAGGCGGTTGCGCGAATAACGTCGAGACGACAAGAGCCGTAGAAACGAACCCTATCAGGGGGATTGTCTTATAAAATCGTCGATTCATTGTTTTTTCCTGGATGATTATTTAGAGAGTTTGTGTTTCGGCGCCGGAGGTCGTCGCCGCCGCGCGCCATATGGTTAGTTCAATTTGTTCGGAGACGTTTCGCGCCGAACCGTCGCCCATCCCGACGACGACCACGCCCGGATGATTGGACGAAGCGCCCTCGAAGATCAACTCCGACCCGCGAAGCCAGATTCCCGGAACTTTAGCGTTCGGGCGCGAGTACGCGGAGTAGCCCGTCGCGTAATGGCGTCCCGTGATCCACGGCGAGCCGCGATGTGTGAGACTGACGCTTCCCGCCATGCTTGAAAGATCAGGATCGACGTAATTTCCGACCGTCCCCTCGCCGAGAACGGACATGCGATCCATATCGCGTTCCCTCGGGTTCGTCGGCGCCGACTCAAACTGCGTGCGCGCTTCGGAAACGACCATCGTATTGGAGGTTCCGTCCGTCATCGTCGCGTAGCTCGTCTGAACGAATCGGAACGTCCCGTCGTTGTCGAGACGGTCGAGACAATTCTTTTCGCCGACGCCCGTCCCCGTGCAGAACATATAATTCACGTTGTTGGCGTAGAGGCCGTCGTTGCGCGGTTGGAGCGCGGTCCTCGGCTGGTCTTCGCTCGGGCACCAAAGAGTCGGGCAGGGGAACGAACATTTTTCATGAAGAACGGAGTTAATCGACGTTTTAGACCAATAGACGCGGTATTTGTCGTAATCGCCGAAGTCGATTCCTTGCATGAAGGCCCCTTGCTCGATATAGGGCAGTATTCTCGCGTGAATCGAGAAGCCCGTATTGAGAACGGCGCCCGACTCGAAACTTCGCCCCCAACTTGTGAACTGGGGCAACCCGTTTTGAACGTCGGCGTAATTTTGAAGCGCCAACCCCCACTGTTTGACGTTGTTGAGACATTGCATTCGTCGCGCCGCTTCCCGAGCCGCCTGAACGGCGGGGAGCAACAATCCTATCAGGATTCCAATAATCGCGATCACGACGAGAAGTTCTACGAGGGTGAAACCGCTGTCTTTGTTTCTTTTTATGTTTTTGGATTTCATAATCGCCTGTTAATTGAGAAGTTAACCGCGACGAAGCGGCTTTGTCTTAGGCGCGGTTCGAGTTTCGACAAAAGCTCGGCGCGCGGAGGGCGCCGAGCGATAGAAAGGCGCGAGCCGATCAAATCAGCAGGCGAATTGTCGAAAGAAAGCGGGTCGAGTCCAAGCGTCGCAGGGACTCGGACGTTCGGAAAAGGGCGCGTTTTTCGCGACGCGAACGCAACGTAGAAATCAACGCGCCGATAAGAATCAAGAGCGCGACGAACGCGAAATTCGAGAGCGACGCGCAGCCGCCGGGAACGAGCCCGATCGTTATTAGGATGAAAAGTCGCGCCGTCGCGGCGCATAGTTTTGCGACGAGAATCGCGTCCGCGTCGGGCGCGAAGTCGTCAAGGGTCGCGAACGCGGCGCTAGAAATCGGATCGCCCACGGCGTCGGACGAAACCCAGAGAAAAGCGTCGTCTATGGGGGGTTCGTCCTCGTCTACGCTGTTCGCGCCGAGTTCGCGTAAAAAAAGGAGCGCGTCGTCGATCGCGTCGTCGGGGGCGCCCCCGGCAAGTTCGGCGATCGCGTCGGCGGCGTCGCGCGACGCGTCGGCGACGCGTCGGCGTTCAGAGAGGAGCGTCGTTCGCTCGACGTCGCTAAAAAGCGCGGCGTCGCCCGGGTCGCGCAAGAAAGGCGCGGCGCGTTCCGGCGCGACGTTCCATCGCGCCAATCCGACGACGACGTCCCGATTGCGAGTTTCTTCAGAGCGTTCATTAGGGGCTGCGGGCCATTCTTCCGCTCTCGCGACGAGAAACGCGTCGCGATCGCGTTTGACGTCGGTTGATCGGAGGTCGGCGCCGGCCGTCGGCGCGTCGGTAGAGAAAACGGCGTTAAGAGAGTCGATCGCGCGCGGATCGGTAGAGAGACGGCGCGACATTCTTGCGGCTGCGGATCGCGTCAAGCGCGTTTGAAGCGCGAACGCGTCGAGAAAAGCCGCCGCGACGAGAAAAATAAACGCAAACGACGCGAGACAGAGCGCGGCGCGCCGCGCGCGTCGGAGTCGGACGCTCCTTTTCGTGTCGATTCGCTTTTTCATGGTTTTGCCCGCCCTAGCCCAAAGACGCGGATGGAAACGGGGACTTCGCGTTCTTTTTTTGAATTGAGAACGCGACTCGTTGCCGCCCCCGCTCGACCTTATTATAATCTCAAGCGGCGTCGCCGTCAAGCAAATCCGCGCGTCCGACGAACTCGTTCAGCAATGGGAGAACCGACAATGAAGCTTCAAACGTTAATCGATTTCATGGAGACGATCTGTCCTCTGGAACTTGCCGAGGACTGGGATAACGTCGGGCTGCTTCTCGGCTCGCGGACGGACGAGATCGACAAGGTCTTAACGTGTCTGACCATTGACGGCGCCGTCGTGGACGAGGCGGTCGCGGAAGGCTTCGATTGCGTCGTCTCGCACCATCCGTTCCCGTTTCATTCGGCGAAAAGGTGGACGACGGACACGCCGGAAGGGACGCTGCTGCTGCGTCTTGTAGGCGCGGGGATCGCGGTCTACAGTCCCCATACGGCGCACGATTCGGCGTTCTTCGGAATCAATCGCCAGCTTGCGGAGGGACTGGGGTTGATCGACGTCCGGTCGCTCTACGACGGGACGCTCGAGGCGACGCGCGCGATGCTTGCGGGGCTCGACGCGTCGGAGACGCAGAGGCTGGAGTCCGAGCTTGAACGCGGCGTTTTGCTCGGGACGGGGCGAATCGGGCGTTTCCCGCGCCCTAAAACGCTGGCGGACTTCGCGGAGCAGGTCAAGGAGACGCTTCAGATCGAACGTCTTCAGGTCGTCGGGGCGGACGAGCGCGTCGTGACGACGGTCGCGATCGGGTGCGGCGCGGCGGACGAATTCATCGCGGAGGCGTCGCGTCAGGGCGCGGACGCGATTCTTATGGGCGAGGCGCGTTTCCACGCGTGCGAAGAAGCGCGGGCGCGGGGAATCGGCGTCGTTCTCGCGGGGCATTACGCGACGGAACGTTTCTCCGCCTACGTTATGGCGGAGCGGATCGCGCGTAAGTTTCCCGAACTTACCGTCGAAGCGAGTAAAAGGGAGAGCGACCCGATCCGCATTGTTTGACGGACTTGACGCTTCAACTCCGTAAATTGCGGAGTTTAAATAAAATAGCCTTGGCTATGGCCCGGGAAAAAAGTTGTTTTTATCGTTAAAGAAGGAACTTGGGGGGCTTGTAGGAACCTCTTGGTTTCTTATAATGATTTGGAAAAGTCAAGAGCGTTTGCGCGGCGTTTCGCCGGTTCCCGATTCAACGCTGTTTCGGGCTGTCAGAAAAGCGGCGCGCGCCCGTCTCATGGCGCGATCATTGGTCGCGTTTCCCTATAAGGTTAGCTATAACCAGAGGAGTTTACACAGTGGCTACTGTCAATGTTGGTATTAATGGTTTCGGACGCATCGGCCGCATCGTCTTCCGTCAGATGGCCAAGTTCCCTGAAAAGTACAACGTCGTCGGCATCAACGATCTGACCGACACGGAAACCCTCAGGGTTCTGCTCAAGTACGACTCCTCTCAGGGTCGTTTCGACGGCGAAGTCAGCTGCGACGAGAACAACCTGATCGTCAACGGCAAGAAGATCCCGGTCACCAAGGAAATGAAGCCGTCCCTGATTCCGTGGGCGAAGCTCGGCGCCGACGTCGTTCTCGAGAGCACCGGTTTCTTCACCGGCGCTGCGGAAGGCGACAAGGAAGGTTATGACAGCCACATCAAGGCTGGCGCGAAGAAGGTCGTGATTTCCGCGCCCGTCAAGAGCGGCCCGGCGAAGACGATCGTTCTCGGCGTCAATACGGAAGCGCTCACCGCCGACGACAAGTTCGTCTCCAACGCGTCCTGCACGACGAACTGCCTCGCGCCCGTCGCCAAGGTCCTCAGCGACAACTTCGGCATCGTCAAGGGTCTCATGACCACGGTTCACTCCTACACGAACGACCAGGTCACGCTCGACAAGCCCTATAAGAACATCTATCGCGGTCGCGCCGCCGCCGTCAATATCATCCCGACCACGACCGGCGCCGCGAAGGCCGTCGGACTCGTCATTCCTGAGGTCCAGGGCAAGCTCACCGGCATCTCGCTCCGCGTCCCGACCCCGACCGGTTCGATCGTCGACCTCGTCGCCGTCCTCGGAAGAGACGTCACGAAAGAAGAAGTCAACGCCGCCGTTAAGGCCGCGTCTGAGACCGAAAACTTCAAGGGCATTCTCGATTACTGCGAAGATCCGCTCGTCCTCGCCGACGTCGTCGGACAGTCCTTCAGCTCCATCTTCGTCCCCGAATGGACCATGGTCATCGGCGGCAACCTCGTCAAGATTCTGTCTTGGTACGACAACGAAATGGGCTACAGCACCCGCGCCGCCGACCTCATCTATCGCATGGGCAACCTTTGATCGCCTTTGATAGCGGCAAGCTAACGTGATAAAATGAAGGCGCGAGGCTTAGGCTTCGCGCCTTCTTCGTTACGAAATGGGTTTAGCGCCCGCGCCGCCGACCTCATCTATCGCATGGGCAACCTCTGATCGCCTTTGATAGCGGCAAGCTAACGTGTTAAAATGAAGGCGCGAGGCTTAGGCTTCGCGCCTTCTTCGTTACGAAATGGGTTT
>CAMJTU010000036.1 GCA_946408825.1 uncultured Planctomycetaceae bacterium
AGCGACCTAGTTCGTCAGTTTCACGTCGCCAGCGAATCCATGCGTCTATGTTATAACCGAAATCAACCGGCGTGGCGTAATTGGCGGCGACGATTGCGACAAGCGCTTCGTGAACTGTTTCGTTTTCGTTCAGTTGCGAAACCGTTTTAACACGAGTTCCCCCGCCCGGCGAAAAGCCTGAAATCTTACCCGTATTATCGACGGACATTCCCGTTTGATCTGATCCGACGATAACTTGACTCTTGCTCGTTGTTATGAGCGCGTTGATGAGGTCAGGGATTGCGGCAGGGCTTTGGAGACGTCCAAGGGCGTAGGCGGCGCGATTAACCGACGCGACGTCAGAAGACGCTCGTAAACGTCGGCGGAAATACTCGACCGCGTCGGGGGCTGCGAGTTTTTTACGACAGATTCCCTCAACCGCGGCGACGCGAACGTCCATGTCTGGATCGTTGATTGCAATCTTGCCAAGCTCGCTGAGCGCCGCCGGAGAGCCTATTGCGGCGATAGCTTGCGTCAGAAGAATTCGTCCTTCCGGGTTCTTCTTTTCGTTTTCGAATGTCTTTAGGAGCGGCGCGAGAGCTTGTGGACTGCGGATTGATCGGAACGCTTCACGCGCGCGTTGATTGCCGTTGGCGGCGCCTTGATAGAGGAACTGAATTTCCTTCTTCCAGTACCGGGCCGCTTCTTTGTTAGCTTCCTGTTGACGGATTAGTTCCGCTTCTTGTTTAGAGACGTTCCGTCCATTGACGCGTTCTAGACCGTTTTGTTCCATCCTTTCTTTGTTGGAGACCCATTCGCCGTTAATTCTAACATGTCCTAAGGCTTTGCGCGCCTCTTCGTTTTCAGGATCAAGCTCGCAAACACGTTGATAGTGGGCGTCGGAGATCGCCGATAGCTTCTGAGTCGCCGCCCATCTGGCGATTTTTAATTGCGACGCTACGTCGTCTTTTTCTAGCGGCGCGAACTTTCGGTAAGAAATCTGTTCTGGTCGCAACGCCGTCGTCTGTTTGACTTCTGCGACGGCGATGGAAATTTTGCCTCCGAGAGAGGGTTCTATTTCATAATACCCGGTGGATTCAGCGTCGGGATTTTCTACGACTCCCCTTATTCCGCCCCCCTTGTGGATTGTAACGCCCCCCGATTGCGCGACGTCAGGCTCCTGACATGGCGCCGTTGACGCAATCACGCAGACGAAACTACAAGAAATCGCGCATATTCCTAAAAGATCGCCGAAACGTCCTAGTAAACGGGCGCTTGAATTGACTGTCTTTAAGTTCGTCATGATTTCGAAGGAGTAAAAAGAAGGAAAACGGTTCTGGAGACGCTACGTCTACTTTCTTCATCGTCTAATTATATCCGTCTCGTTAGACGCTTTTGAAGTGGGCTGATTATGCAAAATGTAAAAAAAATTGTCGTCTTGCCGCGCATGAAAACAAAAACGCCGCGCGCTTTTCAAAAAGCGCCCGGCGTTTATTGTTAGCGGGACGAAAAGACCTCGTTTCGTCCAAGCTACGATTGAATCACTTCGCAACGACCTTACGAACTTCCTCAAGATGACCGGCGCTACCGAGCATCTGATTCTTGTGAATGATATATTCGGCGTACGCGGGCATGAAAATCTTGCCAGGTTCGCGAAGATCGAATTTTTCCGGATGATCGCGGAAGAATTCGCGGTGAATCGCGCACCACACAAGACGACCGTCCGTGTCGATGTTGATCTTCGTAACGCCGAGTTTGGCGGCGGGCAGATACTGCTTTTCATCGACGCCGCTGGCGTTCTTCATCGCGCCGCCGGCGTTGTTGATGCGCTGAACCCATTCCTGCGGGACGGAAGAACTTCCGTGCATGACAAGCGGGAAGTTCGGTTTGACTTCGTTAACCGCCTTCTGGATCTTTTCGAGGACGTCAAAATGAAGACCTTGTTTGCCAGAGAACTTGAAGGCGCCGTGAGAGGTTCCAATCGCGACGGCGAGGGAGTCGACGCCAGTCTTTTCGATGAATTCAGCCGCCTGTTCCGGGTTCGTCAGTTTTACGCTTCCGACGACGTCTTCTTCAACGCCGCCGAGCTGCCCGAGCTCCGCTTCGACGACGACGCCCTTGGCATGGGCGCGATCGACGACGCGCTTGGTAATTTCGACGTTCTTGGCGAATTCTTCGTGAGAAGCATCGACCATGACTGAACTATAGAATCCGGAGTCGATGCAGTCGTAGCAGACGTCTTCGGTGCCATGATCAAGGTGAACGGCGAAGATCGCTTCCGGGAAAACTTTGTCGGCGGTGCGAATCATGCCTTCGAGGAAGTTTTTGTCGGTGTAGGAACGCGCGCCGCGAGAAATCTGGATGATGAAGGGAGCGCTCTTGGAATCGTCGTTCGGGTCTTCGTTGGCGGCAGATTTGCCGAGGTTGCCGCGGAAAAGTCCGACGAGTTGCTCGAGATTGTTAATGTTATAGGCGCCGATAGCGTACTTGCCATAAGCTTCCTTGAACAGATCCTTTGTCGTAACGATCATTGAGAAGTCTCCTCAGAATATGACGTCAAGTCGCGTCGCCGTCAAGAGCGCCGACGACGCCGCGACGTTTCGAACAAACGAACTACGCGATACGCCTGGCGCGCCGGTGGAAAACTGCGCTGTTAGAAAGGCGAACTTCTTATTTCTCCTACTCCTAACACGCGACGCTTTTAAGTTATTTTGGCAGTATTCTACCCCTATTTTTTCTATTGAACAGGGGCGGCCCGATTTGAGACGCTCGCGGCAGCGCTCTAAAACACCCTAGAGACACGGTTATGATCTATAAAAAGCTTGACGGTTTGTTGGAAAGCGCAAGTTAATGATTTTTTACGATATTTCGGGACAGAGCTACTTGTGAAATTATAACGATAATTGAAAATGTAACGGATGTAGCGATTTTAAGTAGGCGAAAATGGTCTTGACTCCCCTGTCTCCGTCTCGAAGGATTCCAACAATTGATATAATTGAAGCGCTCCAATCGTGTGACGGAGAGAGTTTTTTTTGAAGTTATCTTCTTCGCCGCCTTTGTTATTTTTTAGTAGTGTTGGGAACGCTATGAACGACGATCGTGAACTCACCCCGATGATGAAACAGTATTACGCCGCAAAGGAGGCCTCTCGCGGCGCTTTGTTACTTTTCCGCATGGGCGACTTCTACGAGATGTTCAACGACGACGCATACAAAGCCGCTAAGACGTTAAACATTACCGTAACGACTCGTGATCGCAATAAGGCCGACGCCATGCCGATGGCGGGGTTTCCTTGGCAGCATTTAGACAATTACCTTGCGCGCCTTGTGAGAGCGGGGCACCGCGTGGCTGTTTGCGATCAGATGGAGGATCCGAAAAAGGCGAAGTCTATCGTTAGACGTGAGGTTACGCGCATTGTCTCGCCCGGAACGCTTATGGACGAATCGATGCTCGATCCTCGGACGAGCAATTTTCTGGCCGCCATTTATATTTCCGACGAGAGCGTCAGCCTGAAAATAGCCAAGGCGAGTCGAAAAAATAAATCTCGCCCGTCGTCTGAGCCGACTCTTTTCACTTTAGGCTTTGAAGAAACTGCGACGCCAGTCGTTTCTGAAACGACCGACTCCGATCCTGACGATCCAAACTTTGGCGCAGGCGCGACGTTTAGCAACGTCGACATATCCAAGAAATCAGTCTTCGACGCGTCGGGTATCGAACCGAATCGACTTGTAGGATTAGCTTGGACCGAATTATCGACAGGCGCTTTCTTTGCGACGACGGTCGCATACGGGGAACTTTTCGATCATCTTGCCCGTATTAATCCTGCCGAATGCCTCGTTCAAGACGAACTTAGAACATGTTTTCCGGAATGGTTTGTCGAGAGGACGACTATCACACAACGTCCGGGCTGGGAATTTTCGCGCCATACCGCGCTTGACGCGCTAACAAGTCACTTCAAAGTGAGAACGTTTGAAGGATTTGGATTTAAATCCGAAACGTCCGATATTTTCGCCTTGCAGGCGGCCGGCGCGACGCTGGCTTTTCTCAAGGAGATGCAGAAGCAGTCTCTCGATTTTATTGCGACGTTGACCCCACACCGCGTCGCTCAGTATCTCGAAATAGACGAATCGACACGTCGAAGTCTTGAAATTGTACAGACTTATCGAGACGGTCGTCGCGAAGGTTCGCTTTTGGCGACGATCGATCGATGCCAGACGTCGATGGGGAGTCGCCTCCTTGCCGATTGGCTCGCCTGTCCTTTGATCGACGTCGGCATGATAGAATCACGACAGGACGCGATAGAGGAAATTATTTCACTTGGCGCCGAAGTATCGTCGATTCGTAACGCGTTACGCGGCGTTTCTGACCTTGAACGTCTCGTTTCGCGAATCGTTCAAGAGCGAGCGACTCCACGAGAGCTCGTTAATATTGGGAAAACGCTTCAGATTCTACCTGTTTTTAAGACGTTTCTCGAAGGATCGAAGAGTCAACTTCTACAGTTGCTTGGCGAACGAATCTCGCTTCAAACTGAACTTTGCGACGAACTCAACCGTGCGTTTGTCGACGACGTTCCTCTCAATTATCGAGACGGAGGTTTCATCGCCGACGGGTATTCCGCCGAACTCGACGAACCGCGACAGATTAAACGTAATAGCAAAGAGTGGATGGCGCAGTATCAAACGCGTCAAGCGGAAGCGACGGGGATTCCAAACTTGCGCGTCGGTTACACGAGCGTTTTTGGTTTTTATATTGAGATTACCCGAGCAAAGGGCGCGTCTGAAAATATTCCGGCAAATTATGTGCGTAAGCAAACGCTGAAGAACGTCGAGCGCTTTACGACTCCAGAACTTCGAGAATACGAGGAAAAGGCGTTAAACGCCGAGGAAAGAGCGCTTGAGATCGAGATGCAAATTTTTGCCGAATTGCAACATCGAGTTGCGCAGGCGCGCGCGGAAATTCAGCGGACAGCCGGCGCGCTAGCGCGGCTCGACGCGCTTACGGGGCTTGCCGATCTTGCCGTTTCGCAGCAGTACTGTCGTCCAAAACTTGTTCATGAACCAATTCTTGAAATTGTCGACGGACGTCATCCTGTGCTGGACATGACGTGTTCAAGCGGCGAATTTGTTCCTAACGACTCACGTTGCGACGATGAAAAGGGCTATGTTCATCTGATCACGGGTCCTAATATGGCGGGTAAAAGCACGTTTATCCGCCAAACGGCGCTACTCGTACTCATGGCGCATATGGGGTCGTTTATTCCTGCAAAAAGCGCGACGATAGGGATCGTCGATCGCATTTTTGCGCGAGTAGGCGCTTCTGACGAGTTGACGCGCGGTCAGAGCACGTTCATGGTCGAGATGATCGAGACGGCGAGGATTCTCAATAACGCGACGTCGTCGAGTTTGGTTATTCTTGATGAAATTGGTCGAGGTACGAGCACATATGACGGCGTCGCATTAGCGTGGGCGATTGCCGAGCATATTGCGAAAAAGATCAAATGTCGCGCCTTTTTCGCAACCCATTATCATGAACTTTCGGAACTTGCCGAGGTTTGTTCGAACGTGAGCAATTTGAACGTCGCCGTTCGGGAATGGCGCGGCGAAATTTCTTTCATCCATAAGATCGAGGATGGCCCCGCCGATAAAAGTTACGGCGTTCATGTCGCCAAACTTGCGGGCGTGCCGACCGCAGTCGTCGAGCGCGCACGTCAGATATTAAAAGGTCTTGAAGACGCTCGCGTCACAGAAACCACTGCCGCGACACGTCAGACGCTTCACCGTCTTTCAACAAAAACGTCGAATCAAAAAAAAGGCGAGGCGATCGTTCAGTTTTCCCTTTTTGGCGCTTCGGACCACCCGGTAATTTCCGAACTTCGCGAACTAGACGTCGATACGATGACTCCCGTCGAAGCGTTCGCTACGCTTATGCGTCTCAAGCAAGAAGCGCTCGAGGGCGACTCCTGATTTTTCGCGTTTCGTTTAACGTGCGCGACGTTCTATCACGTTCTCAGGCGCGATATTGGACTACTTCTGGATTTTCCCTTTTCATTTCATGCTTTTTTCCGAACGACCTCTGTTTCGCGCCTTGTTTCTCGTCGACGTTCGTCGTATACTTTAGCGGGGATTGGTCCCGTATGGTTGTATCTTTGCGACCTTGTTTTTGAAACGTCGAAGGACGCGTGAATATGAAAACTCCGTTGGAACGATTTCTTAAGTACGCCCGAATCGAAACGACTTCGAGCGAGGAAACGACGACGACTCCCAGCACCGACTGTCAATTTGATCTTGCAAGAGTCCTTGTAGACGAACTTTTGGAACTTGGACTTTCCGACGCGTACGTCGACGAACATTGTTATGTTACGGCGACGCTGCCGACAAACGTTGCAGATCGCCGTGTTCCGACAATTGGATTTATCGCACATCTTGACGCATCCTGCGCCGCGTCCGACGCAAACGTTAAGCCCCGTGTGATCGAGTATCAGGGAGGCGACGTCAAGCTTGAGAACGGCGTCGTTATCGCCGAAACTGAAGATATGAAGACGCTCGTCGGCGATCATTTTGTCGTAACGGACGGTTCTACGCTTCTCGGCGCCGACGACAAGGCTGGAATCGCCGCAATCATGTCCGCGCTGGAGCGATTGATAGCGTCTGACGAACCTCGTGCAAATATTCGCGTGTGCTTTACTCCCGACGAGGAGATCGGAAACGGAACCGCGTTTTTCGATCTTGAGCGTTTTGGCGCCGACTACGCGTATACCGTCGACGGAGGGCCAGGCGGCGAAATCTACGGCGAAACCTTTACCGCCGACAAAGCAGTTGTCGTCGCGAAAGGAGTCGACGTTCATCCAGGCGAAGCGAAATCGACAATGATCAACGCCTCGCGTGCTTTAGCGCGCATTGTCGCCGCGCTTCCTCTTGATCGAACGCCTGAAGAAACAGAGGGACGCGAACCGTTTATCCATCTCTATAGGATGGAAGGGGGCGTGTCTCAGGCAAGGGCGGAGTTTTTACTTCGCGCGTTTGACGAGATTGAGCGAGAAAAAAATAAACAGTTTCTTCAGGAAAAGGTCGCCGACGTCGCCGAAACTGTCGGAAGCGCTTTTGATTGCCAGATTCATTTCGTTCAACAATACCTCAACATGGGGTATTTTCTCAAGAGGTCGCCTGAAGTTCTTGAGGTCCTCGAAGAGGCGACAAGACGCGTTGGTCTTGAACCGAAATGGATTCCGATTCGCGGCGGCACCGACGGTTCGCGTCTGACGGAGATGGGGCTTCCCACGCCGAATCTTTTTACCGGCGGGCGGAACTTTCATTCCGTAATGGAGTTTCTCGACGTTGAAGAGCATGAGAAAGCGACTGAAACGCTTGTTGAGCTAGCTAAGCTTTGGAGCGCGAAGGAACCGCCTTCAGACGCGTCTAGCCATTGAGCGCTTTCGTCGCTAGAGCAACATAAGCACGAGGTTACGCCATGTCTTTTTTTTACCGTGTTTTTACTCCGACTGAAAAAAGTATTTGGGCGAACGAGATAGAGGCGTTTCTTGAGAAAGAGAACGTCGGTCTTACTTTTTATGGCGTTGTTGAAGAAGAAAGCGTCGACGATTTAGACGCCGCGCCGGTTGAGTTGTTGCTATTCGACCCGGACGAGAATCAAATTGCTTCGCTTGTCTACGATTCGCTCGACGACTCTGCATTTCTCGCAGATGAAATTGAAGAGTTTCAAGATTGTGTCGATGAAATGTTGCCCGTCTGTAATCGCGAGTGGGCGCATGAGAAACTTGCTAAGACAAAAGGTTGCTATTGTTTTACTGTGTTCGACGCCGGATTTGGTCCCGCCAATTGGGATCGGCTTGCGACGTTGGCGTGTTGGCTACGCGAAGAGACGAACGGAATAGAACAGTCTGACGGCGGTCAGATTACGAACGAGTCAGGCGAGGTTATTCTTGTCGTGCCCGACGACGTTGACGTTGAGGACGACGGAGAAGGCGGCGACCAAACAAGCGTCGACGTCGCCGCTGACGAACAAGACGACGTCGACGATTTCGTCGCAGCGCTCCGTATCGACGGAACGTGGGTTGAGAAGAACGTCGATTCGGAAGAAGCTTTTGCTGAATTTTTACGCGGCGAACCTTGATTTTCGTTTGTACGAACGTTTTCTTGGTCGCCAAACCATAAACGCCCCGTCCATTCAAGGACGCGGATGGATTTTTCCTTGAACCGTGGAGACTCTGATGTCTGATCGACTTTTTGAAGAACTCCTTGAAGAAACGAAGCGCCTCTTTAACGAAAAGTACGGAGGCGCGCCTCAGGTTGTCGTCGCGGCGCCTGGACGTGTTAATCTCATAGGCGAGCATACCGATTATAACGGCGGTTTCGTCTTTCCGATGGCGATCGAACGTTGCACGATAATTGCGGCGAGTCCGACGACGGCGTCTTCGGCGACGATTTTCTCAAACAACATGAACGCGACCTCGGATTTTATCCTCAAGGGCGACGTTACGCCTTCGAATGAAGTCGACTGGACGTCTTACGTTCAGGGCGCGATATCGTTTTCGATTAAGAAAGGCGCTAAAGTTCCCGGATTTAACGCGGTGATCAATTCCAACGTTCCTCTTGGCGGGGGACTTTCAAGTAGCGCGTCGCTTGAAGTCGCTGTCGCGACGCTAATGGAAGAACTCGGCGGCGTTAGTTTCGGAAAGGTTGAAAAAGCGCTGATGTGTCAGCAGGTAGAGCATGTTTTCGCCAAAATGACCTGCGGCATTATGGATCAGTTCATTTCAACGCTCGCGGAAAAAGACTATGCGATGCTTCTCGATTGCCGTAGTCAAAAGCCGGAAATGATACCGTTTGTCGATCCTTCTGTTTCTGTTCTCATTACGAACTCTAACGTCAAGCACCAGCTTACAGGCAGCGAGTATCCCGAACGACGCTCGTGTTGCGAGGAAGCGGCGCGTATTCTCGGCGTTTCGCTTTTACGAGACGTTTCGTTGGACGCCCTCCTAGCGTCGAAAGAAAGACTTGTTGGCGCCGATAATGGCGACCTGCTTTTCAAACGCGCGTTTCACGCCGTCAGCGAAGACGTCAGGACGTTGAAGACAGCCGAGGCGCTTAAGGTTGGAGATTGGGAAACCGTCGGCGCTCAAATGTACGCCAGTCATGACTCGTTGCGTGACAATTACGAAGTTTCCTGTCCAGAGATTGACGCTTTAGTTGAAATTGCTCGAGGTATTGGGATGAACGGGGGCGTTATCGGCTCCCGCATTACCGGCGGCGGCTTCGGTGGCTGTACTGTCTCGCTTGTTAAGACAGACAAGGTCGACGAGATTACGCAGATTCTCAAAAAAGAGTACAAGAGACTCGTCGGCAAAGACGCGACGATTTTTTCGACGCGTCCGGCGCAAGGCGCTCGCGTACTTTAATTCCTTTTCCCGTGCTTTTTCTTACGCGTGTTTACCGGCGTTTTGGGCGGAGCTTTAAGGAGTTAAAGTCTGATAAGTTTTCGCGAAAAAGCGAAGAAAACGCCAATTCGACCTTTCGCGCGCCTTGACGAGTTTTCTCAAACCGCTAGAATGGCGCGAGGTTAAAATCGGATTATACGTCGGGTTTTTCGCGCCTTAGTTTCAAACGCGACGGGCCTGACGCTTCAGATACAACATGTCACATTCATTTTCCGACATTTTCGTCGTACGGAGCGAATCGTCGGTAAACTTTGTACACTTAGGAGAATACAGTGTCCCTTTCAGAACGTAAAAAGGAGATTAATTCCCGTCGTAAGCGTCATGAGCAGCTCGCTCGTATGAAGGCCAAACTTCCGACCCTTGACGAAGCTGGCAAGGCTGTTTTCGCGGCGAAACTGCGTCGCATGACCCCTGGCGCCGAACAGTTGATCCGCGACTGGGGACTTGAAAAGTGATTTACGTTTGCGCCCGTTCTTTCTAGAAAGTTCTGGCGAAGATAGAACCATTCCCCGAAATCGACGTCGAAAGACGTCGATTTCGGGGTTTGTTTTTTTCTCCGGCTATTTTAATTGAAGACTTTGAAGGAACGTTTTGTTTTTTTTCCTTCTTTTCATTGAAATCGATTTCTAAAACGCGTATACTCAGCGTGGTTCCGCTGTTGTTCGGAACGTGTTGGGAATTTTCGTTTGTTGTCGAGGCAATCTATGAATCGTAAACTTAGTCGTCGGGATTTTATGAGGTACAACGCGTCGGCGGCGCTTGCCGGCGTTTGCGCGGCCCCTTTTCTGAGTAGTCGTGTTTATGGCGCGACCGTAACTCCCGAGTTTCAGACGTTGGAAGAAACCCGCGTGTTTAGCTCGCCTCCTGAGTACTATTACGGTTGGCCGACGATTGCCAAGAGAGGCGACGAACTTTTGGTCGTCGCCTCCGGCGGTCGCGAAGGTCACGTGTGTCCTTTTGGTCGCGTTGACCTTTTTCGTTCGAAGGACAACGGTAAAACTTGGACCTGGCCTCAAACGCTCTATGATAGTCCGATAGACGATCGCGACGCCGGAATATGCGTGACGGATAAGGGAACGATTCTTGTAACGACGTTCACCTCTCTCGCCTATGTCGGATTGCTTGAAGAAGAAATAAACTTCCGCGCCGAGGGTAAGCCGCGTCTTGATATTTGGTCGGACGGACGTTACGAAAAATGGATGGCGGTTCACCGTCGTTTGACTCCTGAACAGCGCGCAAAGGAAGTCGGGTGTTGGATGTTGCGCTCAACCGACGGCGGCGTCACATGGTCTGAACGATATTCTACTCCGTTCAATAGTCCTCACGGTCCAATTCAGCTTTCCGACGGTCGGCAACTCTACATGGGGACGGAACTTTGGACTCAGGAGCATCGATGTGGCGCGTCGATTTCAGAGGACGACGGCCAAACTTGGCGTGTCGCGGGAATTATTCCTACGCGCGAGGGAGATGTTTGTTCCGCGTATTACGAACTCCATGCCGCAGAAGCGTCGGACGGGACGATTGTCGCTCATATACGTAACGGCAACAAGAACAACGGCGACGAGAATCTCCAAACCGTTTCCAAGGACGGCGGCGAGACTTGGTCGACGCCCAGATCGATAGGCGTTTGGGGAATCCCCGCGTTTTTGAATCGTCTTCAAGACGGACGACTGCTGATGACCTATGGATACCGCAGAGCGCCCCTCGGCGTTCAAGCGCGTGTAAGCGACGACTGCGGCGAGACTTGGTCTGATCCCCTTGTTCTCTATGGGGACGCGACAAGCGGCGATCTTGGCTATCCCGCCACCGTTCAACTGGACGACGGTTCGCTTTTCACCATCTGGTACGAAAAGATGCAGGGCTCGTGGTTTGCGCGTCTGCGGTGCAAGCGTTGGAAACTCGTTTCCTGACGTCAGTTGAGGAATCTTCCCGTCGTAGCGCGTTAAAGAATACGACGGGAAGTTCTGTTTTCAATTGTCGTAGACTCTTTAAGCGTATTTATACGTATTCATTGTGGGGAATCTCATGACTAACGTTTCGAAACGCTTGTCCCGAACGCTGCTGGGCGTAGCGGTCATAATGTTTATACTTGTTGCTTCCGTAGCGAAGGCGTCTGACGACTCGGTTGAGTCGATTCTCAAACAGGGAAACAAGGAAGGCGATCGCGCCGTAGTTTCTATCGACGGGGTAGAATATGCTTTTCGATGGGCTCCCGCGGGCTCCTTTGTTATGGGCAGTTCTAAGGACGGTTCCGGCGAGGTTGGAGGCGACGTTGATTTTGGCGTGTTGCATAAAGTGACTCTTACCCGCGGATTCTGGATTCTCGAAACAGAAACGACGCAGAAAATGTGGCGCGCTGTTTGCGGCGAGAATCCAAGCAAATACGAAGGGGATTCTAAGCCAGTCGATACGGTGAGTCACGACGACGCTGTTGTTTTCTGTGAAAAATTAACCTCGCTCGCCCGCCTTCCTGACGGGACAAAGTTTCAGTTGCCGACGGAGGCTCAGTGGGAATACGTCGCTCGAGCGGGCGAGACAGGACTTCTTAAGACGGATGAGCTTGAAAAGTTCGCTTGGTTTGGCGACGACGATTACGGCGGAACTCACGACGTCGCGACGAAGTCGCCTAACGCTTGGGGCGTTTATGACATGTTGGGTAATCTTTGGGAATGGACTGCAGATAAAGCGGGGAAGATTGCCGTGGATGAAAACGGGAATGGTCTCGACGTAGTTGATCCAACTGGCGCGACTGACGAAGAAACGCCGGCGAATCTCCGTACCGATCGCGGTGGTTGTTGGGATAGTTACGATTACGAGTGCAATTTCGCTTACCGCGGTTATTACAACGGGGACCGAAAGGGGCCTTACGTGGGGTTCCGTTTCATCTATATGCCGAAGCCCTAGAATTTGCTTGACGCCGGCGACGACCTACGTTTCTTTCGTGTCGAACGTGTAGTCTTCGAACTCCCGCCGCCTTCTCCCTGACCTTGACGCAACCAGGACGGGGACTAAACTATAGGGAATCGAGTGACATTAGGAGTTCGACGATAGAGACGTTTCGTTCGTTTTCGCGTCGTCGGCGTGCTGGTTGTAACGATAGGTTAGACGATGTATCCCGAGAGCGTGAAGCCGCCGTTTGTCGGCGCATGGTCAAAAGACCAAATTTTCATCCGCTTGGATGGTCGAGGGAACCGTATATACTATCCGGGCGAGACGCTCGCGGGTAGCTATTACCTGAACGAAATTCGTCTCGATTCAATTGACTCGCTCGAATTTTCCGTACTTTGGCGAACCGAAGGTAAAGGGAACGAGGACGTTGGCGTTCACGCCTTCTGGAGGCTTTCAAGCCAGAACGGCGACTGGATCGACCCGCTCCAGCCCGGTCGATTTAGCGTTGTTTTACCACAGAGTCCTCTCACGTATAACGGCGTAATTGTGAAGATTCATTGGAGCGTCCGTTTACGTGTCTTTTTGTCAAACGGAGTCCAACTTCTGGAAGAAACGCCCTTTTATCTAGGCGACTTGCCTGATATGAGGACGTTGAAATTGTTTACGGGTTGAGCAAGATTTGTTTTTCCGCGGATCGCAGGATGCGAAATGAGTTTTAGTATTGCGCAGAGCCTTTATGCGAATAATCGGGCGACGCGACCGTGAACCTTGCGATAGGACAGCAAACCATGAACGAGCGCTTTTCTCCACTCCCTGGAGGCAACCCGTTTTCAACTCGTTTTACCGCGCCCGGCAAGGCTCCTTTTTTCTTCGAATCTTCTTATATCGATCGGATTAAGAATTTTCATCCGAACAAGTTTGCCGAATTTTTCTTCAGCACCGTCGGAGCTGGCGAAGATTTGCGCCATGTGGTGTGTTTGCGTTTTCTCGTCGATCAATTTATTTCACATTCCTGTCGTGGTCAGATTGTCGGCGATCATGGAAGCGGCAAGTCGTCTCTCTTGTTTTATTTAAAAGACGTCCTCGTCAAGCAGGGTTATGATCTTTTTTCATGGTCCTTGCACGATCAGAATCGCTTCCTTCCAGAATCTTTTTGGATGGAATTACAAAAATTTTTGCAGAAAACGCCGGTACTTTTACCGACAAATTTTCTTCTGCCGCCTCCTGTTATGACGTCGGAAGAATATACCGCTCAGCGCCGCGAGTTTCTCAAGGAGATTTTCCCCGACCGTGATTTCGATCAAGAGGCGGCACGTTCAGACGGGGGGGAAACAGAAGAGGAGTTTCGCGTAAGTTCTACCGAGTCGGCTTCGCGCAGTCCCGACGAGGTAGTCGACGCTAAGACTGAGAGCGTAGAGGGCAAAGCCGCCGCGCCGAAGTCTGTCGGCGTCTTTGGGTTTAATTCTGCCGGCAACTTTGGCGGATTACCTTCAGGGGGAACTACGGATTTAGGTTCCTTAGGCTTTAAAAAACCGTCTGAGCCGATAAAATTTTCCGCCTTTCCCGATACGGAAACGCTTGAAGCGATTGCGAACGACGATACGGAAGACTATGACGACGTCGAATTAACAGCAACAGAGAATGAAGATTCCAGCGAGTCGGGATATAATGGCGACGACGTGTCGCAAAAAACTTTGGAGATACCTTTTAACTTCGACGTCGAGAAAAAGAGAGCTTTTTTTGATCGGAAAATCCTCGTATTTGACGGTTTTGAACAACTCTCTTTTGCCAATCGGATCATTATTAGAACATTCTGCCGCATGAATCATCTAGGGCTTCTTCTGACCTCGCACGCCCCGATGATTGGCGTTCCTGTACTCTTTAGGACAATCCCTTCGGTAAGTACAATTCGTCAGCTGTTGGATTTTCTCCTCGAAGATTACGAGGAGTTTAAAATAGGCGACTCCGAGGTTGAGACG
Source organism: uncultured Planctomycetaceae bacterium (assembly GCA_946408825.1). GTDB lineage: Bacteria > Planctomycetota > Planctomycetia > Pirellulales > Thermoguttaceae > RUG369. The sequence goes on from CAMJTU010000036.1 coordinate 14,302, forward strand.
CTTCTCAAAAATTTTCACAATGACGTCCGTGAGATGCTCTTTTCTCTATACGACGCGTTTGAGAGTTTTCGATTGGCTCCTGCGGATTTGCGAGAAAAAATTATAAGACGGTACCCCCGGTAACGCGTCTGTTGCGCGACGTCTCGATTTGAGTCAAACGTAGAGGATAGATGATGTCTCTTTCCGTAACTCTTGGAAAAATTACTTTGCCGAATCCGATTTTGACCGCGTCTGGAACGTTCGGCTATGCGCGTGAGGCCGCAAAATTGCTTGATCTCTCTCGACTTGGAGGCATTGTGCCAAAGACGATAACGGTTGAGCCCCGAGCAGGTAATAAGCCGCCTCGAACAACAGAAGTTACCGCGGGACTGCTCAACGCGATAGGACTCGACAACGACGGTCTCGACGATTTTATTGCCCATAAGCTGCCCTATCTGCGTTCAATCGGGCGTCCTATAATTGTGAGCGTCGCCGCAAAGAAGATGGACGATTGTCGGATATTTGCCGAACGTTTTAACGTCGAGTCCGGCGTTACGGCTATTGAGCTTAACGTGAGTTGTCCGAACGTCTCCGGCGGCGTCGATTTTGGAATTGATCCGATTCTTTGCGAGAAGATAACAAGCGAAATGCGACGCCGTCTTACGATTCCTTTTTCCGTAAAACTCTCGCCGAACGTAACGAAAATTTCTGATATTGCAAAAGCGGCGGAAGCGGGCGGCGCGGACATGATTTCCGCAGTTAACACGTGTTATGGATTGGCAGTCGATTGGCGTCGACGTCGCGCTCGTCTCGGCAATGGTTGCGGCGGCTTTAGCGGTCCGGCGATTAAACCAATTGCGCTCCGTTGCGTATGGCAAATTGCCCAAGCTGTTAAGATTCCAATTATCGGTATCGGAGGAATTTCGAACGTCGACGACGTTATGGATTTTCTTGTCGCGGGCGCGAGCGCCGTCCAGGTTGGCACGGCAAACTTCTTTAACCCAAAGGTTACGACTGAAATATTAGACGAACTTCCTATCGTCATGGAACAAGCAGGAATTAGCGATCTTTCCGAGATAATCGGAACGTTGGAGCTTTGATTCTCTCGGCGTGCGACAATTATTGCGACGATAATCGCTTTGAACGGTCTTCACGCTTAGAGCGCGCTTTTCTTCGCGTTTCGACGGACTATGACGAACCCCAGTCGTCAAAAGCAACTTGACGTTTTGTTTGACGTTTTATAATAAAGTCGCTGTTTCGGCGACATACGAGACGGTTTCCTAAAGACAACGCCATGACGACGAATTACAATTTGCTCGGATTAACCGCGAGCTTGTTTTTTGTTTCATGACAATTTTTGTTCGTCCCTTTTCGTTTTAGGCAAAGGCATTCATTATGACGCAACTTACAGAGGCGCGCGCTGGCGTCGTTACTCCTGAAATGGAGACGGTCGCCCGAAAAGAACGTCTTGATCCCGAAATAATCCGCACGGAAGTTGCGGCTGGGCGGATGATTATTCCAGCAAATAGGAACCATCTTGAAAAGGGACTTTCGCCGATAGCGATTGGTCGCAAAGCGACGACGAAAATTAATGCTAATCTTGGCGTTTCGTCTCTTGCCGGCGATTTGCGTCGCGAGCTTGAAAAGATAGAACTCGCCGTTCGATATGGCGCGGATACCGTGATGGATCTTTCAACGGGATCTGACGACCTCGACGCATTACGCGTTCGCATGATCGACGCTGTTTCCGTTCCGCTTGGCACGGTTCCAATGTATCAAATATGCGAGGAGTTGGACGACGTTCTTGACATGACGCGCGCGGATATTCTCGACGTCGTCGAACGCCAGGCGAAGCAGGGCGTCGATTACATGACGATTCACTGCGCGCTGTTGCAGCGTCACATTCCCCTCATTGATTCAAGATATATGGGGATCGTGAGTCGCGGAGGCTCTCTTACCGCCAAGTGGATGGTCGCGCACAACGCTGAAAATCCTTTTTACGAATGTTTCGACGAACTGTGCGAAATCATGAAGGCGTATGACGTTTCGTGGAGTCTTGGCGACGGTCTGCGTCCCGGTTGTATCCACGACGCGAGCGACGCGGCGCAGTTCGGCGAACTTTCTGTAATGGGCGAATTGACGAAGCGCGCATGGGAACATGGAACACAGGTTATGATTGAGGGACCTGGTCATGTTCCGTTTGATCAAATTGCCGACAATATGAAGCGTCAGCAGAGGGAATGTTTCGACGCGCCGTTTTACGTTCTTGGGCCTGTCGTATGCGACGTCGCGCCCGGTTACGATCACATAACGAGCGCGATTGGAGCGACGGCGGCCGCCTTCAACGGCGCTTCGATGCTCTGTTATGTCACGCCCAAAGAACACCTTGGTTTGCCCAATCTCGAGGACGTTCGCAATGGTTGCGTCGCGTTTAAAATTGCCGCGCACGCCGCCGATATAGCGCTTCATCGACCTGGCGCGCAGGAACGTGACGACGAAATGGCGCGCGCCCGTCAAGCGTTCGACTGGGAAAAACAGTTTTCACTTGCTCTCGACCCTGAACGCGCCAGACAGTACTACGAGGAAGCGCGAACCAACCCAGCCGATCAGGCGACCGCGTCGAAAGCGCGCGCAGAGGACGCTGCGAAAAACGGCGTTCTTGCCGACCAGATTCCTAATGGATGCCCGAAAGGTTTACATCCTACGCTCAATCCTGACGGGACGATTGCCAACGAGAATTACTGTACGATGTGCGGTCCGAAATTCTGCTCTCTAAGAACGACCGCCGACTTGATTCGCTTGCGTCGAGAACGCGAAAAAGGGGCGTGAGGACGTTTCGCCTTTGAAACTTGTCTTTCTTTTCCCCGTCGAAATACTGTCAGGCGACGAATCGAACGTCCGAAGACGATTGATTCGTCGCCTTTTTATGTTGGATTCCGAGAATCGCTAAAATCATCGTCTCTTGTTTTTGGGCGTAAGGTTGATTATAATCGGCGAGCGCCGTTTGTAGCGGCGCAGAAGAGTTTTTCTCTACGCTGACAATTAGCTTCAGAGTAACAACTAAGATAGATATTACGTCGGTTTTTGCCGACGACTTCAATTTAGAAAGGTCGGTTGCGAAAAAATGGATTCGAACCTAGATCAAGTCTATATGGAACGCGCTCTTCGCCTCGCACTTCGCGGTCAGGGATTGGTTGAACCCAACCCGATGGTCGGATGTGTGATAATTCGCGAAGATTATGATAATACGCCAGGTTCCGACGGGGACGCTCAGTTTTCAGAGGAGGGAGGAGCCCTCGTTGTCGGCGAAGGCTGGCATCAACGATATGGGGAAGCTCATGCTGAAATCAACGCCCTGAAAATGGCGGGAGAACTCGCTAAGGGCGCGACTATGTATGTGACGCTTGAGCCTTGTTCTCACCAGGGCAAGACGCCGCCGTGTGTCGACGCGATTATTGAGTCGGGAGTCAAACGGGTTGTCGTCGCAATGGTAGATCCGTTTCCCGAAGTGAACGGCGCGGGAATTGAAAAACTTAAGGCCGCTGGAATTGAAGTTGAAGTCGGCGTTTGCGGCGAGAGCGCTCGCGAACTCAATCTGCCGTATCTGACAAGACTTGAGAAAAAGCGCCCTTGGATTATTGGAAAATGGGCGATGACGCTCGACGGCAAAATTGCGACGCGTATCGGCTCAAGCTATTGGATTTCATCCGAGGAGGCGCGGTTGCGCGTTCACGAATGGCGTGAGACGGTGGACGCGATTTTAATTGGAAGTCGCACCGCTATGGAAGACGATCCAAAACTTACTGTTCGCCTTCCAGAAGGACGAGAACCGAAAAGGATTCCCACGCGGATCGTCGTTGACTCTGGGGGAACGCTCTCGGTTTTTTCTGAACTTGCACTGACGGCGCGCGACGTTCCGCTTCTTCTTGTTTTCGGACCGAATACGCCAAAGGGTAAGAAAGAGTTTTGGGAATCGAAGGGCGCGGAAGTGATGGTAATCGACGCGCCTACTCATGAACAACGGCTTTTGTTGCTCCTCACGCAACTTGCCGAACGCGGTATGACGAACGTTTTGGTCGAAGGGGGCGGCGAGCTTCTAGGGCACTTCTTTGACCTCGAACTTATGGACGAGGCGCGAGTTTTTGTTTCTCCTAAAGTCATCGGCGGAAGCGAAGCTGTCGTTGCGGTCGGCGGCGTCGGTCGCGAACTTATGCGCAAGGCGGCGACGCTTCGAAACAAGAAGATCGAAATGATCGGTCCTGACGTTCTTATAAGCGGGCGTGTCAATTATTGACGAATCCAAAAACGTCTGAACAGAGTCGAATAGCGAAGGAGGGCGTCCCCTAGGGACGCCCTCCTTGTTCATAGACAGGCGTTTTTTGATCCGATTATCGCTTTTCCGTCGGAGAGTCGGCGATTTCGCGCTTGATTGATTCGATGAGAACGGGAACTAGAATGATTTCAGCTTCACGCGTTAAGTGAAGTCTGTCTTTTGCATAAAGATTTTCCTGAACTTTACCGTCCTTATCGCGAATGGAATTTTCAAAATCAACGTAGTAGAGGTTCGGATCCTCCTGCGCGAGTTTTTTAACCTCGTCGTTATAGAAACGGAATTTATCCCAATTCTTTTCACAGACAGGCGCGAAATGGAGCGCGCAAAAATGAACCTTCACGTCCGGATTTGATTGACGTAGATCGGCAAGGAACTTTTTGAAACGCTCCATAACCTCCTCGCCGGTGGCGCCGCCTGTTATATCGTTGCCCCCGCAGTAAAGAACGACGCGATTCGGCCTAAACGGCGCGAGAAGTCTTGCCGTCGCAACGTTGTTCCAGTCTGTAAGACGCGAACCGCCAAAGGCTCGGTTAATGGCGTGAAATTCAGCGAAATCATTTGGGATTTCCTTCCAGCGCGTGAAGGTGGAACTCCCTACGAAGAAAGTCGTTTCTGCCGTAGGCGGATTTTCCTCGTTTTGAGATTCGTATTTTTTGACGTCTTTTTCGAATCGAAATTCTTGTGCGAAAAGGTGTTCCGCCAACGTCAAGACAAGTACAAAAGCGACAAGAGACGAGAAGATTCTTGTGATTGCAGGGAGTCTCGACATGGAAAATTCCTCAGATTTGTGAAATATCTAAATTGATCGACGCGGGGCGGATTAAATTCTTGGAACGCTGATGGAACGGACAAGCGAAGATAGAATTTCGTCGACGCTTCTACCCTCGATTTCCGCTTCTGGCGACATGGCGACGCGGTGTCGGAGCGTTGGAAGCGCGAGTCGCGTGACGTCGTCTGGAGTGGCAAAGGCGCGTCCTTGGAAGACGGCGAGGGCGCGAGCGCCTTGGGTTAGCGCGATTCCTGCTCGTGGCGAAGCTCCGAAGGTTAAACGGGGAAACTGGCGCGTTGCACGTACAATTTTATTGATGTAATCAAGGAGCTGAGGCGCGACGTAAACGTCGTTGACCTTCTTACGTAACTCTAAAATTTCTTGCGCGTTAAGAACCGGTTGTACAACGTCGAGCTTTTCTTTGACCCCGATGTTTTTACCATGCTCGGCAAGAATCTTCAGCTCTTCATTTTCTGACGGATAATCCGCGATGATTTTGAACATGAAACGGTCGATTTGCGCTTCTGGCAAACGATACGTTCCTTCCGATTCGATTGGGTTTTGCGTCGCGATCACGAAGAAAGGAGAGGGGAGAGGGTGCGTTACGCCGTCTACGGTCGCGGCGCCTTCTTGCATCGCCTCAAGAAGCGCGGCGTGTGTTTTTGCCGGAGCGCGGTTGATTTCGTCGGCGAGTAGAATTTGGGCGAAAACTGGTCCGGCTCGGAATTGGAATTCTTGCGTTTTAACATTGAAGACGGGCGCGCCAACCACGTCGGACGGCATGAGATCGGGCGTAAATTGAATGCGTCCAAAATCGCACCCAAGCGCGCGTCCCAAGGCGGAGGCAAAAAGCGTTTTTCCAAGTCCCGGAGCGCTTTCGACAAGAACATGCCCCCCTGAAAAGAGCGCGACGATCGAACCCAAAATAAGTTCAGGCTGACCAACGAAAACTTTATCTAGTTCTCGGTTTAACGAGGTATAAACGTCGGCAAATCGACGCAGGACGTCGTCTGGAAGAGACGCTTTTGCGATTTCCCGTTCCGCTTGTTCCTCGCTCGACAAATCAACGACTGAATCGGCTACGACGGGGGTTGCGTTCGACGAAGATTCTAGCGTCGTCGGCGTGTCGAACATGTTTTCTTGTTCGTTCATGGACTTACCTGAGTATTATGTCGTCTGAAAATTACAAACCATGGGGGCACGATGACGGCAAACTGCGCCCGCCGTCTCTAAGTATATCAATAAATATTCCCGAGAGACGCCCGTAGCTGAAAATTATTTGGAATTATTATCCGGTTTCTTGACGCGGACGTTTACGCAACCTATATTGAAAGCGATAGGGCGGACGTCCGTTTCGTTTAATTCCCCAGAGGCTTTGAACGTGTAATGACGACAACGACATGCGTAGCGAGAGAACGCGCTGGATATTTCTGTATTTGCGTAGTTCTCTTATTTTTAGCGTTTTTGCGTTCGCTTGACGCTGCCGAGCCGATCGCGTTGAACCCCAATGAGGATTGGCTTGTTCTGCCGGGTTCAGACGGCGCCGCTTCAGTTTTCGACGCGACGTCTTCCGTCGGACGGATAACGCGGATTGACGCGACGAATATCGAGACAGAAGATCGGCTCAAGCGTGCTCAGACGCGCTTTGAACGTCCATGTGGAGGGGGCGTCCTGTTAAAACCACAAGCTGAATCGGAAGACGTCGAGAAGCGAGTTCATGCAATTCTCGAGGAACGCCGTCGTCTCGATTATATATGGCTTCGCAACGGCGACGAGTTTTTTTGCGATTTTCTCGCTTTGGACAAACGTTTTGCGTACATACGCGCGTTCGACGTCGACGTTAGGATTCCCCGTGGACGCGTCGCCGCAATTCGTTTTCACGACGTTTGGAACGATCAAACGAACGCCGGAACCTTTGAATAGTCGGACATTTATGCGATCCTTTTTTTGAGACGACGCGAATGCGTCTGGAGAACGCCCGATGGTCAGCCTCTTACATGATCCGGCGCTCATGCTTTTGACGAGTCTTATCGTCGTAGTGGGAGCGATTGTTTGGCTTCGCGTTGGAGCTTTTTTTGCGTTGATTATGGGCGCGTTGACTGTTAGTTTCTGGAGCGCTCTTGCCACCGGTGGAACTCTCGATCCGGGAAATACGGTGACGACGGTTTGTCAGGCGCTGGGAACGACGGCGGGTAATATTGGCTTGTTAATCGTTTTCGGCACGACAATCGGCAAATGTATGGCGGACAATGGTTCCGCCGACCGCGTTGTTCTTGCTTGTCGTCGTTTCTTCGGCGAAAAGCGGATACCCGCTGCGCTTGCGGGCGGCGCGTTCATCTTGTCGATCCCCGTGTTTTACGACGCGACGTTCTATCTTCTCTTACCCCTTGCCAAGTCGGTATACCGTTCTGTTCGTAAGAATTATATTCTTTACTTGCTTTCTGTTGGACTTGCCGCGACGATTTCACATACGGCGATTCCCCCTACACCGGGACCTATTGCCGTCGCTGAAACGTTAGGAGTTCCTCTTTCGACGGCTCTGGGGATAGGGTTAGCCGTCGGCGTTTGTCTTTTTCCTTTCGCGTTATTTTTAGCATGGCTCCTGAATAAGCGCCTTCCAAATCCAAAGATAGATCAGTCTGTTCTTTCGGATATGGGAATGTCAGAACAAAGCGAAGTCGCTATTAAAAACGACGCTTCTTCTCTTTCCTTGCCTCCTCTCTGGCTCGCTCTGGCTCCGATTGTTTTACCTGTAATCTTCATTGCTTCCGCGTCTATTGTTAAGACTTTTGATCAACAGGCTGAAGGCGTTACAACTGTCATTTCTGGATGGAGACAGGTTCTTTATTTTGTAGGAGACGCGAATGTCGCGTTAGGAATAGCCGCAATCCTCGCCTGTTTAACGACGCTTTTTTCTCGAGCGCGTCCCGCAACGCGTTCTGTACTGGAACAGAAGTTAAACGCGGCGATTTCTAGCGCTGGAACAATTATTTTGATAACGGCTGCCGGCGGCGCGTATGGCGCGACGCTTCGCGCGTCGGGCATTGGCGAGCGTATCCAGGAGCTTTTTGCCTCGACGGGCGGACTTTCCGGCGCGACGGCGCTGACGCTGGCGTTTGTTTCAACCGCGCTTCTTAAATCGGCGCAAGGGTCGAGTACGACGGCGATGATAACGTCGGCGTCGATTTTAGCCGCGACAAATCTCACAGGCGAGACGCTCGGTTTTAATCTTGGCTACCTTGGCGCGGCGATTGGAGTCGGTTCGTCAGTTGCGAGTTGGATGAACGACAGCGGCTTCTGTGTTTTTTCAAAGTCGTCTGGAGTTGCCGAGATCGATTGTCTAAAGGTCTGGACTGTTGGGACAGGGGCTCTTGGATGTTGCGGCTTCTTGGTCGTACTGATCTTGAGCCACCTCTTTCCCCTTGTTTAACGCCGATTCCGACCGCATATAGAGAAACGGGCGAGTCTCTCATACGAGAAACTCGCCCGTCTTAATTGTCAACAGAGACCGTTTATCTTGAACCGCTGAGGTTGAAAGTGAAAACTTCTGTGACGTCGTTCGGGTCTTTGCAGACGGGGAACGCGAAATCGAGCGCGAGCGGCGCGGGACCTAGCATCGGAATCTGGAAACGTAGACCAAAGCCTGGCGCGACTCGATATCGTCCCCATTTCTTCATACTTTCAGCGACCGTTCCTGTATCGACGAAGAAAGCAAGTTGGAATTCGTCGCCGCCTGAAACGGGAACAAAGAATTCAACGGTGTTATAGAATTCAAATTTTCCGCCGACTCCAAATCCTGTTTGGAGGTATCGAGGCGTGACTTCACGATATTCGAATCCACGCAGATTTTGAGAGCCTCCGCCGTAATAACGTTCATAGATTGGGGTATTGTCGCCAGTCCATCCAAGATGACTCGAAAGTCCGAGCACCCACCGACCTGTCCCGTCGACACGTTTGTGCAACGTCTTGTAATAGCGTCCGTCGAGCGTAACGCGCGGGAAGTTATAGTCGCCAAGTCCGACTTCGCCAGTTCCCTTAAGGAGGAACCCTGCTGAAGGCGAATAGGGGTGGTTTCGTGTGTCGTATGCGGCGGTAAGACCAACGTTGTACATCCTATTGGTTCCGACGACCTTGTTGAGGTCGGGAACGAACGGAACCGCTGGATCCTTAATTTTGACGTTATAGATTCCGCCGTTAAGCGTCGTGCTAAAACGCGGCGTCCACTGACGTCCTAGACGGACCTCGCCGCCGTAGCGCGCTTCAAACCATTCGTCGAACGAATGTTCGCCATACAGTCCGGTAACGCCGAAGAGGAACTTCGAGTTGAAAACGTTAGGAACGTCCCACGAGGCGCGATAACTCTGAACGCTCGTTCCAGGACTTGCTTGGATGCTGAATATTTGTCCGCCGCCCCTGAACGCGTTGTTCCAGCCGTCGGCGCGAAAGAGATCGGTCGGCGGGCGGAAGAGGTTAAAGTTTCGTTCTGTGAAACTCACGTTTCCAACCAAGCCGTAGTCCGAATTGACGCCGATTGACGCTTGGAACATGCCCGTACGGCCCTCTTGAACTTTTACAAGAACCGTTCCGTCGTATATTTCGTCTTCATCAGGCGTGATGGGTTCGAGGATTTCCTTTCCGATCGAACCATAAACTCCGTCAGAGAAACCCGGCGTCGAAGATTCGTCTGTACTGAGAACGGGTCTCGGCGAGGGCGATTGATTATAATCAATGGAGGCGTTGGAATTGAGAAGGTTGGCAGATTCGCCGTTGGCATAATCAAGTCCGTCGGTGAACTGAGAACCGAGATTCGTAGAGTCATACGGTCGGTAACTGCCGGACGACGCCTGAGTTTCCCGCGTCGTCGTGGGGGAGAAACCGCTTGGTACTTGTCGAGTCTGACCTCGAACAAGCGAGCCTTGCGTGGCGACGCCGCGTCGAGGCGTTACGACCGTGTTCGGCTGCAACGTCGTTGCGTCGTCAAGATTTGGAGCGACAGAACGATACTCAGGCGCGACCTTTAAAGAATTCGTCGAGACAACGTTCGATAAATTCTTCTGACGTTTTGTCTCTTCGTAGGGGACGTAAGCGCCAGCCCGTTTTGCCTCTGTCACGGGACTTTGTCCTCGAGCGACGGTTTCCTGCGCGCCGACAGCTTGTGTCTTTGGGCTTTGTCCACGCGTCGTCTCTTCGACGTGACGTGCGTTTTTCTCGGTTGTGTTCTTGTCTTTAGCGGAATCGTGGACAACCTCCGCCTTTCCTTCTTTGTTGAGGCGGTAAATCTTGGTTTCGTCGGGAACAACGGCAATTTCTGGGAGTTGACCGTCAGTCGGTTTGTCGTTGAAGTAACCTGATTGACGCAACGTATTTTCACTCATCCGGATCTTCTTACCGTTGAGGAGTTCTCCCGGCTTGACGTCGAGCATATTGAGAACGACGGGCGTCATAGTTCGGGATTCCGAACCGACGTAATCAACAACAACGTCGCTAACTCTGTAACGATGGTCTTCATTAATGTCGTAGCGAATGTCGACGACGCCAACCTCGTCAGTAAATATTTGGTTTGGCGTGACGTCTGCGCGCACATATCCGAGGTCTTGGTATTTATAACGTAGCGCGATACGATCCGCTTCTACTTCGTCGAACCGGTAGTATGAACCCTTCTTAACCTTGAGTTCTTTCTCAAGTTCAGCGTCGGAGACGACGCGGTTTCCGTTAAAGGTGAAGTTTCTAATCTTGTAGCGGGGACCTTCGTCGATAATGTAACGCACAGAAACCCAAGCGTTGTCTTTTCCAAGGCCGCCAAACCACTTGCTTTCTTCGTATTCGCGATCAATTCTCGCGTCAAAATAACCGAGATTACGATAGTATTCGAGGAGCTTTTCGACGTCGGCGTCAAGTCTTTCTCGCGTGAAAGCGCCGCCGAGGATATAAAAAACTCCCGGCTTGGTGGAAACAAGGCTGTGAAGACGCGCGCTACTAACGACGGAGTTTCCGACAAATTTCGTACTGAGAACGCGTTGTTTAAGGCCTTCGTCGATGAGATAAACGACTCCGACGTCTTCGGGATGGTCGCCTCTAAGGATTTCGACGTGCGGTTCGCCGTAATCTTTGCTCTTGTAAAATTCGATAATTCTGAGTCGTCCGTTTTCGACTTCATAAGGATCCATACGGGATTCGCCGGGACGTAACGCAAGTTCTTCTAAGATATCGTGTTTTGAAATTTTCCTGTTCCCGACGACCTTGACGTAACGCATCATTCTTCGTGGGGTTAAGTCGAAGTTGACCACAACCTGATCAGGAGCGTCAGGGGACCACGAAGTTGAGACGGCGACGTCGATGAACTGTTTGGTTTGTAAGAGCGCGCGTTTATCTTCCTCAAGACGCTGCTGATTGAACTTGGCTCCGATACGGGTCTTGACTATTTTATTGAATTGCTGCGCGGTCATTTCGAGACCGGAGATCCGCACGTCGGCGATGGTAAGATTCTTGAGGTCAGCCTCGGAAAGAGACGCCGACTCAAGAGATTGTTCTTGGGGACGATTCTTTTCGACCCGTTCTTCGTCAGTTGGTTTTGTGTTATGTCCTTGGGGAGTCACTCGATACGATTCACGGAACGGTTCGTCAATTCCGTTGACGACGGTGTGATCGATTTCGGGTTCTGCGAGGAGATCAATAGGTTTATAATCGCTGTCTGCGCCGATTACGACTTCTTCGGTTGGACGAGAAGCGAGTAAAGGAACCTCGACGTTGTTTGGCGTCGCGTTGCTCTCTTGTTCAGGAAGAGGAGAGTTGAGAATCGGAAAATTCGTTTCGGGGAAGGACGCGTCGTCGGTTGTTGTGAGGGGAGCGTCGGCGCTGTTAGCGTTAGAATCGATATTTGCCGCCGTGGACGACGTTTCCGTGTTTGATAAGAGCGCGTCGAGTCCAGAGTTAATATTTGGCGTTTGCGCATACGGCAAGGTTGCTTCGGAGGTCGTCCTTGGCTGAATAGATTCGACGGACGAGTCTGAAGGAGAAACGTCGACGTTGGCGGGGACGTCTCCAAGAAAGGGCGTCGCGGTGGGAAACTCGTCGTGTGCGATTGGCGCGGCGGCGCTCACGATGTTTGTCGGAGTCGTTGATTCTTGCTGAGGAATCATATTCTCGACAAGGTCCGCCTCGTCTATTGGGTATTCCGCCAACCCCTGATAGGGGGCGAGATAACCTTCGTTAGGGCGATATTCGGTAGCGCCGCTTGTTTGCTTGATTCCGTTCGGCGCGTTAGGCGCAGCGTTATACTGTGCAGTCGCTACGACGTTTGGCGTAGCTTGAGGAATCGCGTTTCGGGTTCCAGATTGCCGAGACGAGGATTTCGACTGTGTTCGCTTATCGTTATTTTGCGGGGAACTGACGGCGTTTGTCTGTGTTTTTGTCTTTCCCCCCTCGTAGGTAATCATACGAACGCTCGACGAGTTAGCGGTCTCAGGCTTTTTCGCGAGCGCCATTTCGGGAAACCAGAGGTCGTCTTCGTCGATAGGCGTTTCGCCGTTGTCAGGATTGTTTAGATAATTGCGATCAAGGGCGCGTAACGCGTCAAAATCGCGAACGGTCGTTCCTGTCGCTTCCTCAGGAGTTGCGACGTTCTGCGTCCTTATCGCATGAGCAGAGGTTTGCGCAAAGGCGATTCCAACGTCGACGCGAACGACGTTCAAAAGGAACGCTACGACGGAGGCGATCAAGAAGAATTTCTTCCGATTTTCGTTGAAAAGGCAAGGACAAACCGTCCTGCGAGCCGAGGGGCGAACATCCTGAGCGACGCCGCAGGGCTTGATGTCGGATGAAAAAATCATTGTCTTGTCGAACCTTTGCAGAGGCGCGTAGCGCGCCTGAGAACACGGATTTTACGTGTTTCTTACGACTTCGTATCAACACGCGCAACCGTCGTGGGGCTTTCCGGCGGCGTCCGTGTCGCCGGCGAAGCTTAACCCGATACGTTTAGGCTCGCCAAGACTACCGAATAAAGATTGACGAGACAACCCGAATTTGAAAATTTCCCAACGTTACTCTGTATTCTTTTCAGAGGTACGGTCTGATTGACTTTCGTTTTTTGACCGCGACGTTTAAAGAAAAAGCCGTCGTCCGAGAGGAAATCGAACGGCGGCCTTTGGACAAGTAACGAACGTTAATCAAGCTTGTTTTTGTCGGTCGGCTTGGGGAACGTATTCTGGCAAAACTTTGGAGGCGAAAATCGGTTCAAAGCGCGTCATGCGCTGACGACCGTCGATCATTGGCAAGGAGAGCATGTCTTCGCCGACAAGCGGTTTGAGATAACGTAGGAATTCGTCGGAGACGTCGTTGCCACTCGGTAAAATCCACTCCTTGGGGAAGGTCCTTTCGCTATTGGCGACGTCTGCCAGAGGAGCTTTGTCGTAACGGACGTTATAGATAATCCCCGGTTCACGGAGAATCGTGGACATATAGCCGCCTTGGTCTGTCGCGGCGAGTTCAGCCGCTTTTTGACCCAGACGGTACGCTTCGTCGAGGTCGACAGTGGACGCGTATCCCATAGAATGCCGTTGATCGGTGCCTGGCACGTTGCAACGCGCCGCGCCACGTGTTGCAAGACCGACAGAGTTGAGATAATTGACGACCGTTTGCGCGACAGTGATTTTACTGGCGCCGAAGTTTGCATGGCCAAACGAATCCTTGACAAAGCCGAGGTCGCCGACGTTGAACCCCTCGCTGACGACAACGACGCAACGCCCCGCCTGTTTCAACGTGGCGTTAACCTGTTCGGCAAGTTGTTCAAGGGAACATGGGGATTCCGCAAGATAAATGAGAATAGGATTCTCGCGTTTGGGATCGGCCATTCGAGCCGCGGCAGGGATGAAACCAATTTTGCGCCCCATCGCCTGAAGAACAAGAACCGGGTCGGCGGGGCATGAACCTTTATTTTCTTCATTCGCATATTGAACCATATGCGTCCAGTATTTAGCGGTCGAAGCGTAGCCCGGCGTATGGTCGATGAGTTTGAATTCAGCGTCGCCAATATCGTTGTCAATTGTTTTAGGCGCGCCGACTGCTTGGAGTTCGAGCCCGCGTTCAGCCGCAAGCCTCGCGATTTTATTCGCGGTGTCCATCGAATCATTGCCGCCGTTATAAATGAAATAACCGACGTTGTGCGCTTTAAAAACTTCTACTACACGTTCAAAATCCTCGTTTTGCCATGACTTGAGCTTGTAGCGACACGTTCCGATCGACCCCGCGACGGGCGTGTATCGCAGTAGCGAGATTTCTTCCTCCGGTTGCGAGGATAGATCGAGAAGTTCTTCCTTCAACACGCCTTCAATTCCGTGACAGGCGCCATAGACGGTTCCAATAGCGTCAAACTCACGCGCCGCCTCTACGACGCCACGAAGGGTACTGTTAATCACGCACGTTGGTCCGCCGCTTTGAGCGACGACAAGGTTTTTACGAAGCGTCATCTTTAATTACGATTCCCTAGTCATTGTTACGAAACTTATTTGAACAGGACGAACGAAAGGACGTTTTAACGCGCCTAACACGTCCTATGATAACTTATTTCCCAGAAAAGACAATCTGTTTTAGGGAGCGACTTCGATTATGGCGCGCTTTCTTTATGGAGATACTTTTAGCGGATTATATTTCCCTTTTTTTCAAAAGCGCCAGAAATAAAATATGAAGGACTGGCAAGAATAAGACGATTTTATAGAATACGTTGTATCGGCGTTTAAGGAAGATAGTTTTGTCTGCGTTGAATCGCGATATTTTACGAATGACGTAAAATATCCAAAGAACGTTTGCGTATTTTAACTGAAGAGTCGAAGACTTCTTGACTACTTCCTTTCCCAGGTCAAACTATTTTCACATTTTTTTTGAATGAAATCGCTCTGTAAATGACAAACCTTTGTATCTACAGAGGTTAAGAAATTGAAAATGATATTGACGGCCTTGTTAAAATCGTTATAATTGGCCTAATCAGAAAAACAGGCAAAACAGGAAAAGTTTAACGTTCATGATTTTTGGCGTTGCTTTGGCGCGTTTTGTCCAACGTCTAGCTTGACGTTATTGCATTGCGTAACGTTTCATGATTGCTTGAGTTCTGTCAGTCGTAGCGCCTCGCGCCGCGGCGAGTTGCGACGAATCGAGTTTGCGAATATCCAGCCTGTCGACGACGACAGGTCGTTTTTTCCAGAGCGTAATGGAGTATATAAATGGCTTTTAAAACAGTGTTTACAACGGGTGAAGCTGCGAGAATATGCAAGGTCAGCCAGCAAACGATTATTCGCTGTTTCGACTCGGGGGCCCTTAAGGGATTTCACGTGCCTGGAAGCCGTTTCCGACGTATTCCTCGCGAGTGCCTTCTCGCGTTTATGAAAGAAAATAATATTCCGACCGACGCGCTCGAAAGCGGCAAACGTAAGATTCTGATTGTCGACGACAATCCTGATCTTGTCGAACTTCTCGTCAAGGTCTTTGAGGCGGACGGTCGATTTGAGACGCGAACTGCTAACAATGGTTTTCTCGCCGGAATGTTGGTGCGCGAGTATCGCCCTGACCTGATTATTCTCGACGTTATGCTTCCCGACATCAATGGACGCGACGTCTGTATTTTTGTACGCAATGATAAATCTCTCGAAGCCGTGAAGATCATCTGCGTGTCTGGCGAGGTAGAAGAAGATAAGATCGACGAATTGATCAAAGCTGGAGCCAATGAGTTCCTTCCCAAGCCGTTTGATACGGATAAGCTCATCGAGCACGTTTGTCGACTCCTTGAGGTCGAAACCAACTACGGCGGCGCGAGATATTGACGTGGCGCGCTTGACGTTTGTGTACAGACGCGCGGTTCGTGCGAACCGCGCTTTTTTGTTTTATGTGTTCTAGCTTTGTCCCACTGTCCATTAGTCGAGCGTTTATCCTTAACGTCTAACTGCGGAAAGAAATGAAAATAGTGGAATGGAAGAACTAACCTCGGGAGAGAAAACGCCTTGGGGCGCCGACGTTGATCTCGAAAAGCGTTTCCTTGACGCGATGGCTGAATTTGCCGCAGGCGTTGGGCACGAGTTGAATAATCCTTTGGCGGTTATCAGCGGACTTGCGCAGACGTTGCTCCATGACGAAACGGACGTCGATAAGCGTCGACGCCTTTCTGCGATCATCGAGCAGACCGGACGAGCGTATGAAATGATAACGTCGATTAGAGCGTTCGCCCGTCCGCCTAGGCCTGAGTTTCGTTTGATTCATGCCGGCGCGTTTTTTTCGTCTTGGACGACGCGCGAGAGGGCGCGTTTCGAAGGAACAAACGTCGAATTTCGAGTTGACAGCGCGACTTCTTTGGACGACGTCGAATTTGAAAGCGACGAGGTCATGCTTTCGTCAATACTCGACGCATTCGGACGTAACGCCGCAGACGCAATGCGTTTTAAGAAGTTGCAATCTTTTCCGCATAACGCCGCCGATACGTTTTTTACCGGTCGAATTCTTTGTTTTGCGCAGTTATGCGAAGACGAAGGCGCCGAGCGACGACTTGTCTTTGGCGTCGAAGACAACGGCGAGGGATTGACGTCAGAGGCGCGTGAACTTGCATTTTCCCCCTTTTTTTCCGGACGTCAGGCAGGTAGAGGCTTAGGCGTTGGTCTTTCCCGCGCTTGGCGTTTCGCCGAAGCGCTCGGAGGGCGCGTTTTTTGCGAAGACCCTGTCGTCTTCCCGTCCGGATGCCGTCAGCGCGTCGAACTGCCGCTCTATCGTCGGTAGATATTTTCGAACGATATTCTAACTTTATTTACCGTAATAGGTTGAGAAACTAACGACCTTGCGCCTTTAACGACGGTCTTCATGGTCGTTCGCCGTGACTTCCTGTTTCAAAAATTTCGTCAGCGCACAATAGAACGAATAAGTCTAAATAGATTTGAAACTAACGTCGTCGTTAAACGTTTGGCGCGATTCTCTTGTTTTTTGACGGTTTGAATTCTGACGTCTTGTAGTTATCTTCGTAAAAACAGGAACGACGCTTGAGCGTTCGTCCCTGTCTTTATCTTCATGAAAGAAACTGTTACCGCTCGACGGTTTTCGTGACGTCGCATTTTAAATTCGCCTTACTTCAGCAGAAAGAGAGAACTGACGACGATATGTTTTCGTGAATTATTGTTAATTGTCACCGTTCCAGAGGCTCCCTTGACGACGACTTTCTGCCCTACGAAACGATCCAACGAGACGTTTTTATCAGGATCGAGGTAAGCGACGACGTCGAAGGAGTCGCCAGAACTGTCGAGCAACGCATATCGAGGAGCTCCGTCTGCGACGCCCGATAATTCGACAAGAACGCCTGACGCGTCAAAATTGTCGAAGGATTTTGAAGTCGCCGGGGTAAACGCGCTCGTCTGACGAACGCCAGCGTTTGTGCCTTTTGATTCCTCGAACGACGCAGGAAGCGTTGTCGACGGTCGACGAGCATCCAAGTCGCTAGCGACAGAACTCCAGTTGGAAGCAGCGTCTTGCATGGCGACGAGTTCGCTGGAATTTGTGTTAACGGGACTTCGACTGGCGTCGAACTGCGGCGATTGAAAGACGAGAGCGCCTTGCCGTGTTTGAGTCGGCTGAGCGGCGACGGACTGCGAAGAAGTCGAGATTGGCGTATTATGCCGCGCAAGTTCGCTCCGCAACGGTCCTGGCGCAAGTTTGGCAGAGACAATTGATTTTGAGGGAGCTACGCGTTTGGCGAAATTGTAATTTTGAGGCGGGACTATTGTCGTCGTCTGGTCAGGTTGCAAACCGGGAAGATGCGCGAGGCTAGATTCCATGCGCGAAACGGTTGATTTGGGTTTCGGCGCGTCTGAATCGCGAGAAGATTTTTGGAAGGGATTATTCGAACGAGAGAAGGCAAAACCAAGTCGTGATTTAGGTTTTGACTCTTTTTCATCCTTAGGGGCGCCGACTCCGTCGTCGACGATCGTCGCGCCGAGAACATATGCGCCGTCAATCATCGTCGGCGTTCCGACGATTTGACCGTCGACAATTTGGAGTCCGTCAAAATTTTGACCATCCAGGAAGGACGCGTCTACAACCTGTCCGTTTTGATCAACGTAAGAACTGGAATCAAAGGGCGTTCCACTGATGAACGGCATGGAGTTAGGCGTAGCTCCGACAATCTGGTTGGCGACAGACGGAATCTGGACCTTATCGAGCGTGTTGACGCTCGCGTGCTGCATGGCGATTTGAGCCTTCGTGATCGCGTCGAAGGTCGTTTGGACGAGACCGCGCTTTTCATCGTCGGGAGCGGCGTCGAAGAGCGCTTCCGCACGAGCCTGTAGCCGACTGAGTTCAGCGTCAGTAGGTTTTTCCTTCTGAAGAATTTGGAAGACGTCGGCGTTGAGCCGTGTGATTTCCTGATCGAAGGCTTCGCCGCCATAGGCGGGAGGAATAGGTCGAGGCGTTTGACGCGCGGCGCTCTGAGGCAATACGTCAGGCCTTATGTCTCCTGAAGAAAAGGGCGCGGAATCTGCGGCGGCAACGGAACGTTCTTGTTCGCCGTCTTCATTTCTTGGCCTCGGAGTCGCGTTTAACCCTTGGAGATATTCCGAACGCGTCGTTAGTTTTGACGGCAATTGAGTAAGCGCCGACGTTCGAACTAAGCTCGATTCGTGAATCCAACGAAATTCGCCAGGAGGAGGCGCGATTTTATACCAAACAACGCCGTCTTGACGCTGCGTTTTTTCGAGAATTTTGACGCGTTGATCAGGTTTGAGCCCGATTTGTGCGACAGAACTCGTTTCGGGAACTTCGGCGCCGACTCGCGAAGGGATTGACTTCGACGAGGGCGAAACGACACGCCCATAGGAATCTGGTTCGACCTGGATGAATTTGCCGTTTACCCACGAAAAGCTGCCTTGCGGCGGTCGAATCGCGCAAAAACCGTCGTCGTTTCTGAAGTAAATTTCAACTTCTTCACCGCGTGCGACGACCCCTGTCTGATAGGTTTCCTTTGAAGGGCTTGCAAAGATTGGCGCAGTTTCAACGCCGACAGGAAGGGAAAAGAATACGATCTGATCTTGCGGGACGCTCTGATTGGTTTGCTGCTGACCAAAGAGACGTGTCGCGATATAGGAACCGCTTTCGACGCTTCCTATTCCTAACAGAGAGCAGACAAGAGTCGCAACCGCGCCGCAGCTCGCAACGGTCGATCGATAAGATCTGCACTTGGTTTTTTCTCGGGACATAATTCTTTAGCGTCGGACGACGGCGTTCGGTTTTTAAGTTAACGTCGACTTGAGGCGTCTCTGCACACGGGTCAGAGAAACGTTTTCGGCGGAGTATAGCGACGTCGGTAAAAAGACGCAATATCATTTTTTAACGCCGATTCCTACATGTTCCCTGAAAACGCCCCCCTGTCTAACGCCACCCTAGCGAGTATACTTTATTTGTCGTGTTTTCAGACGGCGCGTCGAGGCGTTAGTTATTAAGAGACGGCGAAATTCGAGAAAACGGGCAGGTAATGGAAACGGTATCAAAATTGTTGGCGCTTGAGACGACCGACGTTTCAGGGAGCGTCGCGTTGTGTGAATGCGGGCAGATTGTCGAACGACGTTTTCTCGACGCTCGCCAGCGCAGCGCGCAGTCGCTCGCGCCGACAATTCGAGCGCTTCTTGACGATCATAGGTGGCAAGCGTCTGAAGTCGACGTTGTTGGCGTGACGGTTGGTCCCGGTTCTTTTACCGGGCTACGTGTTGGGGTTGCCACGGCTAAAATGTTCGCTTGGGCGACGAATGCGCGAATTGTCGGGGTCGATTCGTTTGACGCCGTCGTCGAATCTCTTTTGCGTTCAGACTTTCTTGATTTGACGGAGCCTGCCGTTCTCTCCATTGGAATAGACGCTCAGCGCGGAGACGCTGCTGTTCGCGATTATCTTGTCGTAAATGGCATGTCGACGCCTCTCGACAGACGGTTTCGCGTTGTTTCGATACAAAAGCAGCTTGGCGGCGACGAATCCGCCCTCTTTGAAGAAACCCTTGACGGTCGTGCGCGCGAAACATGGGAAAAAGCGTTGGCAACGGCGTCGTTGGAAACAAAGTCTGTGTTACGGCAGACGACGACGCGCGACGTAATCTACGCCGGACCTGCGCTCAATCGCGTTAAGAACCTTACGAGGACATATCCTTTTCTTAGACTCGCGCCCAAGGAGTTATGGAACCCCGATGCGTCGGGCGTCGCGTTCGTCGCTTGGGATCGGGCGCTTGAGGACGCCTTCGACGACGTATGGGGAATTTTACCGATCTATTCTCGTCGAGCTGCAGCTGAGGAGAAAGCGTTGGCAAAGGCTGGATCGTCGCCGCAATAATAGATCGCGTTTGTCGATATTATTCTGTTCTTCCGCGTGAATGAACGTTTAACAGTAGCAATTTAAGTGTGAGGAATCGCCATGGCAGAAGTCGAAGTTTACTGGCACGAACACGCCGTATCCCGTGAAGAAAAGGAGAAACTCAACGGCAATAAGGGTTGCGTTCTCTGGTTTACAGGTCTGAGCGGCAGCGGTAAGAGTACGGTCGCGAATATCGTCGATCACAAATTGCACGAGCTCGGTAAACGTAGCTTTGTTCTCGACGGCGACAACGTCCGTCATAATCTCAACGCGTCGCCCAAGATTCTTTCGGAAAAGCACTCTGAGGAATTTTCAAAACGTTTTGGTCTTGGTTTCTCCGCACAGGATCGTGAAGAGAATATTCGTCGTATCGGCGCGGTTGCAAAGCTTTTCGCGGAATCTGGAACGATTGCGATTACCGCCTTTATTAGTCCCTATCGTGCGGATCGTGACAACGTTCGCGCTATGAATCAGGGCGATTTCTTTGAGGTTTACGTCGCGACTCCTCTCGAAGTATGCGAACAGCGCGATCCTAAGGGACTCTACAAAAAAGCGCGCGCCGGCGAACTCAAAGGTTTTACCGGAATTGACGATCCCTATGAAGCCCCGCTGACGCCGGAACTCACAATCGACGGATCCAAGGCGACTCCAGACGAACTTGGCGATCAAGTCGTCGCATTCTTGAAGGAAAAAGGCGTCATCTGAAAGACGATGGCTTTTTTCGAATCTGTCTCTGGAAGGTTCTTTCAAATTGGCGCGTCTGCTCGTTCCGAATTATCGGACTAGCAGACGCGTCTTCTTTTAGCTGTAAAATCGTCGCGCGTTTTTTTCTTTTTTGTGATTTTAACGTCCGGATTCTTTTATTCCACGAGGGAATCTGCTATACTGACGGCTAGTACTCAGGCGCGAAGGATAGATTGATTTCCTGCTATGCGAAAGAGCGCGCGTTTCCAACGACGTTCGCAGTAGGAATGATTGACGCGATCCTGTTCGCGGAAAATCGCGCCTATTTATTTCGTATGTCGGCGATTCGGAGCCGTTTTAGGAGAAAACAAGATGGCTGCTTTTTCGGAAGTTTCCAAGATTCAGTACGAGGGTTCAGAGTCGAAAAACCCCCTCGCGTTTCGTTTTTATAATCCCGACGAAGTCATCGAGGGGAAGAAGATGAAGGATCATTTGCGCTTTTGTTGCGCCTTCTGGCACACGATGCGCATGAACGGCGCCGATCCCTTTGGCGTCGGCACGATGCTTCGTCCTTGGGACGACGGTTCTGATTCAATCGAGAACGCTCAAAAACGCGTTCGAGTTTTTTTCGAGTTCCTCGAGAAGTGTGGAATGCAGTATTATGCCTTCCACGATCGTGACGTCGCCCCTGAAGGCGCTAACTTCGCCGAAACGTGCAAGAACCTCGACGCAGTCGTTAAGGTTTTCAAGGAAGAATCCGAACGTACTGGTATTAAGATGCTTTGGGGCACCGCAAACCTCTTCGGCAACCCCCGTTACATGCATGGCGCCGCGACGAGTTGCAACGCGACCGCGTTTGCGTACGCCGCCGCGCAGGTCAAGAAAGCTCTCGAAGTTTCTCTCGAACTCGGCGCGCAGGGCTATACGTTCTGGGGCGGTCGTGAAGGTTATCAGTGCATATGGAATACGGATATGAAACGCGAAGTTGATCATCTTGCGCGTTTTATGCATATGGCGGTTGATTACGCGCGTGAAATTGGCTTCAAAGGACAATTCTACTTCGAACCCAAACCAAAGGAACCGACGAAGCATCAATATGACTTTGACGTCGCGACGTGCATTAACTTCCTGCGCGCCTACGGACTCGATAAAGACGTCAAGATGAACATCGAGACGAATCACGCGACTCTCGCCGGTCACAGCGTCGAACACGAAATGGAGGTTGCCGGCAGTCAAGGGTTCCTCGGGTCTGTCGACGCCAACTCGGGCGATATGCTTCTTGGTTGGGATACCGACCAGTTCCCGACCGACGTCTATATGACGACGAAGATGATGCTTGTCCTTATGAAGTATGGCGGCTTTACGACCGGCGGATTCAATTTTGACGCGAAGGTTCGTCGTGAGAGCTTCGAACCAATCGATTTGTTCTACGCGCATATCGGCGGAATGGACGCCTTTGCGAAGGGACTTCGTGTCGCCGCCGCTATTCGTGCAGACGGCGTTTTCGATCGAATGCTCAAAGAACGCTATGCGTCTTGGGATTCCGGAATTGGCGCTGAAATTGAAGCTGGAAAGCATGATTTCAAATCCCTTTACAATTACATGATTGAAAAGGGCGACGCCGATCCGAACAAGAGCGGTCGTCAGGAACTTATCGAGAACATCATCAACTCCTTCTTGTTCTGACGTCGCGTCTTAACGTAGACGACGAACGTTTCTTTTGTCGCCTATATTTAATTCTCTTCCGTCGTTCGTACGAGCGACGGAAGGGGTTGTTCTTTAGAACGTTACGTGATCGACTTTGGATTGCGGAGGTGTGATTTATGTCGTCAGAGTCGTCGTTTTCCCCTTCAAACGAGGGCGCCGGAGACGTTTCTTCTCAGGGGCGTGACGACAAGCGACAGGTCTTAGTTTCTGACCAAGACGGTCTTGGTCAATCGCCCGCGTCTACCGCTCCTGTCCCAGTCGACAAGGACGTTCGTGAGAAAACTTCGGAACTTTCTGAGTCGTCGCCCGAAGTTAAAGCAGAATCCGTCGCTTCTGACGAAGACGCTCCTGACAGTCTTCTGACAACGCTTTCTATTGACGCGCCGAAACTATTGAACGGCGCCTCTTCGCAGGAGAACGTGTCGACTGAAGGCGCTACGGTGGTCGCGCCAAGTCCGAGAGCAGAATCCACCGATTTTTCCGATCTCCAGCTTATTGGCTCGACGCCGGACGACGGACTCCAGATCGGCGAGATGTTTGGACAGTTCAAAATTGTCCGTTACGTCGGCGGCGGGGGCATGGGGCACGTCTATGAGGCTTTTGACTGCGATCTTGAGCGGAAAGTCGCAATTAAGGTCTTACCGAAGAAAAAAGCTGAGGACGCCGCGGTTGTCGCTCGTTTTCTTAACGAAGCGAAATCTTCTGCACGACTGAACCATGAAAATATCGCGCAGGTCTATCTTTTCGGAAATGTTTCCGGGATTCCCTATATTGCGCTAGAGTATGTCGAGGGCGTAAATCTTCGCGACTGGGTTCGAAACAACGGCGCGTTGGATTTGAGCGACGCCATTAATTACGTTCTACAAACGGCGTCGGCTCTTTCTCATGCCGCGTCTCATGGAGTAACGCATCGCGACGTTAAGCCGTCTAACATCATTGTGACGCCGCAGAAACGCGTAAAACTCATCGACATGGGATTGGCGCGTATTCTTAGAACGTCTGCCGACGACGACCTAACCGAGAGCGGCGTGACGCTTGGCACGTTCGACTACATCTCGCCCGAACAAGCAAAAGACCCGCGCCTCGCCGACGTTCGAAGCGACGTTTATTCGCTTGGCTGCTCTTTTTATTTCTTCTTGACCGCGTCGCCTCCTTTTCCTGACGGCACGGCGTTGCAGAAACTTTTGATGCATCAAGGCGACGAAGCGCCGGACGTCCGTGTTCGAAATCCTGCGATTCCCGTTGAGATCGCCGCCGTCATTCGAAAGATGATGATGAAGAATCCGAAGGATCGTTATCAGACTCCGGATCTTCTCATTCAGGATCTTTTGCAGATCGTCGAGATGTTGCACCTAAACGTCGCGCAACGCGACTACATTGACGCGACAAATCAGAAAAAAAGGACGACGATCCCGCCGACGGCGATTCCTGCTATTGTCGCCGTATTATGTCTTACGTTCTTCGTTGCGTTCATGTATTTTTATGACGCTGGCGACGATTTGACGTTGCCGACAGTCGAGGCCCCTCCTGTGGCCACGACAATCGTCGAGGAAAATAATCCTATCGTGTCTGAGGGAACGGAGAATGGAACGTCGGAATCTGACGTTGAAATAGCGACGAATTTGAAAAAGAATTCAGATGAGAACTCCACCGACGTCACGTCTGTTACGAACGTGGGGTTTGAATACGAATCCAGCGGCGCCGACGCGCTTTATGCCGTAGCGTATACGCCGACGCTGGAGGAAGTTCCTTCTCTTTTTGTCGATGAAACACGAGAGGAACTGCGGGTGTTCCTAGGCGGTTCAGTTTCTGTCGCCGACAACTTTCGGACTGCGTATGGTTGGAGCGCGTCGCCAATCCGCGGAGGAGAAGGCCCAGACGTCTCAGAGGGAGGAGTTCCTGACTGGAGGTCGACGTTTTTTGCCAATATCGCAGAAACTTCCGACGACGGTTTGACGCCGTCGTCAAAATCATTTACCGCGTACTCTTTCCTTGACGCGACTGCCGGTTCGGAATCTGGCGGGGTCGCTGATTCTACCGACGCGATTCGGATCGTCGACGGACGTGGCGAAGACGCTAATACGTTTGCGACTTTGCAATCTGCGCTGTCGGTTCCTTCTCGCGATCCTTCTGAAACAGTTCGTATTGAAATTCGAGTTGACGATCAGATTGAAACAGCTCCTATTTCGCTTTTTGATAGGAACGTTGAGATCAGCGCCGCCGAAGGGAATCGTCCTACCCTTGTTTTTAAGCCTTCTGAAACGTCCGACGGAGGTTGGGGACGGCGAATGTTCCTACTTGATTCCTCAAAACTTGTGATTCGCGGCATAGATATTGAGTTTACCGTTCCTTCTCAGGAAGTTGTCGCTTCGGAATGGTCTGTTTTCGAGGCGTTAGGAGCTTCTGAACTGACCGTTGAAGAATCGACGGTCGCCGTATGTAACATGACGGGCGATTCCTTTACGTCTCCGTTGCACTCAAACGTTGCGTTTTTCCGCGCTTCCGACGACTCGTTGCTAGACTCCGCGTTTGAATCGACTTCACCTGGCTACGAACACAGTCCAGACTCCGTTGCTTTTAACATAAGACTTGACAACGTGTTAGCTCGCGGCGAAGCGACGCTGTTTTATGTCGAAAGAGCGGGCGGTCGCTATGAGGTCCGAAATAGCGGGTTTAACGTTTCGGGTCCCGTTTTGCATTATGTCGATAACGGCGGCGCAGAATCTGACGCGGCTCTTCGCTTTACCCTCGACTTGGACCATGTTATAGCGCTTGGACGTTCGTGCCTAGTACGATTAGATTCAGAACTTAAATCGGAGGTTTCGCTTGGCGTTGAAGGCGTCGCTGATGAAAACAACGCCGTTTCCTATACGGAATATGGCGCGGTTTCACAGTACGTCGCGACGAGAAGACTTCCGCGTTTTGAGGTTAAGAGCGTCAATTCTATTTTCCGATTTGAGAATCAGTCTCTGGCGTTTGTCACTTCGCCTGCGCTTGTCGACCTTGAGTCTTTTGAAAACGAATGGACTCTTGACCGTTTGATAACCCTTGACGTCGCCTCTTTTTGGCGCCGACGCTCGAGTCGAACGAGTTCGTGGCAGGATTATGCCTTTGATCCAGGGAGATATCGTTCAGAGAGCGCGTCTCTTAAGGATCTTAATGGCGACGCGCACGAGCGGTTAGAAAATATTCCGCCGCATCTATTCTCGCCTTATGATTTTTCGAACTGGATTCTGAACCCGATTCACACTGCTTCGAATCTTTCAGAGGAATCACGAGAAGTTGGCGACGAGATAAAAAGAGATTTTATCGATAAGTTTTTCGATTAACCTGCGGGAGAATTTCTCCCCCATCCTGAATTTGAAGATCAATGGCTCCCAATCTTGAACTGGTCTGTTTTCGCAACGGAGCGCCGACAGTCGCGTTTTTCCTCCGCGCTGATCGTCCCACGACGATCGGCCGCGCAATAGAGAACGTCGTCGTACTGAACGACGAACGATGCAGTCGTTTTCATGCGTCGATTGAGTTTAGAGACGGGAAGTGGAGATTAATTGACCTCAATAGTCGTAACGGCACGACGGTCGACTCTGTTCCTGTGAAAGGAAACGTGGAGATTTTTGTCGGATCTAAGATTCAGATTGGACGAGAAACGTTACTTGTGGAAGCGCAACGCGAATTTGGCGACGTTATCCAAGATCGTGAAACGACTTCTTCGCGTAGTTCCGTCGAATCTTTTAATCGCCAAGACGAACTGACCGCTTACCTTGATAGCGAACGAACGGAAAATCGTCGACTCCGCGGGCTTTTAGGGCAGAGTACTGAAATGATCGGCGCGTCTCCCGCAATGCTTGAGGTTGAGAAGTGCGTCGAACGCGCGGCGAAGACGAAGTCGACTGTTCTCATTCGCGGCGAGAGCGGCGTCGGAAAAGAACTTGTCGCACGGGCGACTCACGAGAGAAGTTCCAGACGCCTTGGTCCTATGGTGTGTCTCAATTGCGCCGCGTTTTCTGAGAGTCTTCTGACGAGCGAACTCTTCGGTCATGAGAAGGGGGCGTTTACCGGCGCGACAGAAACAAAGATCGGGAAATTTGAGGCTGCCGACGGCGGCACGATTTTCCTCGACGAAATTGCGGAAATGAATCCCGGTCTTCAGGCGACCTTCCTTCGCGTCCTTGAGGGCGCGACGTTTGAACGAGTCGGAGGCAATAAGCCCATATCGGTCGACGTTCGCGTCGTCGCTGCGACAAACCGCAATTTAGAGGAAGAAGTCGCCGCGGGACGATTTCGGAGAGATTTATATTTCAGACTGCGAGTTTTAGAGATTACCGTTCCTCCGTTGCGTGAACGTCGCGGAGATATCGATATTCTTGCCGAACATTTTTTAGAACGCTTTTCACAAGAGACAGGAAGACGTTATCAAGGATTTTCAGCAGAAGCAAAGGCGACTCTAAACGCGTATCGATGGCCTGGTAATGTTCGCGAACTGAAGAATATTGTCGAGCGCGCCGTGCTGATGGGCAATCCTCCCACTATCCAAAAGGCAGATCTTCTGACGTCGGCTCTTGGCGACCCAGTCCCGGCGTCGGTCGTCGTTCCTGCCGAGTCAGAGCCGACGACAACGCGGGGCTCTATGCCGACTTCCGATCGTTTTGAGCCCATATCTCTCAAAGAAATGGAGAATCAATTAATACTTAAGACGCTTAAGTATTATTCGTGGAACAAGAGTAAGACGGCAAAAGCGCTTGGAATCGAACGTACGACGCTCGATCGCAAGATTGCGCTTTACAATTTAGCGAGAGATTGAGGACGTCGTGGTTTACATTGTCGTAGACGACGTTTGTCGATTGCCGGCGCCCTGAAACGGCGTTCGACGCAGTTGGTTATGTCGAGATAAGAATATGCCGCGTTTTGAAAATATTTTTCGAGTTTGTGCT
>CAMJTU010000037.1 GCA_946408825.1 uncultured Planctomycetaceae bacterium
CTGAATAGCTCAGTCGGTTAGAGCGACGGCTTCATAAGCCGTAGGTCACAGGTTCAAGTCCAGTTTCAGCCACTTAAGACCGCGTTTCGTGTTTTCCCGAACGAAACGCGGTTTTTTTATGTTTTCGTCGTAGAATGGCGAAAGAAAGACGGTCGGAAAAAAGAAGAATATTCGAGCTTCACGGATTTGTCGACGCGTTCCGCGGTTTAACGGAAGGGCTTGAAGCGACGCCGCAAGAGTCGGCGCCGGTTTTCAAGGAAGCGGTCGAGACATGGTCGAGGTTTCGAATTGGCTTTTATCGAAGTCGATGGATTACGTCGTCAGAGAGTACAAACAGACTGGAAAGACGTGGTCGACAGCGGGAGCGCCAAAGGACGGCGAGGGGAAGCGCGCGCCGTCCTTTTATGTTCGCTTCCACGAATCCGGCTGGCGCCCCTATGGCGGGAAGCCTTCGGCGCCGAAAAGGTTCCTTACAAGGGCGAAACAAGAAACGAAGCCTATCCTTGAAGACACGATAAACCAAGCCAACGCCAAAATCCTGAAAACGTTCAAAGAGATGGTCGAGAAAAAAATCGGAGATTTTAAGGGTTTTCCGGAAGAAAAAGGAGGAAAGAATGACGACGAAAGCGGCCCGGCGCTTGCAAAACGGCAAGAAATGAAGTCAATTAACGGCGCCGCGACGCGGCGCCGTTTTCAATATGTAGCGAAAGGGTCGAGCGATGATCGTTAAATACGTCGATTTTGGGGGAGATCCCCAAGAATGTACGGGAGTCCAGTTCCAAGAACTTTATCTAGCCGGAAAGGTTCCACCGGAACAGACCGTTTTAGCCAACGGGGAACCGATGGATGTTATGAAGCTTTTGGGGATCATCGATGACGCGCAAGACGCCGCGCTTTTAAAAGCGGTCAGAAAAGCGAAATTAGAAGAAGAGCAGTTCCAAAAAACGGCGCCTTGGTGGTTGAAGAGAAACGCCCGTTGGTTAATAACGCTGGGGATCGTCGCGTTAGGTATTGGCGCGCCTTGGCTCCTATACGATTTTTTACCTCGAAGCGTATACCAAGGCACGACGGGACAAAACTTCGTTGTTAGAATATTCTTTTTTTTACTGTGGCTTTTTTATTACCACGTCGGCGGGGCGAAACGTTATAACAATATCGCCGACTTGTACCGCATGGACGAACACGACGATATTATCAGAGAAATAGAAAGAAAACAGAAAAGGAGGCGAAGGAATGCCGACGACCAAGACGGGGGTAAAAATAACGGTTGATACGTCGGATATCGACGTCAAATTTCTAAAATCGGTCGACCAGCTAAACGCGGGACTTACCAGAACCCAAAAGAAACTGGGGCTTGTCTACAATGAACAAGGCTTATTAACCAACGCTCTAGGGCAGACAGTTGAAGGACTGACGACTTCACAGATAAAACTGGGGCAGTATGTTGACGAGCTGGGGCGGGTTCGTACATTCCAAGACGGTTACGCGGAAAGATTGTCGAAGACGCAATTAGCCCTTGGAATGTACGCGGACGAACAGGGGAACGTGTACAACGCAGCGGGGGAACTTATTGGACAAACAGACAAGGCGGCCAAGGCTCTAGAGAAAGAAGCGGCAAAAGCGGCGGCCATTATCAGAGATCTTAATTAGTCGCGGCAAGTCTAGCGGCGAATCTCTAAAAACGAAAACGACGATTCAGGAAGCGTTTTCCATCGGTAAAAGTTTCTTTATGTGTGATCTCAAAATTGACGTCGGCCTTCAAGTTGTTTAAAATCGTCGTTATAGCGCGTAAGAGTACGCGACGGCGTTCCTATCGGTTGTTCTTTTGCGACAATCCCCGTTAGGAACGAAATTTATGAATATTTCACTCTCCTCATAAATGTGAAAAGGTTAGGTCTGCAAATATGAAGATCGGATGTGTCAAAGAAATCAAAAACAACGAGTTTCGCGTCGGTATTACTCCTGACAACGCACGCGCTTACGTCGCCGCGGGTCATCATGTCTACATGGAAAAGGGCGCCGGAGTCGGGGCAGGCTTTTCCGATAACGAATATGTCGACGCCGGCGCGTCCTTGATCGACAACGCACCCGACGTCTGGGGACTGGTCGATATGATGGTGAAGGTGAAAGAGCCTCTCGAAGAAGAATATCCGCTTTTCCGCGAAGGTCTGATTCTCTTCACTTATTTGCATCTCGCCGCCGACAAGGGGCAAACGGACGCGTTGCTTGCCGGTAAAGTTAGGGCGGTCGCTTATGAGACGATTCAAGAAACAGATCGCTCTCTCCCGTGTCTTGCGCCGATGAGCCAGATTGCCGGTCGTCTTTCGATTCAAGAGGGCGCCAAGTATCTCGAAAAACGTTTTGGCGGCGAAGGCATCCTGCTCGCAGGCGTGCCCGGCACCCCGAAAGCGAACGTCGTTATCCTCGGCGGCGGAACGGTCGGCATGAACGCGTGCAAGATCGCCGTCGGCATGGGCGCAAACGTTACGATTCTCGACGTCAATCTTAAACGCCTCGAAGAACTTGACAACATGTTCGGCGCCCACGTTCAGACGCTTTATTCGTCCGACAGCAATATCGAGAAAGCGGTCAAAGACGCCGATCTTGTCATCGGCTCCGTCTTGATTCCCGGCGGTTCAACCCCGAAGCTCTTTAAGAAGAAGTATTTGCCCGAAATGAAAGACGGCGCGGTTTTTGTCGACGTCGCGATCGACCAAGGCGGGTGCGGCGAATCGTCCCACGTTACGACCCACGACGATCCCGTTTACATCGAAGAGGGCGTCGTGCATTATTGCGTCGGCAACATGCCCGGCGCCGTTCCGCGCACAAGCGCTATCGCGTTGACGAACGCGACCCTTAAATATGGGTTGCAAATCGCTAACAAGGGATTGGAAAAAGCGTGCGAGAATCCTGCGATCGCCGCCGGCGTGAACTGCTATCTCGGCAAACTCACGAACAAGAACGTCGCCGACGCTCTTGGGTATGAGTATGTCGAATTGACGAGTCTGTTGGGCTGAAATCTCTCCTTTTCGGACGAGACATATTCTCAGACTTCCGGTTTTTCTCCCGTGGAATTGAAGGAAACCGTCGCGAAATAGGGAGGGGCGTCGCTTAACGAAGCGTCGCCCCTTTTGATTGAGCCTCAATCGGCGTGAGTCTTTCCAGTTCCCGTGAATCTTAACTTTGAAGAATCAGCCCCAGCGCAAGGTCATAAATCGCGGATAGACGCGGTCGAGGACGGCGACTATCTTTGTGATGGCGTTGCAGACGGCGGGACCGCACGATCCGTCGTCGACGTACGCGTCATACTCCGCGACGACGTTTTGTTCTTCGTCCAGATAGAATTTGACCCAACGAAACTCGTTGTTGAGTTCGTTGCAAAGCTCAAGTCCTTCGTGATAAAGGTCGCCGGAAAAACTGCATCCAACGCTATACGAAGTCATGATAAAGTCGTTGGCGTCGTCCTCTGAAAAGCGGACGAGCACCTCGATAAGCTTTAGGTTAAGACCGACGTATCCGACTTTGAAACGACGGTCGTCAATTGTCTGAAACTTAACGCCAATTTCTTGCAGATATTCTTCCGCCTGTTCTTTTAGAGTCTGTTCCATGGAGAAGCTATCCGAAACGGCAAACCTCTGAAAATACACGTCCGCGTCCAAACGTAACGCGCCTTTACGAACCTGTCTAGTTTATACCAATATTGTAGAAAGCGGTCAAGACGCGGACGTTCGTTTTATCGAGCCGTCGCGCGTAAAAACGAAAAAAGGCGCTCGTTCCCGGAAGGAACGAACGCCTTGTGTTGAACGCCTGAACGTCGCGACGTTCAGGAGGATTCTCAGGTAATCCCGCCGTGCGTGCGGTAGGGCGTCATGTGACTCGGCTGGTCGACCATCCACACCCGCTCCCAAGTCTCTTCCGACTGGCGCAGATCCTCGGACGTGTTGTACAGCTGTTGCGTTCGTTTGGCAGGGTCGCCGGAATATGCCGGCAGGACGCACCCGACGGAGCCAATGAGCATGACCCCAAGCAACAGCGACAGTAAAATTTTACGCATCGCGTTCTCCTCCGTGATATGAAACGTCCGTCTGTCCTACAAACGACCAGTTTGGAACGCTTCGATTGACCGTATGTAAAGCGTCGTCGCAGTCGGACTACGACGTTCGCTTTCCTTATTTCCCAGCGGTGTTATCGGCTCTTTGGAACGCGTTCCTGCAATGAAACCAACGATTTTATGAATAAATCGTGCAACCTTGCGGAAACGCGCGACCGACCTCTGTGGAAATATCGGCTTTTACGACGGAACGTCTTGAGAGGAAGTCGCAATTTTTACGCGAATGACGTCGGCGAAGGGTCAGTCGCGCGCGTTAAGCACGGCTTCGACGGTCGCGAGGTCGTCTTGCGTGTTGACGCCGAGAGATTCCACGTCCTTTAAAACGGGCAGCGCAAGAATCTTCTTGCCGGCGTCGAGGAGAATCTTCGGCACGTCGGTGATATAGTATTCTTTCTGGGCGTTGTCGGCGCGAAGACTGCCGAGCGAGTCGAGCAGATCGCGCGTGTTAAAAACGTAGTAGCTGATGTTGATCTCTTTGATTTGACGCTGTTCGTCGGTCGCGTCCTTTTCTTCGACGACGCCGATGAAAGCGCCCTGTTCGTCTCGAAGGATTCTTCCCATTCCGAACGGATTGTCTTTATAGACGGTTCCCAAAATGCAGGAGACGTCTTCGTCGCTCTTTTCGTATTCTTCAAAAAGCCTTGCGACCGAGGAACTTTGAAGCATCGGATTGTCGCCTGCGACGATGAAGACCGGCCCGTCGAATTCCTCAAGATATTCCCGGCAAGACGCGACGGCGTGTCCCGTCCCGAGGAGTTCCCTCTGTTCCGCAAACTTTACGCTGGCGCGCGGTTTGATCGTTTCTTTAACGAGATCGCTACGATAGCCGACGACGACGACGATTTCGTCGACTCCCGCGTCTTCGAGCGCGTCGAGAACGTATTCAAGCATTGGTTTGCCGCAGACGGGGAAGAGCACTTTCGGCAATTCCGAC
Organism: uncultured Planctomycetaceae bacterium; assembly: GCA_946408825.1. GTDB lineage: Bacteria > Planctomycetota > Planctomycetia > Pirellulales > Thermoguttaceae > RUG369. The sequence continues at coordinate 5,046 of CAMJTU010000037.1, forward strand.
TTCATTCGCGTTCCTTTTCCGGCGGCTAAAACAACGGCTTTTTTAATATTCTTGCTCATGATGCGTCTGTAATTTTTTTTACTTCGTATTTTTAATTATTTGAAAGTTGCCAAGAGTTAAAACCTCTGAAGGAATTGCATGAAGAAGTCGCGATTGCTCTTAAATCGGGGCAACGTAGCGGTTAGGCGTTCCATCCCGTCGATAGGATCTCCCTGAGAAAGGGTTCGTCGAATGAGGGTCGCCGCTCTGACTTCCGCGCTGTTCAAAAGAAGTTCTTCATGGCGCGTGCCAGACTGGTTCACGTCGATCGCCGGCCAAATGCGTCTGTCTGCAAGTCTGCGATCCAGCACGAGTTCCATGTTGCCTGTTCCTTTAAACTCTTGAAAGATAAGCTCATCCATTCGACTGCCGGTGTCGATCAACGCCGTGCCGACGATTGTCAACGATCCGCCTTTACGGATAATATTTCCGTTCCCGTCGTATTCGTCCTCGATCTGACGCGCCGATGAAAATATCTTTTTCGGAACGTCCATCGCTTTGATATCTAAACCGCCGGTCATTGTTCGACCAGTGTTGCCGCCCCACTTGTTGTAGGCTCGCGCTAATCGTGTAATAGAGTCGAGGAGTAAGAAGACGTCTTTGCCCATTTCCGCGAGACGCTTGCAACGTTTAGTGACAAACTGAGCGAGACGAATGTGGCTTTCAAGTTCGCAATCAAGGCTGCTGGCGACGACTTCCGCCGTCGCGGGGCGGGTTTTTTTATTTTCCTCTTTGAAATCGTTGAGATACCCCTCGACAGATCGCCTGAAATCAGTAACCTCTTCGGGACGTTCGTCGATCAGTAAGACGGTGACGTAAGCGTTTTCGTAGTTTCGGATAATCGCTTCGCTGATTTGCCGGAGAAGCACCGTTTTCCCAGAACGCGGCGGCGCGACGATAAGAGCGCGCTGTCCTTTGCCAAGGGGCGTAAGGATATCCATAATGCGCATCGAGAGCGCCCCGTCGCGACGAGTTGAACCCTCGGGCGGCTCTAATCGGTACATATCTCGAGGTGAAACAGGAACAAGCGTGTCAAAATCTGGCGTGACGATATAATCTTCCGGGCTCATGCCGTCGACCGAAGAGATCGCGCAAACGCGAGGTCCCGTGTTGTTTCGCGCAGGGCGCACGCTCGCGCTAAGGGCGACGCCTTCGCGCAGACCGAGTCGCTCGATCGTGCCGCACGCCACGAAAGGATCGTAAAAATGACGCACATAATTGTCTTTCGCGTCGCGCAGAAAACCAAAGCCGTTGGGGTGTAGTTCGAGAACGCCGTTCATTCCGTAATTGCCATTTTCGTCGCGTTCGACGGGCGCTTGGATCGCGCGTGAATTATCGCGGGTCTTTTTTGGCGCCAAGGGATTATAACGTCGAGGAGAAGAAGAATAAACAGCGCCGGCGCCGCCGGAGTAACCCGCGCCTCTGCCGAAGCGCGTCGCGCCCGAGGAAGAACGGCCATATTCGCTGACTCGTCGATAGTCTCCCTGTCGATCGTTCGAAGACCGCGTGTCGCCCATGAAGCGACCGTCGTTTACAGAAGAATAACGGTTAGAACGTGTCTCGGAAGAAATACGATGGGGGTGGGTTCCTACGTTCGAACCTTTGCCGCCCCTTTGAACGTCGTTACGAGCTAAATCAGCCATTGTACCTTGTAACTTCCTAATAATTAAGGCGTGAATACCGAATTCAACGGGCGCTAGTCACGCCTCGCCAATGATTGCGATGACAACAAGGAAATAAACCGCATCGACGCAATTTGCTTTTGCTCAGTTAGTTCGTCGTCGCTTTAAAGGCTGGTAGCTTACAATCCTTGTTACCGTGTCAAACGCCATTCATGCGAACTAAACGAAAGAAACAGAATCTCACAAGAAAAAACGCGTCGGGGTAAAAATCCTAACACAGAAGGTTTTCCTACCGGGCGACTTACGCCCATAACCGACTTAAATATTTACGATAAGACGCTTCTCCTTTTCTATTCTCTACAGCAACTTCTTTCGAACTTAAAAACATTGAGTTCGTAAAAAGATACCGAAATACAACACAACTACAGAAGGGCAGACTTGTACAAAGAACCCAAATCGTCTCAACTCACGAAGCAAACGCTCCACACATAAAGATTTCGCGGAGAAACCGACGAAACCGAGAACTAACAAACATCCGACAAACGGGGCTAGAAACAGACCGCCGCCGATAAACAAACCTGTGCGATATTCTCCCTGATAGCCCTTCGTTCTAAAAAAAAGAATGGAACGCTACTCTCCCTCGGGGCGCACAAGTTACTTTAACGGGTAAGCATAACAATCCTACTGTCGGCGTCAAGCCGTCTTGGCGCCTTTTCGCAATCTTTTGGTAAAAAAAAATAATTTTTTATCGATATTGAGCGTAAACGGGATTATATTGCGAGCTTTTACGCGTTAGATCATCGGTTTTTCTTAAAAAAACTGTTGTTTCTGAAATTTAACTCGTTTCACTGCCGAACTGGCGAACCATGTTTTTTCGACGTCTATGACGTTTTCCGTAACAACAATTAATTATACGCGTCGTCATTCGCGTTCAGAACGTTTGTCGTAAGAGTTGTCGTCGTTGGAGTTGGGGATTTTAACCTGCGGACTTTCTTTTGGAACAAGATATGAAAAAGACGCCGAGCGCTTGAATTCCGAAAAAACAGAACGACAAAAACGTGCATGCTAACTCAAGAGAGCGAAAGATTCCATATCGACGACCTTTGGCAAAAACGGAAGTCTAATCTGTTAAACGGGTTATATTACATTTCCTGATTTTAGTTCGCGGATGGGCGACGAGTCGTAAAGACGAATAGCGTCGTTGTTTGCGTCTCTCGTTCGCATTATGTCTTGGATTAATACCGAAATAACAACGATTCTATCCGACGGAAACTGATTTCTTTATTCGTCCATGCAAAAGCGCTTAACGTTTGTTTCGTTCCTCGTTTCCTCTTGCTTTGAAACAGGTTATTGTATACGATGGGGCAAAACGCGCGCGGACGTTGATTTCGGCGCGGGGGAAGGGGAACGACGATGGACGAACAGGACGATTCAAAATTGGAACAACTGGAGGACGCTCTGTCCGGCGCCGCAGAAGATATTCCTGAGAACGTCGAAAAGAACGCGCCTAACGAGACTTCTGTCGACGATCAAGGCGACGACGGGGACGCGGAAGAGGACGCTTTTTTTTCTAAAAGTTTCTCCCTTAACGCGTCGCTGAACGATTCAGACCGTCGCGACGTCGCGGCGTTTGCCGACGGATTGCGTTCGATGTTCGAAGCGAGCGACGACGACTTTGAGTCCGCTATTGACGACGTCTCCGACGCGGAGCGAATTCAGCGCGATCTGGAACTCGAACGTCGGGAATCGCTCGATTCTGAGATTCGTCAGAACGACTCCGATTTCCTATTTGAAGCCGGCGCGCGTTACGAAGCGCCGCGCGCGTCGGAGCGCGATTTTAACGGCGACGCGTCTACCCCGGGTTCCGACAACGAACAAGAGACGTATCGCCGCGCCGTAATTCGACCCGACAACATTCTCGAGGCGATGTTGTTCGTCGGCGACCGCGAAAATAGACCTTTGTCTCTTAAACGCGCCTGCGAACTGATTCGCAATCTTTCCGAAACAGAAGCTCTGGAGATTCTCGCCGACCTCAACGAGCGTTATTATCGAGAGGGCGCGCCTTACAAGATCGTTCGCGACGGAGAAGGGTTTCGGCTTTCTCTTCTCGACTCCTACGGCGATATCGTCGCGCAGTTTGGCGGGAAAACGAAGGAATTTAAGCTGTCGCAGAGCGCGATCGACGTTCTCGCGCTTGTCGCTTACAAGCAGCCGATAACGTTCGACGCCATCTTAGAAGTACGCAGCGGAGCCGCAAGCGCTCTGTCGCAACTTGTCAGACGCGACCTTATTTCTGTGGAAAAGCAGACTGTTGAAAAGAAAAAGATTTCTGTCTATCGAACCACCGATCGTTTTCTGAAGCTTTTTAACCTTAAATCGCTTGACGAGTTGCCCGTCATTGGCGATATCGACTACCGTTAAAGGCGCGAGAACAGAACGCGCCTTTTCCCATCGCTTTGCGTCGTCTGGCCTTGTGTCGGCGGCTTTTCTCCCTGTTTTTTTATTTTCGTCTGTAAAAGCTTGCAGTCGTTTGACCGCCCAGATATAATTCGAGTCGACGGAGCGTGTTGAGACGCGCCGCTACCGGAATCGTATTGTTTTATATTAAAAGTCTGCGCGACGATTTCCCGCGCGCTCTTTTGCGAAAGGACCTTAGAATGGAACGTGTTTTTACGCGACGTGACTTCATGCGAACGACCGCTTTAACCGCCGGCGCCGCGGCGCTTTCGACGACAATGAAGAGCTCCTCGCTTTTTGCCGCGGAAGTCGAACAGCCCTTCACGACCAAACTGCGCTACGCTACCCTCGTAGGCGAAATCAAAGCCGACGAAATTGAAAACCTTGCGAAACTCGGCTATGAAGGCGTAGAAACTACCGTCTGGGATATTGATCCGAGCAAGGCAGCGGAAGGTCGTAGAATCTGTGAAGCCAACGGTATTAAGATTCATTCCGTTATGCGCGCGTGGACTAACGTTAATCAAGGCGCGGAGCAAGCCGAGGCGGACGTTAAGACGATCGAACGAGCGCTTCGCGCCGCCGGCGCCTACGGAGCCTCGACGATTCTGCTCGTGCCCTGTCGCGTCGGAGGAAAAGCGCCCCAGCCTTGGGATTTCAAAATCGACTTCGACCCCGATACTTGCATGGTCAAGACGGTCTGCGAAGGGGACAACGCGCCGTACGCCGACTATATCAAAGCGCAGAACGAAGCGACGGAAGCGTCCTTCAAGTACGTCAAACAGGCGATTCCCGTCGCCGCTTACGAGGGCGTTACGATTGGACTTGAAAACGTTTGGAACGGCCTTTGGTGCACCCCTGAATTCTTCGCCGCCTTTGTCAAGGCGTTTGACAACGTTTGGGTCAAGACGTATTTCGATATCGGAAACCACGTTAAGTATGCGAAGCCCGAAGACTGGCTCCGCGCGCTCAAAGGAACCATTTGCAAGCTTCACTTCAAGGATTTCCTCATGAATAAGGAAAAGCCGAACGGGGGCGATTTTGTGCCGATCGGAACAGGGTCGATCGATTGGAAGTCTGTCCGTAAAGTGATCGACGAAATTAGCTACGACGGATTTGTCACTCTCGAAAGCGGCGGGTATTCGTCGGAACAGCACGCTAAGATTTTCCAGAATTTCTTCCAGGGTAAAGATATCCTTGAAGGCGTCTGATTTTGCTTGCGTTTATGTGTTCGCTAGGTGAACGTTGGACGTAGTTTTTGACCGAAACACGAAAGAGCGGCGTTACTCGCTTTTCCTCTTTCGTGTTTCTTTTTAACGTTCTTTTTAATTTTCCTTAATATTTTCTACAAGGCGACTTATGATAGACGATGAAAATAAAGACGGCGCGACGCCGGCTCAATACCACACGACGCTTCGCTGCGCGGCGATCGTCAATAAGATTGAACCTCGTGAAATCGAAGAACTTGCCGCGGCAGGCTACGACGGCGTCGAATCTCGCGCGACCAACGTGACCCTCGAAGAAGCACGTGAAGCGCGACGCGTTTGCGAAGCAAACGGACTTAAAATTCACTCGGTCATGAAGGGCGCGCGTTTCAATCGTGACGAATGCGTCGAAGAGGACGTCGAGAGTCTGCGCCATGCGATTCAGGTCGCGGGCGCTTACGGCGCGTCTTCGATTTTAGTCGTGCCGGGCGCAGGAATTCCCGCGCCGGCGCTTTCGCCATGGGAATATCGCTTCCAGTTCGATCCGGAAACGCTTATGGTTTCTCGAATCTCCGACGGCGATCAAACGCCTTTTGCCGAATTTATCGCGGCGCAGAACTATGCGACAACCGCGGTTCGAAAGCATCTTCCGAAGGTTCTCGACGTTGCGGCGTACGAGGGCGTTAAGATCGGTCTGGAAAACGTTTGGAACAACCTTTGGCACGATCCGAACCTCCTTGCGGCGTTTGTTCGCTCCTTTGACAATCCTTGGGTCGGATCCTATTTTGACCTCGGAAATTACGTTAAAATTACCTCGACCGTGGAGTGTTTACGCGCGCTCGGAAAGGGAATTATCGTAAAGCTGCATTTTAAAGACTTCCTTGTCGATCATTCTCTGCCAAACGGCGGCTCTTTCGTGCCTGTTGGGCTCGGTTCTAACGACTGGCTCGCAATTCGTCAGACCTTGGACGATATCGACTACAATGGTTTCGCGACGATCGAGTTTGAGGAGTCGGAAAGCCTCAAACTTTCCCATCGGCAACAGGTCCAGAAGTTTAAGAACTTCTTCGACGGCGTAGATATTCTCCGCGGCGTTTGAACGCGACGTTTTGATCTTCCCAGAACGGAAGACGGTTTTTACCTTTAAGACGATAGACGCGTCCTTTACGTCCTCACATGGGGCCATAGGGCGCGTTTATTTTTTTGGCGGAGATTAGGGCGTCGTAAAAAGAACGCCGACGCGTCAGAAGACGCGTCGGCGACGATGAACGGCAAGAACCTCGAAAAACCGCGCCGCTACGGAGCGACGGAGAATTCAAGGGGAATTGTCGACGCTCAGGCTTCGTGAGAGGTCGGAACGACCCAAACCTTGAGGTACGACTCAACTTCGTGACCGAGGTAGATGCGTACGGAGTATTCCGCGAGCTGCTTCAGAGGACCGTCGAGACGAACGTTGTCGATCGAGATCGAAACGCCGGCGTTCTTGAGGGCGTGGACGATTTCTTCGGCGCCGATGGAACCGTAGAGATGCCCCTCTTCGTTCGCGTTGGCTTCGAGCGTGATCGTCGTTTTCGAGATGACGTCGGCAAGATCGTGCAAAGCGGCGAGCTGCTGACGCTGGAGTTCGGCGATTTCCGCCTTATGCTTTTCGATCATTCGACGATGATGATCGGTCGCGTAGGTCGCGAGTCCCTGAGGAATCAGGTAGTTGCGCGCGTAACCCGGCTTAACCTCGACAACGTCGCCCTGCTTGCCGAGAGAATCGATAGATTGAATGAGAAGAAGCTGAATGCCGCCGTTGGGGCCCTTAGGCAGACGCTTGCCGGTGCGGAAAGCGTTGCGAGCTTGCTTTTTCCTGACTTGAACTTGCATCATTATACCCTAAATATCGTTGAATTTGTTTTATTGAATTTCGTGACGTTCCGCGCTAAACGATACGCGTCAGAAAGGAATCTCTTCCGAACCCTCTTGAGAATAGGGATCGTTCTGAGGCGACGCGGCAGACTGCTGCTGATACGACGAACGCCCCTGATACCCGCCTTGCTGCTGCTGATAGCCGCCCTGCTGGTAATCTGAGCCGCCGTCGGAACCGCCGCTACGCGAACCAAGGAGAACGATGCGTTCGGCGATAATCTTAACCTTCGAACGTTTCTGACCTTCCTGTTCCCAAGTATCTTGCTTGAGCCGTCCCTCGACAAGGATGGAACTGCCCTTCCGAGCGTATTCGTGGAGCACTTCAGCGTTTCGTCCCCAAACTGTGACGTCGAAGAAATTGGTATCTTCGACCCAGTTTCCGCTTTGCTCCTTACGTCGCTCGTTGACGGCAAGACCGACGTCCATGACGGAGGTTCCGGACTGAATGCTACGAAGTTCGGGATCTCTCGTGAGATTGCCGACCAACACAACTCTGTTGAAACTAGCCATAAAAGAGCCGCTCCGTTTTAGAGACTGTTAAAATTGGGTAAATATCGCAACCTCGACCGTCGCGCCTGTACGAGAAGCGAACAGAATCGTCGCCTTCGGAACATGGAATCGCGAATCGGGAGATCGCGCGGAACAGACGAATGTTTTGAATGAAAACTAGAAGACGTCGCCGACTTCTTCGTCTTCGTCTTCGTCTTCATCGTCGTCCTCGTCGTCGACGACGTCAGATTCCTGACCTTCGGCGGCGGCGGTAGGCTCCGCCAGCGTATGCTGGATGAGAACCTCCTCCAGACGAGGATCGAGTCTGAGGGGCAGGCAACGGAGCACGTCGGTGTTGAGACGGAACTGAAGATTCAATTCCTCAAGCTTGTCGGTCGTGATCCGATAGTAAATGACCCAGTAGACGCCGCGAGTGCGATTCTTAACAGGATAGGCGAGCTTGCGCTCTTCCCAAAGACGACTCACGCGAATTTTACCGCCCAACGACTCGATCGTTTTCTCGAGCTTGCCAGTGATTTCTTCCTGGTTTCGAGCGAAGGCGTCGGAAGCCAGAAGGAACATCGTTTCGTAAAAGTTTTCTTTAATCAAGGTTTTGCTCCTCGTATTGTATGCGGTTTATCAACCGCTCTCGTCGACTCGGCGAGGTATGTTGCAACGTAGCGAACCGCAGCGCAGTTCGGAACCAATCGGCGCTTCAATCGTCTCTGACTAAACGCCGTCAAGCGGTTATGAACCCGGAGAACTGAACGACAAACACAGGGGAACGGGACGTGAAAAGCGGTCGCGCTCAAATTTCCCAGTTCGATTGTTTTTTTCGCCGTCTTAAAACGCGTCAATCTTTCGCGCGATTCTTTTCGGAGACGTTGAATACGTTCATCGCCTCTTGAGCGCCGCGTTCGACCCATAGTCGCGCCGCGTCGGCCGCGTTCTGGATCGCGAGATCGATTTCGACTCTCTCGTCCTTTCGAAACGGCGTCAACACGAAGTCGACGACCTGATCGGTCGAGGAGGGGCGCCCAATCCCAATTCTAATTCGCGCGAATTTCTGCGTTCCTAGTTTCGCAATGACGTCCTTCAACCCTTTCTGACCGCCGCAACCGGCCGATTCTCGAATCCGCAGTTTTCCAAGCGGAAGATCGAGATCGTCGCAGACGACGATTAAATCAGTCTCAGGGTTAAGCTTGTAGAACCTTATCGCTTCGGAGACCGCGGTCCCGCTAAGGTTCATGAACGTCGTCGGACAAAGAAGGAGAACGTTTTTCTCTCCGATCTTCGCGTCCCATGCTTCGGCGTGAAACTGGTTTCGCGGTTTGTCGAACGAAACGCGCTTGACTAACTCGGCTAAAACCATGTAGCCAATGTTGTGCCGCGTCTCGCCGTACTGCCGACCCGGATTGCCCAGACCGACAATGATTTTATCCGGCTTCATTCTATTTTTCGGCTTTCTATTAAAGACGTCGATCAAGTTCCGCAACGTCTTCAACATGAGAATAATCCGAAAATCTCTAACTGACTCGCGCGCGATCCAAAAATCGCGCTTTCTAAAGGCTCGCGTTTAGCGCGAAAGCCGAGACGTCATTCCGCCTCTTCGCCTTCCGCCTTCTTGCGACCGACAACCTCGGGCTCCTCGCCGTCGGCGGGAACTTCGTCGGAGACTTCGACGACGACCTGTTCAGAACACTCGACGACGAGCGTTTCAGGATCGACGAGAATCTTCACGCCCTCAGGGGCCACGATATCGGCGACTCTAATTTGTTCGTTGAAGCCGAGATCGTTGATGACGACGTCAAGATGTTCAGGCGCGGTGGTCGGCTCAGCTTCAATTTCGATCTTGTGAAGATGCTGTTTGACAACGCCGCCGTCCTTGAGACCAGCCGCCTCGCCGCGGAGTACGACCGGGACGGAAAGCTGAACATGTTCATGTTCGCTGACGCGAGTGAAGTCGACATGGAGAACCCTGTCGCCCCACGTGTTCCACTGGACGTCCTTAATGAAGGCGCGTTCTTTAACGTCGCCGCCCAAAATTACGAAGCGGCTGCCATGACGCAACGCAGCCTCGAGACTATCCGTTGCGACGGAAAGGTTCACGACCTCCTTTTTGTGACCGTAAAGGACGGCGGGAGTCTTTCCGCCCTCACGAAGTCGACGGTTTCGGCGTTTGCCGACACTTTCACGGCGTTCAACCGTCAGCGTTAAAAGTTCAACCATTATAATTCCCTTCAAGGAAAAAGCGACGTCGCTCGCCATAGAAGGACACGGCGCCCTTCATACTCCGAGCAACGAGATTCGTCGATCTTATGATAGATCGCAACAAATTATAACGAAAAAACGGCAAGCACAAGGGGACGGGCGTTGCAAGTCGTAAAAATAGAAGAGTTTTTTATCATTTTTAGGGAAGACTTCGTAAAATAGACGGCTTTCATAAATCGTTGAACGTCGGCTGGCTCGCCTTTTTTTCCACGGCGATAATAGGTTTTCAACACGAGCGGTATTTGACGAGGACAATGACAAGAGAGCGCGGGCGTCGAAATCTGTCGCGAAGATGAAAGCGTCTATCAAAGGTTTGAAAAAATCTAGGAAACGCTTGTCGGAAAAGTTTAATCATTTGTTGAACGCTGTGAAATTTGCGTATGTTTTCTGTCTTGCTTAATTTTACCTTAAGAATTACCCTAAGAGCGTTGAAATAATATTTTTCGATTAGATTTTCTCCGTAATTTCCAGGCGCGTTATAGCATTTATAGAGAAAATATCGTTTTTGGGAATTTTTTAGTTTGACGTGGAGGAATCAAGCTGTTACAATCGACTCTCGGCAGTTGAGTTCGTCTTCCTGACGACGCTCTGGACGTCGCGTTTCCGTTTTGTTTAACGGCGAAAGACGTCGCTTCGCCAAAGTTTACCAAGATAAATTTTTAAATAGCCCTTGCGAAATCTCGAGCTGGGGTTAGAATAAAAGACGACCTTTCCCGATTGGGGTTGGTCAATTAAAGACAGCTTGCGCGGAGTCGGTCGTTTTTTTTGATCGGCGTTACATAAGAGAATACCGCGACTTAAGTAGTCGCTCCCGCGCGCCAGCCGTCGCAGACGTAATGATCGTTTCGGTTCCCTTTGTCGTCACCCTACGGAATGCAAGCGCCGTTGCGGGATCCGAGCCATGTGAGATCTAACGTTCTGCGACGGCTTTTTTTATGGCTTCTTTTGCTTTTCCTTGAACTTACTATCCCGACGACTCCGACGTGTTTCGCGATCCGTCGCAAACGTTTCTCATACCTCGGCGCTTCTCCTTTCTCGACTTTGAAAGCGTTTTCGGATATACTCTTGAACGTAGTCTGGGGCGCGTCCCCGCCGTTGCAATTGACAGTGTTTGAAAGTGATAATATGAGCGAACTTATGAATTCAGACGCGCAACCGTCGCCTAAACCTGATTTGACGGCGGAAACGATGGAGCGTCTTTTTTTCTGGGCGCGCGATCGCGTCGCGTCGGTTGTAGCGTCCTTGCCTTCTCCCGACGTTTCCTCGCTTGGCGACGTTGGAAATTTGCCTGTCTTGGGCGCTTTTGTCAGTTTCAAAAAGCGTGGACGGTTACGTTCTTGCATGGGTTACATGAGCGAAGGAATTCGTCTAGGCGAAGCGCTTGATTCTTCTTCTGTGACCGCCGCGTTACGTGATCCTCGTTTTCCTCCGATTAGCGCAAACGAATTGTACGACCTTGATTTAGAGGTTTGGATCCTCGGCGCGATGCGAGAAATTCAGGAGCAGGGCGACGCGCGACGCGACGCTTTTACGATTGGTCGCGACGGTCTTCAGATCGTTGGTCGCGGTCGGCGAGGGTTGCTTCTTCCCAGCGTTCCCGTAGAACTTGGGTGGAATCCGGATCAATTTCTTGAAGGACTCTGCGATAAGGCCGGCCTGTCGCGCGGCGCTTGGAAGTCGGACGACGTTCGTCTTTTTGCGTTTGAAGGCGTTTCTTTTAAAAAACCTTTCGTTTGGCATGTCAGTAGAAATCCAGAACTTGCGAAAGTTGTCGAACGATTGCAAAACGCGCCCGACGCGTCGTCGCAAAACGTCGGACGCCCGACGTTCTCTTTTAATCCGAGCTTTTTCGGGTTAAACGCCCCGCCAACCCGAACACGACAGAATTCTCGCGATTTTGCGTCGCAAACGCGGCCCGCCGCCGTCGCCGGCATGTTTTATCCCGGCGACGCAAAAGAACAAAACGCCGCTCTCGACGAGATTGAAAGTAGTTTTATCGTGTCTCCGGAGGATTCTCGCGCTAGCGCCGCGATGATTCCCCATGCCGGATGGATCTATTCCGCAAGTCTAGCGATGAAAACGTTACGGCGCCTTGAACCTTCCGAGACAATCGTCGTCTTAGCTCCGAAGCACCGACCCGAGGGCGCTAATCTTGCCGTTATGCCTTACGGCGCATGGGATTATAAAGGCGGAACGATTCCGAACGACCTCGAGTTTGTCGACGCGTTTGTCGACGCGATTCCAGAGTTTCAAAAAGATCCGATCGCGCACCGTTCTGAACATTCGATTGAAGTTCAACTTCCACTTCTGGCGCGACTCTTTCCCAACGCAAAGGTTGTCGGCGTCCTTATCGGACGGGCTGCTCAGAGCGAATTGGACTCGATGGCGGAACGATTCGCGAAGTTTCTGTCAGACCGCGAGAACGCCGGCAAACGTCGCCCTGCGCTCGTTATTTCGAGCGATATGAACCATTATGCAGACGACGCGTCGACGCGTCGGATCGACAAAATCGCGACCGACGCGCTTGAAACGACCGACCCTGCCGAACTCCTGCGAACCGTCGTCGGACGCCGTATTTCCATGTGCGGAATTTTGCCCGCCTATTTCACGCTTAAGACGCTCAAGACTCGAGGCGAATTTTCCAGCGCGATTCGCGTCGGCTATGCGACGAGCGGAGACGCGAGCGGCGATCGAGAACGCGTCGTCGGGTATGCGGGCTATCTTTTCCGGTAGAAAACAGTTAGAAACGAATATTTGGTTCTTCTTGTCGCTTTGTTGACGCGACGTCATATGAGGTTTGACGATGAAATTTTCCCGTTTAACGTTTTCATTTATTTTGATTGCGTCGAGCGTAACCGCGCTTTGCGACGCTCAGGAAACAAAGACGATCGTCGCCGGATCGGACGAGAGCGCGCCCGTCGCTCAGAAAATAGACTTCGCCTCGAGCGGAGCCGCGTTTCTTTCCGACGGGTGGCTTGCGGAGTTTGCCGTTCCTCCGCGTGTTTGGAGACCGTTGCAAATAGTTCATGGGCGAGACTTAACAGACCCCAAAACGTCGGAATATTATCGCGACGAGTGCGGTCTTGGCGGACTCGTCGTCAACGTCGGCGGGCCCGGATATGTCCGTAACGAGGAGAATTGGGCGCGTTTTGTAAAGGGCGTCCAGAATCTTCACGACGCAGGATTACGCGTGTGGATCTACGACGAGGACGGTTATCCGAGCCTCGAGGCCGGAGGCGTGACGCTTGAAGGTCGTCCGGAACTTCAAGCGCTTGAACTCGCGTTTGATCCCGAACATGATCCGCCGTACTATGTCCGCGACTGCTACGAGTTTACCCATTCAAGCAACAACGTCGCGCGGGCAAGACGTTATCCTAATCCTCTCAATCCCGAAGCGACGAAACGTTTTATTGACGTTACGCATCGCCGTTATCGAGAAACGCTGGGCAAGGATCTGTACGACTACGTCGAAGCGTTCTTTACCGACGAACCCTCGATGATGGCGGCAAATCTCGGGATTATTCAAGAGGAACATATTCGCTCGCGCGTTCCTGTCGACGATCCTCTTGATCCCGACAAAAAATGTCTTCCCGTCGTCTCATGGTTCGACGACGTCGAAGCGAAATATTTCGAAAAATATGGCGAAGAATTGAGACCGAAATTCGCGTCCCTCTTTTCCGGCGACACGGCGGAGGATAAAAAAGTTCGACGTCAGTTCTGGTCGCTCCTCGGAGAACTCGATTGCGAACGTTACTATGGCCAAATTCAGAACTTTTGCAGAGAGGATCCCAACGGCCCCGTCGCGTCGGGACACACGCTTTATGAGGAAAATCTCATCATGCATGTGTCGCTAGACGGAAACAAAATGGACGTCCTTAAAAGGTTTGATATTCCTGGCATGGATATGTTAAATTCTGATCCCGGCGCGTACTTCTTCGGGTGCTGGCTCGCCGCCGCGTTTCCGTGTTCCGCAGCCGAGTTCATTGGGGGACGGCGCGTGATGACGGAGATCAGCGATTTTTCACAACTCAACTCGGGCGACCGTAAACCTGTCGATCTTGCGAAAATGGAAGCCGCCGCCGGTTGGCAGGCGGCGTTCGGCGTGACCGACTTCACGCTTTACTATTCGATCGGAGGCGCCGAATACCGTAACGAAGAGACACACCGCGACTACTGCCGTTTTGTCGGACGACTTAACGCGGTTCTCTTCGACGCGACGCCCGTCCGACCAATTCTTTTGTATTATCCGATTGAAGAACTCCAGTCTGAATTTATACCCGTGGCGAGAAAATACGACCCCGAAACGCAGTCTGAACGCGCTCAGCAGATCAAGAGTTCGTTCGATTTGCTCGGCGCCGGACTTTCTCGGATTCAAACTTCGTTCTGCGTCGCCGATCGCAAAACGCTCGACAGTCTGACGAAGAATCCGAAGAACGTCCAAGAGTCGGAGACGCTTAAGGGCAAATATCGCGGCGTTATCTTTCCGCGCTGGTCGGAGAATATCGACTATGATTGGGCGGATCCTGATTTTCGCGTTTATCGTGTTTCTGAAGATCGACCGATTAACGTCTGGGAAGACGTCGCGCGCGAGCTTGGCGACTTTGCCGGACCGCGTCTTACGCCAGTTCCCGGAAATCCTTATTTTGTCGAGGGCGCGTTTGAACGCGACGGGCGTTTGATTTTCGTCGTGACCAACGTCGTGGGCGAACCCTATCGCGGCGCGCTAAAGCTGACTGGGATTGACTCTGAATTTGAGTCGAACGAGTGGTTCGTTTTGAATCCTCACGACGGCTCCGTCAAGACTTTTAACGCAGACGAGAATCAATTTCAGACAGAAGTCGCCGGTCTTCAAACGCTGATCTTTGTTTCGCCGAAAGTTAAGTAGGTAGACGTCGGCGTTTTCGCCAGACGTTCTAGACGGCTTGAAATTGACGCTTTTCCGGCGTTTGACGCGTTGCGCCTAGCGTCGGGAAAGCGTCTTTGGAGGATTGTCGACCTCTTTTGCGCTTACTTCTGCAGAAAGGCTTGAACTTCTTTGGACGTCGGATAAAATAGCGTCAGCATCCTCGGGGGCGAACTGGGTTCGACCGGGCGGGCGAAGCGTGAATTGCGCGTCGAGGTTGGTCGGCTGGCCTCGTAAAAAGCCGATTAAAAATTTCAATTGCCAATAACCAAATGGCTATGGCTGCCTGAGCAAAAGGCAACCCCGAATATGATTCTTAGCCGAAGAGAAGAAATATTTGGTCGTCAAATTCGGATCGTCTGTCGCCGCGTCAGACACGCGACGGGCTAAATTCTGCTTCTGAATCGTTCCTGCGAAACCGTCGTCGATAAGGGTTCAAGGGAATTAAATCTCAAAGAATCGACTACACGCGTAGACGTTCCCGTAGAGACGTCGCGGGACGCGGGTTCAATTCCCGCCGCCTCCACTCTGAACATGTCAGACCTACAAGGCGTAATTTGCCTTGTGGGTCTATTTTTTTCTTGGTCTCTTAATAAGAGAGAGGACGATTTTTTATCCTGCGTCCTTTTCCCCAGGGGCGACGCGAGCTCTTGTTTGGTTTGGTCTCTCAAAACGGAGCGGTCATGAGTTTTCTTCAAAGAAAGACGTCGTCTTCGACGCAACTCGTTTGTTGTGAATGATATTCAGGGTTAGACAGCGATGTTTCGAGGCTTGTCGGCTCTCGCGCAGATATTAGTCTTTGGTCGACGTCCTACAGACGAGGAACGTCGCGATTGAGAAAAGAAATTCAGCAAGACGTGGTCATGGCCTTCTCTCAACCTTATTTTAAGATCAGCTCAGATACTGCTGCCGCCTTGGCCGTAAATCGCGAGCAACTCGCGCGTCTTCCGGCGCTGAGCGGCAAACGGACGTCGTTAGATTTCCGGACAAAACTGTCACGCTGTAACGAAATTCAATTCCGTACGTTATGACGCGTCAAAACCCGTACAAAGCGACAATTTGAGAACTGACGTTGAGACGAACGTTCTTTAAATGCGTAAAAAAAAATCGGTTTCCAGACTTTTAAACGTCTGAAAACCGATTCACAATCACTAAGACGTCACGTCCACGTGCGCGACAGCGCTAGAAGAATCAGTGCAGTCCGCCGGAACCTACAGAGATGTTGACCTTCGCGCCGACGTCGAATTCCGCTTCGGCTCCGCTAGACGTAACTTCTATTTCAGCAGGCGTTTGTGTAGGACGTTTGAATTTTACGTCGATTGTGTCCGCCTGTTGAGCATTAAGTTCGTTGATCTTTTTATCATATTCTTTCTTAGCTTCCGGATCTTCTGGAGGAACCTCGTTTGGAATCTCGGGAACGAATATTTTCGAAATCAGAACCTTATACTTTCCGGCGGGAGCGCCCTTAAATTTACCGTCTGTCTTGAGTTCGGCGACTCCTTCGGCGTTGGTTACGCCGCCGACGACGAAGCGGCTTGTGCTGGCGGGATCGTTGAGCTGAACGGAGGCGCCTTCTAACGGCTGACCGTCCTGAATTACCTTGATCTTGCAGGGGTAGAGTTCGGGGAGATCAGACGGTTTTTTCGGTCCGCCGCATCCAAAAACGCCCTGAACGGCGATCCCCAGAAGCAAGAGAAGCGCGATTTTACGCATAAGAATCTCCTTCTGTATTCGAGAGTTAGATGCTACTCGTCGTTTCGCCGCCGCACGGAGTGCCGAGCGCGCCCCAGAGACCGTAAGGACTCTTACCGCTTACAGGACCTGCGACCGGCTCGTTGCCGTCCGTGCGGTTGTCTTGACCGGTAACGTTGGTCTCAATCGTGTCGGAAATGAAGCGAACGGATCCGTCTGCCATGACTGCGTTGACGCCGCCGGAATGATTGCTTGACGCAGACGCAAGGCACCAGCATCCGTCGCCAGAACCGTTTGAACAACTCGGGGAGTTAGGAGGCAGAACGGTGTTAAAGCCGCCGTTGACCGGACGACCGTCGCCGAACCAATGTCCGCGCCAACTGTTAGTGGACGCCTGACGCATCTGATTCGGGTTGCTCGGGTCGCGAGCGTCGTTCAGACAGGAGGACGCGCTCCATGGACGAACCGGGTAAACGCCGCCCTTAATACCGAGGAATCCGTTGCCCGTCATCGGGTTGGTAACCGTTTCGCTCGCCGCGATCGTATTGCTGGTGCCGTCGACGATAGAGGACATTTTCTTAAACTTTCCAGGGGTAAAAATACCGCGCTGTGAAATTTTCCAGTGGTCGCCGCCGACTTCTTCGTCGCGAAGCTGGTTAGCGTCGATACCGTCTCCGTTGCACGCGACGTAATTGGTGCGACCGCCGCCGTTAAGACCGGGTTCGCTGGAATTGCCGTCGGAGGGGCAGAGGATCGTCGGAATGGCGCCTTTCATGGCGTCGATTGAGCCGCCTTCCCAGACGTAGGGACGGCGATCAAAGATTTCCGTGTAACGCTGACCCTGTTCCATGAACGGGAAAATCTTGAACGTGGCGCTCCAGTTGTACGTCCATGCGACTTCGCCAAACTGTCCGCCGAACGTGCCGTAAACCCAGCTTTGAGAGGCCGGAAAAGTTCCGTTCGTGTCGTGATAGTTGTGCAGAGCGATTCCCCACTGTTTGAGGTTGTTCGTGCACTGCATGCGGCGCGCCGCTTCGCGCGCCGCTTGAACGGCGGGAAGCAAAAGACCAATTAAGATGCCGATGATAGCGATAACTACCAGAAGTTCGACGAGTGTGAAACCGCGTTTTTCCGCGTTCCTCGTCTTGATAACGATGCGATTCATGCTGTTTCCTTATAAAAATGCGACTAAATATGTGGTAACGATGGATGAATAAAATCTGTACGACGCCTCAAACTGAAGTCGCGCAAGAAGCAAGAACAACAATGGTGAAACGTCAACAGAAGCTATGGAAAGATTCCAAAAACTCTGTTTGACCCGTTATTTAATTAATTTGTTAGATCGAGGAGGTCAAATCGGATGTTACATCAAAGTGGAACGCTCGTCAGGGTTAGAAAAATTTTTTCGCAAAACTCTCCGAACCCATCCAAGCGATTCTTAAACCAGTATACCACAGACGTTTTCCCTTTGCAAGCGTTTTTTGACAGGTCAAAGTTTTTTGAGACAAATTTTCTCTGTTTTTCAGTTATGCGACGCTATAAACGCCCCGATTAACCGAAATAGTCGCGTCGTCTATTTTTTAGGAACAGCGCCCTGAAATCTCTGATTTATGAGATCAGGCAAATATCGCGCTCTCGGCGGCAATCCTTTGGCGTCTATTCAGTCGCCGATGTGAAACAGAACCCTCTGTCGCGTCTCCTGTAACGTTGCGACCAACGTCTCAACGGTAGAGATTCCTTTAAGAAAGGACTTGAGGGACCCTGTTCGACATGTATAATGGGCGCGTGATTGTTTGGCGGTGTTCGAGCGTTTTTCACAGGATGAAAACGCCTCTGAGACCTGCCGGACGACTTGTTTTTGCACAAGTTCGGTTTCTCTCAATCCTTTCTGTTTGTGATTTGAGCGAGGTAGATAGGGAACGCGCTTTGCGAAAGCGTCATGTTCGTCGGCGTCGAGTCAGAAATGAAGAAGTTTTTACGCAACTTTTTAGATTACTCAGTCTATGTTTTTGTTCGCGTGTTTATCTGCTCCGTTCAGTGCGTGCCGCTCGACGTATGTCGTCGCGTTTCGGAACTTTTGGCGATCCTTTTTGGCGACGTTTTGAAAGTTCGCGGAAAACTTGTCGACGATAATCTCGCTCACGCTTTCCCTGAAAAATCTGCGAAGGAACGTAGACGTCTCACGAGGAAGATGTGGGAACATCTTTTTCTCATGGTCGCTGAAGTCGCTCACGCGCAGCGTTCGTTGAACGAACTTAATTGGTTTCGTCATGTGACGATCGAAAACGGTCGCGAACTCTTTTCGGCGCTCCAAGAAGACCGACCTATTATTTTGATTACGGCGCATTTTGGCAATTTTGAAATCGGCGGTTTTCTTCTCGGACTCCTCGGTTATCCGACTTTTTCCGTCGCACGAAGACTCGACAATCCCTATCTCGATAAGTTTATCGGCGAATTCCGGGGCAGGACGGGGCAGGTTATTATCGATAAAAACACGGGGTACGAAGAGATTCTCGCCGTACTGGAACATAAAGGAATCATGGCGTTTTTGGCGGATCAGTCGGCGGGTCGCAAGGGCGCGTGGGTGAAATTTTTTGGGCGACCCGCTTCGGCATACAAAGCGATGGCGCTTATGAGTCTTCAATATGACGCGCCGATTTTCGTTTGTTACGCGATTCGACAAGACGGCGTTCCTTTGAAGTTTTGCATGAAGATGGTCGCGAAACTCGATCCGCGCGAACTTCCCGAGGGAATTTCGACTGTCCAGCAGATTACGCAGTGGCATGTGTCGAGGCTTGAAGAACAGGTGCGGCTTGCGCCCGATCAGTACTGGTGGCTCCACAATAGATGGAAGACTTATGGCAAGAAGTTTGCCGCAGATTGGGGAAAGAACTGACAGCGCGTCGTTGCGAATTATTCGGATTTTTGCGCTGTTTTTGAAGTTTTTTTTAAAATCCCTCTTGTTTGGTCGCGCCTTTGTGTTACTATAAAATCGTTGCGAGCGCGAATGCGCGAACACGTCGCCCTGATAGCTCAGTTGGTAGAGCAAGCGGCTGTTAACCGCTGGGTCCAAGGTTCGAGTCCTTGTTGGGGCGCTGATATTTTCCGTCTTAAATCTCGTCGTAAGGCGAGTCGCCCTGATAGCTCAGTTGGTAGAGCAAGCGGCTGTTAACCGCTGGGTCCAAGGTTCGAGTCCTTGTTGGGGCGCTTAAAAAACCCTGCCTTTTGGCAGGGTTTTTTGATGGTCTGGCATGGGCGTCTGCGTCGGTTAATTCTCTTCGTTCCCAGAATCAAGTGGATTTTAGAACGATCCAGTCGCCGAGTTTGGGACAAATCTGCGCGATCGCGAAAAGAATTCGCGCTTTTCCGGGCACGACAAGTTCAGGACTCCTCTTTTCGCATTTTCTAAGGATTTTCTGCGCGAGCTTTTTCGGGTCGATCTTGCCGACCTTGACGCCGCCGCCCGGCATAAGAGCCGATTCAGGGATCCCCTCCGCTTCTTTGAGCGCATAGAGCCGGGGATTGTTTCTTTTGACAGGTCCAGGACATACGAGCAACACGTGTAGACCGTCCGGCTTGGATTCTAAACGGAGTTGTTGCGAGAACGCCGCGACGGCATGTTTGGTTACGGGATAGGCGCCGACCCATCGCGCCGCGCTTTTGGCGGCGAGCGAACCGATGTTGACGACATGTCCGCGACGCTCTACGAGTTTCGGATACGCCGCCTGCGTGCATGCGATCGTTCCCAGAACGTTTAAACGCCAGAGGTCGTCGAATTCTTGAAGGGGCGTTTTCATAAGATAGCCGCGATGCGTTCTGCCCGCCGCGTTGACAAGCGCGTCTATCCCGCCGTAGCGCGCTACCGTTTCGTCCACAATCCTTTGAGCGTCTTCCGGCTTCGTGACGTTCGCGACAATGGGAAGGACTTCAATTCCTTTCGCTTTCATTTCCTCCGCCGTCTGGGCGACGTCGTTCGGTTCCAAACCGACGATAGCGAGTTTTGCGCCCGCCTCTCCGAACGTTTCCGCGATAACGCGCCCCAAACCGTTGGAACCGCCTGTGACCAATACGATTTTGTCCTTCCAGTAACCCATCTTCCTATTCCTGTCATGAAATATCGAGACGTCATTTTCGCGACGTTTTTACGCGTCGTCAACACGTCGCCATTATAACGCGAAACCTTAGACAAGCCAACAGAAATGGAAAAAGGACCCGCCGCGAAAGCCTCAAAGCTTCACGACGAGCCTCGTTCAATACATGCAATCGAGAATTGCGCCTTGCAAAAGAGGGTAGTCGACGCTACGTATCAATCGACGATCTCTATGCGCGACGATTGAAGCCGATTCAGCACCAACCGCGGAGTTTCATCGCGTCGGCGACGCGCTTGATGGCGACGAGATACGCGGCTTCGCGGAGGCTGACCTTCTTTGCTTCGCTCATTTCGTAAACGGCCTTGAACGCGCGGGTCATCTTCGTGTCGAGACGCTGCTGAACTTCTTCAAGTTCCCAGTAGTAGTTCTGCGCGTTCTGGCACTGTTCGAAATAAGAGACCGTAACGCCGCCCGCATTCGCGAGGTAGTCGGGAATGAGGTGCAGACCGTTGGCGTCGATGATTTTGTCGGCTTCCGGGGTGGTCGGACCGTTGGCCAATTCGCAGATGATCTGCGCCTTAACCGTTCCGGCGTTTTCTTCCGTAATCATATTTTCCAGCGCAGCCGGGAAGAGAACCGTAACGTCGAGCGCGATGAGTTCGTCGTTCGTGATCGGTTTGGCGCCGGGGAAGCCCGCGAGGGTTCCGTTCTTAAGCTTATAGTCGACCAACGCTTTAGCGTCAATACCGTCAGGATTGTACGCTCCGCTCTTGGAGTCGGTCGCGGCGACGACTTTCATTCCGAGAAGCTCTTCGGAAAGCGTCGCGGCGAACTGGCCCGCGTTGCCGAATCCCTGAATGGCGCAAGTCTTGCCCTTAAGATCGATACCATAGGCCTTCGCGCATTCGCGAGTGCAGTAGACGCCGCCGCGCGCCGTCGCGTCGCCGCGTCCTTGGGATCCGCCGAGCGCGAGCGGTTTGCCCGTGATGACGCCCGGATGGCATTCCTGCTGAATCTTTTCAAATTCATCCATCATCCACGCCATAATCTGACCGTTCGTGTAAACGTCGGGAGCCGGGACGTCTTTTGTGATGCCCAGAACAGGCGCGATAGCGCGGATATAAGCGCGAGCGAGACGCTCCTTTTCCGTTTCGGAAAGCGATTTGGGATCGCAAATGATTCCGCCCTTGCCGCCGCCAAGCGGAATATCGACGACGGAGGTCTTCCACGTCATCCAGCAAGCAAGCGCGCGAACAGTGTCGATCGTTTCCGTGGGGAACCAGCGAATGCCGCCCTTCGCGGGACCGCGAGCCGTATTGTACTGGACGCGGAAGCCTTGGAATACTTTCGTAGAGCCGTCGTCCATTTTGACCGGAAGGCTGACCCACACTTCGCGTTGCGGGGAGCTGAGAAGGGCCGTGGTCGCGGCGTCAAGATTCAAGGCTTCGGCAGCCTTGGCGATACGGGCTTTTGCGATTTCAAACGGATTACGCTCGGCAGCCATGATTTCTCTCCTAGTGGATGCGTAATAGCTAATAATATTGTGAATCACGATTACATTCCGTAATCGCCTGTTTCCCTAATGATACTCTTGGAGACCTGTCTTACAAGTATTCATTTAGATTTTTTTAAAAAAAAGTTATACCGTTGTTCTTTGGTTTTTATTTTTCTAATACTAAATACGCAAATCTCTATATTGATCAACAAAAGGGGATCGCCAGTCGATCTCTTTGCCGCTTCGAGGTTCAAACCGTTTTGACGCGTGTGATCATATTCCGCAATTTCGTTATATTTTTGCTCTTTTGAAATAAAAATAAGTTGACGCCCTAGGAAACCGCGTGATACTATTACTAGGAGGTCGTTTCGATTCCCTTTCTGTCTGAATTTAACGCAC
Organism: uncultured Planctomycetaceae bacterium; assembly: GCA_946408825.1. Lineage (GTDB taxonomy): Bacteria > Planctomycetota > Planctomycetia > Pirellulales > Thermoguttaceae > RUG369. The sequence continues at coordinate 27,620 of CAMJTU010000037.1, forward strand.
GAAGCCCCCTCGACGCCGCCATGGAACCTTATAAGTTTACCGATTATTTGCAGAAAATTTTGTCCGACGCCGTCGCCTTGAACGAGCGTATGGAGGCGTCTGGATTACTTCTTCTCTTTGAAGCGCCTATCGATTGGAAGCGTCTTAAGAAGTTTCTTGGCGAGACGTATTTTATAGCGGCGGCGACAAACGCCGAGGCGCTTGTAGGCGCACAAGAAAACGACGTGCGTACCGTCTTACTCGAACTTGAAGACGACGCTCCGATATACGATCGAATCACTCATTCTATCTTAGAGGCCGTCGCCGACGACTTCTTTTTGCCCGGTTCTCGATTGATCGCGGTGTACAGCGGGTTCGATTCCGTTAGCGGATTCGATTCTGTCAGCGTGATTAATCTCGGCGAACATCTCGAACGACTCACGGGCAAGGAACTCCGTAAAATCGAGACGAAGGTTCCTCTCAAGACGCTTAAGATGGTCGTTGATCTTGCGCTTGAGATTGGTCGCGAGGGGCGTGAAGGGAAGTCGGTTGGGACGCTGTTCGTCGTCGGCGATACGAAGAACGTCTTGGCGAATAGCAAACCTGCTGGATTTGACCCCGTTCGCGGCTATAAATGCCGAGAACGCGATCTCTTTGATCCTCGAGTTCGCGAGGGAATCAAAGAAGTCGCGCAGTTAGACGGCGCGTTTGTCGTCGCGCTCGACGGCGTCGTCGCCGCGGCTTGTCGGCTTCTAGACGCTTCTACCGCGATGATAACGCTTTCTAAAGGTCTCGGATCGCGTCACTGGGCCGCCGCGGCTGTGAGTCGCAGTACGAACGCGGTTGCGATTGCGGTTAGCCAGTCGAGCGGAACGGTGCGCATATTTGTCAACGGCGAGGTCGTGCTGAGAATAGAGTCGCGTCACAGTCGTCCGATGATATGGCGCGAGTTCGATTACGACGCGCCATGAGGTTGATTCGTTTTTTCCAAAACTCTGGAAAGCCCCCTAGACAATAACGTCGTCGACCTTATAATCTCGCAATGTGTCTCGCGCTATTATGCGTTGGACGCTGGGAGTGTAGCTCAGTTGGTAGAGCAACGGACTTTTAATCCGTAGGTCTCGGGTTCGAGCCCCGACACTCTCACTTTTGTTTGCCTTGTTCAAACGTATCGGGAACAAATCAAAAGCCTGCGATTTTAGTCGCAGGCTTTTTTACTTCTTGGACCGATACGCGAGCGGTTTCAGATCAGAAAATCTGCGCGACCTCTTCGAGACGCTTAGCGAGTCGATACGCGAACTTGCGGATTTCCCAGAGATCGGCGTTTGGATCGTTGCGGAACGCTTCGATTTGCGTCGTCGGCAGTTCGCTCATCGGAACGAGTTCGCACGCTTCAAGCAAGTTGGCGCCGACCTCGCACGCGTCGAGTAGCTTTTTCTTATCGCTACGACGGTAATCGAACGCGTCGCTCGTGTATTCTTTAAGCGCGTCGCGCAGGAGCGCCAGCGCCCGATCGACTTTACCCTCGCGATTCGGGTTCGTCGGAACGACCGTCTTAGCGTCGCGGTTTCGATAACAACCGAACATCGCCGCGATCGTGCCCGCGTCCCGAATCGTTCCGTCAGAATAGAAGACTCCGTGTTCGTCAATGCAACGTCCGTGAATCATGAGCTCGAAGACGAACCATCCCATGTTCGCTTCATTGCTGAATTTGAGAACCAATTCGTAGGGGTTGGCACGCGCAAGGCACCCCATTTCGGTGTTCATTACCTGTTTGTTCAACTTCTGACCCCATTCTTGAGCGAGTTTGAAGTTGGCGCCGATTTTTTCACGCGTGTCGTTGTAGTCGTGGAAAGAGAGAACGTCGAGCATTTTCGCGGTCGATTCTTCGATTTCCCATGCGGTCGTATAGCCGACGGTTGTCAGCGCGTCGGGCGCAACCTGTTGAACGACCGCGATTTCATGGCGCAGGAACGCCCAAATTTTTTCAACTCGCGCCTCGCGTTCCTCTTTGGGCGCGGCGTTGACGTACGGACAGCAGAGAGGTTCGTTCATAATGTCGAACATGAGGAGTCCGGGTTCGTCTTTGAGCGCGTTGACGAGCGCGGTCGCAAACGCGTCGGCTTTAGGGTAGGCGTCCGGTTCGATTGTCGCGGGGTTGAGACCGTTGCCGTTAAAAAGAATCGGCATGCATTTGTATCCGCTTTCGTCGCAGACGCGGACGAACTTTACGATATCGGCGATATAATCGTCGCCGCGTTTCTCATACTGTCCTTGAGACGTCCAGAATCGGACGGCGTTGAGGTTGACGCGTTTGCCGTAGCCAAGCTCGCGTCGCGCTTGCTCCGCGTCTCCGCAGAAATAGCATGCGCCTCGAATCTTAGAGCAGTCGATTTCGGGCTTCGCTGCGGAAGCCTGTTTTGCGGAAAGGACGGCGCCGAACGCGATTAACGAAATGAACGCGACAACGGCGCGAGATACTTTAGAAACCTTCATCTTTTTATCCAAAACATTTAAAGGAATAACTTACGGAAATGCAAGCGCCTAAGGGCGTCGCGAGTTTAATCGGACGTCGTTACGTCGAATTGGTAAACGTCCGGAACGTTCTCGCCTTCAACTGGCGTTAGGACGCGTATTTCGTAGAATCCGCCGGAGTAGTTGTCTCGTTTGCCGCGAATGGTAATCGCCGCTTCTTTCTTGCCTCGAACGAGATCAGGCGGGACTTTCACGACGCGACGGAAAAGCGGCGTTTTAACGCCACGAGACTCTTGGTCAAGATTGATCGTCTCAAGAACCTTTCCATCGAGTTTGACGTCGAACGTTCGCGGGCCGAAATCGTTGGCGAGGAAGACGATATACAGACAGATCGGTCTTTCGTCCGTTACTTTCATATTGTAGAGGACGTACCCGTTAAAAGCGTCGCGCCATCGTCCTTCGGGACGCTCTCCTGCGCCGGACTTTACCGCCTCCATCTTATGCGCCTTCTCCGACAAAGGGTTGTTGGCGAAGACGACGTCGAGCGTTATGTCGTCTAGCTTTTTTTCTTCCGCGTCACGGGCGGCGATTCGCGCTTGATACTTGGAATACTCGTCGCGATCGCCAACGTGCCGGAAATAAACGACGTAGCGGTTAAAGTGGATGCGATTAAAGGGAATCAGCGAGAAAGACGTCTCGCCGTCCGCGTCTTTGTAATCGAACGCGAGCGACTTCGATTCGCGTTTTGAGACGCGCGCCGCGATTTCTTCCGACGTTCCTGAAAGAACCGGAGTCGTGCGTTCCGGAACGGAAAGGTCGGCGACCGTTTTGCGTTCTTGGCGAAATTCCGATTTGTCAAGAGGGCTGACGTCTAAGATAGTTCCAAGGACGATTGGACCGTATTGAAACGAAACGTATTTGTCGCTATTTCTTAGGAATTCGACCTGAAGTTTGGGCGTAAATTCAACCGCGATTTCGTCGCCGTCTTTCCAATTGTTTGAAATGGAGACGTAACCGTTTTTATTTTCCGCGCTTGAGGGACATTCGATCCCGTTGACTTTAACGACGAGCGAACCGTCTTCGATCCAGTAGGGATTTCGGATATTCAGAATAAAGTTCTCGTCCTTTTCCGTATGAATCGTTAGTTTTGACGCGTTCTCGTCGGGAAAGGACGTTTCCTGAATCAGTTTGACGTTCCTTTCCTTCCATGAAAGAGTCGACGGAACGAACATGTTGACGAAGAGCGAATCGTTCCCTTCGCGTGAATAAATCATTTGTCCGAACTTTGCCGGAGCTTCCAGTCCCGTTCCGACGCAGCACCAGAAGGAATCGTACCGCGTTCCGTAGATGCGATAATGACCGGGGCGCATCGACGTATAGTAAACGGCGACGCCTTCCTCCGGATCGAAATTTGCTAAGATGTGGTTATAGAGAACGCGCTCGTAGTAATCTATTTTTTTGGGGGAGCCGTCGAATCGATAGAGAATTTCCGTCAGCCTTGTCAGATTAACAGAGTTGCAGGACTCCGGACCGGCATAGAGCGTAACGCGTTCCTCGAATTCGTCGGGCGGGAAGAAATGCTCGCCCGTACTGTTCCCGCCGTTGACCCACGTATGATTGTCGACGACCAAATTCCAGAAGAATTCGGCCGCCTCGTAAAGTTTTTCGTCGCCGCCGTATTTGTAGACGTTTGTAAAACCCGTGAATTTAGGGATTTGCGTGTTTGCGTGAATCCCGGGAAGAACGTCGCGTTTTTCAGAGAGGGGTATCCATAGCGCCTCGTGATTTAGTTTGTTTGCCCAATCGAAGTACTTTTTATCGCCCGTTATCCGATAGACGTCGACAAACGATTCGTTGATCGAACCGTGTTCGCAGTCGAGAAGCTTTTGAATCTGTTCATGCGACAGTTTGTCGAGGACTTCCTCTCCGAACCAGTCGGCGAGCGCGACGAGCGTCGGCTTGGCCTCTTCGATTCCGCAACGTTCGTAAATCGCGGCGAGTCCGAGCATAATCTTGTTGAGGACGTAGACAGGTTCAAACGTTCCGTTAAGAGAACCTCCGCTCGCTCTGATATCCCCTGCGACAACCGCTTCAAAAACGTTCCGACCGGCGACTTCCGCAAGCGCGTAACCGTCGCCCTGCGCTTCCTGACACGCCCTCAATTCGGAAACGACGTAACGCAAACGGTCGAGTATTTGCGCGTCTCCCGTCGTTTCGTACATCATCGACATGGACGACATGTAGAAACCGAGGATATGCCCCGATAGGCACCCGATGTTCATCATGTTGTCGTCGGATTCCCAGAACGGGTAGGGCGGCGCTTTGGGGGTCAGTCCCGCTTCGCGACGGAACCGGGAAAGGAGACGATCCGGCTCGAGCGACAGCAGGTACTCATGGTCTTTATCCTGAATCTCTTTGAACTGTCCGCTAGTAATGCGAACGTCTTTCAAAGAGAAGAGTTGCGTTTTTTCCTCGTGGACGGGTTTAACCTGCGCGTAGAGCGAGTTTAGCGAGAAAAACACAACGAAGAGGGGAACGGCGATTCGCAGCGTTTTTGAACGTTTCATCGTTTTGACTTCTTGGACAATACGGACGCGGGTAATAAAACAATCGTCATTTCACGAAACGCAGGAAGCATAGCGCGTGGGGCGGGATTGAAACTTTACCGTCTTCGATCTTAAGGGTTATTTCCTCCGGGACGACGGCGTTTTCGTTTCCGACGTCGTTGTAGGAATCGGCGGACGATCCCTGGAGAACGGTAGCTTTGATTTCCTCGGGGAGTTTGCCGACGAGCTTGTCGAAACGGAGGGCGGTCTGAGCGGCGTTCTCCGGGTCTTTATTGACGACGACGAGCGTGAATCTCTCCTTGGCGTCGTCGCAGGTAAGCGCGACGTCGATTTTCGGCGTCGATTGTTCGCCGTCCTTTAGAATCTCAGAGGCGAAATCGACAGGAAGATAGTTCTTTTCTAGCAGTTCGCCGTAGAGTTTGAAGACGTGGAAGGTCGTTCGTTTAACAATCCCTTCGGGATAGACGTACAGCGCGCCGCGAACGTTGACGACGGGGGAGAAGCACGCCATGGTCACGTCCTCGCAGCGACGAAGGCACGAATTGAGGAAGCATGCCGAGAAGAGCGCGTCCGCCATCGTGTAAACGGAGTTGTCGTCGTTGAGTTTACGCGCTTCGAGATCGAGCGCCTTCGGATTGCCGATTCCGGGATGATGCCAGCCGCGAAGATTCCATTCGTCGAACGCTATTTTGATTCGCCCTCGGAATCCTGTTCGATCGAGCATGTCGATTGTGTGGAGCATGTCCAGTTCCGGACGCGTTGTGAGCATCATGCAGCGAATATACGGGGCGGGTTTTTTATCTTTGTCGATCCAACTCCAGTATCCGTGAATGGATACGTAGTCGAGTAAATGTCCGGCGGTTTTAAGAAGGGGAACCGTCCAGTTTTCGTTGGGAAGCGCGGCGGCGAGGAGTTTGATATTAGGATCTGTGTTGATCATGAGTTTGCTTGACTCACGAACGAGCGGTCCCCATTCTTCGACCGTCTTGGCGCCCATTTCATGACCGCCCCAGTTTTCGTTTCCGACGCTCCAGTATTTAACGTTGAACGGTTCCGGATCGCCGTCGGCGATTCGTTTTCGACCATATTTGCCGACGTTTAGATTGCAATATTCGACCCAGTCGCTCATTTCTTCCGGCGTTCCCGTGCCCGCGTTCGTACAGATATACGGTTCTGCGCCGATGAGACGGCACCACTTGACGTATTCCGCAGTGCCAAAAGTATTCGGGTCTTCGACGTGCCACGCTTTGTCGAAATACGGTTGACGCTCCGCGCCCGTTCCATAAATCCAATGATAAGCGGAGACGAAGCAGCCGCCGGGCCAGCGGACAATCGGGACGCGCAGTTCGCGAAGCGCCTCGACGACGTCCTTACGAAGACCGATTTCGTCGGCGAGGGGCGAGCCGGGCTCGAAGATTCCGCCGTAGACTTGTCGATGAAAGTGTTCGATGAACTGCCCGAGGATCATGGGGTTATATTCGACGGGCTGGGCGTCGTCGGGGAGGAGGACGTAATTGGCGCCGCCGGGAATTGACTCGTCTGTCTGGTAGAAATAATCGGCTTTGATATGTCCCCAGTCGCCGCCTGCTTTCTTGTCGAAAACGACGATTTTCGCCTTCCGCCCGAGAAACTCTTTGACGTTCCAAACGCGCGGTTCAAGTCCTTCGTGACCGACTCGCGACTGATTGAAGAGTCCCGTTTCTGTTTTAATCGTTTTCCCATCGACAATTAGACTTACGCCCGTCTCGCCGGGGAACGCGCCGCCGCCGATACGGAAGACGATATAGTCGCGTTCGATCGTAAATTCGGGGGACGTGAGCGTTCCCGTCGCGGCGTCGCCGTTAGGGACGAGCGTGTTGACGAGTTTCTCGCCGCGATATCCGAAAACGGGTCCCATGCCGCCGAGTTTGTACCCCCAGACGGGCGCCGTTCCAAACGCGTCTCCTTCGACCGTCCAATCTCCATAGTCCTTTCCTTCAAAGTCGCCGATCATAATCGACGGTTTAGAAGGTTCTTTAGAAAAAGTCGAATCGACAACGATCGTCGACGCAAGGAACGCAGTAAGAAACAAAACGACAACGTGATAAAAATTTGCGGAAATGCGTGTCTTTCGGGGATGGCGTGACATGGGTGTTATTCTCTCCTGCGCCGAACTCTGAATGGGTTGAATGTCGACGACGATTGAACCGACGTGGAAGTCGAAGAATCGCCCGCTACGACGGAACGCGATAGAAACACGTTCTATTCTCGTCGAAACCGACCCTTCGTCTGGATTGTATTTTTTCGATATGGCTCCGTCAAGACGCTGGGGAAGGGGGGAGAAGTTTCCTTTTACAGCGGGTTGCCGTAAGGTTTAAAAAAGGCGTCGATCGAAACGCAGGGCTGAATCGTCTCGACGTAGAAAGAGGGCGCTATATCTCTGTTAAGAACAATCGAGACGAGGAGGCGGTTCGTAGAAGACTGATTCGATCACATCGGCGAGAAGCCGCGTCCTCCCCAAGAAAGACTTCTCAAATCGACCGTTGGATCATGAAGCGTTGTCACGCAAAGTCGTCTAAATGTAATGGGACCAGATGAACAAACTGACAAAGCCCGAGAGCCAAGCGACAAGGTTCAACCTGCAAAGAATTTTTAAACGCTTCGTAACAAACGGCTTCTTGTGACATGCGAAGACGACGCATCCAAGAAGGGGCGAGACCCACACGAAAGATAAACAGGTAATTCCTGTTAACCACGCGGGAACGTAGAGGTGAAGATGAAAAGCGAGGTTGCCATAAAGGCGGGCAAGATCAATCCATGACGCCTGCAACGCTAAAGCGTTTATAATCAACGCGCATTTGAACAACAACTCCACATCTTTCACTCTGAAATGTTGAACCCTGTCTTCGAAATAGTCTTTATCTTCCATGTTGTCTCCAAAGCGTCCCGTTGGACGACTTTACGCGGTAAGTTGTCACACGCAGATTGTCTCGAAAACGCGCATTGCTTTAAGAGACGGCGATTGGCGTTGTTTTCTGACGCGTTATTCTACAGGCGTTTCCGACGACGCCTCTGCGACGTTTGCGTCGGCCGTTTCTGGGGCTTCGTTCTCGTTTTCGTTGGGACGAAGCGTAAAACCGAGGCCTATCAACCATTGGTCAAGATCGGGAACGATTCGGTTCGAATCTTTTTGAACGTCTTCGCCCAAGAAAGATTCTCCCTTGAGAACTGTGCAGTAAGGGTAATATCTAGCGAGTTTAAAGTCAAATTTTGAGAGTCCGCTTCCTGAGTGCGTACTAAACGGAATAAGTTTTTTTCCTTGCAAATCGTTGTTTTCAAAGAACGTATACATGATCATCGGCCAATCGTTCCACCAGACGGGCGCGCCAAAGAAAATAACGTCGTATTGAGATAAATCAGGCGCAGGTTCGACGTACTCTGGACGCGCTTTAGCGTCTTGCTCTTTTTTGGCGATGTTTTCAAGTTGCCGATAAGGCGTATTGTATTTGTCAGCCTTGGGTTTGACTTCGAAAAGATCGGCTCCCGTTTTTTGAGCGATCATTTTTGCGACGATCGACGTGTTTCCTTCTGCGATATAGCCGACGTGGAGCTGTTCTCCCGCGCGCGAAAAATAGACGACGATCGATTTGTCGGTCGCAGCTACCCGAGGCTCTTCCTTAGTTTCTGGCGTCTGTTCTTTTGCGTGTTTATCGCATCCAAGGACTGTTAAGGTTGAAACAATCAAAAGAAGAACGATCAAGCGGGGGTTCATGGACAACTCCTAATCATAAACGGCGTCGTTGCGTAATTTCTCGTTTAAGTTCTCTTTGAAGAAGAGGCGCCGCCAACGTCTCCATTATACTGAAAACTTTACAGTACGCCTACAAAAAAGAATGGACGCCGCAATAATGAACGGCGTCCTAAAGCGATTGCGGAACGTAGAGTCCTCGAAGTAAACGGTTGTCGCCACGCTATGCGAAGTTATGGCAATTTCTTGGGTTCGGCAATCTTCTTTACCTTAATCTCGTCAAGCCACTTTGAAACGTTTTCAGCGGTCTTTTGACGATTCTTCTGCGCGACCGTTCCCGTTATGGCGAGTCCTTTCAAGATAGAACTTTTCGGACACGCTTTCTGGAGCTTTTTATCGAAGCCCGAAAGACCGCTTCCTTCGTGCGTGCAGAAGGGAGCGAGTTTTTTGCCCGAAAGATCGTTCTTCTCAAAGAACGTGTACATAACCATCGGCCAATCGCCCCACCATACGGGACCGCCGACAAAGATTGTGTCGTATTGTTTCAAATCGGGGACTTTGCCGGCGTATTCGGGCCTCGCCTTCTTGTTCATTTCCTTTTTTGCAAAGTCGGTAAGATCGTCATACTTTTTGGGATAGACGTCTTTCTTCGGTTTGATTTCGAAAAGATCGGCGCCCGTCTGAAGCGCTATTTCCTCGGCGACAAACGCCGTGTTGCCCTTTTTAACAACGCCGACGTTGTATTGTTCGCCCGCGCGTGAGAAGTACACGACGAGAACTTTCGACTGAGGTTTGGCAATTCGGGGCGGCGCGGGGACGTCGGCTTGTGCGACGTCGCAACAAGTCGCTCCGAAGACGGCAAAAGCGGCTACGACAAAAGGAAGGAGGAATTTCATTTCGCTATTCTCCGAAGGAATTCAGAGTTTGAACGTCGTTTAGAAAGACGTGCAAACCCGATTTAGTCACTGGATGTTATCCTTTGATTTTGTCGAATCTTCGTCGAGTCCGCCGTATCGTCGCCGCCGTCTTTGAAACGCTAGAATCGCTTCCTTCAGCGTTTCGGCGGTGAAGTCGGGCCATAAGAGGTCGGTGAACCATAATTCGGCGTAACTAAGCTGCCACAAGAGGTAATTGCTTAAGCGTAACTCGCCGCCTGTGCGAATGAAAAGATCCGGGTCAGGCGCCTCGCCGTCGTAAAGACGTGAAGCTATAAGTTTTTCACCGACAAGTTGTTCGACAGAATCGAGCCCCGCTGCGCGGAGCGCCGCGTCGCGCTTTTCGGGATCGACGAGGTCGCGCACGACGCTACGAATCGCGTCGACAATCTCTTGACGCGCCCCGTAGTTAATAGCGAGCGCGAGCGTCAATCCCGTATTTGCGGCGGTCAAACGAAGCGTTTTCTCCATCTCATGAACCGTGTCCTCGGGGATACGGTCGCGGCGTCCGAGGACTTTAAGACGGATATTATTCTCCATGAAGGTCGGACGTTCTTCAATCATATATTTTTTGAGGAGCGCCCAGAGCGCGTCGAGTTCTTCCTGCGGACGCTTCCAGTTCTCGTTGGAGAAGCAATAGAGCGTCAGGCGCTCGACTCCGAAATCTTTAGCGGCGTCGAGTACGTCTCTAACGATCGCCGCGCCCCGAACATGACCTTCTTGCCGCGGCAGTCCCCTCAGACGCGCCCAACGACCGTTGCCGTCCATAACGATCGCGATATGACGTGGAATAGGTTCGCCGAGCGCGCTTGACGAATGAACAACTTCGTTCATGACAAATCTCAATGGGGTTATTGGAGTTAGTTAGAATCAGTCAAAAGAACGAATCCAGATGTTTCTGAATCGAACGGGGCATCCGTGACCGCTTAGAACGATCGGTCCTTTACCCTTGGGATTGGGGCCGGGAAGATTGAAGTGGTTCGTCGAACCGTAAATTTCCGTGTTGTTCTGGATCATAATTCCGTTTTGAACGACCGTGACGCGGGGCGCTGCGATTTGTTCGTCTCCTTCGAACTTAGCCGGCGTGAAGAAAATATCGTAGGTCTGCCAGTTTCCGGCGGGCGTGCAGGCGTTGACAAGAGGCGGAGTCTGACCATAAACAGACCCGCAGGCGCCGTCGGGATAGTTGTTGACCTTGAAGGAGTCAAAAATTTGTATCTCATACGCGCCGAGGAGCGACAC
>CAMJTU010000038.1 GCA_946408825.1 uncultured Planctomycetaceae bacterium
TTCGTGACGGGAACGAAGATGAAGAGCCAATCAGCCGGTAAGATGGGGTATTCCACTTCTGAAGTTGGCGATCTGGTCTGTGAAAATCTTGACGGTCTTATTCAGCGTCAGAATTGGTAACGAGTCTTTTGTTCATTGTCAAATCGATTAGATTTGAGCAATTTCAAGCCCTCGTCCAGCCTGCTTAGGATTGGGCGGGGGTTTTGTTTCGATCTCGACCAAGGGCTTACTATGTCAGAAGTCTCACATTTTTCTTCTCTTTCTCGATTGTCTGGGACAATTTCGCCAATTTGGGGAATGGTTGTTACCGTTGAAAAAGATCACATTGACGTGTGGGGGCACGCCAATAACGTATGTTATGTTCAGTGGATGCAAGACGTCGCAGTTGGTCATTCTGCCGCTATCGGTTGGGATTCAAAACGGTATCTTGATATTGGCGCAATCTGGGTCGTTAGAAATCATTCGATCGACTATAAACATTCTTCGTATCTTGGAAATCGGATTTTGGTCCAGACATGGATCGAGGAAATGAAAAAGGTTAGTTGCCTTCGGAAGTATCGTTTCATTGAGTTTCCCAAGGATATGCCAGATAGCGAAATTCATGCCATGAGCGGATTTGCATCTAAAGACGACTTTGATTTTCCACAAGACGCTCTTCTTGCCACAGCTTCGACAACGTGGGCGTTCGTGTCTACAAAAACTCTTCGGCCCGTCAAGATTCACCCAGAGATTATTTCTGTTTTTAAGGGAGAGGATAATTTGCACTAGTTCCTCTCTTCTTCCACGGAAGAATATGTTCTTTCGATTGATTGGACGACTATTGAAAGTCCAGCAAGCGCGATGTAAAATTCGACGTAGAAGTGTCAGATGTCGCTAGGCGACATTTCAAATATTGTTCACATAGCCTAAAATACGCGATATGAAAAAAACGATTACTATTATCGACGCTGAGAATCGTGTTTATCTTGATTCTCTTGACCTCAAAAATTTTGTGGTTACTGACGCAACTAAAATTCCTTTCCGTGTTGTGAAGAAAAGACTCCACGGGGGCGTTCAGGAGGGGGTCGACATAGTCGAAATAGAAGCCGGACACTTTCGGTTTACCGTTTTGTTGACACGTGCCATGAATGTTTTAAGTGCGAGTTACAAAGACTTAGAATTGAAGTGGGATTCGCCCGTTAACGGCCCAGTACATCCAAACTATGTGCCAATCTATGCGCCTAATGGATGTGGATGGCTTGAAGGTTTTTGCGAATGGATTGCTAGATGTGGCTTAGAAAGTAATGGCGCGCCTGAATTTGACGCAAATGGAGCCCTAAAATATCCGCTCCATGGCAGACTTTCAAATCTTCCTGCCCGAAAAGTTGAGTTGTTAATCGACGACCAATCGGGTGAGATTCTGCTTTCTGGCGAAACGCTGGAAACCAGCGTTTTCGGACACAGGTTTCTCTTTAAGACGATTTACACGATTAAAGTTGGCGCTTCTAAACTTTTAGTTCACGATACCGTAACAAATCTCGCAAGTGTTGCCGATGAGTTTGAACTTCTTTATCACATTAATACAGGTTATCCCCTAATAACGCCTGGCGCACATTTCTATGCAGCGTTTGAAAAAATGTGTCCAAGAGATAACAACGCCGTAGCAGAACTTAAAGAATGGGACGTTTACACTCAGCCAATCCCTGGTCGGCCTGAGACATGTTATCTTTTTGATCTCGCAGCAAATGAACAGGGAAAGACAAGTGTCGTTCTTTTAGACAAATCTGGAAATCGTGGTTTTACTCTCTCGTTTAACAAGAAAGAATTTCCCTTTTTCACTCTTTGGAAGACCCAACGACCCAATGGCGATATTTATGTGACAGGCGTCGAGCCGGCAATCAATTTCCCTAACACTCGATCTTTCGAAAAGAAAAATGGCCGTGTAATGCCTATTGCGTCAGGTGAAACAAAATCTTTTTCTCTCGAATTCGATTTTATGAACGACAAAGAACACACCACTCTTGCTTTAGACGCGATACGACAGCTTCAAGAAAAAGCGTCAAGAAAAATCATTACGACGCCGCTCCCGGAATGGTGTGAGTGAGAAAGCGTTTTTTTGTTTGACGTTAAAACGAACAAAAATAAATGGAGATGTTTGTCTCGCCTCACTCCTAAAAAAACGGGATGAACCTACGAGATTCTAAGCATGTTTAAGTTGACTTACCACGCTTCAAGACTCTCTAAGGAGGTTCTCTAAGTTCTTTGAGGAGAATCTTGTATACCCTTCGTTTCAGCTTTCAAGTCGAAATCCGCATTCTTTTAAACGCGGATAGAAGGGGCTGTTAAGATACTCCTCAGAGTTTTACAATCTTTTTGATTAGCCAACCTCAAGTTCTAAGCGCCATTATTGTAGCCGATGATATTTACGACGGCGCTGTCTCCGTATTAGACTCGACGGCGTTTTTGACGACCGAAATAAATCGATATGTCGTAATTTTTGACTTCGTCAGAACAATTCGTCTAGTCTATGCTGATTTCAGAAAGACTAAAAAGATAAAGATTTATCTGACAAATAGGTCAAAGCAATTGGGAAAATTGTTTCCACTCTGTTGGATCAAACCAAGCGTGGTTCCCTTATCCTTTTGGCTCAATAATTAATTTCCCCCTAAACATGCTGGTTTCTGAGTAAACTTTCTAAGCTCAAAGCGTCCCTATTAAGGTCGTTTTTCTCATCATAAGAGCAATCATAGCCTTTTGGAACGTTTACAACAAGCAATCGACCAAGTTGGATTATTTTCGTTGACTTAATGTCATCGAAAAACACAGCGCTAATTGTTCCAACGTTTTGAAACCAGCGAGCTTTTACACATTCGCTAATCACAGTTCAGATTAACTTAAACAATTCTTCACTATGCGAAATCTTGAACCTCTTCAGTTGGACTTTTCTCGTTGTTTCGAAGATCATGACTGACGTGTCGCTTTGATTCTCCATGTAACATCGCTTTTTTCGGTCTCAGATGTTGCCGGAGACTTCATCTTCACTAAAACTTTCTCCCACGAGATCTTCAGCGGTAGGGCGATCAATAATAAGATGGGTCCACATACGAAGATTCGGATTCTCTAGTAGCGGACGGATCGCTTCAGTCTTTCTTTGGTTGCAATCATTACAGGGGGAACAAGTAATAATAACATATTTACCAGGCTGTTTTGAGAACTCACAAAGCTCATTAAAGTTAAAAAGAGTAACAGGTCTAAGTATTTGTGATTCGATAGCCTTTTCAGTAGAGTAGGGAAGAAACATTACGTCGCCTACCCAACCTTCTTTTTTAAGATCTTCTAAAACATTTTCACGGACAAGATTGTACTTGATCAAATCTTCGTAGTACTTTTTAAGCAGACCATGTTTGTCCTCAGCCCAAGCAAGCGACGTAACTAAAATATCAACGTCATGACGAAGATTACGAACAAACTGATATGAAGGATTATGCTTTAAGGTTTCGAATTCCTCTTTCAAAACAGCAGTAGGGGTAAACATTCCAACAAACTTAGCGTCATGAACTTCTTCGTCAAAAAAAGAGAAATAAGTTGTAGGAGCTTTTTGTTGTCCTTCAAGATATTGTCCGCCGCTTGTTAATGCATGGAACATGAGTTTAGGAGAATTGGAACCAGCGCGAACGGAAAGTTTTTTCGCTACCTTTTCTGCGGCAGAACCCGCGCCAAATCCAAGATGTACTCGTGCAGCGTCTGAATCGCCGCTTAATCCTTGATTCTTTTTTTCTTTACTAACAAGATCGATCAATGAAATAATTACGTCGGCAGCTTTTGAATTTACATGTTCGGTCAAATTACCAACGCTTGAATTAGTCACTATTATTTCGCCGTTATTTTGGTCAAGATAATCTCGTAACTTAAATTTTTTAATTAGCTTATCCTGTAGTTTAACGTGTGCCGGCACATTCATAACAAGGAATTCACGGTTTATTGCTTCCCAAAGAAGCGGATATATCCTTTCTCGATTTATGTCGTCTCTATTAAACTCTTTACTGATTTCCTCAGCGACAGCAGCCGCTCCGATTGCACGATCACGTCTTCCACGATCCCCCTTTTTCCCACTGACGTTGTCTTTAGGCGCGCTCACGATTCGCTTGAAAAAACGTTCACATACGGCAAAAATCAGATCGTCGGATTCTTGATCCACTGGTAGACGACTTTGTTTTTTCTTTTCCATTTTTAACTCCAAACCCGGAAAACGAAACTAACTCTGAAGACGACTTTACAACGATAAAGGAGACGCAGAGACGCTAAAGCACAACAGGCTACGACAAAGGAATTTATGAAGAAGAACTTTGAACAAAGAGAAAAAGTCTCCTTGTCTTTGGGGTTCATTGTAGCAATTATTTTTGCAAGATCAATCAAATTAGAAAAAGGGATTACAACAACGTTGAGAGTTTTTTAAAGAAGGTTCGCTGAGCTTTCCAGATTTTATCATTTTCACTCTTAAGGATAAAGGTTGGCTCTGGTCCTACGTAACCAACGCTCTGCCGCAATTTAGTGATATTGGGTCTGACATGCGTCGGATCGTAGTGTTCCAGTTCATTTGAAGCTAGAATGAAAATAGGATTAAGATTTAGAGCGTAAATTTCTTTCAATAGGAAATAGGCGTCAAGTTTTCCTTCCTCGTAAATCTCACGGTAGATCCGACGACGTTCCAATTCATCTTCAGGATTATTGTCTGCAGGAATGAAATACTCTTCGCCTTCATGGATGTCATACCGACTAAAGTGGAATTTATTGAGGCCGACAGATTCGTCATGAGCTTCTGAATGAGAAACCCCTACGAAATAATCGCCGTCGGGATTACTTTCGCAAATAACAACATCGTACTTTACGTGTTTAAGCGAAAGAATTGCCATTTTGGATGAGTTGACATAATCAACACGACACCCTAACCATTTGAGCCAATCTCCATAGCATGCGAGAGTTTGTCTATCTTTGGCGACTAGGAGCGCTTTCATTTTTGAAAGAGTATTCTTTAATGTTTCCCATTTCGCTTGATCGGTAATTTCAAAACTTGGAAACACTTCTTTAGGCGAGTCTAACGGCGCGCTAACTTGCGTCGTCGAAATCGCATGAGTTGATTTTTCGAAAAGTTCACGAAGTTCATAGCTATCCTTGATGAGTCGATCGACTTTGTCAGCCAGAGCGGAGTGATTGGAAGAACGTTGGAGTGTAGAAGCTGTTTCGCAGACGTCTTCTAACACGGCATAAAAGGCTGAATCAAGATCCTCGTGCAGGATTCGGTTGCAGGTTTGGCGAACAAAGGAATCTTTATCTCGAGTGTATTCCAGAAGATGAATCGCAAATGCAAGATCTTTAGCGTAAAGCTCTAGGAAAACCTGATCTTGTGACGAAAAGGCGTTAGGTTTGAGACTCTCGACGTTGCAGACGCCAATGACTTCATTGTTAAAAGCAAGTGGAACGGTAATTGACGATTTGGCGTTAATGGCGCCTTGGATGTAGAGTGGATCGTTTTTGGTGTCGTTACATACGTACGGTTCGCCGGAACTAGCTACAAAACCAGTAATACCATTATTGTTCGAACGGGCATACAACCTTCTTGCGGTTGCAGTTCGGTCAACGCCAAAAGAAGAGAAGGGAATGAGTTCGTCTGTTTTCTTATCTAGAATTCGAATCTCAAAGACGTCGTAGTTGAGGACGTCGCGCATTTGGTCCTGGATCGTTTGTTTGAATCGTACCTTGAGATCGTCTTCAGACTCGTGCAGTTTTTCGTTTGTACAAAAAGCAAGATCATTTCCTACAGTACGAAGCATCGCAAGCTGTTGCTCATAGCGATT
The DNA here is from genome assembly GCA_946408825.1 of uncultured Planctomycetaceae bacterium. Classification (GTDB taxonomy): domain Bacteria; phylum Planctomycetota; class Planctomycetia; order Pirellulales; family Thermoguttaceae; genus RUG369. The sequence continues at coordinate 5,835 of CAMJTU010000038.1, forward strand.
CATCGCGGACGTTTCTTTAAGTTCAATTTTGAAAGAAGGCTTGTCTGAAGGTAAAGACGCCTGATTGGTTGTTAGGCACGAAACAAGCATTTCGAAACGGCGGCCGCCTCCTCCTGAATCTCCTACGCATTTAGGATAAGATAAAACGGAACGAGTCGGCTCCTCCTGTAAAGGAGCGTAGTGAAATGGAGCATAACAACCGTCGACAAAGGCAGGAAATCTGATTGTCTTATAGAAATCTTCACCTATCAACGTTTCCCGACTACCATTTGGAACGCCAAACCATTCCACAAAACGTGCGTTACAATAAGAAATACGGTGCATTCCATCGACAAGCACCACAGCTATTGTTAACGAATCTACGACCTTTTCTGCATCAAAGTCAAAAGACATAATCCCCTCCTTCCAACTAAATCAGTTGTGTGGACTCCCCTGTAACGTCCAGAGATTTAGAAAGTGCTACGCCAAATACAAATTGCTCGAAATCTAACCCGAATCCCAGTCCCTTAGGAATTTTACTCCTGTGAAACTATTATTCAAGTATTGTTTTATTGGGATTTGAAAATCATTCTGAAAGAGAACGACTGTATTCGTTAAAACGGATGATTTTCAAATAAATACATAAGGTAACAGCGTTGTGTTAAACACTGTTCATAACGAAATAAAAAAATCTTTGTCATTGATGAACAACAACTTGCATTCTCAAGCATCAACGTCTTCCTGAGCGTCCCATGACGGCAAGAAGAAAATAGAGAAATTGTGAAATAGCCGACAGAGTGCCTGCAACATAAGTAAGCGCAGCTGCCCCTAGCATCGAACGCACGATAGGTTTTTGGTCCGGGGAAAGGAAACCGAGTTCAGCTAGTTGCTTTTTAGCTCGGGCGCTGGCGTCGTATTCGACGGGAAGGTTTATGATTTGGAAAAGCGCGACCATTCCGAAGCCGAGAACCCCAAGCATTGCGAGTTGCATAACGTTGATTGCTAAACCGATTGCGATAAGAGCCAGAGCAGAATTGCCTCCAAAGGAGGCTAAAGGAACAGCTATTTGTCGAATAACCATAAGTTTATAACGTTTAGCATCTTGAATAGCGTGACCCGCCTCATGCGCGGCGACTCCAATAGCTGCAAGATTACGACCGTTGTACGAATTTTCGCTCAGACGAAGAACTTTCGAACGAGGATCATAGTGATCAGTAAGTTCCCCGGCGATTCTTTCAATGGCAATATTCTGCAGACCGGCTGAATCCAGAATTGCGCGAGCCGCAGCAGCGCCACTTACGGAAGAAGGAACCTTACAAGCCTTAGCGTAACGTGATTTGAGAGCGCCTTGGGCGTACATCGCTAATAGCATCGGGGGAAGAACGAAAAGGAAGTAGGGAGACATGGCTAATTTGAACCTTTGGTATTAGTAAAAAAACTGAAAAGCAAAATATGGAATGGCGAACTACGAGGGCGTTGAAGACGCTGCGAAATCAATCCGAAGTTGATTCTCCAACCTGTATCTCTCTGCAATATGGCCGGAGACGATCGAGGGTTTTCGGACCAATTCCTTTAATGTTCAACAATTCATCAACCGAACGAAAACCGTTGTGATTCGTACGATATTCGACAATTCGATTCGCAAGTGTATTCCCAATTCTTGGTAAAAGCGTCAGCTCCGCTTCGTCTGCTTCATTAAGATCAAGCTGAAAAACAAGAAACGCTGAGTTGTTGTTCGAACTCTCATGGAATTCGTTTGAAAACTCCACAAGAGGGGGACCATTATTTCCCGTATTCTCGTAGTAGTACGAGAAAAAACAGGCGAATACAAAAAAAATAAGTTCAATTCGCGTATGTCGTTTAAACGTCGCAAAGATTTTAGCAGTCGATTGAGTATGCATAAACTCGCCCCTCTAGACGGCGCATGGATAGTGGCGAATTCCTTAATTCTATATCGGAATGTGGCTAATTAAGGACAGCAAGCACGTCTTCAGGATCTACGTTTTTGACATAAATACATTTACCAAGTCGTACCGGTAGAATAAAGTTAAGCAATCCAAATTCTGATTTTTTATCTGAAGTAGCCAAAGTAAGAAGATTTTTGGGCGAGGTTTCTGGAGAATCTGAGTAAGAGCGTCCTATATCATTCAAACTTATAGGAAGTCCCAATTTACGTGTCAGATCTATTTGACGTTCAATCCACGCGTCGTTGATTTCAATAAAACGATCATCCCCTTTAGCCGCGAGCCGGGCGGCAAGGCGTGCGGCAAGAATTGATCCGATCGAGACTCCATAACCATGGGGAAGCGTTCCATAGCCCAGCGCAGCTTCAAGAGCATGCCCCAAGGTATGCCCATAGTTCAACATCGCACGACGTCCTGTTACTTCCTTTTCGTCTTCTGCAACAATTTGCGCTTTAATTCTACAGCATCTAGCGACAATCTTTTCTAGAACAGAGGAATCACGAACATTGATTTTCCCGATATTAGTTTCTAAGAATAAAAAAAAATCATCGTCTAACGACGCGCCGTATTTTATAATCTCGCCAAGTCCCGACTGATAATGTTCTACAGAAAGTGATGAAAGAACGTTAGGATCGATCAGAACTCCGCAAGGCTGATAAAAAGCGCCGACCATGTTCTTTCCTCTCGGAAGATTAATTGCCGTTTTACCGCCTACCGAACTATCAACTTGTGCAAGAAGCGAGGTGGGAATTTGGAAGAAACGAATCCCACGCTGATATGTCGCGGCGACGAAACCTGATAAATCCCCGACAACGCCGCCGCCAAGCGCAACAACAACAGAACGGCGATCTGCCCCGGCCTCTAGAAAATGTTCCCAAAGCGAATACGCGACGTCAATCGACTTACTCTCTTCGCCTGAAGGAACGACCATGACGTCTAAATCTAACCCTCGATTGACAATCGATTCCGAGACGAGATTACCATAGATCGAATCTACAATATCGTCTGTAACAAGCAGAACCCGGGAAACATTTCCCAAAGACGCCAAGGAGATTCCAACGCGTTCAAGACTGTTCTGTTCAACATCAATAACGTAACTATCATCCTGTAGTTCAACGGGTATAGAAATCATAAATAAAACAACCTTTCTTAGCGAACGCCAGAACCCCTCACTACGATTTATACAAAATGCAACCCAGTTTTATTGTATATTTTTATTCTTTTCTCGCAAGCAATGAGAAAGGAGGGGCGACTTTTAGACTTGTTTCGCAAGAAGATTTTAGTTAGAGTTCTATGAGTCGTTGTTCTTTTGACGTTGGGAATCGTTAGAGGGAGTTGAACGTTGTGCTTTAAGGATACAGAATGCGTTGAACGTCGGTTTTCTTTAGGAGGTCAGAACCAACTTTTCCTCTTTTTACTTTGTCTTGTTTTCTCCTTCCTTTCAATAGATTTCCTTTTTACTTCGTCGTCTTTAGGGAGCGACCCTGAATATCCTAAGATGATCGAAGAGTCGTCTGATTCTCATGAGGTCCTCGATGAAACAAGCGTTGCTGACGAGGGAAGGAAGACGCCTATCAACCTTTCTACTAAGTTTAACCGACCTGGAAACTTGAATAATCGAAAGCAAGTTGCAAGCTCACTGGTTTCGAGTTTCGGGGCGCTAGCTCTGGTCATCTGTGTGTTTTTGGCGTTTGTTTTCATAACAAAACTTTTCCTATCCAAAGACGGACGAAAACGTTCCCGTTCTTTTGAGATCGTCGATTCTTGTTTCATTGACGCGAAGAGCGTGTTGATGACAATATCTTGGTGTGGAAAGCTAATACTCGTTGCTAAAACTCAAGGGCGAATGGTTCCTCTTTCTGAATTAACGGATAGAGATGACGTCAAAAAGCGTCTCGAAATGTTAACAGCAGGGGAAGAAAAAAAGGATTCAGTTCATTTTCCTCGTTTATTTGGACCTTTTGCTTCTCTGAAAAGGAGAAGGTCGTGAGTGGCGAATGAAAGTTCCAGCACATTTTTTGTTCATTGTGACGTTATGCATGACCTCGTTGCCATTTCATAACGTGTTTACAACTGCGTCTGTTGCTCAAGAGAGTGATAACGGTTCCGTATTATTCTCTGACAGTAACGAAATGCCGATCTCCACTCAGTCGTTTCATGGAGGGGCGACGCTCGGTGTCGAGACTCGTAATTCCACAACAATTCAACCTTCTACTAGTGAAGAAAGTTGGGAGGTAGTTCAACATTCTCAACAATCGGCAAGTGAGACTAAAACGCTTCCGAAAAGGGCAGATGGGGATTTGCCTGAAGCATTAAACCACGACGCTACAATGCAGGACCTCGACGTTCCTGCATTCGAATCGGATTATTCTTCTAACGACTCAATAAAGACGTCGGAGTCATTTTCCGGTAATGAGGCTGGCGATTTTCTATCCAAGAGTCCATCAGATTTGTTTGAATCCGATTCCGGCTGGTTTGGACGTGAAGGAATTGGGACGTCCATTAAGGCTATTTTGGTTATGTCCGTTATAGCAATTGCTCCGGCCTTCTTACTGACGATCACTTCTTATGTTCGTGTTTCTGTCGTCCTTTTTCTGCTCCGACAGGCGCTAGGCGCCGGTCAAATTCCATCGAATCAAATTATTGCGACCCTTGCAGTCTTTCTTACTGTTCTCATTATGTCGCCGGTCGGCGTCGATGTTTACCAAAAAGCTGTTATTCCATACTCAGAAAATCAAATTTCGCGAGTCGAAGCTTTTCAAAGAGGGCAGGAACCGATCCGCACTTTTCTGTGGAAGCAGATAGAAAGAACTGGAAATGCGGACATGATTAGTTTATTTACCAAATATCTTCCAGACGTTGACGAACCTGAGTTCATTGAGGACGTTTCTTGGCGTGCGCTAGCGCCTGCGTTTTTACTAAGCGAATTAAAGACAGCGTTCCTGATCGGTTTTCAGATTTTTTTACCCTTTCTCGTCATCGATTTTGTTGTTTCATGCGTCCTCGTGTCAACAGGAATGATGATGCTTCCCCCAGCGATAGTTTCGCTTCCTCTTAAATTGACGCTTTTTGTCTTGGTCGATGGTTGGACGCTTGTGGCTAAATCACTAATCGAGAGTTTTGCTTGACCCTAACCCCACTTCCTAATTAAGGCATTTCCGAGGATTAGTCATATGGACATAGAATTGGTAACCTCATTGGGTCGAGAGAGTATGAAACTTGCGTTCCTGATTGGCGCGCCTATGTTGACTGCAGGGATTGTTGTCGGTCTTATTGTCGGGATTTTGCAATCTGCAACTCAGATTCAAGATCAGACGATTGCATTTGTGTTCAAACTTCTTGCAGTTTTCTCGACTCTATCGATTTTTCTCCCATGGATTGTCTCTAAGACCGCCGAGTTTTCACAAAAAGTGTTTTCCGACGTTCCTGAGAACATATCTTCTTTTTTGAAATAAACTAACTTGATTCGTTTTTTCATTATATTGTTCCTTGATTTACTTAAAAAAGTAACGGCAGGGCATGACAAAATTCATCAATCGCCGATTCGTCGCTTCTTGACTCATAGGTATGACAATCATAGAATGTTTAGCGTTGTGTCGATCTGTTCAAGGCCTAGCCTTTCAGTTTTGATATTGCGACAAAAACGGAAGGTTAAACATTTAGTCTATTTTTTTGCGATTCGATTTAACCAGAGCGGAATATGATTTGTTTTTTGTAAGAGTTCGATGTTTTCAGCAATCACTAGCCCTCATAATCCGCGAGTTAAGAATGCGGCTCTCTTAAGAGAAAGTAGGCCACGGCGTAGAGAAGGTCTTTTTCTTGTAGATGGTTTTCGCGAGATTTGGCGTGCTTGGCGTTCTCGTTTTGAAATTATCGAGGTTTTTGTAAACGCTGGAACGCAATTGTTCTCCGAACAGAAGGTAACCATAGAATCTTTACTGCATTCTTCCAATACCAATCTTAACCGAATCGATGAGTTGAGTTGTTTTTTTAAGGAAATAACTTCTGCAGGCGTCCCGTTAATTCCTCTTTCAAGCGCGGCGTTTGAAAAAGTGCGTTTTGGCGACAGGGACGAGGGTATTGTTGCTGTCGTCAAAGAGAAAACGTCTACTCTTACAGAACTTGAGACCATTCTTGACCGCCGTCGAATTGAGACGGGCGAGGAACCGCTCGTAGCCACCCTCGAAGGGATCGAAAAACCGGGTAATTTCGGCGCGATCCTCCGTAGTGCAGATGGGGCTGGCGTCGACGCTTTAATCGTTGCCGCGTCGACTTATGACGTCTTTAACCCTAACGCCGTTCGTGCCAGTCTCGGCGCAATATTCCACATTCCGATCGTAGTCGCTCCTGCTGAAGACGTCATCGTTTGGTTGAGAAAAAATCGCCTGCAACGAGTAACGGCGCTTTGCGACGAGTCACTTTCCTATCTCCACCTTGATTACTCTCGACCGACCTCTATCGTTTTAGGCAGTGAAGCCCATGGTTTGACAACTCAGTGGTCGAAAGAAACTCAAGAAGACATTGAATTCGATCTGCTGAAAAAAACGCGTCTTCCGATGTTGGGAATTGCCGACAGCCTTAATGTTTCGGCAGCAGCCGCAGTGTTTTTCTATGAGGCTCGGCGTGTTCGATCCGTAATAGGCGTTCACAACTAACTCTACATTGTTATTGAAACGATATGTTCAGAAAGTTTACCGAATCAGGAGAGCGCCAATGAACGCTAAAGAGGTTTCGCAAATCATGAATCAAATTCATCAGGCCTTTTTGCGTATCAACGAATTGAATTATCGGATACAGCGCGCGCGTCATGAAGTGGTTATCAAGGCTGAAGGTTTGAAGAAGGCTGAAAACCTTCTTACTGAACGACAGGCGTCACATCAGAAGTTGGAAATTGTCGCGCAGGAACTTGAACATGAAGCAGATTTTGTTTCAAGGGGACTTCAGCGGCGACGTGAACAGCTGAACGTCGCAAAGTCGGCTCGAGAGTACGATTCTTTGAAACTTCAAATTGAAATGGACGAGGCGAAAAGTAATCGCTTGACAGACGAAACAATAGTAGCCCTTTCAAACTTGGAAAAATCTGAAATTGAATTGGCGGAGATTCAAAAAAGATACAAAGATGATTTAACAGCTTGGGAAACGGCAAATAAGGAATTCCATTTGACAGAGGCTGAAACGCTTCAAGAGATTCAGATAACATTGGAACGTTCAAAAAAACTTTCTGAGAATCTTCCGATGGAACACGGAAGCATTATTGCACGACTAGTTAATGATGGAAACGAACCCTTAGCGCCCATAATTGACGACCTCTACTGCGGGTCGTGCAACGAAGGCCTTCCTCCTGAGGTTATTCTCAACGTAAAGGAAGGATCTGCGTTATGTTGCGCCTCTTGTGGAAAGCTACTTTTTATCTCCGAAGAAGCGTCGTCATAAGTTATGAACCACCCGAGTAGATCTTGGGTCTGAAGATTTAATAATAGCGTTTGCTTGTATCCATATACGTTATATTCATATCTGGCAGAATTCGGATTAGAGAAAATGAAAATTGGATTAGTAGGTTATTCAGGTAGTGGTAAAAGTTCCCTTTTTTCGTGGTTAAGCGGCGTGACGCCCGATCCTGCTGCCGTTAATTCGTCGCAATCAGCAATGGCTTTGATTCCTGAACCGCGTTTAGAAGCCCTCTGTAAAATCTATAAGCCTAAAAAGGTTACATATGCTTCGATGGAGGTGGACGACACGCCTGGTTTGAATCGTGATCATGTAGGCAACGTTTCTAAACTTGCATACTTGAGAGAGGCAGATTATCTCGTTTGTTTGGTGCCTGTATTCAACGGTGCAAGAGTTGATTCCGAAATGCAGGCCTTCGTTGAAGACATGATTCTTGCCGATCTTGAAATTGTCGTCAACAGATTGGAAAAAATTGACGAACAGCTTAAACGACATCTTCCCAAGGAAAACCTTGAAAAGCTGCAAATCGAAAAAGAAGCGCTTGTCGTTATCCGGGATCGATTGGAATCTGGTAATCCGATTTTAGCTGACGAGATGTCAGACGAACATTATCATGCGACCCGTTCATTCAGGTTTCTTACTGAAAAACGACGTATGATTTTTGTCAATACAGGCGACGACGAGGTCGATTTCGAACAGTATCAAAGATTTGCTACAGATAGAGAACCTGTTCTTGCCGCTTCCGTGGGACTTGAACTTGAACTCAATAAAATGGAGCCTGAAGAAGCCGACGCCTTTTGTCAAGAAATGGGATTAACGCGAGTGGGACGCGATAAAGTTGTGCGAACTATAATGGACAACTCGGGCCAGATGGTTTTTTTGACTGCGGGAGAAAAGGAAGTTCGGAGTTGGCTCATGTCCAAGAATGGAACGGCATTAGAAGCTGCCGGACGTATTCATTCCGACTTCATCAAGAAATTTATTCGTTGTGAAGTCATGTCTTGTGACGATCTTACGCGTCTAGGTAGCGAGCGAGAGGTTAAAAGCGCTGGTTTAAATCATCGCGAAACTAAAGACTATATAGTCAAAGAGGGCGACGTCTTGCTCTTCCACATTTCACAATAAAGCGTAAAAATTGCGTCATATATTTCCATTTTCAAAAGGCGCCCTTTATTCTCACGAACTATAGTAATACATCATGGATGTTTTTGAAGCTATTGCGGAACGTCGTTGTTATCGGGGGATTTTTAAAGATGTTTCGATTCCACGCGACGTTTTAGTTCAGATTATTGAGGCTGGAATTAAAGCTCCTTCAGCCTGTAATCAGCAGACTCCTTCTTTTGTCGTTGTCGACGATTGCGCCACTCTCAAGAGAATCGCTGAGGTGATTCCAACTCCTGCCTGTAAAACTGCAAAGGCTATGATTGTTTGCGTTTCTGACAGTCGTTCGGTTTATAAGGGGTTAAGCTTCTACAAAGAAGATTGCGCGGCCGCCGTCGAAAATATGCTTTTGGCTTTAACAGCTTTGGGATACTCAAGCGTTTGGATTGACGGAGCGCTACGATTTGATCAAAAAGCAGAAAAAATAGCGAAAGTTTTGAAAATACCTGATACTAAGCATGTTCAGGTTGTGCTTCCGATTGGCGTTCCGTTAGCTCAAGAACCTAGGACCACTCGACTTCCATTTACACAACGGGCTTCATTTAACACTTGGAGTAATCAAACCTAAAGTCGTCTGGATATATGTCCCCCATTCACGTCAGCAGAGGATGAATTACTAGGCGCAGCTACTTTTTGGGATGGCTTTATCCGCTTGCTGTTTGGAATTGAAAGGATTCGTTTGTTACGATGAGCGAAATCAGAATTATTAAACCTGTCTCTCGAAGGGATAAGAAGAGAACGTTGGAATTTCCATGGAAAATCTACAAGAATGATCCGTATTGGGTTCCTACGCTTGTTTCTGAGGAAAAGGGACTTCTAGGTTTTTCAAGCGAGCCATTTTATGAAAGAAATTCTGTCCAAACCTTCCTTGCTGAGCGCAATGGCGAAGTTGTTGGACGAATTTCTGCGATATTGAATGTTGGTCACCTTGAACGCTACAACGACGGGGTAGGGTTCTTCGGTTTTTTTGAATCAATAGATGATCAAAACGTAGCAAACACGCTTTTCGACGCCGCTTCAGAATGGCTACGAGAGAAGGGGGTCAAAGCTATCCGTGGTCCAATGAATCCTTCTATGAACCATACCGTCGGACTTCTCATCGACGGTTTTGATTCCTCGCCATTTTTCATGATGACATATAATCCTCGCTATTATGAAAAGCTCGTCGAGAATGCGGGCTTTGCCAAAGTTCAGGATATGTACTCATACTGGGGTAAAATTGAAATGCTCCCCAAAATTCGCGAACGTTTTCTCCACACTGCAGAGATGGTTCAAGAGCGTTTTAACGTTGTAGTCCGTCCTCTCAACCAAAAACATTTCTCCGAGGACTACGAGATGTTTTTAGACGTTTATAACCGTTCCCTGACCAACACTTGGGGGTTCGTTCCGATGTCGGCAAATGAAATCAAAAAGATGGCCAACTCACTGAAGTTGCTCATGATTCCTGATTTAGCCTTGTGTGCGGAAATTAATGGAAAACCCGTTGGCGCCACTTTTTGTCTCCCCGATTACAACCCGAGAATTAGAGCGATTAAGGGACGACTTTTCCCCTTTGGTTTCATCAAACTTCTGTATAACCGAGAAGCGGCAATCAAACGAGTACGTATTATTAGCACCAACGTATTGCCAGAATACCAGATGTCGGGTTTGGGACTCGTTCTTTTAAATGCGCTCGTCCCCAAGGCAGTGGCCTGTGGAGTGCAAGAGGCTGAATTCTCATGGGTTCTCGAATCAAATCAGTTTTCGCGTGGAAGTCTAGAAAAGGGTGGAGCTATTCGTAATAAGATTTATCGTGTTTATGAGCGTCCGATAAATTGATCTTTATTTCCTCTTTGATGTGCATAATCACCCGTAATTAGAAATCCGCAATCTCTGGGCATAGCCGTGTTTTTTCTTTTCAAAACGGCAGAAATTCCTAGGGAGAGCTTCGTTGCAGACCATTGCAAACCATGGAAATTATAAGAGTAACAACTGCGCGTGACAGGGAAAGATTTATTGCTTTACCCAAAAAGATTTACAAAAACGATCCTAATTGGACGGTTCAGTTTGACTTTCAAGTGCGTGAAAAGCTCGATCGCAAACGAAATCCTTTCTTTTTGCATGGGTGGGCTCAAGAATTTATCGCCGTCGAAGGTGATGAAACTGTCGGTCGAATCTTAGTCTCCGACGACGATCGCTTCAATTCTGAGAACAAATGCAACGTAGGAATGTTCGGTTTTTTTGAATCAATAAACGACCAGAAAGTAGCGAACGCGCTTTTGGACGAGGGTTCTCGTGTTCTAAGAGAAGAGAGGAAACGCGACTCGTTCTTTGGTCCAGTGGAATTTTCGACAAATTATGAGTATGCGCTCCTTATTGATGGGTTTGATTCTCCTCCGAAAGTTATGATGACGTACAATCCCAAGTACTACCAGACGCTTCTCGAAACTTGGGGACTCGAAAAAAACAGAGATCTTTTTTCGTGGTATTTTGATCGATCTGCCCTTTTTGCGGATAATTGGCGACCGATCACCGAGCGTCTTCGAAATCGTTACGGTTTTAGCGTGCGACCATTCTCAATTAAGAATTTTTCCGACGACGTAAAGAAATGTATGAAAGTGTACGACCATGCGCGTTCTGAGTGGTGGTGGGGGAGCGTTTCTTTAACAGCCGAGGAAATTCGTGCCTATGCAGCGCAGTTGCGAATGATAGCGTCGCCTCAAATGGTGTTGTTGGCTGAAGATTCTACTGGAAATCCAATTGGATTTTCAATAACAATCCCTGATCTTAATGAGGCTGCGCGCCCACTTAAAGGAAACCTTTCTTGGCTTGGAATTCCTTATCTAGGGATATTGAGGCTAAAATATCGTCTGAAGCACACAAAAGGGGCGCGTTTGATTGTGCTTTGTGTATTGCCTGAGTATCGTCGTAAGGGCGTGGCTGAAACTCTTATTCTTCGTACGTTCGACTATGGGTACTACCAGAAAAAATACGACAATGCTGAATTAGGGTGGACAGATGAAAACAACGATAAGATTTCTCATGTCCTTGAACGTGTTGGAGCCAAACGATTTAAGCGTTATCGAGTTTATCAGAAAAAACTGTAACCCATTCTAAAGAAATTGTTAAGACAGTATCGGACAACTGTCAATAGGCTCTTGATATTCCCGTATGTTTTTTGATAATTAGCCAATAGGTATAGTCGCGGCACGTATCGTTTCATTAACTTGATAAGAGGGCAGATTGTGGGAAAGATTGGTATTGGTCTTAATCTAGAGGCAGTAAGAACTTCGCATAAATCGTTCGAACAAGGAGTAGCGTTTGCCGCCGAGTTAGGTTACGAGTACGTCGAACCGATGGTTCACTGGGGACGAGAGCTTCTAAGCGAAGCTCGTTACTTTCACAGCGTGTCTATGTTGGACGATCCTTTTCGAATTCGTACTGCTATTGAAAAACACGGATTGAAATTATCCGCGTTCTCTTCTCATAGTCAGTTGTCCAAACCTGAGATCGCCGTCGAATACCTTAAACAGGCGGCTCGCTTTGCCAAGGAAGCAGGCGCGCCGATTATCAACACGCATGAGGGACATAAACAACCGTGGACGACCCCAGAAGAAGATTATGTTTTGATTAAATATTCAATTAAAGAAGCTGCAAAGGTTTGTGAACCACGCGGAATAAAGATAGGCTTGGAAACGCATCAGACATATTCTCTTACTATTGAAGGTTATGATCGTATTTTAAACTTGGTAGATTCTCCGATAATTGGAGCAAACTTCGACACTGGCAACGCCTATCTCGGTGGTTTAGATCCGTGTGAATGGCTAGAACATGTTAAGCTTCGCGTAATTCACGTTCATGCCAAGGATATTTCTTTCGAACAATCTAAAGCTGAACGTGGAAAAGTAATGGGAACAGCCGTGGGTTGCGCTTGCGGCGACGGAATGGTTGATTGGGAACGAATTGTTTCAATTCTACGTAGTGTTCCTCAAGACGTTGTGATGAGCGTGGAGTGTGGAACAATGGATCAAGCAGCTCGTTCTATCGAATATCTTCGCCGTATCGTCGACATGCAATAGTCATTGGCTGCTATTTATGGTAATCAAGTTATAACACCGCCTTATGCGTGAATGGCGGTAGATATTTAACGGCGCTAAAGAGGGTGGTTATGAATTCGCGAAACGTAGGAAGACGAGATTTTCTGAAATCCATGTCCGTTGCAGTTTTATCGGGTGTTTCCGCGCCAACATTAATCGCACGGGGCGCTCTTGCTAATGGACAAACGCCGGGCGCTAATGAACGTATCGGAGTCGCTGGAATTGGCGTCGGTCGTCGTGGTTCAGAAATTTTCGCCGAAGCGGCGAGGAATCCGAAGACTCAGCCAATTTGTGTCGCTGACGTATGGCTTCCTCGTGCCGAAACAATCGCTCAGAAAAACAACTGCGAGATTGCTTATCAAGATTACCGAAGGGTTCTAGAGCGAAACGACGTCGACGCCATTACGACTGCGACCCCCGAACATTGGCGTGGACTTGTCTGTATCAACGCCTGCCTTGCCGGAAAACACGTTTATGGGGAAAAACCGATTACACTCACAATCAACGAAGGCAAGCTTATGGAGAAAGCGGCGAGACGTAATAACGTCGTTTTTCAAACAGGAAGCCAACAGCGTTCGATGCGTGAGAATTATCTTGGGTGTGAATTTATCAGAAACGGCGGTCTGGGCAAGATTAAGGAAGTAATCGCGGCTAACTACGAAAGTCCGTGGCTCTGCAATTTACCAGAACAGCCGATTCCGGATGGGCTGGATTGGGATACTTGGTGTGGTCCCACTCCTCTCGTTCCTTACAACATCGACCTTTATACGCCTCGTGCCAAACCTGGTTGGCTTTCTTTTCGACCTTATTCAGGCGGTGAAATGACTGGTTGGGGAACTCATGGGTTCGATCAGATTCAGTGTGCGCTCGGCCAAGATTTAACAGGTCCTGTTGAGATTAATGTCGAAGAGGGCGACGGTAAACTCGTTCCTCCAATCTATACCGAAGCAGAAACTGCTGATCGTGGCAATAAGATTTGTTCAAGACCTCGACTTTCCTATAAATATGCTAATGGAATAACGGTAAAACTTGGCGATGCTAACCGTGGCGGCGGAATTTTTATTGGCGAAAACGGCAAAATGGAAATTTTCCGCGGTCGAATCACGTCAAATCCCGCTGAAATGGCAATAGAGATCCTCAAAAACGAGCGAAAAAGTCAAAGCCATATTGACAACTGGCTCTCTTGTATTATGACTGGCGAGAGACCTATTTCTGACATTGCGATTGGTCGTAGAAGCGCCGCGGTCTGCCACTTGCTCAATATTGCCCGCTACCTTGGGCGTAGTCTCAAGTGGGATCCAGATAATGAAGTTTTTGTTGGCGACGATGAAGCGAATACGTATCTTGATCGAGAAGTTCGAAAAGGATATGAATTGCCCGAGGTTTGACTTTTAGCGTCGACTGCTGAACATTCCCGTCTACAGACCTTCAGCTGTAGACGGGTTTTTTATTCTTAAAGAAACTATCACACTGATTTAGAAAGATTGTTTTTCCGATAATAATCGCTCGTAAAGTTCTACGTGACTTTCAATCATTTTTTCAACGGAGAAGTCTCTTTTTATTCTTGTTTTTCCAGCTTCTCCCCACGATTTGAGGAGATCGTGGTTTTCAGGTCTAAGCAATCGAATCGTTTCTCTTGATAAAGCTGTTTTACGACGCGTTTCGTCACCGTCAAAATCAGAAATCAGGAGTCCGTTCTCTCCTGATGTGATCAATTCCCTGTTTCCAGGAATATCCGAAGCTATAACAGGCACGCCAAAACTCAACGCTTCAAGAATTGAATTAGATTGTCCTTCATATTCGCTACAGTTCCAGAGAAGATCAAAGCATGGAATCAGCCGAGAAACGTCGTCGCGTTCCCCTAAAAAAAACACACGATCATTTAACTGAAGATCATCACGAAAACGAAGTAACGATTCTTTTTCAGGACCGTCTCCAATGATAAAAAGATAAAAAGGAAGGAGAGAGAATTTTAACTGATCGGCCGCCCACAGCGCGTCACGAATTCTTTTCTGAGGCCAAAGTCTCGCGACCAGTCCAATAATCCACGGAAAGCTAGGGTTACGTGATGAGTCTGCGATGGCAATTTTTTCAAAAATGGCCTGTTTGCCGATAGATTCCACAACGCCATTCTGAGGTAAATTTAACTCTTCGAGAAGCTTTTGTTTCGTAAACAAACGGGAATCGTCTCTGGGAAGTTCAACTGCGTTCGGAATAACAACAAACTTTTCGGCAGGAATTCCTCGTTGAATATAGAAGTCGACGACGCCTTGACTATTTACTGCATATACGTCGGTCCGAGGTTCCAGATACTTATCGACACACCAGTGAGAGAATCCTTTCCATAGATCGACACAGCGTTCTCCACAAATAACGACAGGAACTTTGCAGGCAAAGGCAGCCAAACGTCCGTAAGCGTTCGCGGCAAAAAGCCATGTGTGTACGACGTCTGGTTTATAACGTTTAATGACGCCCTTTAATTTTCTGTATGCTCGGAATGAAAATCTACCATTTTTACCGATTAATTCTACAGAAATTCCAGCGTCTAAAAGACGTTGCATATAAGGACCGCCTCGAGTAAGCAACGCCACTTTAACATCAAATTTGTCCTTTGGCAAACCTGTTGCGAGTAGCGTCAATTGCTTTTCAGCGCCGCAACGATCCATGGTGGGAATTACAAACAAAACTTTATGACGCATTGAAACACTATTGGTTTTAAAAAATACAATAAACGGCGCGTAAGTTAACGCGCCGTTTATTATTAGAAATATGTTTAAAGATCCCTAACAACCTATTACTCAGGATTTTCAGACGTGCTTGTATCTTCTTTAGTTGCGGAAGAAGGATCGACGGAGTCTTCATTCCCTGTAGGCTGGGACAACTGAGTCATTTCCTTGCCTATTTCAGTCGAATCTGAAGCATTATCAGAATCAGAACCATTACCTGAGCCTTCTTTCTGAGAAACGCCAAAAACAAGCGAAGCGAGTGACTTAGCTCCTGTTTCAGAATTATCGCATGGCGAACTAATTAGTTCGCCCATAAGAGTAATGCCACAGACATAATCGCCGAAAGACTCGGAAGGGTTCGAAGGATTAAAGGCGAAATCTTCCGGCTTGGTCCATTCAATCGCATTCGCTGGGCTGGAACAAACAACGGAAAAAGTATTATAGGGATCTTCAACATCTTGGAGTCTCAATCCTTGAGGGGCACGTCCAAACGGCGTTTCAGGCGAATTGAAAATGAGGAATCGAGTTTTATTTTGTTCAGAACTAGAGGAGGCGAAAATAGCCGGTATTTTATCAAGTAGTTTAATGTTATTATCGCTATTCCATGGCTCGTCAAGTTTGAATTGATCATAGAGCGTTTTAAATTGATCGCCAAGATATGGCAGGATAGCTACTCTCCAACTCAAGAGAGGCGTGCCGTCTTCAGCAAATATCGCCGAAGGGAAGCGCTTATTCTCTCTACTATACCTAGTAAAAATGGCGCCAAGTTGCACTAAAGCCTGCTCAATAGTCTGATACTTTTGGCGATTTTCAGAACTTACACGAAGGTCATTAAGTTCCTTAATACGATCTGAAATAAACGCTAAATTTTCGGACGAATTCTTTATCGTACCTATAACTTCGGCGCTGTCAGTTGAGAGTTGGACAGATTTAAGAAGGGCAATTAAACCGTCGATAGTCGCGTTGTTCTGAATAGAAGGCGTGTTTTTCTGTTGATTTGCTAAGCTATCGATAATTTGCATCAACGCAGTGCCGATCACTTTACGAAGGTCGTTCGCCCCTTCTTCAGATTTAACATTGATATTAAGTCTGAGCAGATCTCCGTCGACAGAGATTGGATCAAACATGAGTTGAAACGCTGTAACTTCTTTCTGAACAGCTGAACTCAATTCAGGAGTGAGGGGAACCGGCAACTGCAAGAGTAGGGCGTTCGGTGAAGAAAAATCGAGATCATACTGGAACGCAACTGCGACATTATCCAAAACTGCACGTGCTAAACGTTGAGCGGCGACGCCTCTTTCGTCGCCGGTTTTATCGCTGAGATAAGACTCAAACGCCGAGGTTGATCCTGACATAAAAACGACCGAATCCTCAGTTGGAAAACAAAGACCGCCATTCATATCTTCAATTTTACCGACGACCTGTCCCGATTGATCAAAAGGAACGAGCAAGGGGTTAGAAAAGACAAAAACGGCGTGCTCGCCACACTTCATCTCTTTAAGCTTACTTTCGTCGGCGACCTTAAAAACTTCTTTTTTAAGCTTCTCTTGGTCAAGCGGAGTTTTATTCTTTATGTAAACGATCTCGACAGGGGAAGGATATCCTTCTTGGAGAACAGCGTTTGTCTTGGCGTCTTTGAGACTTTCTAAAGTGAAACCACGAGAAAAGATTGCAAGATCCGCCTCGTTTAGAACGTCGCCAGCAGGAAGCTGAAACGTGCTGTTTGCAAGATAATCAAGAGCAGCTTTACCGTTATCGATTGAGGCGACACGCTCTGGGTATACAACTTGAACATAAGAAGCATTAGGAAAAATATACTCCGTCGGAAGTGCATTCTTAGTTCCAAGAGCGTTTAGTTCTTCTGAAGATAAAGACTTAATTTCAGTGGAAAATTTTGGAAATTCAGCAACTTGAGCAGTTGTCTCCGATTGCTCTTCGTTATCAGGAGAAGAGCTAGGTTCATGAGAGCAACCGATAATGGTAAATACGATAAGCGATAGGGTGGAAAAAGCAAAAAAATTAAAGATTCTAGTCAACGCATGGTTAGAGGATAATAAAAGCATGAGAAGTTCCCTTGAAAAACCGTTATAAACAACGAATCAATCCCAATTTAACCGAATAATAAATAGACAGCTAACTTCCATCAATCACACAGAATACGAAAAGTATCCGATAGTTGCATACCATCATGCTACCTATTCTTTAGAACGAAAAATTTAATCAATTTATCTCTCTGTTACAAGGTTATAACTTACAACCTATTGTAGCAACACGCAAACTTTCAGCAGTCGTTAATATTATTTTAACGGCTGCTGAAAGTTTATAGAATAAGACGACGTCATCTGCCATTGGGACGCGAACCGTGTTTCATCGACGCAAGGGCGTCGTTATTGCCGACATTTTGACGAGGCGGTTGGAAGGGCTCTGCCCGAAAAGCAGGACGTTCACGTGGTTCATTTACACGTTGGACGGCCCCAGAATTGCGGGTCATAGGACTCAAATTCTCACCGGAACGAGAGCCGGCGTCAACAAATGGGCGAACGTCTCTGGGCGACGGAACTTGGCGTTCAATCGAATTAAAGGGTGGGCGAGCGCTCGAATTCGGACGCGTCATACTGTTCGATGGGAGAACGCTTGGATTTCGAATTGTGGAATTATTATTCCTGCCAGAACGAATTCCAATTTCCGGATTAGAACGAACGTCTCTAGGCGGCTGAAGTTGGCGTTCAGTCGAATTAAAGGGAGGACGAATGCCCGAATTGGGACGAGTCACGCTATTCGGTGTAGAAACGTTAAGATTTCGAATTGTGGGGGTACTGGTATTTCTGCCAGAACGAATCCCAGTTTCCGGGTTAGGACGAGCGCTCGGACTCGGGCGAGTAATGTTGTTCGACGGAGAAACGTTAAGATTCTGAACTGCGGGGATACTGGTATCTCTGCCAGAACGAATCCCAGTTTCCGGGTTAGGACGAGCGCTCGGACTCTGGCGAGTAATGCCGTTCGCTGGAGAAACGTTAGGATTTTGAACTGCGGAATTATTAATGTTTCTGTTAGAACGAGTTCCAGCTTCTGGATTGGGACGGAGATCCCTTGGCGGTAGAACTTGGCGTTCAGTCGAATTATGCGGTGGACGAACGTTTGGATTCGGACGAGTCGTGTCATTCGATGAAGAACCGTTAGAATTCGGACTTGCAGGACTGGGCGAACGGTTAGGTCTGACACTCGGATTTGGAAGGGGGCGTTCCCTTTCCGTTTCCCCTGTCTGAGGACGTGTCGGATTAGGATTCAAACGTCCTCTAGAACCTGTTCTCGGCCCGTCCCGACGCGGGATAGAGTCAGAAATCACATTTGGGGTTGGGCGCTCGGTCGGATTTACACGAGGGACGCCGTCTCGGGGGCGAGTAACAGGAATCGGAGAACCATTCGGACGAATGGGGCGAGGCTTCTGTGGTTCTCTCAAATCAACCCGAGGAACAGGACCGCCAGGACGACCAGGCTCAGGAACAGGGCGACGAGGAGGACCAGTTATCCCTATACTTAGTCCACCCAAGCCAACAACAATCCCCGGACGAGCGGCGCCAGAACGGTATTCATGACGATCCCGAGGAACTCCCCAATGATGAGGATCTCTAGGAACTTCTCTTCGTCGACCGTCAATAATAAGGTCAAAAACAACATCATGGCGTCTATGATCAAGACGAACAAAATAATCCGAACCCCACCAAGCGTCATGAGGGCGAAAATGCGGATCATAATAGACGGGGACGCCAAAGCTACGATTGTACGCGACAAAGAACCTTAGACGCCCGTCCCATTGGGAAACGCCAAAAACTGACTCGCCATAGGGAACCCCCCAAGGACTCCAGTAAGGCCATGGCACAAAAGGCTCATACCAGACGCCGTACCAAGGGCGATAAATCCAAACGCGTGGGCTAAAAAGTTCCCAACTCGGTTGATAAAAAATTGGCGATGTGTAGTACTCGGAAACAACGTCTTCGTAATATGGGTTACTCTCGTACAGAGAGACATACCCTTGAATCGTCGCATCGTCGAGTGGAGAAGGGAGATCCGCTTCCGTAAGAATACCAACAGCTTCTTTGTCTGCCAAAGTTTCTGGAATAGGCTTGAGAAATTCTTCTTGTAGAGGGTGTGCGCCTAACCAATATACCTTACCCGTTTTATCGTCTGCGATTGCGGCGATAACATTTAGTTTACCTGCCCGAATTAAATCCTGAGCTACAGTCGATTTCATCAAAATCGTTTCAAGCGATTGCCAAACCAAAGCTTCCGAAACAACGTTAGCAAGTTCATAGCCTTGTAGTTCAGGATAAGCTTCCCTAGAACGTGCAACCGCGGGACCAACAAGATTATAGAGTCTCATTTGATCAGAGGTAGTTCCACGAGGAATGGCTGACGACGTTTTGATTCGAGTGGTTTCAGCTTTGGACTGCTCTTCCAAAAGATCATATTGTCTTATGAGCGTCGAGACAATACGACTCGGATAATGTCCCATAACGACTAAAAGCGGGGTTTGAAGGTTAATAAGTCCATATTCGATTGACGCCATATCGTCAGTAGAGACTGCGCCAGAGTCTATCGGCATTAGATAAAGATCGTGATCGGACGTTTGAGTCAGAACGTTCGGCGTTACGGGCATATCCGAACTGTAGATAACGGACGCAATGGGGAAACGATTTTGAGCAGTCGTAAGACGAGGAAGAGCTTGTGCTGCCACCGAATCTTCTTTGAGATACCTTGCATTGCCGGCGACTAATTGCCGATAAGCTTCGTCCGGCGTCATCTCGGCATTATAGTAGACAGGAACGGTTCCATCTGCGTAAGTTACAACGTCGTCGGCTACGACATTCGTTATGATCGACAAAACGAATATCAGACTTAAATTAAAAGAACACAATGATTTCGAAAGTTTAGCGTAGTACATGGAAGCCCCCCCCGATATTCATAACAGGGTTTCAAAGGCGCCGCGCCGACCAAAAAGCGCAGGAAAGGACAAAGTAGCTTTCCATAAACAGTCCTGGGCGCAAGAACGTGACGACACAAAACTCAGGTAGTAACTACCAAAAACTTTTTCGGTAAAAAATCAAATTGTCAACCTCGGCAAAAGCCAACAATTGGCTCCGCCATCTAAAGCTAACGTATGCAAAAGTATTAGTAAAATACCAAAAAAAATGAATAAATATTCTTACGTTATCACTTTCCCGTCGCCCTAAGAAGCATACATTAGACGCGAAGGCGGGCTTCATATCCCCAAAAAGTTCAAATTCTGCAACGAATGATGAAAAAACAGCACATCCCCGCACATTGTAACCTTGGAATAGTTTCTTTACAATACTTCTAGAGTTGTTCGCCGCGAATGAACGACAAGAACTAGGACTATTAAAACGGTTTTCGTATAGCAATCCCCTTGAGAAACGGCATGTCGTTAATTGCAACCTTAAAGGCCGCGTTAACCCGTTGAAAGCGCTTTAGGAGTCAGTATAATCACATGAGGTTCGCAACACGTTCGACGATTTTGGCGTTGCAGAATTGTTGCGGTTTATTCAAATCACTTGTATTCAGATTCTATTGACAACATAGCGGCTTTACAGCCGAAATTTGGGGTCTGGACACAGTGGATTGTCTTAGAGGAGTAACAATGAAAAAAAGTTCGTTAATCGTGGCGGTTTTTTTGACAACCGTCTGCGGAGCTATGTGTTTTGCTCAAGACCTGAGCAATAATCCTGCTTACAAAAATGGGACTGACTGGCTGGTCAATCCAGTTGCCAATCCAGACGCTGAAGCGACGTCAGAAGAGGAAATGAAGCCCTATGAAGAATCGCTCCAAACCAACACAGGCGATACGCTTGTGTTTAAAATGATCCCGATCAAGGGCGGTGAGTTCACGATGGGAAGCGATTCCGGTGAAAAGGACGAAACGCCTGCGTTCAAGACGACAGTCGCTCCTTTCTGGATGGAAGAACACGAAGTAACATGGCAGGAATACTCCCTTTTTGCGCTCCTTTATCTTGCGAACGCACACAAGTCCGGCGCTGTTAAACCTGAAAATGATCGTTCAGAAATTGCCGACGCCCTTGCTGCTCCGACGGCTCCTTATAGCATTGGAGTTATTAGTTATGATAAAAGCAACAAGGAGGGCTTTCCCGCTAGCGGTATGACGCGCTATGCTGCCCAGATGTATTGTAAGTGGCTAACGGCGACAACGGGACGCTATTATCGTTTGCCAACGGAAATCGAATGGGAATATGCCTGTCGTTGTGGCACTGATACGGATTTCTCTTTTGGCGCCGATGATTCTGAAATCGACGATTATGCTTGGTATCTTGGCAATAGTCCCGATGGATATAGTAAGGTTATGACCAAAAAACCGAATCAGTGGGGACTCTACGACATGCACGGCAACGTCTGCGAATGGGTCATGGATCAGTATGATAAAAAAGCGTATAAGGATTTTGCAAACGGCAAGATTAAAACGCCTTTTATCACCCCCAAAAAACCTCTTTCAGTTTTCGGCATGTTTGACGAGGTATCGCGTGGAGGTTCATGCGCCCATGAGGCCAAGGATTGCCGAAGTTCCAAACGTATCGTTTCCGACAAATCATGGAAAGAGCACGATCCTCAGTTCCCACAGAGTATTTGGTGGATGACTGAAGCGCCATATGTCGGTTTCCGTGTTATTCGTCCACTTACGCCTCCGACCGCTGAAGAAGCGAAACTCTTTGAACCGGATCCTGCCGTTTGGGCTAAATATAAGGAATTGAATCCTCGTTGACGGTCTTCGATTTTCTTTGTAGCTTAAAGGGGTTCTTCCTATCAGTAAGGCGGGAACCCCTTTTCCGTTTGGATGAAAAAAATATTTGAAACTAGCAGGGACCGCTATAGAGTTTTTGAAAAAAACATTAATAACCTCGAATATCATGCAATATTATTTGTATCGTGTACGGTTCCGCATTTTGGTGATTATTCCAATAAACCGCCGAATATGATCCATGTTGTACCAGATAAAAAGGACTCAAGATACAAGTTGAATATTAGTGTGCAAACACCTTCTGAAATTTCGAACCACAGTCACAAGTTTTTCTCGTAACACCTCGGCATACCGTCTCTTTACGCACATCTAAATCCATTTGTAAACTATAGAAACACAATACTAAGCCTTCATATTAGCGGCTAATTGTGCTTTGCTCCAAGTTTAATTAGCCGTCGTCATTCAAACCTAATCCTCAGATTCGCCTTATGTATTAATCAATAGATTCTTATAAAGGAGCAGATAAAAGCTCAATCCTTTACTTAATGCTGACGAGTAGGGCAAGTAGAACCCCTGCAAGAAAAATCGCGAGAGCATAACCTCCGATTGCTACAGTCCAAAACCAAATTGGAACCGACTTATACCAATCTCCAAAGGATTTAGGCGCTTCTTGGGATGATCGAAATGATTCTGATTTTGACAACAACGTATTATTAACTAGCGTCTTAGAAGACGAGTTTGGCAAGTCGCCGCTTTTCGAAAACCTTTGAACATCTGAAATAACTCGCGGATCGGCGACAGCAACTTGCGACAATCCACTACTCGTTCTTTTTGTAGGATCACTACGCTCTTCAGATTCAGCTCTTCGTGCGGTCGTTTGATATTGAGAAATGCTAAGAATGGGAACAGATTCGGACGAATCGTCGCCCTGAACGATTTTTCTTCCGAGAGTGGTTTCATTATCAGGGCGAAGCGTCGTTTTAGTCGTGTCGGCAATTTCATTAAGCGCGAATTCAAGCGGGTCCAACTGTGACGATTCCAAATCTGATTTTTGAGAAAGAACAAGATTTTCGTCTAGAGAAGATCGTGAATGACGAGCTGTGGATTTTTTTCCAAGTTTTGAAAGCGAACCTCCGCTTTCAGCGGGATCATACAAATCAACTGAATGTTCGTTTCTTTTCTGAACGACGTCGGCGAGTTCAGCGTCGCTAAGCATGAATCCTAAAGTTTCGCGTTCAAACCCCATTTCTGTAGCTTTTTCACTATTTGCAAGAAACTGTTGTTCAACGTTCGAATCCGAAACTAAATTATAAAAATCGTCGACGCCTACTGTTGAATTTGTATCCTGAGCAAAATCACTGGGTTGGGCGAAGCCGTTGTGAATCAACCATTTTTTCATTATTTCAGCAACTTGCTCTGCCGACTGGATACGGTTCTCTGGTTTTTTTGCCATCATTTTTGTGCAGATTTCAACCAGATCGATCGGCGCGTCGGGACGCTCGATGAATATACTTGCAGGTTCTTTCCGCTGATGTGCTAAGAGACGTTCGGTAATAGTGCCGTAGGGAAAAGGCGGTTTGCCCGTAAGACAAAAGTATAATGTCGCTCCCAACCCATAAACATCGGCCCTAGCGTCTACATGGTGACTGTCTAAGGCCTGCTCTGGCGCCAAATAGTCAGCCGTCCCAAGAATCTTGTCTTCATCGATAATGGAATCCTTCGCTAAAAACGCCTGATCGTCGAGAAGCGCTAATCCTAAATCAAGGAGTTTAACAAAATCGTGTTCATCGACGACTATGTTTTCTGGTTTTACATCACGATGGACAATACCTATTTTATGGGCGTCGGCAAGACCAAGAGCAGCTTGACGAATAAAACTTGCAGCGTCTTCATAAGCAAGAGGACCTTCTTTTTCAACTAACTGACGAAGATTTTGTCCCTCAAAATATTCCATAACGATATAGTGTACGTCCTCAAAACGATCCACGTCATAAGCACGTACGACATGTGGCGAGTCTAAAGCTGCGATAGCTTGAGCTTCGCGTGCAAATCGATCAAGATACGTCTGATTCAACCGTCGTTTAGGGAGAACTTTAATCGCGACACGACGTTTCATGACCGTGTGTTCTGCAAGGTAGACAGAGCTCATTCCTCCAGAGCCAAGATGTCCAAGAATTCGGTATTGTCGAAGATAAAACCCTTTATACTTGCGTTTCATCAGTTGCCGAACATGCCAGGAAGTAAGAAGTTTGCGCTTGACAAACTCAGAAGCCAACTTTTCCGAGTCATGAAACGCTCCCGGCGCTTCCTTTCTAATATCGGAAAGCGACGAATCGAATTCGCTAGGATCCAGCAATTCGCTCCGTTTGAGGAAATCTAGAAATTCATCGGGAGTAAGCGAGGGCATGTCGATATTCGCGATAGAAGCTCAAACTTTTAAAAATATCCTGACAAGGATTGAATAACGTTAAACCGATTTTATAAAGCATTTGGTTAAAAGGCAATTCTTTTTTGACAAAAACATTGATTCAGTTTAATTCAACCAGGTTCGCCCAAAGGCTATACATCACTCGTTCAGAAGTTCACGGGCTCTCTCGACCCCTTTTTGCTTTGTCAAAAATTTACCGTCGATTTGTTCTTCAAAAAGAAATTTAAGAAGTTTTCCCATTGAAGGACCGGGCTTGACGCCGATGGCTAAAAGATCTTTTCCCTGCACTAGCGGCTGAGGTTCTTTTTCTGATATATCGAGTTCTCTGGCGATTCTCAACCACAGATCTGTCTTAAATCGGATACAAGAGGATTCGTTTTCAAACGAGGAAAACTGACGTGCGACGTCTTTTTCGTTAGACAGTTGAGACTCGGCATAATAACGTTCAGTCGCCCCGCATCCTAAAGCGTCTGATTGACAAAGAAGCGCCCATAGCTTGATGTTTGCTGGGGACAAACGTTTTGCAAGACGACGAACTGCTCTCGCAGAAGGTTCAACATCGTCATTCTGAGTCGCCATGTGTTCAAGTACCAACGGTTCAACGGCATTGACGATTCTGTTAGGAGCCTTCATCCGTTCAAGAAATTTTCTCGCAAGAGGCGCGCTAGCAGTTGCATGCCCCCGTGACCGTAAAATACCGGTTTCGTCCAGCTTGGTCGTCAAGGGTTTGCCAAAATCGTGACACAACGATGCAAACATTATAATTACACGCTCGTCTTCATTCAGCGGTGGAGAATACTTACGTATTGCCTTAGCGGCTTCGTGGCATACAAGTTTCGTGTGATTCCAAACGTCTCCTTCAGGATGCCAAGAGGGATTTTGGGGACACCCGATTAAGGCTTCTAACTCGGGAAACGCCAAAACCCACCCGGTCTCTCTTAACACGTCGAGTCCCAAGTCTGGAAAGACTCCTTTCAGAGCCCATTTTTTCCATTCTTCATAAACACGTTCTTCGGGTAATGTTGAAAATTCATCGAAGACGTCGCGACAAAATTGAATCGTTTTCGAATCCATTCTTACGCCGAATCGAGCCGCAAATTGCATTCCTCTGAGAACTCTGAGTGGATCGTCTTTAAAGGCAGAACTTGTCGCGCGTAAGATTTTTTTCTTAAGATCGGCAATCCCGTTAAATGGGTCGAAGTAGGAACCGTCGCGCCTCATGCCAATCGCATTTATTGTAAAATCGCGTCTTGCAAAGGCTTCATAAGGATTCAGATCAGAGACAGCTTCGACGTCAAAACCTTTGTGACCAAAACCGTTTTTGGATTCACGTCGAGGAAGAGCAACGTCGACAACATTGCCTACTTTAATGACTCCAAATGCTTTACCGACAAGATCAACGTGAAAACTAGGCGCAAGAATTTTCAATATTTCGGAATAGCTTAATCCATACACCTCAATATCAACGTCTTTAGATGGAATTCCTAGTAACCGATCGCGCACAAAACCTCCAACAATCATCACGTCTTTAGCGCCGTTTTGTTCGAGAAGGTCGATTATCTTCATAGATAGTGAAATAGGGTCGAAGGTGCTCATGATTAATGGTCGTTTTAAAGGAAGATTTCCACTGGCAAACATATCGTCGAGGAAAATAAACGCGCTGGTCGTTCCAAAATTTTTATTAAAAAATGAACGCTATACTATGTCGGCGACTCATAGAACGAACGTCCCCATTCTAGTCAGAACCCTTGTGTTTTCAATGTAATTGACAAGACTATTTAATTTCGCGTAATTTTCAGAATAAGAATTAAGTTTCGAGTTGTTCATGAAAATAAGCTGTTTATAATGTAAAAAGTCAACGGAGCGCCTGGCGCCTAAATTTCGGAATTAATTCGCTTTTGGCTAGGGAGGGAAACCGGTATGCGACGTATATTTTCTCCTTTTTTGGACGACGTCTTATTTCTCATAGTCCTTGCCCTGTGGAGCGCCTCTTCGGCGTGTTGCTTGTTTGCCGAAGACAAAAGCGAACCCCAAGGTCTAGTTCGTGTTCCTGTCAATAATCCAAACGCAGATTATTATCTTGCCGTAGGACTATGGTCATGGGTTGTTCCAGCCGACGTCGATGGGGATGGAAACACTGATCTCATTGTCAGTTGTGAGGACGTTCCTTACAATGGCGTTTGGTATTTCCGCAATACTGGCGACAATCCTCTTAACCCGACTTTTGAACCCGCTAAACGTCTAAGTCGCGGCGTTATCAACGTCCAGCCGAGTTGGGTCGACGGTAAACTCCGCGTTCTGACGCCCGGAAACGAATATCCGAATTTTCTCAAGACAGGCGTGGACGAACCTGTTCCGCTCATGTCTGGTAAAGAGAAACTTCCTGAAAATGTCCATTTCCATAAAGTTCGCGGGAATATGTGGCGTTTTGTTGATTTCGATGGAGACGGTAAATTGGATATTGTTGTCGGTACCGACGATTGGACAGATTATGGTTGGGACGACGCATACGATTCAAACGGCGTTTGGCAAAACGCTCCTTTACGCGGCAACTTATATCTCTTGAGAAATATTGGAACAAACGAGTTCCCCGAATACGAAAAACCGACGATGCTAAAGGACGTCAACGGCGATAATCTGGAAACGTTCGGGTGGCCTAATCCAAACTTTGCAGACTGGGACGGCGACGGGGATCTCGACATACTCGGGATCGAATTTCGCGATACGCTCCAATATTCCGAAAACGTTGGAAGTCGAACTGCTCCTTCGTATAAACAGTTTGAACCAGTTTTTCTCAAAGACGGTTCTCCCGCCGCCGCAGAACTGGCAATGCCGACAATTGTGGCTTACGACTGGAATAAGGACGGTTATCAAGACGTTCTTCTCGGCGATGAAGACGGTCGAGTCGCTCTTTTTGTCAACACAGGAGAGTTCAAAGAACGCAAACCGATTTTTGATTATCCCTTCTATTTCAAACAAATTCCAGATTCTCTTAAGTGCGGCGCCCTTTCGACCCCTTTTGGCGTCGATTGGGACGACGACGGAGATTGGGATATTCTCTGTGGAAATTCCGCCGGTTACCTTTTTTTCTTCGAGAACATGAGTGGTCCCGGCGTTGACGCACCCCAGTGGGGGACGCCCGTCGCCCTTGGAAGCGAGGATAACGACTCTGTGTTGGAAGCGGCAAAATCGTTGATACCGCCCCAGGCGTCGCTTGTCGAAAAGCGAAGGGATGGAGCGCAAGTTATCCGCATCATGGCGGGACCAAATGGCTCGATTCAAGGACCATGCGAGCCCAAATGGGGTTATACGACCCTTTCGGTCGCCGATTGGGATGGCGACGGTCTTAAGGACGTTCTCGTCAACTCAATACTTGGAAACGTGTTCTGGTACAAGAATGTAGGTAAGAAGGGCGCGCCGAAGCTTGACCAACCCCGCGCCGTCGAGGTCGAATGGGAAGGCGACGCGCCGAAATTAGCGTGGGGATGGCGTTTTCCAAAGGGAAAAGAACTCCTTACTCAGTGGCGCACGACGCCATATGCCGTTGATTTCAATGCAGATGGTTTAACTGATCTAATTATGCTTGACGTCGAAGGATATCTTGCTTTTTTCGAACGTTATCGCGACGACAACGGCGAACTAAAGTTAGCGTCTCCAAAACACGTGTTAGTCGACGCATCTGGCGTGCCTCTTCGTCTCAATTCTAGTCGTGCCGGAGGCAGCGGTCGTCGCAAGATTTGCGTTGTCGACTACAATAACGACGGTTTGCTTGACATTCTTGCTAATGGCAAGAACGCAGATTTGTATTTACAGATTCCATCCAAAGACGGACTTAGCCGTTTCGTTCTCGTGGGAGAAATTGATCCCCTTCCGATTAAAGGGCACAGTACAAGTCCGACCGTCGTCGATTTCAACAACGACGGCGTCCTCGATCCTTTTATTGGCGCCGAGGACGGTCATTTCTATTACAAAGTCAATGATTTTGAGTTGCTTAACAAGAAGTTAGTTCAATTTGATTCAAACGAGATTACTGTCGAATCTGTTTTAAAACCAGCGCGATTAGAAAACGGCTTGAAGGCTTTTGCGAACCGTGATTACGTGTGGACCGATCTGATTCCCGAAATCGAAGGACGGGATTATTTGCAGACGCTGGGCGGGGTCGTTTCTGACGTCGTTGTTCGCGCTAAAAAAGACGTTAATGTCCAGGTTCTTGTCGGTCTTTCGGCGCCCTTGGTTCAATCAAGTTCCTATGGCGCAACCGTCGCGTCCAAAGGTTTGGGAGCAGAAAAAAAGATTGACGTCGCCGCTCGTTATTCAGACTCGGAAAAATCGCCTCTCACGCTCTTTGAAAAAACGCTCGAGGCGGGTGACGTCTGGACTCTTCCGGTTGAAACATGGACAGGAACGATCCTTTTACTTCCCGAATGAAGTCGTTTTTTCTACAGTACGTCCTGTTCAGCGCGTTCTTTTAACCTTCTAATGGTCTTAGCTTGGAATTAGGGCAAGATGATGATATTTCGTCTGGCAAATAGTATAGATAACGGCAAAAAATTAAATTTTCGATCTCTGAGCGCCGTCCTAAGCGCGATAATCTTCCTATGTCCAATCTTAAGCGTTGCTCAAGTTGTTAAGGATGACTCTACTGTTTTTCGTCAAATTAAACCCAGTCAACCGAACGTTATTCCATTTGATTCTATTCAAGCTAAGTTTTTGCGTTTTGTTGTTTATTCCTCTCACAATGGCGATCCTGCAATCGACGAACTTCTGATTTATGGAACCGACGACGAGGACGCGCCGAATCTTGCGAGAATTAACGTAAAGCGCGTGGCGGCGTCTTCGTGTATCGTCGGGTATGATATTCACCGGACAGAAAACGTTGTAGACGGAAACTTTGGCAACGCGGCTTCGTGGGTTGCCGGAAAGACCCCGACGTGTGAGAATCCAGAATGGATCGAAATAGAATGGAACGATCCAGTAGTGGTCAATCGTGTCGTTTTTTCTCGAGACAGACAGGGGGAGTATGCCGATCGAGTTCCACTCCATTTTGAGATTCAAATTTCTAACGACGGGGAGATTTGGGAGGGTGTGGCGTCTGTTGTTGGATTTCTAGACGAAGTTCCACAAAAGGGGTTGTCTTCGTATAATTCCTCATGGTTTAGCGATGTTCCCACAGGAAAGGAAGTAAATTGGGAACCATTGAAGGACGTTGTTGTAGGATCTGAACTCACCCCCTACGACAAAGCCCTTCAGAACGCATTTTTAGCCGAAGAAAACGCAATTCTAAAAATTGCCGGTTTTGCAGATTGCGAACCTTGGCTCATTCAACGACATTATCCTGAATATGTCGAACCCGAAAGAAAACCTGACCAAGTACTTCCTTTGCCGTGCTTCGATTCCCCTCTTTCTGAGAAGGAGTTGCTCGATTGTTATTCAGCTGGAACGGTATGGGCTTTTTCGACCGGCTCTTTTGCTTCCGGTCCTCTTGTCAAACAATCTGTAAACGCGTTGATAACAAACGATTCCTTGCGCCTTCGAATATCTGTAAATCGTATCCTTTCGGAGAATATTGCCCTAATTTCTACGGAAAATATCCCTGCGCGCGGTCTAATCGTCTTGCGCGAAGAGAAACTCATTTGGAAGCCGGTTGATTGGCTAGCTGGGACCGAAGAAACGGAACTTACCGGCTCTTTTGATAAGACAAACGGCGTTTTAGACTTTTCGATCCCTCTTAGGTTCTTACCAGAATGGAGTGAGCGCGGACTCTACGTATCCCTAGGAATTGGGGCGCGTCATGTTTTACCGGGCGGACGTCCCATTCACTTCCGTCCCGCAAAGTTTTCCGCCTCGTTTATGCCTTTTG
>CAMJTU010000039.1 GCA_946408825.1 uncultured Planctomycetaceae bacterium
GCGTCTCAGCAAGCTCGATCGTCCCGCCCGAAAGCTCCGGCGAGAACGTGATCGTGTCGCCTAGCGTCGAGTATGTCTGCGCGTATGAAAGCGCTTCGCGAAGCGATATCTCGCCGTCGTAGGCGTCTACCGTATCGGCGGTCGTCGTTACCACGAGGGACGCCGTTTCCGGCTGCAGTTCGTACGCGCCGAGATCGACCGTGCCGTTGGAAATACGGTCGTTACCCGCGAGATCGGTCTCCGTCGTGACGA
Source organism: uncultured Planctomycetaceae bacterium (assembly GCA_946408825.1). Classification (GTDB taxonomy): domain Bacteria; phylum Planctomycetota; class Planctomycetia; order Pirellulales; family Thermoguttaceae; genus RUG369. Next base: position 253 of record CAMJTU010000039.1, read on the forward strand.
AGTCGTTATCGCCGCGGTCAAACGCCTGGGAGAATGGCGCGAGGGAGTAGAGACCGTCGGTCGAGTTGAGGAAGAGCGGGTTCGCCGGGTCGTAAATGTAGTTGTTCTCGCCCTGATCCCAAATTTCGGACGTAAAGAGCGTATTATAGGCGGTTACAGTAGCCGACGCCGCGTCGTTCCCGTTGAACGCGACGATCGAATTATAAAGCGTCGAACCAGCCGAAACTCCGACGCCGCCGTTGTTCACGATCGTATTGTTAATAAAGGTCGCTCTTCCGGAGGCGCCGAATCTCCCGTTGTCCGCGATGACGTTGTCGACGAAAGTCGCGCGATTGCTGGAGAATTCAATCCCGCCGTCGTTATTGCCGGTAATTCGGGTATTGGAGACGGTCAGTTCGTCAACGTTGTCGATATAGACGGTAGTCCATGGAGACGACGACGTATTGTCGGAAAAGACCGAGTCTTCAATCGTAACGGTCTCCGTATTGCCCGTCGTATAGTTGCTCAGCGCAAGTGTCGTGGCGTAATTGCCGGAATTGCCGATAAAGGAACTTCCGCTGATCCACGCGCTGGTCGTCCCTTGTGTCCTGACGCCGGCGCCGACCCCAGCGAAGTTGTTCGAGAAGGTCGAATCGACAATATTGAGAGTTTTGGAACAGGCGTTGAAATGGTCGGCCAGAAAGATCGCGCCGCCCTGTCCGTTCCGGTTGGCGCTATTGCCGTCGAACGTCGACCCGTTAATTGTCGCGGTCAGTTCGCCGTTGCTCCAAAGCGTCATGGCGCCGCCTGACTGACCGGCGCTCGTGTTATTGGAAAATTCGCTGTTATTAACCGTTACGTCGCCGGAACCGACGTAAAGAACGGCGCCGTACAACGAAGTGTTATTGTTTCGAACGATCGTATTGTTGAGCGTTAAATTCAACGTCGGCGCAGTTGGATCGGTAACGGCGCTCGATTGAGCGTCTTGGACGTTGAAAATAACCTGTCCGCTGTTGTTTTCAACGATTGAACGATTGACCGTCAAACTGCCGGCGTAAATCATAGTAAAAACGCCGCCGTTAACGCTGTCGGCGAAATAGGAATCGCTCGCTGTCAAATTGGCGTAAGCGCCGCCGAATCCGCCGTCAAAGAAGTCCGAGCCCGCGACGCGTATGAAAGTCGAATCGATCGTATCGACGGTTCCGCCGCCGCCAAGACGGGTCCCGCTGAAGGTCAGACCGCCAAAATTCGCTTCCGTGCCGGAACCGACGGAAATACTTCCGGAACTCGCGCCTTCCGCGCGATCGAACGTCAGTTTGTAATCGCCGAGCCCGACGAGGGTAACCGACCCGTAAGTCGACGCGTCGATATTGAAGTCAAGCTCAGAATCTTCGGCGGTAAAGCTGATCGTATTGGCGTTCTCCGCTGTTCGTACGACGATCAGATCGTTTCCGGTCGTGGTTCCGGCGTCGGCGATTGCGGCGCGAAGACTTTCGAGCGTCAGATTAGCTGAATCGATCTCAATCGTATTAATGTCCGCCAGCGCTCCCGGGAGATTGAAGTCGGGATACGCTTCCCGAATAGCGGCGTATTCGCCGAGCGAGACGGCGAGCAACTCGCGACTCTCGAGAGATTCGACGCGTAGCCTGGAAGATTGCGGCGCTTTGCCGCCCTTGGATTTACGATTCGATTTCAGCGCGTTCAGAAAGGTCTTCGATTTCTTCGTCATTGTTAACGATCCTTCTCAAAAGTCACGTCTCCGCGCGAACTGTCGCCGACGCCGACCGCCGATGGGCCCTGGCGGCTCGTTTAAACGGCGCGCGACGGTTCAACGCAAAGCCGATCGGCCTCGCGATCTTTTCCGGACCGAACGTAAGCCGACCGGAAACGCCGCCCTCGTCGACGACCGGTCGTCGACAAGGATATGATTGAATAAATAAAATAACGTTACTATTAAGCGCCGCCGTCCTTGCGCGAGATTTTTCGAGAAGAACAAAATTCTAAAACGAAAAATCCCGTTCCCGGCGCCGACGCGTCGTTCGTCAAATAATCAACAGAAGATTAGGACGTGTCGACGCCCTCTCCCAAAAACGTACTGTCGCGTTCTATGTCCATAATACGCGGACAATACCGTCGGATCTAACCTCTTCTGCCGAAGCGACGTACAAGTTGACAATCTCGCCTTTTTAACGCGCTGCTTAATTACTTGAAAATGGACGTCCATGGAGTTCAGCGGAGTCGAACATTCCTTTGCTCGAATCAAAAGGTTTAGTCGTATTCGCACGAGGCATGATAACACAACCATGCATCGTCGGATTTGTCAACCTTGCCGTCATTTACGAGTACTCTCGCACATAGCGTCGACACGCCCTAAAGCGACAATCGACTTCGGATCGCGCGCGATTTCAATTTCATAGTGACAAACGCCGACGTTTTTTTCAAAACGAATTCGCGCGCTAATTCCACAGCTCTCGAGTGTATCGGCGGGTCAATGAAGCGTCAATAGTTAAAATTGGTTCAGGATAACTTTATTTGACTGATATGTCATATAACCTGAATTAATTCAACGGTTAACAAACACAAAAAAAAGTAGAAAAAAAATCTATCGTCAAATTCGTTAAATTCTGAAATACTATTCCCTTGATTTTGGAACTGCTAAAAGCGCTTCATTAACAGAAATCGGTCGCCTATCGATCAATCGTTTCTCTTAGCGCTCCGAGGACGCATTGTTTGTCTCTGCAAAACGGAGAGAGCCTTTGAAGAAAGGAACGTTGAGTTTGACGATAGTCGCTTCGAGACCAAGCGCGTTCGCGACAAGAATAGTCGTGGGACCAAGGAAAAAGGCGTCGTGTTTGTTTAATCAAACGAGATGGAAACGTCTATGTTCGAGTTGTTCAACCTGTTCAGTAAACACTCTTTATCCCCTCGTCGTTTCTAAAGTCAGTCCGGATTCAACGATTTAACCGCCGACTTGAAACCCATAATTTGTCGGTTGATTTTAGCAATCAAAAGCGCTGTCGATTCCGGCATGGAAACAACGCGTTTGCGAATGGAAGTCGCCGCATTATCAGCGTTGAAAACTTTTGGGGACGGGCTAAGACAAGACTCGCAAAGTTAAAGGAATATCCAAAAAGACATTTTATCAACCTTTGGAAGAACGCAGGTTCGCCGAAATGAAGATCTCACAAAACACGCCTCAAAGAACTTAGATAATCTTCTTTAAAGTTATCTTGAACTTTTTAACAACTCCAATACAATTTACCGGAACCTGACGCGACGATTGACGTCAAACTAGGTTAGATGCGCGATCCAGAGACCTTGGGACGTCTATATTGTTTTCGTCTCGAGCGAACGACAACTGGGTCGGCGTCCCGCGTCATTCTTGCGTTAAGTCGAGAACGGACGCGTTTGTTTTTGGTTGCGCCAGGGCTAAGTCGTCCCCGGCGCGTCGCATTGCACCCTGATACAGTAAGGTTTTCTCTGATGAAAAAAGAAATCTACGCAGACGGCGTTGGTCAGATTCATTTCGCCGGCAACATGGTTCGTTTCGATTTTGTCACGCTTCAGCCCGGCGCCGACGGCGAAGCGCCCAAGCCGGAGCCGTCCGAACGCGTCATTATGCCGCCGCAAGGTTTCCTCTCCATGTTCAACAGCATGCAGCAGCTCATCGACAAGCTCGTCGAGGCGAAAGTTCTCCAGAAGAACGGCTGATCGAAGCTAACGCGTAAGCGTCCGAAGGTCGTTTCGACCTTTTAAAAAGACCCGGTTCTCTTAGGAGAGTCGGGTCTTTTTGCGTGGCGACCAAAATTCGTCTTTATGCCCGATTCAGGAATCGTCGGACAACTTCGCTCGCTCCGAGCGTCTGGTCCCGACGAGATTGCCGTCTGGACGCCCAACGCGCCATGCGGCGAGGTTTCGTCCGCCGCGGTTTGACTCCCGTTAATATATTTAGCGACTCCACTGACAAACGCAACCTAGAGAACCGCGCCAAACACGAAAATCGCCAAAGAGAAACAACTAAAAAAGGCTTTGACGAAAATTCGCCAAAGCCCTAAGAATATCCCCGATAGGATTCGAACCTACGACCTACGGTTTAGGAAACCGTCGCTCTATCCAACTGAGCTACGGGGACTTACGCCTTTTGGGCGTATGCAAGTTCGTTCGACTTCATGGGAAACACGACGTCACGTTTCCTGACGGGCCGACGAATCGCCGCTTTAAACGCGGTATCCGTTGGGATTCTTGCGTTGCCAATTATAAGCGTCGCGGCACATGTCGTCAAGTCCGAGAGTCGCCTTCCAGTCGAGCTCTTGGTTGGCGCGAGACGGATCCGCGTAGCTCGTCGCGACGTCGCCCGGACGACGATCTACGACCTTATGGGGAATTTTGACGCCGTTTACGCGCTCAAACGTTTTGATCATATCGAAAACGCTGTATCCATGTCCCGTCCCGAGATTGTAAACCTGAACGCCCTTCTTCATGTGCTGGTACGCCGCGACGTGTCCCTTCGCGAGGTCGACGACGTGAATGAAGTCGCGAACGCCCGTGCCGTCCGGCGTGTCATAATCAGCGCCATAGACCTGTAGCATCGGGAGACGTCCGACCGCGACCTGACATACGTATGGCGCGAGATTATTCGGGATTCCGTAAGGATCTTCCCCGATCATGCCGCTCGGATGCGCGCCGACAGGGTTGAAGTATCGTAGAAGCGTCGCGGAAACGTCGGGGGTCGCCTTCGCAAAGTCGCTCAAAATCTGTTCGATCATGAACTTCGTCCACCCGTAAGGATTCGTGCAGCCCCCCGTCGGAGCGTCCTCCTTGAAAGGAACCTTTTCCGACGTGCCGTAAACTGTCGCCGAGGAACTAAAAACGATCCCTTTGACGTCAAATTCACGCATGAGTTCGCAAATAACGAGCGCAGAATTGATATTGTTTCGATAATACTCGATCGGCTTCGCCACCGATTCGCCGACCGCCTTAAAGCCGGCAAAATGAACGACCGCGTCGATTTGATGATCTTGGAAAATTTCGCGCGTCGCGTCTTTATCGCAAACGTCCTTTTCATAAAGCGCGACGCTCTTGCCCGTAATCTTTTCGACGCGTTTGATCGCCTCGGGAGAGCTGTTGCTGAAATTATCGGCGACGACAACGTCGATCCCCGCTTCGAGAAATTCAACCGCCGTGTGTGATCCGATATACCCTGCGCCGCCGGTAAGAAGAACTTTCGCCATAATAAAAATCTCACAAAATAAACGCCGCCGAACTATACGACGAGGCCAAACGCCATAATTCGGCGTATTCGGTACGAACTCCGTTAAAACGACGACGTCGCCTCGTCCCTCTCCGTCGCGATATCGGCGAAGACGACTCCGATCCTTTCAAAAAGCGTGAAAACTCGGTCGCTATTTCCTCAAGCCAATCTTGCGCGCGAAGCGACCAATCAATTTACGCGCGTTAGAAAAGCGTTTTTTGGGGACAACGAATCGGGTGGAATTATAATTCATAATAACCGCCTTTTCATAAATCCAAAGCGATTCTTCGGCATAGCGTCGTCTCAGAACGTCATTGTAGGCGGCAAGACTTGATTCGTTAAGAGGTCTTAGCCAATTTTCTGTTAAAATGCCAAAAACATTATTGATATATTTAGACGTGTCTTTTGTGATTTGAAACGCGCCTGTATTCGGATAATAATCAGGAATACGCGTGGCGTCCGTATTGACATACTTCTCGGCGACGACGCTGTTAAACAATGCGTTCGATCCTATCTTGTAGGGAGAAGGAGGCGTCTTTTGGTTCTGGCGAATATCATGGAGACAAACAACCGCGTTTGGGGACAGAAACGGAAAAGCAACCAAAAAGTCTAACGTCTCGCCCGGTAACGAATGGTTCGTGTCTAAAATCAGAAAACCAAACTTTCCCTCTTCTTCGGCCGCGAGAGATTCGATTACCTGTGGAAGAATGACGCCAAGACGACGTTGAAAATCGCGAACGTCCAGCGCTTCGGCCGCCATAACGCCTAAGTATCCGATCTCTCTGGACGGGTTTTTGGGCGTTTTCGTAAGAATATCGACGGAACGAAGGGAGAACGGCGTCCCTAGATCCTTCATACATTGCAACATAACAGCGGTCGTGCCGCCGTTAGCGACTCCAACTTCCAAAATCCGTCGAGGCTTGAATTTCTGAAGAAGTCCGCAAACAAACGCGGAATCAAATTCATACATCAAAACGCCTGTCTGTAGCTCCGGCACGATGCGAGCGACTCTCTCGCGAGGACGATAATCGAGGGAAATTTGGTCTACATGGTACATGAAAAACCGAAGAGTCTTCACAAAGACGAATCAAGTAATACTAAAGCGTCGTTCAAACAACTAACGGCGGACTGATTGTAAAACACGTCGTTATGCTGTCAAGATTTCGATAAGTATCGTGGGTAGAAAAAAGCTTTTGACTACGATTTACATAAATACAAAGGTCGATATGCTATGTTTAGTCTAAAGTCCATAACGCAACACGCAAAGCATGAAAGGCAGCGCGATGAAATTCCTTTTCGCGTCCGATTCGTTTAAAGGGTCTCTTTCGAGCGAGGAAACCGCCGCAATGTTGACGCGAGCGGCTCGCGAAGTCTTTGGCGAGATCGAGTGCGATCAGCTTGTCGTCGCCGACGGCGGCGAAGGCGCGACCGACGCGGTTCTCAACGCGACGGGGGGCGTCAAGCGCGGCGTTTCCGCTCACGACCCGCGGATGGCGCCGATTCAGGCGAGTTACGGGAGCTTAAGGGACGGGCGCGCGATCGTGGAAGCGGCGTCCGCGTCGGGGCTGACGCTTGTTCCGTGTGAAAAGCGCGATCCGCTTATAGCGACGTCGTACGGAACCGGCGAACTGATTCTCGCCGCGCTTGCCGACGGCGCACGCGACATAACGCTGGCGCTAGGCGGAGTCGCGACGGTCGACGGCGGAACGGGCTGCGGCAGGGCGCTTGGCGTTCGTTTCCTCGACGCGGAAGGACGCGAGCTTGAAGGTCGCGGGCGCGATTTGGAACGCGTCGCGGAAATCGACGTCTCCAGGCTCGATTCCCGAATCGCTCAAGCGCGCATAACGGTAATGAACGACGTCACAAACCCGCTCGTCGGCGCAAACGGAGCGGCGCGGGTCTTTGGCCCGCAGAAAGGCGCGTCGTCCGAAGTCGTCGAACGGCTGGAACGCGGGATGGTCAACTACGCGGCGGCGCTCCGACGTTGTTTTGGCGTCGATCCAACGCAAATCGTCGGCGGAGGCGCGGCGGGCGGACTTGGCGCGTTTGCGGCGCTCTTTCTTAAAGGCGAGATGAAATCGGGAATCGACGCCGTTCTCGATCTCGTCAATTTCGACGCGCGGCTCCAAGGGGTCGATCTCGTCGTCACGGGAGAAGGACGCACTGACGAACAAAGTTGTTACGGCAAGGTAGTTCAGGGAATTGGACGCCGCGCGAAACGGTTAGGAGTACCGGTCGTCGCGCTCTCCGGCGCTCTCGGAGCCGGCGCTTCCGCCCTCTTTGACGACGGGATCGAGTCGTTCGCGACGACGATCGACGCGCCTATGACGCTAGAATCGGCGATGGAACGTGCGAAAGAACTTTATTATTTCGGCGCGATTCGAATGTTCCGACTCGTCCGCGCCGGAATGAAAATCGCAGACAAAGCCGTTAAACCTTCCAACGATTAAAACGCCAATTGAAAGAGGAAAAAACGGATGACGCCGGCAACCGTCAGTTCGCTTGGAGCGCTCGCGGGACTCGTCTTCGCGATCGTTATGATCATATTCAACGCGCCGCCCTTTTACGGGCTTGTCGTCGGCGCGTTACTTGGCGGAATCCTTGGCGGAGGAGGACTCGACGCGACGGTCGCCGCGATGGTTTCGGGAATCCAAGGAATGACGCGTCCGATTCTCTTGATTCTGACGTCGGGCGTACTCATAGGAGCGATGATCAGAACGGGCTCGACGGAGAAGCTCGCCGAGTCGATTATTAAAGCGTTCGGAACAAAACGCGCGCTCTTTGCGATCGCCTTTGCGGCGGCGCTCCTCTGCGTCGCGGGCGTCTTTGTCGATATCGCGCTTATAGCGGTCGCGCCAGTCGCGCTTGCCGTCGGACGAAGGGCAAATTTGAACAAAGAAAGCGTGGCGCTAGCGATGCTTGGCGGCGGCAAGGCGGGAAACCTGATCTCTCCGAATCCGAGTACGATTGCGACGGCCGAGGCGTTTAACGTCGATTTGACGTCGCTTATGGGAAACTCCCTTCTCCCCGCGCTCGCCGCGCTCCTCATGACGATCCTGCTCGCGCGTTATCTCGCAAAGAGGAAAGACGGTCTGCCCGTAAGACTAACGGACGTCGAAGAATCCTCCGCGACGCTCCCGACGCTAGTAGAAGCGGCGTTCGGACCTGCCGTCACGCTCTTTTTACTGACGTTGCGTCCGTTATGCGGAATTTCCGTCGATCCGATCGTGGCGCTGCCCGTTGGAGGATTGGCGTGTCTTCTCGCGACGCGGCGCGTCCATGAAGCGGTCGAGACGACGAAATACGGTCTTTCCCGCGTCTCCGGCGTCGCGATTCTCTTTATCGGCACGGGAACAATCGCCGGGGTCGTGAGCGCGACGACGTTAGAACAAGATTTCGTCAGGATTCTTCACGCGCTTCACATCCACGCGTTTATGCTCGCGCCCCTTTCCGGGGCGTTATTCTCCTGCGCGACGGCGTCGACGACCGCAGGCGCGACGCTCGCGTCGCAAACGTTTGCGGGAACGCTCGCCGATCAAGGCGTCGCGCCGCTCGCCGCGGCGACGATGACTAACGCGGGCGCGACGACGTTCAATTCATTTCCACACGGCTCGTTTTTCCTCGCGACGGCGGACGCGACGTACATGTCTTTCGGCAAAAGAACGCGTCTCATTCCCTATGAGGCGCTCGTCGGCGCGACTAGCGCGGCCGTAGCGACGGCGCTCTACTTACTCAACGCGTGACGAAATCCCTCTCTTTCCTTTCCTTCGTTTCCCATACCTATGCCGCTAGAGTAAGCAAAGAAAGGCGTTCGATCGACGCGGAACGCCAATACGAAAAGGGCGCCGTTGTAAAACGACGCCCTTTTTATCACTTACGGTCTAAGGGAAGCTAGAAGATCAGTAGCCGCCGCGCATGCCGCCCATGCCGCCCATCATGCCGCCGCCGTAGCCGCCCATGCCGCCCATACCCATGCCGCCCATGCCGCCGCCATAGCCGCCCATGCCGCCGCCATAGCCGCCCATGCCGCCGCCGTAGCCGCCCATGCCGCCGCCGTAGCCGCCGCCGCCATAACCGCCGCCCGAACTCGTGCTGCCGTCCTGACTGTTGTAGGTGAACATCTTAAGAATTTGGGAGAAGGATGGAATCGGCGCAAGGAGGACGTAACGACGATCTCCGGAAATACCGGCGGAAGTCGAGAACATCGCGCCCGACATAGCGTACTGGATGACCGGATAATAACCCGGATCAGGCGTCACGTAGGTAATCTCAGGAGCGTCGCCGTCGTCGCTTGTCTTACGCTCGTCGGACTTATAGGACGAGACGTATTCGTTGGCGCGAGCTTGAAGCGTGTTCGATTCGCGCGCCTCGTTGCGAGCCTTGCCGCTCTTGAAAGCTTCGGCGAGTCTCGTCAGTTCGTTCGCGTTGCGAATCTGGAGCTGATTGAGCATCGCGTTCGCGGTCAGGACGTCCTCTTTAACCTCTTCGCTACGACGACCCGCGACAAGATCGACGGAGAAGAGCGCTTCGTCGTCGGTCATATCGAAGACCTTAACGCTCTCGTGTTCGTTTTCCGAACCGACGTTCGTCATGATCTTGACCGTGACCTTATTTTGAGCGATTTCGCCCCAAGATTTGGAAATAAGGAATTCATACTCGCCGCTGAAGCCCATCGGGCAGACGTAAGTGCGAGATCGAACGCCCTTGCGATTTTCATCGTAGGACTTGCGAAGCGGAACGCTTTCGTCGACGAGAACGCCGCCGGATACGGTACGCTTCTGCGCGAACCAGCACACGGCGCTGGTCGGCTCAAGGACGGAGAGGTCAAGTTCCGCGTCGCCCGACCATGAGACCTGAACGACGACGTCGCGAAGGCGCGCTTCGTTGAGCTTCTTTTCGAAGTCGGCGAGTTCTTCGTCGCGTCCTTCTTCCTTCATTTTCTCGATAAGGTCGAGCGCGATTTCCTCGCAAGGACGCTGGACGTCCTCGACGAGTTTACCGTCCCAAACGATCGACGCGGCGCCGATCGCGACCCACTTCAGAGCCTCTTCGTCGTTAAGTTCGCGCGCGAGGGCGAGTCCGCGAACGTAAGGTTCGGGACGGGTCGGAGCGACCTTGGCGACGTCGCGGTAGATTTTAAGGGCGCGTTCGCGAGAACCGACCTTTTCAAGGTACGCGGCAAGTCCCATGACGTCGAGCGGATCGTCGGTAAATTCGGCGAGCGAAAGAATCGCGGCTTCGACTTCCTTCTGAGGCGCGTTCGCTTCAATCAACGCGGCGGCGAGCGCCTCGTACATCCACGACGAGCCCCAATCGTTGCGCATCGCCGAACGCAGGAACGCGGCGGCGGACGCTGGGTCGTTCTTCATGAGTTCCTGGACTTTGCCAGGAAGACTGTCGGCAAATTCAGCGCGAGCCTTTTGCGAAGCTTCGTCGTCTCCCGCCTTCGGGGCGTTCGACTCGAACCACGCGTCCCATTTCGCGTTAAGATCGACGGGCGCTTGCGCGAGCGACCCCGTCGCCTTCTTCGTGGTCTTGGAAGCGCTGGACTTGGAAGGAACCGCGAAGAGTCCGGCGTCGCCAGCAGCGGGAGCGGCGGGCGCGTCAAGGAAATTCTGGAGAATGGCGTCGTTCGCGGCGCCGGCGCGGCCCTCAGGACGTCCTGTGGAAGGAACGCTCATCATACCGCGTCCGCCCATCATGCCGCCCATCATGCCACGGCCGCCCATCATGCCGCCGCCCATCATGCCGCCGCCAAAGCCGCCCATGCCGCCCATCATGCCGCCGCCCATCATGCCGCCCATGCCGCCCATCATGCTGCCGCCCTGGTTAGGCTGCATAATGAGGTCGCCGACGGAGTAGAGCTGGAGCGAGGTCGAGATTTCGGGATTATTTTTGATCTCGTCCTGGGTCGTAATGAACAGCGCGTCGTCAAGGATGCAGAAGTCGAGTTCGTGAGGACGAAGCACGATCTTGAGCGCTTTACGAAGCGTAATATTCGAAAGGTTTTCGTTGATGTTGAGCGAGGAGGCGGGGCCGGCCGCTTCTTCCATATTGACCGTGTCAAAGACGATGTTGATATCCTGACCCTGTTCTCGGAGCTTGGACTTCACGTCTTCGATCCAGTCGGCAAGAGTGAGATCAGAATCTTCGCCGCCTTCGACGTCGACCTTAAGATCGAGCGCGTTCGCGATACGCTGTTCTTCGGCGGATCCGGTAAGATTCGTCTTGCCGTACTTCTCGGTACGAACTTTGGACATGGCGTTCCAGACCTCGGGGTCGGGATACGTAATCGGCGGCTCGTCGGAAACCGGAATATGCGCGCGTTCGACCGACATGAGCGTATCGAGCAACTTCTTTTGACGCCAATGTCGCAGATATTGGTTTTCTTCGTAAGCGTCCTTAAGGAAGACGACGTTTCGCGCCTGAGTCGGAATAGCGGCGTCAGGCGAGATTTTCGCGGCTTCCTTCGCAGCTTCCGCAGCGAGGACGAACTTGCTCTCTTTCACGAGCGATTCGAACCGCTTCATGATCTCGGTGACCTTGACCTGATTGGCGATAGCGGCGTCGCGCGACTTATTCTGCGCGTCGACGATCGCAAGGTTCTGCTGCGCGTTGTAATCGCGAATCGCCTTCTGTTCCTGAGCCTGCTTGACGTATTCGCCAGTCGCGGCGAGATCGCTGAGCAGGACGGCGCGGTCGGCGTCGGAAAGAATCGGATCGTTCTTGACGCTGTTGATCGTCAGCTTGATATTCTGAAGAGCGCCGTCCGGGTCGGTCGCGGAGAGCTTACGCGCTTCGGACGTCACGACGCCAACGTGCGTTTTGATCTGCTGGGAGAGCACTTTGACGTTCGTCTCAGACGCGCCCATCAGATCGGCTTTGTTTTCGTCTTGGATTTTCTTTTCCGCTTTCGCGAAGATGGCGTCTGAATCGTCGGCGGGAACGCTCGCGACGGCGGACTCGACAGGAGCTTCGTCAGTCGCGTCGGCGCCGGCGACGGCGTTCTCCTCGTCCTGAACGGCGAATTCGTCGAACTCTTCCTGAACGAGTCCGGCGAGACGCGCGGCAGTCGCCTTGTCGCCGAGTTTCTCGGCTTGTTCCGCCAACTCAAGCGTCTTGTCGATCGAGTCGCTAATGGAGACCTGATAGTCCGTCAGAACTTCGCGTCCGGCAATCGGGAGGGTCGCGCCCGAATCTTTCGCGGCGGCCTGTACGAGTTGATACAGATACTGGTTCGACTTGTTCGGCTTCTGAGGGGCGACGTCCCATTCAATGTCGGCTTCACGACCGTCGGCAAGGACGACCGGGATCGAGACGTTCGCGCTCTTAAGAGGTTGCGTAGAGGAACCGACAATATACGTTTCGCGGTCGCTTCGGAACGGCGGAAGAGGATTCGGATAGACGGTCGCGTCGCCGAGTTTGACCTCCGCGGACTCTTCAGGGAAGAAGACCGAAGCCGTCGCGGCGGACGCAAGTTTAGCCCCCGCGTCCTTCGCGTTTGCGCCGTTCTCGACGAGGTAGCCGCCCGTTCGGTTGGCGAGCGCTCCGAGAACCGCGGTGTTCACGACCGGGCCGACGCCGTAGCTGTTGACCGGAACGCGAGCGTCGACGAGCTTTTCAACCGTTTCTTCAAAGACGCTTTCGTCAAACGCAGAACCGGCGCTCATACCGCGACCGATAAAGACGATCGAACGATCCGCGCTCTCGTTGTAATCGAAGGAGTCGGCCGCGACAGAGAAGGACTTCTCTAGGTCGGCAGCCCCGAGCGCGTCGCGCTTCGCGAGGCTTGCGATCGCCTTTTTAAGGTTCGGATCGCCGACGGAAAGGTAGCCGTCGGTGATAGATTCCGTCTCGTTCGAAACGGTAAAGATTTGAACGCGAGCGTTTTTCGGAAGGTTCTCGACGAGCGAGTAGAGGGCGTCCTGAGAAGCGCGACGAACGTCGGAGCTGAGCTGCGCGGCGGAAAAATCGACGAGCGCGGCGACGTCGACGCATTCCGATTCCGATTCAACCGCCGAAGCCTGAAGCGGAATCAGGAAACAATTCGTGCCGTCGCTGAGTTGATAGGTCTCAACGGGGACGTCGGATTCCGCCCCTTGGACCGCCGACAAGCCGACAAAACAAGTCAGCGCGATCGCCGCGGCGGGCAAAACCATGAAAAGGCGCTTTTTCATTCTTATGATCCTCAATTTCCGAAAATCTATGAGCCGATTGGATTGGAAGCAACCGCGACCGGGCGCGTCAGGAGTCGCGCCGTTCGCGCGAAAGCTCTATCGTTATCGCTTCCGTTGGTCGCTTTCCCGATCGTCTCCCGAAACGACGCGACGACGACATGCGCCGCGCGGCGGTTCTCAGAGCGATCGCGCCCAACCTCTAATAATCCACCTTTATATCAGGAAAGAAACGATCTTTCAACCGGGCTTATCGTCGCCGGAAAGGACAAACGTTAAAAGGTCGTCCCGAAATCGTAACGAACCGAAAAATCGATACTTTTGGGAACGGCTTCCCTCGGGGCCGTCGGTCGCTTCTCTCCGAATGAGGACGTTTTGCAGATTGGTTATTTTACCTCGTTTCACACGAAGTCGCCAAACTATTCGCCTAACGTTCCTTTTAGAAATTTTAATCCTGTCCCCTTGGAACGCAATAAAATTCCCAGTTCTTTTCCTAGATTTTAAAAAAATTTCAGTTCCTTAAGTAAGATATTCCAGTTTTAACAATCGTCCGCGAAAAAGCGGTTAAAGGCGCGCCGAGGTCTGCGCTTTTTTTGAGAAAGACTTGCAAGAGACGTCGAAAAGCATAGAATATCGAATCCGGTCGGCGAGTCGGCGGCCCTGCGACATAAGGGATTATCTCTTGGACTGACGACGTCTGTAATCTCGGACGCGCGTACCTTGAATTCGACGGAAGATGCAACATGAGCGACGAAAAATTTGAGAACCTCGAGGGCTTTATCGAAGAACCCGAGGAAGACGATAACGACGCCGATCTGGACGCGCTTGACGAACCGTCGTCCGAATCAAGCGGCGCTTCTGACGCGGCGCAAAAGACCCCGTGGCGTCCGACGAAGTCGGGCGCGATTCCATTCGTCCACCTGCATACGCACTCGCACTATTCCCTTCTTGACGGTCTCGGCAAGCTGGAAGCGCTCATCGAGCGCGCAAAAGAGCTGGAAATGCCCGCGCTCGCGATAACAGACCACGGCAACATGTACGCGGCGCTCGAATTCTACCAGAAGGCGCTCGCCGCGGGAATCAAGCCGATTATCGGTTACGAGGCGTACGTCGCGGCGGGGTCGCGGTTTGAGAAAAGCGAAAAGCTGATGCATCACCTGACGCTCCTCGCAATGAACGAGCAAGGGTATAAAAATCTTTTGAAGCTTTCTTCGATCGCCTTTGTCGAAGGCTTTTACTACAAGCCGCGAATCGACAAAGAACTCCTCAAGAAGTACGGCGAAGGTTTGATCTGTCTGAGCGGCTGCCTTGCGGGAGAGGTCGCGCGGACGCTTAAAGAAGGTCGTGGAAGCGCCGAGTCCCTTGAACGAGCGCGCGCCGTTATGAAATGGTATCGCGACGTCTTCGGCGACCGATATTATATCGAGCTTCAGAACCACGGAATCCATGACCAGCAGATTCCATATCATAAGGAATTGCAACTTGCTAGGGAGCTAGGAATCCCGACCGTCGCGACAAACGACGTGCACTACGTTCTGCACGAAGACAGCGACGCGCAAGATCTCGTTTTGTGCGTCAATACGGGCAGATTTCGCACCGACGTCAACCGTATGCGCATGGATTCCGATCAGTTCTACCTCAAGAGCGGTCAGGAGATGCTCGACACGTTCAAGGAGGATCCCGACGCCGTCTGGCGTTCCCTCGAAATCGCCGACCGTTGTCAGTTGAATCTCGAACTCGGCAAACGTTTCTTCCCCATCTTCACGCCGCCCGACGGTCTCTCGTCCGACGAATATCTCCGCAAGCTATGCCTTGAAGGGCTCAAACGACGCTACGCGAATAATCCGAAGCGCATGACCAACGGCGAGCTCTCCGAAGAGGTTATGGCGCGATTGAATCGCGAACTTGGCGTCATTGGCAAGCTGGGGTTCGCGAACTACTTCCTGATCGTCTGGGATTTCGTACGAGAGGCGGAAGAGCGCGGCGTTCACCGAACCGCGAGAGGCTCCGGCGTCGGCGCGCTCGTGTGTTACGCGCTAAACCTTTCACACGTTTGCCCTCTTGAGTTCGACCTTCTCTTTGAACGTTTTCTCGACGAAAACCGTCTCGAAGCGCCTGATATCGACATCGACTTTGAACAGAATCGACGCGGCGAGATCATCGAATACGTAAAGCGACGCTACGGCGAGGACAAAGTCGCGCAGCTCGGCGTTTTCGGCACAATGGCGGCGAAACTCGCGATTCGCGACTGCGGACGCGCCCTCGGAATCCCTCTCGCGGACGTCAACCGCGTGTGCAAGATGATTCCTAACGCGCCGAAGATGACGCTCAAGAAGGCGTTTGAGCAAAGTCCCGAGCTTGTCGAGGAGTATGAAAAGAATCAAGAGGTGCGCGAACTTATCGACTACGCGCGCAAGATTGAGGGAATAGCTAAAAACGCCGGAACGCACGCCTGCGGCGTCATTATCGCGCAGCGCGCGCTTACCGATTTCGTACCGGTTCAAAAGCTTCAAAACAAAACGGATATCGTCACGCAGTGGCAGGGGGCCGAAGTCGAGAAGGCGGGCCTCCTCAAGATGGACTTCTTAGGGCTCCGCAACCTGACGATACTCGCCGACTCCGTCGCGCTCATCGAACAAACGACCGGCAAAAAGATCGACCCGTACAATCTCCCTCAAGGCGATCCGGAAACGTACGCGCTCCTTTGCCGCGGCGAAACAAAGGGCGTCTTTCAGCTCGAAAGCGAGGGAATCCGCAACCTTCTCGTTCGGATGCGTCCCGACAATATTCGCGACCTCATCGCCGTCCTAGCGCTTTTCCGACCCGGTCCTCTCGAGGGAGGAATGGTCGACGAGTACGTAGACGTCAAGCATGGGCGCAAGAAGGCGACGTACATGCACGAGGCTCTTGAGGAGGTTCTCAAGGAAACGAACGGCGTCATGGTCTACCAAGAGCAGATCATGCGTATTCTCAATAAGGTCGGACGTATTCCTCTTTCGAGCGCGTACACGTGCATTAAGGCGATCAGTAAGAAGAAAGAGGAAAAAATCGCTAAATTCTACGCGGACTTCCTCAAGGGCGCGCAGGAAAACGGTCTCGAAGCGAAGAAAGCGGAGGAGCTTTTTGAACTGATCAAAAAGTTCGCGGGCTACGGTTTCAACAAGTCGCACTCTACGGCTTACGCAAACGTCGCGTACACGACGGCGTATCTCAAAGCGCACTACCCCGCGGAATTCATGGCGGCGCTCCTCTGCGGCGACATTTCGGGCCGCAATTTTACCAAACGCGATAAAACGGTCGAACATATCGACGACTGCGCTCGCATGGGAATCGTCGTCGAGCGACCGAACGTCAATCTTTGCGACGCAAAATATAAGGTCGTCGACGGCAAGATTTACTTCGGGCTCTGCGCAATCAAAGCGTGCGGCGCCGACGCGGTTGCGGAAATCGTCCGCGCTCGTGAAGAAGGCGGTCCTTTCCGAAGCCTTTATGATTTCTACCAACGCGTAAATTCGCGCGTCGTCAACAGAACGACGGTCGAATCTCTAATCAAGAGCGGCGCGTTTGATTGTCTCGGAGCGAAACGTTCGCAGCTCATGCTGACGATCGACAAGGCGCTCAAAAGCGGTCAGCAGGCGGCGCTCGACCGCGAGCGAGGCCAGTTGAACTTTTTCGGTTTCATCGACGAGTTGAAGGACGAATCCGAGAGCGTCGACACAGGATTGCCCGACGTCGAAGAGTGGAGCGAAAAGGAGCGCGCCGCGTTCGAGAAGGAGACGCTCGGGTATTATGTGACGGCGCATCCTCTCGGCGAATACGCGGAGACGCTCTCCCTCTTCGCGACGCCAATCCCCAAGGTCGAAAAAGCCCCGAACCGTTCCGTCGCCATGATCGGCGGTCAAATTTCCGACGTCCAGGTAAAAATGCTGAAAAACGCAAAGCCCGGACGACCTTCCACGTATGCGTTCTTCCAACTCGAAGACCTTAAATCGACGATTCGCTGCGCTCTTTGGGCGGACGCTTACGCCAAGTATAGCGAAACGCTCAAGTCCGATTCGATCGTTTTCCTTAGAGGACGCGTCGACAAAAGGGAAACAGAAGCCGAAACAGAAGACGGAGAAAAAATCGTAGAAATAACGTTCTTTGTCGACGAGATCATCCCGTACGAGGCTGCGGCTTCTAGACTTTCGCGCGGCGTCGCCGTCGTCGTTAAAGAGGAACTCGCAGAGAAAATCGGTATTCGAACCCTCTACGACGTCGTTAAGACGTATCGGAACGGACACGACGGCTTTGCCCGCGGACTCGATCTTGAAATTTGGCTCGACATGCGAAACGGCGCCCGCGCGACCTTCAGGTGTCCGGAGTTCAAAATTAACGTCGTCAACGAGATGCGTTCTCGAATCGAAGAAGCGTTCGGCAAGGGGTCGTTCCGACTAATCCCCGCGCCCGTCAAACAGGATCGACAGGACTCAAGACGGGGACAATGGCGACGGCGACAAAACTAATCGGCCAACATTGACCAGCAACCGTGTCCATTCGCTTTTAGAGTGGAAAACTTTCTGAATTCAGCGTCGAAACGAACGTGAAAGATTAGATTCGTCATACTTTGAGCGTTCCTCGAAAACTTCCGAACGTTAACATGTTGGGGCGATAGAGATAGAGCTTTTTAGAATGGACAACTACCGCCTCGACGAAAACAGAACTGTCTATTTTGATTATCTAAGAGTTCTAGCGACTGTTTGCGTGGTGTTCATCCACGAGGATTTACCCGTCGGAGAGTTAGGAGGAGCATACGGCAAATTGACGGAGTACGTCAACGCTATAACGGATTCTATGGCGATGTGGGCAGTTCCCGTATTTGTAATGATCAGCGGCGCAATACTCCTTAATCGAGATATTTCAGTAAAGAAAATCTATTCCAAATACGCGTTACGGCTGCTGGTCGCTTGGATCGTCTGGTCGGTCGTTTACGGAGTTTCCACCGTTGAACCCCTTTCTGAACAAGTTCGTAATATAATCCATAGTAGGAGACAAGTTCATCTTTGGTTCCTTCCTCTAATGATAGGTCTTTACATTTGCATTCCGATACTAAAACAAATTACCGCGTCAAAGAGCGTTACAAAATACTTTCTATCGCTGGCCCTGATTTTCAATTTTTTATTTTTCCATATTTCTCTATTTATTGGTTACTTTGGAAGCGATTTTCTTTTCCGTCTCAAAAACATTTCGGGAATTGACCACTTTGTAAAATTGATGGAATTACACTTGGTATTAGGGTATTCCTCATATTTCGTCTTGGGGCATTTTCTTAATAAGAGCCAACTGAGTCCTCGCCGTCGAACCGTTATTTACGCGTTAGGGTTTGTTGGTTTTGTTTCCTCCTGCATATTCTATTTAATTCAACCCTACAGGAATGAAACAAGGGGCGTCAGTTTCTTTTTTCCAGACGGGTATTTTCTGGTAAATTTTCTGCTGGAGGCCGTCGCGGTCTTTGTATTTTTTAAATACTGTAATTTGAAACAAAACCGCGTTATAACCACGCTTTCAAAATACAGTTTCGGCGCGTATTTAGTCCATTATCTAGTTCTTAAACAACTTTCGTCTCGTTTCGGGTTGAACGTTTTATCCTTTAACCCGATCGTCTCGTTCGTCGTCGTCGGGACAGTCGCAGCGGCGATTTCATTTGCAATTTCCGCGCTCCTACATCAGATTCCTATCGTTAAAAAATACCTGGTATAAACTGCGCGGTCCGCGTCAAAGAATCTTCCAAGACGCGACGAAAGGAAACGCCAACGATGCGTTTCGTCTTCGTAGTCAAATAACGGCGGCGCCTAGCGGCTTCGCCGCAAGTCGAACCATAACCGTAACATTGTCTCTATTTCCGACGACAAATATTTATCTCGCTCCGACTGGACGACTTTCAAAACGGGATTAGAATTGACTCAAATTGCGTCGTCGCAATATGAGCGCGCGTCGAGGTTACGACAAACAGCGCGTGAAGAATGCGGTCGTTCCGCGACGGCAAACGGCTAAAAACGTTTATCCGTCCGTGGTTCCGCTGTAACAACGTTTAAAAAATCATTCATTTTCAAAGGCTCAGAACTTGGCGTCGAGAACAAAGACGCCTGAGAATTCCGCGAAAGGCGATTGCCGATGAAAACAATCAAAATAACGCGAGGACTTGATCTTCGCCTCGCCGGCGCGCCCGATCAGAGCGCGGCGCCGGAAAAGAAGGAAGCTAAGTTAATCGCACACACGGGCGTCGATTACGTCGGAATGAAACCGACGATCTGCGTGGAGGAAGGCGAGCGCGTTCTCGCGGGTCAACTTCTCTTTTTGGATAAGAAGAATCCGGGCGTAAAATACACGTCGCCCGCCGCCGGGGTCGTCAAGACGATCAACCGCGGCGAGAAACGCGCGTTCCAGTCGATTATCGTCGAAGCGGACGAAGGGGACGCCGGAATGAAGTCTGTCGAATTCCCGACCTTCCCTGAAGGCGAGCTTACCGATCTTTGTCCGAATAAGGTTCGCGACGAACTCGTCGAGTCGGGGATGTGGATCGCGATTCGCACCCGTCCTTTTAGCCGCGTTCCGAAGATCGACTCGACGCCCTCGTCCCTTTTTGTCAACGCCGCCGACACAAATCCTCACGCGCCGAACCCGAAGTTGATCGTCGAATCGAGGGCGCAGGATTTTCTCAACGGTCTGCGCGTTTTGAGCCGCATCTGCGGTAAGAAACTTTGGATCTGCTTGGGAGAAGACGAATACAAGCCGGATTACGTCGCGGCGCTCGAAGCGGTCCCCAACGCCGAGGTCGTTCGTTTTACGGGCAAGCACCCCGCCGGTCTGACGGGAACGCATATCGCGAAGCTCGACCCCTGCGGTTTGAACAAGGTCGTTTGGTCGATCGGATATCAAGACGCGATCGCAATCGGCGCGCTCTTTACGCGCGGCGTCCTCGACTGCGAACGAATTATTTCCATCGGCGGTCCGACGGTCAAGAAACCGCGGCTGCTCCGCGTTCAGCAGGGCGCGTGTCTCTTCGAGCTATTCGCGAACGAACTGGAAGAAGTTCCGACGCGCATGATTTCCGGCTCCGTCCTCAACGGACGAACGGCGGTCAAGGGGCTCGCGGGATTAGGACGTTACGTCAACCAGATCTCGGCGATCGGCGACGACGATCCGCGTGAATTTCTCGCGTGGACGTTCCCCGGTCTCCATAAATTCTCCGCGTCTCGCGCCGTCGCTTCGACCTTCCTCGGCGGAACCTTTAAAATGACGACGGCGCTACACGGCGGAATGCGCGCTATTATGCCGAACCCCGCGTTCGATAAGGTCACGCCCCTTGATATCGAACCGACGTTCCTGTTTAAGGCGCTGGAAATCGGCGATCTCGACAAGAGCGAACAGCTCGGCGCGTTTGAACTCGACGAGGAAGACCTCGCGCTCTGCACGCTCGTCGATTACGGTAAAAACGACTTCGGGAAAACGCTCCGGGCGCTGCTCGACAAGGCGATGAAAGAGGAGGAATGACCCGATGAAACAAACCGCGCTACGCAAATTGCTCAAGGACGTCGGCGAGAAGTACTTCATGCCGGGCAAGCCCCTCGCGAAGCTCTATCCCCTGTACGACGCCGCCGACACGTTCTTCTTTACGCCCGACGCGCGAACCTCGGGAACGACGCACGTCCGCGACTGCGTCGACTTCAAGCGCATGATGATTTTCGTCGTTTACGCGCTGATTCCGTGCCTACTCATGGGGCTCTACAACGTCGGTTTCCAGGCGAATCGTCTGATCGAAGCGGGCGCAAAGGCGCCGTTAGACTGGCACGGCTCGATTCTCAACTCGCTCAGTCACGCGATTCCCGTTTATGATTCAAGCTCGATATTCGGCTGCTTCGTGTACGGTTTTGTGTATTGGCTTCCGGTCTATGTCGTGACGATGGTCGTCGGTCTCTTCTGGGAGATTCTCTTCGCGGGAATCTATAAAGAGGAAGTCAACGAAGGCTTCTTCGTCACGGGCTTTCTCTTCCCCTTGATCTGTCCTGCGACAGTTCCGCTTTGGCAAGTCGCGCTGGCGATCTCCTTCGGAGTCGTGATCGGCAAGGAAATTTTCGGCGGCACGGGACGCAACTTCCTGAACCCGGCGCTGGTCGCGCGAGCGTTCCTCTTTTTCGCGTATGCCGGTCAAATTTCGGGCGATAAAGTTTGGACGGCGGTCGACGGATTCTCTAAAGCGACGCCTCTTTCATGCGCGGCGGGAGGCGCCGAGGCGCTCGCGTCTGCGGGATATACGATACGCGACTGCTTCGTCGGCGTAATTCCCGGCGCGGTCGGAGAGACCTCGACCGTCGCGTGTCTGATCGGCATGGTATTCCTTCTGATCGTCGGAATCGCGTCTTGGCGCGTCATGGCGTCGATGTTTGTCGGCGGCATGGGACTCGCCGCGCTACTGACTCTCTGCGGCCCCGACGCGGTCGCGGCGCGCCCCGCGCTTGCGCTCGGTCCCCAGTGGCACTTCGTCATGGGCGGCTTCGCCTTCGGCATGGTCTTTATGGCGACAGATCCCGTAACCTCGGCGGCGACAAAGATCGGTCAATATGTCTACGGTCTTCTCGTCGGCGCGCTGGTCATTGTGGTTCGCGTTTTCAATCCGGCGTATCCGGAGGGGGTTATGCTCGTGATACTCTTCGGCAACTGCGTCGCGCCGCTAATCGACTACTGCGTCGTCCAAGCGAATATTCGTCGACGCATGAAGCGTTTGGAAACGCGGTGATCTGAGGGAGGCACAACGAAATGGCTAACGAATCGACAACGAAAACGTTTACCGTCGCGGCGCTCCTTGCGATCGTCTGCGCGATTATCGTCTCCCTTGCGAACGTCTCTCTCAAAGATCTACAGCGCCAGAATCAGACGCTCGACCGTCAGACGAACATTCTCCGCGCCGCGGGCTTGGTCCAACCGACCGAAAAAGTCACGGGGGCGCAGGCCGCCGAGCTATTCAAGAAGTCGGCGGCGATCGTCGTCGATCTTCAATCGGGCGAAATCGTCCCTGACGCCGACCCTGAAGCGGTTGAGGCGGATAAGACGAATCTCCGACCGCTCGATAAGGCGGACGATATCGCCGGAATCGGCTCGGTTCCGAAACTCGGCGTCGTCTATCTCTTCTTCAACGACGACGGAACGCTCGACGCTGTGACGCTCCCCATCGTCGGCACGGGTCTTTGGTCGACGCTTTACGGATTCCTTTCGCTGCACTCCGACTACGCGACGGTCAAACGCCTCGTCTTCTACGATCACGGCGAGACCCCGGGACTTGGCGGCGAAATCTCCAATCCGACGTGGGACCGAAAGTGGGAAGGAAAAATCGCGGTCGACAAAGAGGGCGAGCCGATCATCGCCGTCGTTAAGGGGACGGTCAACCCCGACGCCCAAGGCGCGGCGAGCATGGTCGACGGAATTTCCGGCGCAACGCTCACCGGCAAAGGCGTGACGAACACGATCCGTTTCTGGCTCGGCGACAACGGCTACGGTCCGTTCCTGAAGAAACTTCGCTTTGACGAAATCGAACTTCCTGCGCCGACCGCAGACAGAAAGGACGAAAAATGAAATTCAGCGAATCAAGCAAGGACAGCTTTATTAAGCCGCTCTTTAAGAACAACCCTATTTTCGTCCAAATCCTTGGAGTCTGTTCCGCGCTCGCCGTGACGACGAGTTTGAAGACAGCGCTGACAATGGCGCTCGCCGTAACGTTCGTGACCGCGTTTTCTAACGTCGGAGTCGCGCTCATCCGCAAGGTCATCCCCGGTTCAATCCGCATGATCGTTGAAATGACGATTATCGCGACGCTCGTGATTCTGGTCGACCAATTGATTAAGGCGTTCTCCTACAACCTGAGCAAACAGCTTTCGGTCTACGTCGGACTCATCATTACGAACTGCATCGTCATGGGACGCGCGGAGGCGTTCGCGATCAAGAACAAAGTCGGCGACAGTCTCCTCGACGGGATCGGCAACGGGCTCGGTTACGGCGCGGTGTTGCTCGTCGTCGCGTTCTTCCGTGAGCTTTTCGGGTTCGGCAAGCTTTTCGGAATCGTCGTGTTTCCAACGGTTCAGAACGGCGGCTGGTATGTTCCAAACGGACTAATGGTTACGGCTCCGGCGGCGTTCTTCCTGATCGGCGGAATTATTTGGCTCGTGAAAACCTGCAATAAAGAAATGCAAGACGCCGAATGAACGCTCGGGCGCCGCTAGGCGTCTCGGGGTTCTTCGATAAGGAAATAATCGATGGAACACGCGCTTTCAATGTTTGTTCAAGGAGTCTTCACGCAAAACCTTGCGCTGTCGCTCTTCTTGGGAATGTGCACTTTCCTTGCGGTCTCCAAAAAGGTCAGCGCGGCGTTTGGACTGGGAATCGCGGTAATCGTCGTTCAGGCGATCACCGTGCCGGTCAACTGCCTTCTTTACAACTACGTTTTACGCGAAGGCGCGCTCTCGTGGACCGGAATCGACGCGCTCGCGAACCTAGATCTTGGTTTCCTGACCTTCATCACGTTCATCGGCGTAATCGCGGCGCTCGTCCAAATTCTGGAAATGACGCTCGACCGCTTTTTCCCGCCCCTCTATAACGCGCTTGGAGTCTTCCTGCCGCTCATCACGGTAAACTGCGCGATTATGGGCGGCTCGCTCTTTATGCAGCAACGCGACTATAGCTTGGGAGACAGCGTTCTTTACGGGCTTTTCTCCGGGTTGGGCTGGGCGTTTGCGATCGTCATGCTGGCGGGAATTCGCGAGAAGCTCGAGTATAGCCGCGTCCCGAAAGGGTTGAGAGGTTTAGGCGTCGCGTTTATGACCGCCGGACTACTGGCAATGGCGTTCATGACGTTTTCGGGAATGTGAGACGGAGGCGACAGGTTAAATTATGAGCGGAATTGGCGTTATTATCGCGGGCGTCGTCGCGTTTACGGTCGTTATTCTCGCGTTGGTTGCAATCATTCTCGTCGCTAGAGCGACGCTTGTGCCCAGCGGCGCCGTCAAGATCGAGATCAACGGCGACAAGTCAAAGACGTTGACCGTTCCGACGGGAGGCAAACTCCTCGGGACGCTCGCAGACCAGAAGATTTTCGTGCCGTCGGCGTGCGGCGGCGGCGGATCCTGCGGGCAGTGCAAAGTGCGCGTGATTTCAGGGGGCGGCGAAATTCTCCCGACCGAAATCGGACACATGTCGCGCAAAGAGATCAAGACGGGCGTGCGTCTCGCGTGTCAGACCCCTGTCAAGCAGGACATGCAGATCGAGATTCCCCCGGAGGTCTTTTCCGTCAAGAAATGGGAATGCACGGTTCGATCGAACAACAACGTCGCGACCTTCATCAAGGAATTGGTCTTGGAACTTCCGGAAGGAGAAGACGTCAACTTCAAGGCGGGCGGCTATATTCAAATCGAGCGTCCCGCAGGACTGACCGTCGCGTATAAGGATTTCGACATTGGTCCGGAATATCGCGCGGACTGGGACAAGTTCAACCTCTGGCGATACGTGAGCTCCGTCCCCGGAGGCGTGACGCGCGCCTATTCGATGGCGAACTACCCACAGGAGAAAGGGATCGTCAAGCTGAACGTGCGTATCGCGTCGCCGCCGCCGCGCAATCCCGACGTCGAGCCGGGACTGATGTCGTCTTTTATTTTCAGTCTGAAGCCGGGCGACAAGGTTACGGTGAGCGGTCCTTACGGCGAATTCTTCGTCCGCGACACGCCTTGTGAAAAGATTTACATCGGCGGCGGCGCAGGAATGGCGCCGCTACGATCCCATATTTTCGAGTTGCTCAAACACCTCGACCGAAAGGAAAAGATTTCCTTCTGGTACGGCGCGCGTTCGTTACGCGAAGCGTTTTACGTCGACGAATTCGAACAGCTCGAAAAAGAACATCCGAACTTTTCGTTCCATCTCGCGCTCGACAATCCGCTTCCGGAGGATAACTGGACGGGGCTCCGCGGGTTCATTCACCAGGCGCTCTATGACAATTATCTAGGGACGCACAAGGCGCCGGAGGATTGCGAGTATTTCATGTGCGGACCGCCCATGATGGTGCAGTCGGTTCTGAAAATGCTCGATAATCTCGGGGTCGAACGCGAAAGCGTCTTCTTCGACGACTTCGGAGGCTAACGGCGGCGTCGTAGCAGACGGTGTTCGCCTCATGGCGCGTGACAACGCTAAAGCGCGGACTGGCGAACCCCCTAGGTCGCCGCTTGGCGGCGTCGACGTCCGGTTCAGTTGGAAAATGTTATGCGTCGACAGCGAGCGTCGTTCCATAGGATTTTGAATCCGCCTTCTGCGAGCAATTCTTTCGGGCGTCTCTTTTAGGGGCGCCCTTCTTTATGCTTGCGCCGCTTGTCGGAAACAAGACGGTCAGAGTTCATAAAATGGACTTGCAGCGACTTTTCGAGTTTTATAGAATGAGAAAGCGCGGGAGCGCGCCGTTTCGCCGACCGTAACAGAATGGAAAGCAGGATTCCTTTGAAAACTTCGAATCTTCCCACAATCTCGCTCATTATCACGACGTACAACAAGCCGGATTATCTTCGACTCGTCATTAAGACGGCGCTACGGCAGACGGTTCTGCCGAAAGAGATCGTCGTCGCCGACGACGGCTCGACGGAAGAAAGTTTTGAGGTCACGCGCGAGTTGCGTAAAGAGACGGACGTCCCGATCGTCCACGTCTGGCAGGAGGACAAAGGGTTTCGACTCAATAGAAGTCGCAACAACGCGATCGCAGTCGCGTCGGGCGAATATATCGCGCTTTTGGACGGGGACTGCTTTATCGGCCCGCATTACATTGAGGATCACGCGGGCGCGGCGCGACCGGGGTTTTACGTCGCGGGGACGCGAACTCACCTGCTGGCGGAGCGTCGCGACTACGTGCTGCGAACCGGCGACGTCAGGATTGGCGTCTTTACGTCGGGAACGACAAAGCGACTTCATTCGATCCGTTCGCGGCTTCTTTCGCGATTGACGTCGGAAACGGGAACGCTTGACGAAGAGATTTCGCCGGTCGAACGACGTGGCGTAGCGGGCGCCAATCTCGCGTTCTGGCGCGACGACGCGCTCAAGGTCAACGGATTCGACGAACGCTTCGAGGGCTACGGCGGCGACGACGTCGAGTTCGCGAATCGTCTGACGCGCGCGGGAATCAGGCGGTATAAGCTAGAGCACCTTGCCGTCGCTTACCATTTTGCGCACGGCGGACGCGTCTATGATTTCGAAGAAGTAAAGCAGAAATGTGCCGACGCGACGCGCGTCGAGGGGTATCGCGTCCCCGACGATTTCGGCGTGACGCGAGCGCTTCGAGACGGCTGCGACCGCGTCGAACGGTGACGCGACGTCCGAAAACCGGCGCAGATTTTGATTTCTTTCGTCAAAAAAAACCTGCTCGGAGCATGAAAGCGTCTTCGGGCAGGTTTTCTAATTTCACACTTGCGGCGGCGAAACAACGCCGGGCGTCGCTAATTCTGAAAAACGTCTATCTCTTCAAACTCTTCGAACAAGTCGGCGAACGCGTCGTCGACGCGTGAAAAACCGTCGTTCGCGTTTTGACGGGACGTTTCAGACACGGAGAGCTTATCGAAAGACTCAAGGTCCTCGGAAGACTCCGCGACGTCTGGAATCGCCGCCGAACGCGCCGCGACGTCCGAGTCAAAACGCTCGGCGACGGCGCGGCTCGACATTGGAAACGTTCCAGAGAAAACGGTTGTTTCAGCGGGCGTAGCGACGGGGAAGAACGCCACGTCGTCGATTGTCGCGCTTGACGACGCGCCTGGAACCGTGAAAGAGGCGACGGGGAACGTCGCGCCGGTCGACGCGGTCGGAGAATCGTAGAGCGTGACGGAGATAGCGCGGGTTTGTTTGGAGGCGCCCTGTTCATAGAGACGCGCCGCCGTCAGTTCGTAGCCGAGCGCGCCGTACGTCGTCTTCGTACCGTCGCCCCAATCGACGACCCATCGCGCAATGGGATTTCCCATCGCGGTCGAACCGGTCAAGCTGAGTCGAACGCCCTTCCCGTCGGCGATCGCGGTCGTCTCGACCTTGAGTCTCGGTTCGACGGCGGCGACCGTTAGTTCCGCCGCGCCCTTCTCGACGACGCGCCCCGACGCGGGATCGACCGTCTTCATTCCGACGTCATAGAGTCCGCGTCCAAGCCGCTCGGCAAACGTCGAAAACCATCCGGTCATTTGCATCGGCTCGTAATACCCGCGGCCAAGATCAAACCAATACTCAAGCGCGGGATCGAAGGAATCAAACGGAACGGCGAAGTCGCATCCTTCTTGCACAGAGATCGTGTTTTCGCTGAAAACATTGGGATAAGACGCGTTCGGCTCGGCATAGAGAGAAATCTTCTCCGAGAGCCGCCCGACGTTGTTCGAGTCGTCTGGATCGGCGTCGTTGACGATTCGCCATCCGACGTAATAGCTCTTGCCGGGATCGAGCAGGCTGGTCGTCAGCGCGGCGACGGAGACGCTTCGAGTTTCGTCGGCGCCGATTCCGGGACAGACGAGTTCGCCGATCTGAACGTCGTAGTCGTCGAAGGTCTCGTCGGTCGACGCGTAGAACCGCATCGTAAAGGCGCCGGCGCGGAACTCGCTCGCGTTTGCGACTTCGATTTCGGAAATCGCGAGCGCGCCGCCCGCGACAAGCGTTTGCACGTTCACGACGCCGCCGTCGCTCGTCGTCAAATCGGCGGCGACGCCTTCAAACTCATACGCGCCGATATCGACGCGTCCGCTGCAGATCCGCGCCGCGCCGGTAAAGTCGCTTGTCAGTTTTGAACCGTCGGGATAGACGGCGGCGCCGTCGACGCCTTGGTCTATCGCTTGCGACGCGGCCGTATATATCAAGCGGTAATCGCCTTGCTCGCGTGTTTCAAAGTTGTAATCGCGCTCAAAAACGGGCGTCGCTTCGTGATAGAGACGGTTCGTTCCTGTCCTCGTCTCGTCCGACGCGTCGTACGTCGACGTCCAGTAGACGAAACTCGAAAGGTTCCCCGAACCGTCGATTAACGCCGCGACGGGAACTTCAAAACGGTAGACTTCCCCGTCGATCTCCGCTTCGTTCATAAACGCCGAGTTGTAAATATTGACGTCGCACTCTGTCGCAGAAGACAAGTTCTGGACGACGATCGTGTTGAAAACCTTAAGCTCGCCCGTAATATCGAACTCCGCGTCCATCCCCTTGAAGTAGATTCCGCCCCCGAAGCCTTCGCCGTCGCCGTTTCCGGCGACGTTGCCCGTAATCGTCGAGTTCACGATCCACGACTGAACCGGCGCGTCGCCGACCGTCGAAGAAACGACGTAAACGCCGCCCCCGGAGCCGGACGCGACGTTGCCCGCGACCACCGCGTTCGCCATCGTCAACGCCGATTCGCAGTAGACCGCGCCTCCTGCCCCGGACGAGACGGAGTCATAGATCGCGACGCGGTCGAGCGTCAACGCGCCGGCGCTGCGAATCGCGCCGCCGTCGCCGCCCCCTTTGCCGTTGAGAATCGTCGCGTTTCCGAGCGCAAAATCAGTGCGCTTCGTCGTCACGAACGCACGCGTCTTGCCGTTCGCGTCGATTACAAGGGGCGAATCGCCCCAAGCGACGATTGTCACAGGGTCGGGGTCGTCGAGGGTAATCGCGTCTTTCGAGGAGGAGAAGGTCAAAACGGGCGAAACCTCCCCCGTCTTGACGACGATTAGATCGGCGCCGCTACGGTTGCGGGCCGCGGTAATCGCCTCCTTGAGCTTTGCGAGCGTCGTCCCCGAGGTCGCGTCGACGACGTACGCCTGCGACGCGGAAACGCCGGAGAGATCAAAACCGGGGTACGTGGAGACAATCGCGTTAAACGTCGCCGGATCGAGATCGCCGTCTTGCGTCACGGCCTTGCTCTCGACGGTAGCCGTTCCTGAATATTCCCCGACGCCAACCGCCGCAACCTTGAGTTCTTTGCCATAATCAGCCTCTTGAGGCACGTAAGTCGCGGACGTCGCGTTTTCGATTTCTTTCCAAATCTTCCAATCAAGTTCCTTGCCCGTCTCGGCGACGTCTGTCAGCAAGCGTTTAACCGAATCGGAAAATTCAACCGAATTGTCGACGACGGCGCCGGAACTCACGAGTTCGCGCATATTCTGATCCGACAAAACGACGCACTCGGAAGAGTCGTTCCTCGGCGCGAGATCGGCGTCGGTAAAACGAATCGCAGAATCCTGTTCAAACTGCGTCAAGCAGACGGGCCCGAAAATCGCGGTCGTAGCCGCCGCGACGCCCGTCGGATCGGAGAGACTCAGAAGCTGACGTTCCTCAAGAGGTTCAAAAGCGCGGATCGCAGGTCGCTGCCGCTTGGAGTCGGAACTCTTACGTCGATCGGCGAAAAACGGAAAACGAAACGTTGCGCGATTACTCATATCTACGAACTTCCTCAATATGCTCGTCGAAGGATTGGGCGTCAATAAGCCTAAAAGGCGCGCAAAACAGGTCTCTGGGGGAACGCGCGGTAAAAAAACGGGACGTCGCTCGACAAACGACGGCGTCCTGTTCATAAAACAACAGAAAATCGACGCGGGATACAGTTTACCCTTTGAACTTGGTTAGTCGGTCGACTGACCTCTTGATTCCAACGTCGAAGGAGGAAGCCGTCACGCCGCCTTTTTCTCGGCGAGCTTCTGGACGGTCTTGACGGTCAGTCCCGCGGCGTCGGCGATATCCTCGATCGTCATAACGCCCGCTTGAATCAATTTTTGGGCGATTTGCTCCCTTGCTTTTTTCAGATTCTTTCGGGAGTCTTTTCTTTCCTCCGCTCGCCCTTCTGCTCGCCCCTCCGCTCGACCTTCCGCTCGACCTTCCGCTCGACCCTCCTGCCTAGCCTCGTCCGCAATTTCCCTAGCCCAATCGTCTAATGTTCCAGACATGATTTCCAATCCTTCCTCGGTATTCTTGAGATATCGAACCGTGTCCGCTATCGGTTTATAATTCATTTTATCAGGGTCTTTACAGAAGAAATCGAACATGAGTTTGCCAAGCTCGTTTTCAAGATTTCTGCAAGAACCGCTTACGTAAATTATATGCGCCTTGTCGTCAAAGAGGTCGCCCGTTTCTTTAATTCGTCGGTCAATATGGTAAATTGGCAACCCTTTGCCAAGGGGATCGTGTTCCGTTATGAAAATAACAAACGTTTCCGGGAGAGCGTCGAAGGGCTGACCGGATTTCAATTTTCTCGAGTCGATCATGCTGGAGTGATAACGCGCTCGCTTGTAGCCCGCGCCCGCGTTCTCTCTCTGGATTTCTATGTCGTAAATTACGCCGGAACTGTCGGTCGCGGTTACGTCAAATTCGACGCTGCGCCCAACCAGATTCGGCATAACCTCTTGAGTACGAACGTCGGTAACGATCAAATCGGGCTTCTCCAAAATGATCCGGACGATTAACTGGACGCATTCGATATTGTCCTTGAGACAAACGTTCATAAAACGGTCGTCTATGAGACGCAAGTCTTTGACCTTTTTACGCGATTCCTTACGGTAGTTTCTGGCGCTCATAGTTTTCCTCAGTTTCCCTCCTTCCCCGTATTATACCAAGAATTGCGCCGCGCTTCAATGATTTCTTGAAAAAGTTCAACTCCTTCGGTCGCCCTCAGTTGAGGGCGCTTTTATTATGGGCTGCCGCTCATGCGCGCGTTTTCGCTCCGTGTTGCGGAGCTTTCATCTGTGAAGGAAAGCCGACCGTCAGAAGACGAAAACACGCGCGCGGGAGAGCGTCGTCGAAACGAGAGACGCTCTTCCGCGCGTTTACGAGCTTTATGCGGATTCGCGGTTAGGACGCGCCGCTAATGAAAATCGCTCGTCGTTGACCCCGTCGCTTTCGGATTATTCGGAATCGTCGGCGGCGTTCGGGTCGTCGAGGACAATGACGTCGTTGAACGGGGAGCGTTCGAGGGCGTTTTCAACGTCGACGTCGAGCTGGCTCGCGTAAAGCAAGTTGT
>CAMJTU010000040.1 GCA_946408825.1 uncultured Planctomycetaceae bacterium
TGCTTGACGACGCTCAAACGCGAACCGAAGAAGGAGAGGCAGGAGTTGGCAAAGACGCGTAATTTGTCAGCGCCGGAATTGTTTTGGGGCGTCTTACCTTTCCACGTCTGTCGCATTTTAGCAATAGGTCGCGAGTTTTATTGGTTTGCGTGTTGTCATAAGTTGAAGACGAGAACGTTTACGACGTCGTCGCCAAGAACAATAATTTCAGGCGGTTATTATAGTTTTACTTTGACGTTTTACAAGTCGCGATTTGGCGAAAAGTTGGGCGTTTAGGCGCCGTCAGTTAACGCGACGCCGTTTGGGGTTATGTCGAAACGTGTGTCAAATAACAACCGCGACGGAGTATTTCCCGAATAATTACGAGGTTATAGTCGATCTCAGGAATGCCGTATTGCGCGAAACAAGGAGTTAAAAGCGAACTTCGCGAACGTCATGGAGTCCGACCGACGCCGGAAGTTTTTGAGTCGTTTTTTTTCAACTGCAACCGACGTTGTGTAACTGAACAACTCTTGGTCGATTTACGTTGTCGCGACGACGATTTGACGGGCGCGTCTCCTATTTTAGTTGTTGACTTTATGTTCCGGCGGAAGTAGAATTGCAAACGGACGGGGCGCTATGGCCTAAAGGACGTTTTTTCGCCTTTTAACGACGAGTCTTTTCCCCTTGGCTTGGCGCGAACGTCGACTGACGGCGATCGCCGTCGAAAAGTTTTGTCGCGACGGCTTGGAGCGATCAAACGGTTTTTCCAAGTCGCGATATATGCTCGGGAGGATATAGCAGATGAAAAATCGAATCGTATGCGCGCTTTTGGTCGCCGTTCTCGTGGGAGTCGTCTTCACCGGTTGCAAAGGCAAAAGGCCGGACGGCATGCCGGAGCTGGTTCCCTTTAAGGTTAAGGTCGTCGACGGCTCGACTCCGATTGCCGACGTCGCGGTCTTCTTTATCGCCGACGGCAATACGGTGACCTCGGCGACGACGGACGCCAGCGGCGTCGCGGAAATGACGACGACGCTCCAGAACTACACGGAAAAGGGCGCGCCCGTCGGCGAGTACCGGGTTCAGTGCACGAAAGACCCCTTGGCGGAACACTGGAAGACCGCGCAGGAGCGCGCGATGATGAGCATTGAAGAGCAGGGCGCCTACAACACGGAATGGCAGGCCAAGTGCGAAGCGCTTCCTCGCGAAATCCCTAAAGTATGGAGCAATTTTGACAAGACGCCTCTTAAAGCGTCCGTTCCGGCGGGCGGGGGCGAAGTCACTTTCGACGTCGAAGGACGCGCGAACGAATGAACGTCTGTCTGCGATTCTTCGGATAAGCTAAGCTTAAGGAACGTCCTATTAACGTGTTGATATTTTACCGCCCTATCCCGAACGCTTGTTCGTCGTTTTTTGATAATATTCCAATTCTGCGCTGGACAAGAACTTGTTTTTTTCAGACGTTCGAGGTAGGATATTAGCGACTCGCGGCGTTTGTGGTCTTGCGACGACTTTATTCTATAAAATGGAGGATTGTATGATGAAACGTTCTCTGAAATTGCGGGGAGCGGGGGGATTTACCCTCGTTGAACTCCTCGTCGTTATCGCCATTATTGGTATTTTGATCGGACTTCTGCTTCCGGCGGTTCAAGCGGCGCGCGAGGCGGCTCGGCGCATGCAGTGTACGAACAATCTGAAACAGATCGGTCTCGCGCTGCACAACTATCACGACACGAACGGGTATTTCCCGCCGCAGCGTACTTCTCCATCCGATCCGAACGGCGGCCTTTCCGCCGCGTGGGGCGACGTCAGTTTCTACGTCGCGCTCTATCCGTTCATTGAGCAGGGTTCGCGCTATTCGGTTATTATGTCGGAGGGCGACCGCGCCCACAACTTCAACGGCTGGGTTAAGGCGTGGCGCGGCGGCGGCGCCGGTAAAGACCTCCAGGCGCCGATCGCGGGACTAGGATGCCCTTCCGACCCGGTTGGCAACTCGCCGTCTCACATCAACAACATGCAGCGCGGCTCCTATCCCGGCTGCATCGGCGACACGGTGCGTAGCGGCGCGGAATCCCAGAAAAACACGCGCGGGTTCTTCCCCGGCGGCATGGGCATCCCGCAGTATAACGGCGGCGTCCTTTGCAACAAGATGAGTTCGATCACCGACGGCACGTCGAACACGATCGCGGTCGGCGAATCCGCGTGCGGTCAGACGGCGGACACGAAGAAGGTCAAGGGCGCGCTCGTCGGTTATAAGGGATCGCCCTCAGGGTGCTTGGCGAAGATCGACCCGAACGACCGTACGATCATCAATACGAGCAACACGTTCTGGACCGAAGTTCGCGGCGACTGCCACGGCGACGGACGCAACCACGTTCTCGGGTTCAACACGGTTCTTCCTCCGAACTCTCCGAGCTGCTACTTTAACGTGGGCGGGTATCCGCAGCACAACGGCGGTTACTACAGCGCTTCGAGCTACCATGCCGGCGGTCTGAACGCGCTCCGCGCGGACGGTTCCGTCGCGTTCTACTCCGATACGATCGACTGCGGCAGCAACCTCGGAACCGACTACTCCGACACGGATCCGTCGGGACAAAGCCCGTTCGGCGTCTGGGGCGCGCTCGGCTCGATCAGCGGCGGCGAATCGACTTCCCAGAACTGATCGGTTCGCGTCGCGGGGTTTAAAACCCTAAATCAACGAACAGCCCTCGAATCCGGGGGCTGTTCTCTCTTTCTTGACGCGCCAACTCGGCTGCTATTCCGCGTCAAGAGACGGTTCGTTCTCATTTTTGCTCTCGCGGCGTCGCGACGAGTCCTGACGACGTCGCCGGAGGAAACCGCGCGGTTGTTTCGAGGTCGAACCTAACTTGTGAAATTGAAGAAGAAAGAGCGAATTTCACAGTTGCCTTTTTTTTCTTAAACTGTAGAATAAAAAACGTCGAGATGAAACGCGTAGGCCTTTTCGGCGTCTAATTAGACGCCGGTCGGGCTTCTTGCTTTTTGCGAGTTTATCCGGCGCCGACGTGCGCGTTTCATATCATTCCCTCTGGCGCGACGTCGAGAGGGACGCCGTTTTCATCTGTGTAATGCGAGGTTTGTCATGAAACTTTGTTCTTCTCGTAAACGCGGGTTTACGCTCGTCGAGCTGCTCGTCGTTATCGCCATTATCGGTATTTTGATCGGGCTTCTGCTCCCCGCTGTGCAGGCGGCGCGCGAAGCGGCTCGGCGTATGCAGTGCACGAACAATCTGAAGCAGATTGGTCTTGCGCTACAGAACTACCACGACACGAACGGGACGTTTCCTCCGATGCGCACGTCGCCGTCGCACGACGGCATGTGGGCCGCGTGGGGATGCGTTAGCTTCTACGTTCCGCTCTATCCTTTCATCGAACAGGGCCAGCGTTACCAAGCTGTTCTTGCGGAAGGAGACGAGTCGCACAGCTTTAGCGGTTGGTCGAAGGTTTGGCAATGCTCCGGGACCGAATTTCGCGGTCTGATCAGCGGCATGGGGTGCCCGTCCGACGCGGCGGCGACCTCTCAGTCGTTTATCAACAACGCGCAGCGCGGCTCGTACAACGGATCTCTCGGAGACTCGACGGTCAATACAGGCGAAGCGACCGTGTCGCAGCGCGGATTCTTCGCCGGCGGAATTGGGCGTTCCGATCTCAACCTCCTTCGTTGCAACAGTATGTCGGCGTTAGTCGACGGAACCTCGAACACGTTGGCGATTATCGAGGCTGTGTGCGGTCGTGCGGCGGGCGCGAGAGAAGTCAAGGGCGGCGTCGTTCAGTACGAAGGGTCGCCCGCGGGCTGCATTGCTCAGGCTTCTTCGACGAATCGAACCGTCTACACGAGTTCAAACGTCTGCGCCGACTCGCGCGGCGAGGTTCACACCGACGGTCGTCCGGGCGTGCTCGGCGTGACGACGGTTCTTCCTCCTAACTCGCCCTCCTGCCGAACCGTGGTGAACAATCCCGGTTGGGGTTGGGGCTACATGAGCGCGTCGAGCTATCACTCCGGCGGCGTTAACGGACTTCGCGCCGACGGTTCCGTCGCGTTCTACTCCGACACGATCGACTGCGGAAACAACCTGAACTCCACCTCCTACATGGGCGCCGATCCGACCGGAACGAGCCCGTTTGGCGTTTGGGGCGCGCTCGGTTCGATCGCCGGCGGCGAGTCTACCTCAATGAACTGACCCTAAATCTTTCTTTAGGACAGCGTAACAAACGACGTCCCCTCCGACTGCGGCGGGGGCGTCGCTCTATTTAATCGGCGCTTGCCGTTCTACGATTTCCCCTTGAAACGCCTTTCTTGGCGCGCGTTTTCTTGACTTTTGGGTTCTCGTCTCTATAGTTTCCCGTATCGGCGCGGGCGTCGCGCCGTCGTCAACGTCTGAGGAGAAGAAAATGAAAAAATACGCCGCGCGTTTCTCCATTCTTGTCGTCGTTTTTCTCTTGCTCTGCTCGCAGGGGCTCTTTGCCGCCGACCTTGCCGTTATGGCGCGCGGACTATGCCGCTCCGGAGGCGGAGACTGGACGCGGGCCGTCCGTGTCGTGGTCCGAAACGACGGAACGAGCGATTTCCACAACCGCGTTCTTTCCGCGTCTATCATGGGGAATTACGAGGCGCCGGAGAAGGGCGCGCTGCCCTTTGTCGGCGAACGCGTCGAATCGATTCGCGTCTGTAATTCCGAGGGCGCCGAGCTTCTCTTCAACGTCCGGGACGCGTCGGGCAAGGCGCTTTACAAAGGCGCGATTCCCGACGGAAGCGCGCTCTCTTTTCCGGCGAACGTTCCCGCCGGCGCCGCGGCGGAGTTCTTCGTCTTTGCGGGGAACGACAAGGCGTATCCGAATTTCGACGCGCTGGAGGATTATCGCCGAAGCGCGTCGAATCTCGATTTTGAGTCCGGGTCGGGCGACGTTCCCGACGGCTGGAAGTTCGACGCGCCGGACGACGAACATCGGATGAGCTGGGTCGGAGAGACGCCGCGTTCGGGCAAAAGATGCGTTCGTTGCGACGTCGCGACGGGCGCGGAGCCGACGTGGATCGCCGCGCGTCAGGACAACGTCGCGCTCGAGCCCGGCGGCAAATACCGTTTCTCGGGCTGGGTTCGCGGACAGAAGGTCGCGGGAAGCGTCGGATGGTATCTGCATATCGGCGACCAGGCCGAGGCGATGCGGGAATCGCCGATGCTCTATCTCGGAAAAGAGGGCGATTTCGATTGGACCGCCGTCTCTCGCGAATTTACGGTTCCTGAGAACTGCGATCGACTCGAGTTCGGCACGGTTCTTCGCGGGACGGGCGTCGCGTGGTTCGACTGCGCGCGGCTTGAACGGCTTGACGCGTCGACGACCGTCGAATCGCGCGTTATGACGATCGAGGCGCCGACGACGTTGACCGCGCCCCGGAGCGTCGCGGCGCCGCGCGACGGGATCGCGTCGAACGCGCGCGTCGCGAAGCTACGCGTCGAACCGACGGACGGGGGCGAGCGGCTCGTCGCCGTCAACCTTTCGACGATCGAAGCGCGATGGAGCAGAACGCTCGCGCCCGGCGATTTTGAGATCGTCGGATTCGACGGAGAGCGAATTGTCCCGGAGATTTTCGGAGGCGTCGCGTATTTCGGCGTCCGGCTTCGTCCCGCCGTCCGCAGTTATATCTGGCTCGTTGAAAAGAACGCCGAACGCTTCGCGACCTCGTCGGTCAATCGCGACGATCGAGCCGGCGCCGCCCAAGCGTTTCCCGGAACCATGCTCCAGACGACCGCCGCCGGCGACGACTCGGAAGGCTCTCAGACCGTCCCCGAGGAATCCCTTGAACTGCCTAACTTCATCGCCGCCCGCAACCTTCTTTCCGACGGCGGATTTGAGGACGCCGACCCCGACGCGCTGACCGTCCCCGCCGGAAAAGACGGGGAGGCGTGGAGTCATGACGAACCCGAGCCGGGCGTTAAATATTCGTTCGTCGATCCCGGCGTTCCCGCGCTTGGGAAAAAAGCGCTGCGCGTCGAGGTCGCGCCCGAAGCGCCGCAGCGATGGCGCGGATGGCGCCGGAGCGTCCGCGTCCAACCGAATCAAACGTATCTCTTCGGCTACGCGATTCGTACCGATTCGACGGGCGGCTCCTACGACATGCACCTGCATTGGCGTAAAGACGACCGATCGCTCGCGAAAGCCGGGTTCGACTCTCTCGGGCTCCCGGCGAGCGGCAAGACGCCGTGGACGGTCAAATGCGCCGTGCGCCGCGCCTCCGAGGACGCGACGATCGCGGAAATTCATCTGACGAACCAGACCTACGGAGTTTCCGAATACGATTCTGTTTTCGTCCTGCCCGTCGATTCCGCAAGCGTCGAGTCTCTCGAAGGGGGCGAGGAGGGCGTTTTCCAAGTTCCCGCCGTCGCGAAGGTCTTTCCTGAAACGACGTTCCCTAAAGACGCGCCGGAACTGACCGCCGAACGTCCCGCGACGTGCGCGCTCGCGCTCGACGAGGAGGAGACGCTCCAGATTGCGATTCGGCCAAGTCTTGAGAAACAGGGCGAATATCGCGTCTCCGCGCCCGCTCCGACGCTACGCGGCGCCGCGGCGAAAAAACTCGACCCGCCCGACGTCTTCGTCGTCTCGAACGTCCTCGTCGATTATCCAACCAATTACTACCACGACGAAAACGACGCGACGCTTCGTAAATTCCCGAAATCGTCCCCCGCGTGCGACGGATGGATCGGATATTGGCCCGATCCCCTGATTCCCCTCGAAACGGCGTCGCCTTCGAACGCCCGCCGCGACGCCGCCGCGCGTGAATTCGGCGCGCCGGAACAGTGGAACGATTCGCAGAAAGTCTCCGTCGACGCGTTCGCCGGCGTTCTCTCGCTCCGCGCCGACGAAACGCGCGCGATTTGGCTGCGATTCAAGACGACGCCCGAAACGGCGCCCGGCGTCTACGAGGGACATGTCTCGCTCGTTCGCGACGACGGCGTCACGCTCGACGTTCCATACGCGACGACCGTCTTGAACTTCGTCGCGCCGTCGACTCGAATTACCGGAATTTACGACTCCCGAATTTCCCACGATTATTTCGGAGAAGGAACGCGTCGGGAGAAGCTCGTTCATGTCTCTGAAAAACTGCTAGAACGCAAACTCTGTCCCGATAAGCCCGTTTGCGAACCAAAGATCAGTTACGATAAAGAGACGGGCAGGGCGACCGCCGACTGGTCCGAGTACGACGCCGAAGCGACGCGTTATTTCGACGAACTCGGGGGAAAAGCGGCGTATTTCCCCGGCGAATTCTATCTCTTCGGCTGGGGCGTCCCGCCGAAGGTCGTCGAAGGTGAGAATCCGTATCCCGGCGAATGGCCCTACGACGGCGCCGACCGCGCGACGCTACGCCCCGAGTATAAGAAGGCGTATCAGGCGAAGCTCAAGCTCTACTGGGATCACCTCAAGGAAAAAGGTTGGGCGGATAAATGCGTCCTCTATATTTCCGACGAGCCGTTCTATTCGAAGCCTGAAATTATCGCTCAGATGAAGGCGCTTTGCGATATGATTCACGAGGTCGACCCCGCGATTCCGATCTATTCGAGCACATGGGTCTTTGTTCCCGAATGGCTCGGATATATCGACGTCTGGGGCGTCGGCCATTACGGCGGGGTCGGCGAGGAGACGCTTCAGAAGATTTTCGACGCCGGCGGACGCGTTTGGTGGACGACCGACGGTCAGATGTGTCTCGACACGCCCCTGTGCGCCGTCGAGCGGCTGCTACCCTATACGTGCGTCCGACGCGGCGCGGAACTCTATGAATTCTGGGGCGCGACGTGGTATACGTGCAACCCGTTCGATTCCGCGTCGCACTTCTACATCTCGCAGTCCGACCAGCCCGGCGTGCGATATTGGGTGCGCTATCCGAACGGGGACGGCTATATTTTCTACCCGGGCGAGCCGATCGGTCGACCGGGCGCGATTCTCGATTCTGTTAGATCGGAACAGGCGCGCGAAGGCGTCGAAGACGCGGGCTGGCTCGTCGGGCTACGCGACGCGATCGCGACCAAGACGGACGTTGATTCTGCGGAACGCGCCGAAGCGCAGGCGATTCTCGATCGCGCGCTCGACTGGCTTCCGTTAAACTGCGGTTCCGGACGGTATTCGACGCGCTATATCGCCGATCCTCAAGCGTTCGAACGCGTCCGACTCGACGTCGGGCTAGAACTTGAAAAACTCCTCAATCGCTAATCGCCGCCCGCCGAAAGAGGGGGGAAAACGAAGTTCCCGCGCCGAAAAAACAAGCCTCCGTAGACGGCGCTATAACAGAAAAGGCCTAGAAGAAACGGGACCGCCCTATGGACGGTCTCAAACGACGTTTGGCGCGCGAACCTTCTATTGAACGGTTCGCGCGTCGGCGGCTTCCGCGTTGAAGTATTCTCTTGGGTCGAGTTTGACGAGAGGCGCGACGAATTTGCCCGGGAACTTAAGGACACGGGCGTTTTCTTCCATGACGATCGCGTTGTAGCGGCTTCGCGCGTCCGTGATTGCGCTTTCGGATTCGGCGAGCGCTTGGAGAAGACGTTGATACTCCTCGTCGGCGCGGAGCGCGGTCATGTCTTTGACCGCGTAGAAAAGATCGCCGAGCGTCGCGCCGAGATCCGCGTCCGCGTTCGCGCCGAGCGTCGGGGTTTTCGCGTTGCGGAGACGTTCGCTCGTCTTTCGGACGTCCCCGAGAATCTCGTCGACGGTCGGCTCTTCGTCGTCTTCTTCAGACGCGCTCGACGCGCCGTTCTCGTCAGACGCGACCGACGTTTCCTGTTTCGCGAGCCGTTCCGTCGTGTCGGCGAACTCGATCACAAGATCGCCGCGTTCCTTGAGGAGCGTCTGGAGCGTCGTCCATTCCTTGACCGCCTCCGCGTCGAGCGAAGCGAGGCTGACGCGCAGATATCCGCCGTAAAGGAGCGCGAGGATCGCGAGAACGAGAACGGGCGCGACCGATCGAACGATTCTCGTCCGCAGACTGGTTTGAACCCTAGGCGCGGGCGGCGTTTGACGACGCGCGCGCGACGATTTCGAACTCATAACGCGGTTTCTCCTGTTTCAAAACGCGTAAATCGCAAACGCGCCGCCCATAAGGACGACGCGTTTTCTCATTCTTTAGACGCAAGCGTCGTCAGTCCAGCCAATCGAGCTTTTCCGGGAGCGGCGATCCGAGGTTGACGCAGCCCGTCTCTGTGACCGCGACGATATCCTCCACTCGAATCCCGCCGAGCCGCTTGTCGTAGAGCCCCGGCTCGACCGAAACGACGTCGCCGACGACAAGCTTCGGACCCTTGAAATCCAGTAGCGGCGGCTCGTGAATCGAGAGCCCGAGCCCGTGCCCCGTCCCGTGCGTGAGTCTCGGCGCGTTTTCCGCCTCCGGCGAGCCCGGCGCGGCGTATCCGAAGCCGCGTTCCTCCAGCGCTTTAATCGTCGCCTTGTGAACCTCTTCGCCCGTGACCCCGGCGCGAATCGTCGCGGTCGCCGCCGCCTTCGCCGCTTTGATCGCCTCGAGCATCTCCTGATAGACGGGCTCAATTTTCCCGTTAATGACCGTTCGCGTGCAGTCGCCGTTGTAGAGCGACGTCTTGTTCATCGGAAAGACGTCGATGATGATCGGCTCGCCCGTGTAGAGATAGCCCGACCCGTAATTGTGGCAGTCGCCGCCGTCTTTGCGTCCCGCGGTGATCGACGGGACGTTCTGATAGCCCGCGTCGAGGAGCGTTCGGTCGATGAAGGAGCGGAGGTTTTCCGAGGTCAGCAGTTCGCCGTCGGTCGCGACGAGGCGCCCTTCCGCGTCGGGCGTCGCGGTCGCGACGCGTCGGCACGCCTGGCGAATCGCGTCTTCGGTCGCGAGCTGCGCTTCATGGATGAACGCGAGTTCCGTCTTGTCCTTGGACCGACG
Organism: uncultured Planctomycetaceae bacterium; assembly: GCA_946408825.1. Taxonomy (GTDB): domain Bacteria; phylum Planctomycetota; class Planctomycetia; order Pirellulales; family Thermoguttaceae; genus RUG369. The sequence continues at coordinate 9,898 of CAMJTU010000040.1, forward strand.
TTCGAGGATTCCGCGCATGACGTCGCACTCGCATTTGATCCCGGCTTTCGCGAGCGCGTCGACGTAGACGAGGGGCAGCGAGCGGTCGGAGACGACGAGTTCGGTCCCCGCGCGTCGAAACGCTTCGGCGACGCTCTGCGCGGTCGCGATTTCACGGTCGCCGGAGAGCCCGGCGTCGGGCGCGAAGTCGGCGGGACACGCGACGAAATCGGCGGCGGCCTTCGCGATCGCGCGCTCGTTTTCAATGTCGCGGAGGATCAGGAGCCGCGTTTTGCCTGGCGTCTTCGGGGACGCGGCGTTTGTCGACGGCTTCGCCTCGGGGAAGGTTCTGTCTTCGTCAAATTCGAGAACGGCGGCGGGGTCGCCGACGAGGAATCGCATCTTCCAGTAAAGGGTTGAACTTGTCGTTGGAACTCCGGCGGTGAGGTAGGCTTTTTTCATTTCAGACGGCTCTTCTTTCGCGCAAATCGGCGCGTTATGTAAAAATTGCGAATCAAACGGCGCGCGAAGCTGGCGCCGTTCCCTAAAGATTATCAAATCGCGCGTGGTCAGGCAAGCGTTTCGTCGGGGTTTAAACGCTTTTTCTTGCCAACGACGCGTCGCGCGTCGCGTTAATCTATAACTGTGATAACCGAAAAACTATGTGCGCTTGGCGTCAGTTGCCAAGGAGAATTCCTCAAATAAGGTCTCGGAAGGAATAACGGCAAATGATTTTTCAGTTTCTATTCAATACCTTCACAGTCCAAAAAATCTGCCGCCGTCATACATTTTGGCCGTTCTAGGTCAAACGCGAGAAAATCCTTGTCTCCTGTAAGAACGATATCGACGTCAGATACTATCGCCGCATTTAAAATAGGCTGATCTTTGGGATCACGGATCTGTTTTTCAGCGTGGTCTACGGCGGGAATCAGTTCGTAACGCAATTCCGCAAGCAAGACTTCAGCGTCTGGGAGATATTGCGGCGCCTTACACGAAGAATATCGCGTAACTCGACTATATTACGATCGCATAATACTATTTCGCGACGGCAGGTTGCGTGAAGAAGAGCCTTCGCCGGTTTGGATTTTGGAAAGAGAAGCGCGGAAAACAAAATATTCGTATCAACCAGAATCCGCATATCAACGTCTTTCTCCGTAGCGCGTTTCGTCTACAAGGGCTTGCGCGTCGTCTTCATTGGCAATTCCCATTTCTTCAGCGGCTCCGACAAACGCCAACTGCGCTTTTCGTAACGCTTGCGCAGAGGCGTTGCTGATGACGACGTCTCCGTCTTGCCTTTGGAAGAAAAGAACCTTATCGCCAGACCGCAGTCCAAGCAATCGCCTTATTTCCACAGGCACGGTTATTTGACCATTCGCAGAAACCTTTGCCAGATTCATGTCCAATCCTTTCTATTCTTGAGATCTAAAGACAATTTGATTTTCTTGTTATTATACCTCAAGTTGGAGTTGACGAAATAAAGGACGTTATGGGAAATTCTTAAAAAATTTAAGCGCCGAAAGTCGTGTTTGGACGACTCCGTTGGAATTTGGGGTAATATCGCGAATTTCCCGACGACTAACTTACTGTAAAACGCTATGGAAACGGGTTCAGGGCGAGCGGCAGCGCCGCAGAAAAACCGAGCGCGAAGACGTCGGCGAGCGCCGAAAAAATAATTCCGCTTTTCAAGTCCGCCTCCGTCGTTGGCGCGCCCCAGAGTAAAAGACAGGAGAAAAGACCGACGATTCCGGAGATCGGAAACGCGAGGAACAGCAGAAATAACACGAGCGCGAGAAACCCAGCGACGGCAGAGGGCGTTGCGGCTCCCAGAATGAGGAAGAAGACAAACAGCCAGAGGATGGGACCGTAAAAGCTGATTAGCCCCGTTATGGCGACCAACCTGTAAAGAGTGGAGTCGAACTCCTGCTCATCCTTCGCTCGCGTTTCCTCCAGCGTCGCTTCTTCGAGCGCCTCTTGCTCAAGGTTCACGTCTTCTGACGTCGATTCTTTTTCAGGTTCCGTCATTGTTCGTTTCTCTAGGGCTTACGCGTTGTTTCTCAACGTCCGACCGATTATAAATCGCGCGGACGCGGGACGCAAGATCAGGGCGCGCTCCGAAATGAACGGCGCGAATCCCGACATAAAAAAAGCGAGGTCGAACAAACAACGCTCGACCTCGCCTTCGTTTGACGCGCGGCTTGGACGACTATTCCTTGATTACGGCGTCCGGGTGGAATTCGGCGAGGTGTTCGAGGGTCGCGCGGGCGAGCGCTTCGCCGATCGGCTGGATATTGGCGAGAATCCACTTGGAATCTTCTTCGTTGTCGTGGAATGCGATTTCGATCAGGCACGCGGGCATGTTCGAGTCGCTCGTTTCCCACATCGGCTTGCCGTCGTAGAGTTTGTAAGACTCCTTGACGCCGCGATCGTAACCGGGGTAGATTTCCATAATCGCTTCGTGCAGACGCCGCGCGTATTTTTCGCCCTCGCCGCCATATCGGTGGCAGAACGCGACCGAGCCGCTGGCTTTGCCGTTAAACGCGTTGCTGTGAATCGCAAAATAGAGATCGACGCCGAGTTTGTTCGCTTCGGCGGTGTAGTCGCGGATGCTCTTCTCCGGGTCGTTGCGGTAGACTTTGACGCCCTGCTTCTTGAGGATCGGCTCGACGACGTCGGCGACTTCGTTCATACGCTCTTTTTCAGAGCGATAATCGCCGAAGCCGATGTTGTGAATCTGGTTCGACGGGCTCAGCCAGATCGAGACCGAATCCTGCTTGAATTTCGGAAGGGGTCCCTTTTCCTTCTTGGGCGCGTCTTGCGCGGCGACGACGGACGCCAACGCCAGCGAGGCGACGCAAGAAAGAACGACGAATAGTTTTTGGAATTTCATCATCTGTCTCCTTTATTACTTCTCGACGGCGTCCGGATGCTCGGCGGCGAGATGAACGAGGACGGCGCGGGCGAGCGCTTGTCCGATCGGTTCGATATTGTCCATAATCCACGTCGCGTCTTCTTTATTGTCGTGGAACGCGATTTCAACGAGGCACGACGCCGCTTTGGGCGCGTAGGGCTCCCACATCGGTCTGTCGCCGAAACGGTTGTAGCCCTCTTTGACTCCGCGATTGGGGCCTTTGTAAATTTTCGTGAGTTCGTCGAGGATCCGATTCGCGAACCGTTCGCCTTCGCCGCCCTTGCGGTGGCACCAGACTTCGGTTCCTCTCGACTCGCCCCTGAACGCGTTGCTGTGAATCGCGAAATAGAGGTCGACGCCGAGCTTGTTCGCTTCTTCCGTGTATTCTTTGATGCTCTTTTCCGGGTCGTTGCGGTAGACCTTGATCCCCTGCTTCTTGAGGATCGGCTCGACGACGTCGGCGACCTCGTTCATACGCTCTTTTTCAGAACGGTATTCGCCATAGCCGATGTTGTTGATCTGGTTCGAAGGGCTCAGCCAGAGGGAGAGCGCGTCCTGCTTGAATTTCGGGAGCGGCTGCTCTTTGGCGTCCTGAGCCGAAGCGGTCGAGACGAACGCGAACGCGCAGACGAGCGCGAGGGAGAGAAGTCCGCCGGTATGGAACGTTTTCATAGGGTGTAATCCTTAGCGTTATTAGGTGATTTGCAAGTTGGGAACGAACGCGCGACCGATCAACGGGGACCGTTGGAGTCGTGCGGAATAAGTCGGTAAATAAGCGGCGCGAGCTTGCTCGCCGTGCCGAAGAGGCTCATCGACTGCAGCGTGACTTTGCCGGGACCGGTAACGATCGTGTTGAAAAGTCCCTCGCCGCCGAAGAGAATGTTTTTAACGCCTTTGACCATCTGGATATCGAGCGAACAAGAGGGATCCATCCACGCGACCGCGCCCGTGTCGCAGATTACCTGCTCGCCCGCCGCGAGATCGTATTCGAACGCCGCGCCGTCAAGTTCGAGGAAAACGACCCCCGGTCCCGTCGCGCGCTGCATGATGAATCCGTCGCCGCCGAAGAGTCCGGCGCCGATTTTCTTCTGCCAGAAGATCGACAGTTCCACGCCCGGAGAGGACGCGAGAAACGCGCCGCGCTGGCATATCGCCGATTCGCCCGCGGCTAGAACGCGCGGAACGATCATGCCGGGCATCTTTGTCGCAAACGCGATCTCTGCGGGACCCGACGCGACGTAGCGCGACAGAAAGAACGTCTCGCCCGCGACCATGCGTCCGAGCGACTTCAGAAACCCGCCGGTCGCGTTCGTTTGCGTCTCGATCATTCCTTTCATCCAGACGCGGCCCCCCGAAGGGCTGACCGTCGCCTGACCCGCGTTGAGATAGCACATGACGTAAGGCGTGGAGCCGCCGGCGATCAAATAATCGAGGAACGGGGTGGAGACGCGGCGGTTCTGCTGCGGTCCGGTCGAAGAGTAGGTCGCGACGCCGGCGTTTGGAACGGGGACGGTCGACGTCTGAGGAGCGCCGAAAACGATCCCTTTGACGTTGCCGCAGTTTGTTTCTTTGCCGTCGATCCAAAGTCTCGACGACGGCTGGAGCTCGCCGTCGGCCGCAAGTTGGAATAGTTCCGCCAGCGTGACGCTCTGGCGACGACCCTGATATTCGATTTCAATGTTCATAAATCTTGTTTCCGTTTGTTTATCGCACGCGCTTAGAATGAAAACGACCTCCAATCCGCCGCGCGTCTTCGTCTATCATTATGCCCGATTCCTCAATCGAAGGCAAGCTTTTCACGCGCTCTTGAACCGCGAAATAAAAAGAAAGCGCGGATTCCGCAATCCGCGCCTTCCTTTATGTTGCTATGTTACGAACGTTTCGTCCTATACGGAAAAAACAAAACAAACGCGACCGCGCAGAGAGGCGCGAAAGAAAAGAACGTCAAATAGACGACGCATGTCCATAAATATTCTTCCTTTTGCGGGACGTTAAAGGAAAACGCCGCAGGAGCGCGATCCATTCTCCGTCAAAAGACGACGACGGCGAACTACTCAGGTTCTGAACGATCGGACGAAAGAAGGACTACGTTTTTCCGCGTCGTTCGATTCATAATGATCTTGAGTAGCTCCGCCGCGCCCGCTTTCGTGTCGGCGACGATTTCGGCGGGCGTCATTTTAATATGACGCAACGAGTTAGCCTCTCTTATTTTTCGGATATCCTCTACGGAAAACGACGTCCAATCAGACGGGATGTTCATTTTGTCTCACGGGGAATATTCGCATATTTCCTTTTCAATACAGTTCGAGTACCATGAGGGAATAGGTACGTTTGAATTGAAGGCGTTGTCAAATAGGCGGTAAAGACGTTTATAATTTAACTTTTTTCGTATGATTTCTTTAATCGTCGAGGTTTGAAGGGGGATGATTTTCAAACCTGTTATCCCTTTGGAAAAATCCTTATTATAGTAAGTAAATGTTTTTCTATTGCGGAAGTCTGAAATAACGTTTCTGTCGAGATAAGTGGTAGAGAAGACGCAGTAGGTGTTCTTATTGCTGGTCTGTAAAAGATGTTCTCCTAAGTGCCGAGAAACGGGTTCCATTTCCATGCGGCGTTGATTACTTCCTTCTGCAAGCGTCGCCTCTATTAGTAAAAAATGTGCCGGATATTCCAGACATTCAGAATACTGATAAATGATATCGGCTTCACCGCCGATGGCATGAGTTTTAGGAAGTAAATCTGCTTCTAATGAAAGATTCATGTACTCGAGGATATTTCCCTTTCTTTCGCTAATTTTATACCAGATAATTCCTAGGATATACTCGAAAATAGTTGGAATATCCGCGTTCTCCGTAACTGTTTTGCGAATTTCATCGTCGCTTCGCTTTTCAAATTTTTCTAAGAGTTCAATAAGAACGACGTCTGAAAACTTTCTGTCTATCAAAATATTGAAGCGTTTGAGACGTTCGTCAAGAACCGCCTGTTTCGCTTCTTCCATATTCTGAATTTTGCCGCCAAGCTCTTTTTCTATACCAGTGACGATGTTCTTTTCGTTAATGGCAAGGCAAGGAGCGATTTCTTCAATGGGACAGTCTTTAAAAAGCAGTTTTGATTCTTCAAACGCCGAAACAAATAGTTCGTCAATAACAGGACTTATGTAATGTTTTGGAACAATATCGAAGCGGACTTTCTCATCTTCGAATAGCACGACGTCCGTAATTTTAAAGTATCGTCTGTTTAGATCAAAATAGTCCTTTAGAGTCGCTTTTGCTTTGAGTAGATGCAACGCCTTGAAAAATGCGATTTTAAAATCTAACTCAGAATTGATATTGGAAAAGAATGTTGTATTCAAGCAGCTAGAAGGATCGTCGGTTATCGCCTTGGAAGACGCCGTAGAAAACAAATACTTTTTCCATATCGTCTTAATATTAACTGCGTTAATCGCGTCGACGACGTTACCTACATTTGAATAATCTTTGTCAAGAAACATTTTTTTGAGTTCTTGATAAAGACGGTGGTAAGGTTTGTCATACGATCTGCTTTTTCGATTAAGACCAATAGCGCAGATCAAATTTTCATCGACGCGCTGAGATGATACGAACATCGCCAACGCCTGTTGGTAGTTGTCCATTTTCATAAGCGTGTCAATGATAATCGAATTGACGTCGCTTGCATTTTCTCGAAGTTTAAGAATTTCGTTTCTGATTGTTATCGTTTGCTCTGCCGTGCAACATAGGGGCGCGAGATAGGTAAATTCATCAACGGTAAGATATTCGAGCGAACATAATAGATACGCGAGAGTTATAAAGGGACGGACGATTTTTCCATCGACGACGTTTGAGGTCTTCAAAAGTTGCTTGAAATATATGTAACTATCTTTATCAATCTGTAAAGAATTATCGGATGTATAATCAGAATCGAGACTAAGCCGAAGAAGATGTTCTCCAACCTCAGTCAACCTTCTTTCTTCATTCACAAGTCCAATGTCGACGAGTCCCGAGGTTTTCTCTCGGGCGTCCTTGTCTTTTCTTCCAGCTTCTCCCACTAAAAAGTTATTTTCTTTAAGATGGAGATAATATTTCTCTTGTAACGCGTTATTGTTCGTCCATGATTGATTGCGATTTTCCTCAAATTTCCAAAAACTATCAAGCAACTGCAGTTGTTTTTCTATCGTCAGGTTAAAATCCTTTGTTCTAAAACTCGTTGTTCCAATACTCCAACAAAAACTCTTATATCCTATACCGTCGCGAATCATCATCTTTTCCTCAATAATTGACAATCAATACTTCTTGTGATCCGGACTCTTTGTCTTTCTTATGATAACTCGAATTTGAATAATCATATTCAAGTCGAATGACCTTATATTTACCTTGGCTTAACCAAGACTCGAGTATAGCGTTCGTTTTGCCCTCGCTATGCAATACGTTGGAAAGCGCAAACCGGACGTTTTGACTGTCGACTTTATCGAGAAATTGATAGAGTTCTTTTTCGAGTCTTTCATTCCAGCCGTCTTGCTCATTATAGGTTGCGCAAGTAATTAAATATGGTGGATCGGCATAAACGAAGTCGTCTTTTCCTAGCGTACTAATATCAAAATCCCTGAAATCCTTACACGTAAATAAGACATTTCCTTTTTTTATCCTATCGACAAAAGTCGATAACTTTTCTCTCATTTTATCGTTGAAGTCCCTCTTTCCAACGGGCAAATTAAACTTGCCGTCACTATTGAATCGTATTTGATTGTTAAAAGAATAAACTATTATTACAAAAAGCGTTATATAGTACGCCTCGTCGCGTGACTTCATTTGATTAAAATCATCGCGCAATTTGAGAAACTTGTCCTTATTGTAATCGCCGAGTCCTTTGGAACTTTCGCAGTTGTAATATTCGTATCCGTAAAGATTAGACTGAGAGAGATTGTATTTGGCAATTATTCTATCAATATTTTTAAACAATTCCTTTTTGTCAACCCTTTGAAAAGTTTCATAGAGACCGTGAATGTAGCGATTACTATCGTTAAAGATTACGCTAGAGCTATTGGTATTGATTCCAACGTTGCAACCGCCGCAGAACAGATCGACAAAAGCGCCCTTAATTATCGGAAAATGAGGAAGTATTTGCGGTAAAAGTCGATACTTGCCGCCCGTGTAATTCAAGGGAGATTGAATGAGTTGTTTTTTTTCAAAACATTTGCAAAGGAACAACCGTTCCTCGTTGTTTTCGATATTGGATTTCCCGGCGCTGAAAGGTCTGTAGGCTTTTGAGAAAACAACGACGTCACCCTTTTGACGCAGGATTCTCAGAATATCGTCGTCAGAAATTTTAGCGTTTGAACGTCCGTCCCCTTTTTCCGACATATTGTTATATGAAAGGAGGACGTACTTAGCTCGGATATTAGCGATTAAATCCTCAAAAGCGGCGGTTGCTTCCGTCGTGCAGTATTTGCTCTTCAAACCAGTTCGGTCCATTTTTTTAGCGACCCCAAAGACGTCGGGCTTTTCCCAACGGGCGACGTTTTCAAGGAGGTGATATGAATCGCAATACTGGCGCGAATTGTATGGAGGATCGAGATAAACGAGATCAGCTTCTATATGTTTGACGAGATCGTTTGCGTCTTCGTTGAACAGGCGATTGGCAGGATTATTGTCGTTAGCGGGAACGAGTAGCGGCAACGTCAGCGATTTGTCAAAGGCGACGCCCTGTCGCCATGCGTCGTAATGACCGCAGGTGTTGGCGATTTTGTCCATCCCGTACAGCAGTGACGTTATAAGAATAGCGCGTTCTCTTGCGTTAATTTCGTTATTCTCGTACTTTTCTTCTATATGTTCGCGGATGAAACCGATTCTTCGACAGTCCTCCACGCTGAAATACGTGTCGGCGAAGTTTATTGACATATAGTTGTCTTCGTCGGTTTCGATCGAGTTATACCACTCGACGTAATCTTCAATTTTTTGCTCGCAATATTTCTCTGATCCAAACCAAGCAAGGTAACAGATATAGTTTGAGTACAAATTATCATTGACGATAATTTGTTTATCGAGAAAAGCGGAGGCTACTGCGCCCGTGCCTGCAAAGACGTCGGCGACGACGTTGACGTCGGGACAGTTTTGATCGACGATTTCCCTGATAAAAGGAGTCAGTCGAAATTTATTGCCGAGATAACGACGGTTATTGATGTGAACGACGTTCGCTGAACGAACGCTTACAACAGACTCGTCCATCGCCGACCAAGGTTCGTCGAGGAAGTCGAACAACGTCGGACCGAAATGGCGTTCCTGTGTTCTTCCCATAATTTTCCCTCGACGATTTGGCGAGCGTAACGCCGTTTAAACTTTACGATAATATTCGCGAACGCGCAAACCAATTGAGTTTGCGCGTTCGCCTCATGCTATCGGATTTCCCATAAGAGGGAGGAGTTGTTCAAGAACGTCCGACGTCGTCAGTCTTCAATAATAAGACGGATTCCGACGTTGTGGACCTTCTGCCACGGCAGGTACGCCTGGCGGAAGGAGCTTCCGGCGATCTTAGGACGGTCGAACCAGGAGCCGCCGCGGGCGGTCTTGCGCGCTTTCGCGTCGAGGTCGTCGCGACCGTCGGAGACGCTATAGGGGTAAGGACGATAATCGTCGCGGGTCCATTCGGAGACGTTTCCAATCATGTCGTAAAGCCCCCACGCGTTCGGGAGATTCTGCGCGACGAAATCGACGACGAACCAACGGTCCGCGAAGCGGTCGTCGCGAAGCGGGAAGACGCTGCCTTCCGGATAGTTGCGGCGAATGTGAATCGTCGCGCCGCTTTCCCACGTCGTGTAGAGTCGGCGACGGTCGGCGTCGGCGAGGTTCGCGTATTTCGAGAAGTCCGCCTCAAAAGGTCCGAAGTAGAACTTCTGCGCCGAGCCCGCGCGCGCCGCCCATTCCCACTGCGCTTCCGTCGGGAGCGCGGCGTTGACGCCCTTTTCGTCGCGGAGCCACTGAACGAAGCTCTGCGCCTCGTTCCAGCTCACGCGCGCTACCGGCTGCTTCGGATGGTTCGCGATGTAGCCGGGGACGATGTGGTCTTTTCCGTGTTCTTCGATGTAGCGCGTGTCGTGCTCGGGGTCGTACGCCGCGTACTGCTCGTTCGTGATTTCCGTCTTGCTCATCCAGAAGGGCTTGGAGATCGTCACGACGCTGCGCGGATATTCGTCCATGCATCCGTCGAGGGAGCCCATGACGAACTGGCCCGCCGGGATGCGGACGAATTCAACCTCAAGACCGGGCGCGAGTTCGACCTTCTTGGTCTCCGCGCCGCTCGAAAGCGCCTGCTTTTGAAGCTCTTTCGCCTTCGCTTCGTCGAACGCCCACGAGTCGCCGAGGTCGTCTTTGCGCTCGACCTTGGGACCCGGCTCGACGAATTCCGGCGCGGGCTTGTCGCGCATCGCCATAAGGAGACGGTCGTATTCGTTTTCGACGTCGACGGCGGCGGAATCGGCGTAGAGCTCGGAGAGTTCAAGTCGACGCTTCGCTTCCGGCTCGTTGCCCCACTTGCCGCGCCACGGCGCGTTGAAGTCGATCCAGTTGACGATCAGACGGTACGCTTCGTCGTCGATTTTGACCCCGTGATGACCCTTTTCGAGCATCTGAATCAGTTCGCTCGTGGACGCGTGGTATTCATACGGGGGCAGCACGTCCATATCCGTTTCCGGACCGGGGCGGCGAACGAACGGGTGAATGTTGTTGTACGCGGACTGCGCGTCGGCGAAGGAGGGACGGTCCGGCTTGGAGCCGTCGTGGCACTTGATGCAGAACTTCTTGACGACGCGGTGGTACAGGTCGAGTTCAAACGTGATCGAGCGCGGCGGACCGAGGTAGTCTTGAATCTCGCTCGGCTCGCGGCGCGACGCCTGCGTCAACACGGACTGCGTCGCGTCGAGCTGCGATTCGTGACAGCCGTTGCAGCTGACGTTTTCGCCCGGCATTCCGACGAACCAACTGCGGAAGAGCTGGATCGCCGCGCCGTTCTTATCGACGGGGAGCAACGCGACGGGCGTGTTCGCCGGAATCTTGAAGAACGCGGAACCGTCCTCTTCGACCGGCACGTAGCCGAGGATACGCTTAATGTCCCAGCTGCTCTGAACGCCGACCGACTCGTGGCCGCCGGTGTGCAGATACGCGAAGTGATACGCGAAAATCTTGAGTCCGACGATTTCGCCGCGCGGAACGTTCTCCGTCCCGAAGCCGTTGTAGACGTCCGTGATGAAGACCGTCGCTTCCTTGGCGTTTTCATCGACGCGGTTCGGAATGATCGGCGGGAGTTCGCGCTCGACGAGGGGCGTCGGGAAGAAGTATCCCTCGCCCTGAATCACGCTGATCGGCGTCATGTTGTCGAACGTGTCGACGAGGTACAGCCCGTAGGTTCCCGGCGCGCCGTCGATTTCACAGTTGACGAGGATGTAGTTCTCGCAGAGAGGATACGGGAACGTGAAGTTATACTTCAGCCCCGTCGACTGCATGTCGAGCACGTTGCCTTCGACCGGACGACCGTAACCCGGGATTTCCGCGACGAAGCCCGTCTTTTCCGCCGGGAAGATTTCCGGGTGGACGTCGAGCTGCGATCCTTCGGGACCCCATTCGAGTCCTTGCGGATATTCTTCCCCAGTCGGATGATAACGGAAGGGATACTTACGCGCGATTGTCGGGTCGATGATAAGAAGACGACCCGTGTCGCCGCGCCCATGGTGCCCGGAACCGATTCCGACGATCTTCGAAGAGTCGGGGAACTCGCGCGCGTGCTTGAACGCGGTCGGGAAGTAGGAGCCGGAGCCGTAAAGTTCCGCTTGGTTCGTGCCGTCCGGGTTCATGTGGAAGAGGATACGGCTGAAATAATGCATGATGTCGCTGTATTCCCAGCGCAGATACATGATTCGACCGTTCTTAAGGGGCGTCGGGTGCCAGTCGGAGTCCTGCTCGAAGGTGAGCTGACGGACTTTTTTCGTTTCCGGATCGATCAGGTAGATATCCGCCATCGGGTCGGAGCCGTTGATGCACGGCAGACCCTGCTTGCCCGCGTTCGAGCACGCGACGACCTTTCCTTCCGGCGTATAGCACGAGTCGAAGAAGTCGACGTCGGGCTGATCGGTCGGGGAGAGCGTTTTGAGTCCGGAGCCGTCGGCGTTGATCTCGAAGATCGCCCAGCGTTTGTTATCCTCGGAAATGCTCGAGAACATGATGCGCTCGCCGTCCCAGTTGAGTTCCGGCTCGAGGATCGGGCGTCCGTTTTCCGGATGGTAGATCGACGTGAAGGTCGGTTTTTCGGCGCGGAGATCGGAGAGAATTCCGAGATCGACGTTCCAGCCTTCTTTCGAGACCTTGTCGATCGTCATGAAGTCGTCGCCGACGGCGGGGAGACGATTGCTGCGGACGACGACGAGTTCAAGATCGTCGAGTTCCGGGAGCGCGAGGAGCGCCTTGCGGCGGAATTGCGCGAACTTCTGGTTCCACGCGTCGTCTTTGTTCGGCTCTTTTTCGAGCGCGTCGAGTTCTTTGAGATACTCTTGGCCGTCGGCGTAATCGTCGCCGAACTGGGTAATCATGTCGTTAATGGCGCGCCGAACCGACTCGATCGTGTTCATAGGACGATCGTTGTCGTTGCCGGGGAACGGTCGCGCCGCTCGCGCTTGATCGGCGAACGTTGCGAACGCGAGGCAGAGGGCGAAAACGAACAGAATTCGTTTCATTGTGTGATCCTCGTGGGGAATATCGGTGAAAGGGAATCGCGCCGACTTCTTAGCGAAACAGCGGGTCTTGTCTTGCGCGGACTGCCCTATATTTTAGCGCCGACTCAGACCGTCGTCAAAGGATTAGCGAGCCGCGGCATGAAATTTTTTTCGCCGCCTTGCCGCGCCTTGATCGCGGGGCAAAGAAAGACGCGTCGTTTGGTCGCCTTCACAGGCGCCGCGTCGGATAATAGGGATAGAACGGTTAGGAGAGTATTTCTGAAAAAAGTTGCTGAAAAAGGGGATTTTTTTCGGGAAAACTCTTGATAAGGGGCAAAACGGTGGGTAATCTTTAAGGTAGCCGGGTACGGGCGGCGTTCGTAGAGCATCGTCGCGGAATCGAATTCCGGCGCGCGGACGTTCGATTTCGAGCGTTTGCTCCGAACTTGACGCGGCGTCGCGTCGGCGCGGTTTAAGGGCGTTATCGTCGCGCCTCGACGCGATTTTTCAATGTGACAGAGGTTTGAAAATGAAAACGAATCACAAATCGAACTCGGCGTTCCGCGTCGTTCGAACGGCGCTTTGCGCGTTCGTCCTGCTGGGGCTTCTCGCGTGCCTGACGCCTCAGGGGATGTGCGCTAATAACAATAATAACAATAACAACAACAATAATAATAACAACAATAATAATAACCGAAACAACAATAATAATAACAATAATAATAACAATAACAATAACAATAACAATAACAGCAACGAGTACGACAACGCCTACTATCGCTGGGGTTATCGCAGCGCCGTCGGCGGCGTGATGATCGACGCGAACGACGTCCTTCGCAACGCGACGCAGCGCGAGATTCAGGCGTCCGCCGCCGAGATGCTCGCGCAGATGGAAGCGATTCCGAGCGACTTGAGCAAGGCGTCGTCCGAGCGTAAGATTTCCCTCAAGCGTCTTGACGCTCTGCTTCGTGAAAGCGCGGCGAACAACGAGCAGATTCCCGACGCCGTTCGTTACCTTGGCGGTCTGACCGCGATTGAATACGTCGTCGCCGATCCTAACGCGAACGACATATATCTCGTCGGCTCCGCCGAGCCGTGGACGGTCGCCGCAGACGGTTCCGTCGTCGGCGCGAAGTCGGGCAAGCCGATTTTCCAGCTTGAAGACCTGATTGTCGCGATGCGCTCTTTGACCGCCGACAATCACGAGTTGATCTCCTGCTCGATTGATCCGAGCGAGGAAGCGTTGGCGCGTCTCGCCTCTCTTACGAACCTCATGGATACGGAAGCGAACGTCGCCGCGATGGGCAATATGGACGTTACGCTTACCGGCGTTCCGGCGGACAGCCGTATCGCCAACGTTCTCGTCGCCGCCGACTATCGCCTCAAGCGCGTTTCTCTCGGTTTTGACGAAACCGCCGTTAAGAACTTCAAGAGCTACTTCAGCATGATTCGTCCCGGCGCCGCCCATTCATATTCGCAGCGTTTCTGGATGGAGCCGAAGTATGAAACGCTCTATCGCGACGCCGATTCGCTCGTTTGGAAGGTTTCTGAGTCGAGCGTCAACGTTCTGACCGAGCGCGAATATTTCAACGCGAAGGGCGAACGCAAGACGAGCTCCAAGACCGACGCGGTTGCGGAAAAGTTTGCGAGTACGATGAGCAAGCGTTACGCCGAAATCTCGAAGGCGGAACCGATCTTCGCCGAGGCGAAGAACTGCATGGATCTCGCGCTTGTCGCCGCGCTGATCTACCGTGAAAACCTCCAGAAGAAAGCGGGTTGCACGCTTTCTGAACTCGTTGGCGAAACCCAGGTTCCCGCGCTCGCCGCTCCGCAGACCGTCGCGAGCGACTCGCTTGCGCGTCCCGCTGGAAACGGCGTCGTTTCCGTTACGGGCGGCGTCCTTGTGAATCCTTGGGAAACGCTTGAGAATAACGTTAAGGTCGACGAGAAGCTCGGCTCTTACGCGGTCGACTTCGCCGGTTCCAACTGGTACGCCGACTGATCCCCGTCCTCCTGGCGTCGCGATCCTCGTGGTCGCGGCGTCTCGAACGCTCCCGTCGACGGTTTTCTCCCTCCTCTCTTTTCTCCTTAGCCGTCGTTTTCCTCCCTTGGGAGCGTTCCCCATAAGGGACGCGCGTTCGTGCGACGCGCGTCCTTTTTCTTTGTCGTTTTTTTTGTTTTCTTGCGGAACCTCGGACTTTCGTCGGCGTTTAACCCCTGTCGGCCAACGCGAGGGCGTTGGAGCCGTCACGCGCCTTGAACTCGCGTTCGTAGTTCAAAGCGCGCATTGATCTTTTCGTCGGACGCTAAAAGAGCGCGTCCGTCGCCGTCGCCGTGAACGCGGCGGATTTTACAGGACCCATTAATCTGAGGAGACCCGTCATGTGTTCTTTCATCATTCGGTTAGTCGTCGTCCTGACCGCGGCGTTTTACGGCTCCCTTTCGTTCGGCGCGCCTCCGGCTGGTTCGGACGGCGGAACGAGAGGCGCGTTTAGCGAACCTGGCGGCGGACGCGCTCGTTCTGTTTCTTATTCCGGCGCGACCGAGATTGTCGACACGACGACGAACGTCGGCGCGAAATACGCGAGCGACACGCCCGGCGAAGTCGCGCTGCTCGTTTCCGGCGGCGCCTCGACCCTTGAGAACGCGACGATCGCGAAAAGCGGCTCCCCGACCGGACGCAGCGACGACTACGATTTCTACGGCGTGAACGCCGCGGCGCTCGTTCACAAAGGCGAATTGACGCTTAAAGGCGGAACAATCGCGACCGATTCCGCGTATTCGAGCGGACTGTTTGTCTACGGCGAGGGGAAGGCGACGGCGGAGAACGTCGAAATTCATACGCGAGAGCATAATTCCGGCGGCGTGATGGTCACGGGGGGCGGAACGCTCGACGCGATAGACCTTCGCGTCGTTACGGAAGGGAACTCGTCGGCGCCGATTCGTTCCGATCGCGGCGGCGGGCTGCTGACGGTTCGGCGCGGCGAATATCGCGCAAACGGAGCAGGGGCGCCCGCGATCTACTCGACCGCCGATATTCGAGTTGAAGACGCGACGCTTGTTTCGACGCGTTCCGAAGGCGCGATTATCGAAGGGCGCAACTCGATTGCGCTCAAGCGTACGAAACTTACCGACGACAACAACGTGCTGCACGGTAAATCGACGACGTATAAAAACGTTTTCATCTACCAGTCGTTCTCCGGCGACGCGGCGGTCGGAACGTCGCGTTTTGCCGCCGAGGACTGCGAGATCACGACGAAGAAGGGCGATTCGATTTACGTGACGAATACGAGCTGCGTCGTCGAACTGCGCAATAATCGCTTCGTCAACGAAGACCCCGAAGGATATTTCCTTCGCGTTCGGCGCGAGGGGTGGGGGCGAAAAGGTCAAAACGGCGGCAAAGTCGCGCTGACCCTTGCGGAGCAAGAGATTGAAGGAAACGTTTACGTCGACAATATTTCCGAACTGACGATGGCGGTTACGGAAGGCTCGCGCTTCGTCGGCGCGATCAACGCCGAGAATACGGCGGGACGCCTTGACGTTACGCTCGACGCGGATTCGACCCTCGAACTGACCGCAGACTCTTACGTTTCGAGCTTGCAAAACGCCGACGCGACGGGCGCAAACGTTAAGCTCAACGGTCATAAGCTCTATATCGGCGAGGAGAAAACCGCGGATAATCTCCCTGAAACGGGCGACGCCGGAAACGGACGCGGCGGCCCTGGCAGACCGGGCGGTTTTGGCGGAAAAGACGGGGATCGCCCTGAACCCCCTGAGGGGGACGGTATGCGTGGAGAAGGACCCTCGACGGGGGACGGACGGAATCCTTCGGAGCCCCCTGAGGGGTTCGACGGAGAGCGCCCGGAGCCTCCCGAGGGGTTTGGACCGAACGGAAACGGCGAGAGTTTCGGACGACGTCCCGGTCCTCCGCCGCGACGCGGCGAAAGGAGCGAAGGAGGGCGCGGCATGGGCGAACGACGTCGCGGCGGCCCGCGACCGAGTCGACCGGAGCGCGGTTACGAACCGGCGCCGGAACAGGAACGTTGACGTTTCAGAGACCAGTTTGAGCTTTGAGACAGTATAAAAACGGCGCCGTCGCGCGGTGGGGAGCGAGGCGGCGCCGTTTTATATCGGTTTGCGCGGCGGGTTATTCCACGACGATTAACGCCGCTTCCCAAGCCTTGATTTCGGGTATCACGAAGAGTTTGTAACCTGCGTCGTCGACGTCCGTCGCCGAAACGGCCCGTTTTTCACAATCGTAATCGTAGACGGTTATCGCGTCCTTTTCCGTCTTCAGACGAATCGCGACGTTTTCCTCCGCGTCGTAGTTCGCGTTAATTGCGATTCCGGCAAAGCGTCCGTTTTCGTCGGGCTTGCGGAGCGACAGGTGAATCTGACCAAAGGATTCGACGTAGCCGGGAAGACGATCTTTCGAGAGCCAGCGCATAATCGCGCGTATCTGCGCTTGTTTGGGGTAGTTGTAGAAATTGCTCCACGGATAATATCCGTTGACGCAAACGCGCCCGCCGAGCGGATTTTCGAAGATTCCGACGATCGCTTCCGCCTGCGTCTCGCCTTCGTAGTTGACGCAGCTCGAAAGAATCTCCACGCCGGGACGCGTTAGATGAAGCGCGAAGATCGGATCGCGCCAAAACGACTGACGAAGATCGCGCGTTCGCCCCCCGAAGCGACCGTTGAGCGGATGAGACGTGAATTTCTCGATTCCGTCGACGGTTATGACGCCTCCGTATTCCATTCCGGTAAGGTCGTTGAGCGCGTAGGTTCCTGGATCGTTCGCCAATCCTAGCGCGTCGTTGTCAAGATAGACGCCTTTCTTGAAGAGTTCCTTCGCGTCTTCAGGACGCAAATGATCCAGATAGTTGCGCGAAAGGAGCAGCACGTCGGCGGGCTGCGTGTAATCGAAGGCGACGGGAATACCCGTTTCCATGATTCCGGCGGTCAGGGTTTGGACAGGCGTTCTGTTCGTGTAATTGCCGTCGTTTTTGTTCCAAAGAGGCAGAACGCCGACGTTTGGCGCGCGTCCGAGTTTTTGAACCGCGACGTCCATAAAGGGGCGGCGTTTGGCGATCGCCGTCATAAATCGCTCGTATTCGTCGAGCGGCTCCTCGTTCATGGTCAGGACGTTGAACGCGGCGCCCGTGCAACCCGCGCCGATATGCGAGACCGCCTCGAGCGTCGTGATCGCCGCCGACTTCTTGAGCGGCTGATAGGGGAAGTTCTCGATTTCGGACTGAATTACCTTGACTTCCGGCGGCAATAGCGCGATCTGGCGCCCTATCTGCTGGGTTTTGTCAAAAAGTCCCGCCATCCAGTACTGGTCGTAGAATCCGCCGCCGGGACGCCAGTAGACTTCTTTGTCGCCGTCGGGCCCCTCGAGGGTCTTCGCCCAGCGCGTGAAGTCGTAACCTTCGTCGTACCGTTCGCCCGTCATGAATCCGAGCGCGATTTTGGGGTCGACCTCGTGAACGACCTCCTCGATCAACGCGAACATCTTGTCGTAAGAGTCGGACGCAAACTGGCGGATAACGGTCAGCGTCAACGGATCGCCGAGTTTTTCCTTAAGTTCTTCCCTTGTCGTCGCCTTGCCGAACTTTTCTGAAAGAAGCGCCATGCAGGCGTCGCAGAAACAGAACGAACCGCTGTTCCCTACAGAGTCGAGCCAGTGTCCCGTCCGCACGTCGTCGTCGATCCAGACATAGTCTGCGCCCGTCCTTGCGACTGCGCCGTAGATCCGCCGGATTCGGTCGCGAAAAATATCGTTGTTCACGCAGAGCGTCGCCTGCGCGACGACCCCGTCGATCGTCTGCGCGCGAGGATATTCCGGCCCGATGACTTGGGACATATCCTCCGGATGGTGTCCGAGCGTGCATAAGACGTTGATTCCCGAACGGAGCCCGCGCTCGTGAACCTGAGCGATCCGTTTTTGAAGAATCTCGCAGCGTCGTTCTAACTCTTCGTCGGAGATCGGCGCGTGGGTCGTCTGCGTGAAGAACGTGATTTCGTCCGTCGCGCCCGGATGACGCTCGAACATGTCTAACATCTGTTCAAATCTCGCGTCGTCCGACCATACGCTGGGCGCGACGCGGAACGAGATCGACGCCTTTTCCAGCGGCTCGCTTCCCCGAGCCGACGTTCCATAGAACGCCAAGAGTCCGACGGACAGACAAAGCGTCAGACAAAGACGCGTCGTCAAATGGTTTCGTTTCATAAAATTACCCCTTGTTTTCTCGACGCCGCGTCCAATTCCAACGCGGACGCTTCACGGAAAGACTTCGGGATATTCTAATACGACGTCGCGCGACTTTCAAGTTTTTAGGGCGGGAGTAGAAAAAGGAGCGAGTTTCCGGCGTCGCGAGAATCCTCGTCCGCCATGAAAAAAGGGGAACGATTGACGTTCCCCTTTGACGACGTTTCCCTGCGACTCTCGCGAACGTCAATTACCATTCGCAATCGACGCCGATGTGAAGGTTGTGCGTCGCGCTTCTTCCGTTGAAGAGGCAGTCGTATCCTCCGAAGAGCGAAATCACGTCGTAGATTCCGTCGCCGACGAGCCCGAGACCGAGCCACGCGTAGTCGCGCCCCATGTCGACGCTCGAGACGGAATATCGCAGATCGTTCAATCCGTTGGGGTTCGACGGCTGGTATTCCGTCTGCACAAACCCGTCGCGCGTTCCCGTAAAGGAACCCACGATAGTCGCGTTTGTATCGCAGAACTCGTGAACCCACGAGGCGCGTCCGCGCAAAGCGATAGGCTTCCCGTTGGAACCGACCCAGCAGTATGACCCGCGCAGGCCAAGGTCGGAACGCCACGACGTCATGTCGTAGTCGCGATTGTGAAGTTGAGTCGTATAGGTTCCGTCGGGGTTCGCGCCGCTCGTAGTCTTTTCACGGAAACTGTCGACGGTCGCGTAGGCGTATGAGGTCGCGACGTAGGGTTGCCAAACCGTGTCGCCTACCCGAACGTTCGCATATTCTTCCATTCTCAGCGAGAACTCGGCGCCCTTCGATTTGCCGCGATGCGTGCGCACGAGCGAGTCGTCGTTCCAGTTCCAGACGCGTCCCGACTTGTACTTGTCGAGTCCGACCGTCGCCGAGCCGAGGAACGCGCCGAACGTGTTCTCACGGTATGCATAGGCGCCGATTTGATAGGCGTCGATATTGCCGCGTTCGCGAACGTACTGGCCCCTTCCTTTGAGCGCCGTGTACTGATAGACGCCGAAAACGCCCAGACGCGTCGCCGAATTACGGTAGAAATCGGAACCGAACGCCGTTCCTGCCGCGTCTGTTTTAAATCCTCGGGCGCCGTCGTAGTTTTTCACGTCGCCAAAGGATCCGAAGACGACGCCCCAGAATCGCCGTCCGAACGCCGCTTCTTCGGGGTAAGGATAGACGCTAAGAACAGCGGGGGATTCAGAACCGCAATAGTCGCAGACGGCGCCGTGTCGCAAATTTCCACACTCTTCGCAGACGAGATAGAGGTTCGGCCGCAGCGCGTCGGCGACGCGTTCGTGAGCGCGGATAGAAGCCATGAGCGTCGCATATCCCATGTCCGCATAAACCTCGCCGTCCATCGATTGCGCCATCTCGCGTCCGACGTCGGGATCGGCTTCCCACGCTTCGTCGAGCGCGCTCAACACCTTCACGACGTCCGAGCTTTCGTAGAACGGATCGTCCGCGTCGAGCGTGTAGGAGACGTCGTCGAGATACTGCCCGAAACTCGCCTCGTTGCGGGAATGCGGGTCTAAGCCGTGTTCATGGTCGCGACGAAGACCGACATAGTAGTTGTTTTCGTCGTAGAATCCTTCGACGTGGAAAAGCGTCGGAGCAGAGCCGTCTTCGTCGATCGTGAGTTCGTTTTCGACGGTCAGACCGCCGTCCGTCGCAATCGCGTAGTAATACTGGCCGATCTGCATCTTTTCGCCCGTCGCGTCAATCGCGAGCGTTCCGCCGTTGACCGTCGCCGATCCCTCGACGGCGACCGAACCGATCGTGTTGCCGTACAGTTCCGTTTTGAGCGTTCCGCCGTCGTTCGTAAAATCGCCGCCGACGCTCGTTTTTTCGCCGACCTCCAGCTCGCCCGTATTCGTAAGGTTTCCTTCGACGGACGTCTTATCGAATCCGCCGTAGGTTCCCGCGTTGGTCATGTCGCCCGAGACCGCCGCGTTCGCGCCCGCCCCGCTTCCCGAGATAGTCGCGCCCGCCGCGTTTTCCGTCGTTCCCGCGACGTCGAAGCCTTCGACGTTCGTAATGTCGCCGTTGTTCGTTAGCGAGTCCGCCTTGATCGTCGACCCAGCGCCGGTTCCCGTAATAGACGCGCCCGCCGCGTTTTCAACGGCGCCCGCGGCCTCGACGGTCTCGACGCCCGAAACGTCGCCGCT
>CAMJTU010000041.1 GCA_946408825.1 uncultured Planctomycetaceae bacterium
GAACCTGTGACCTACGGCTTATGAAGCCGTCGCTCTAACCGACTGAGCTATTCAGCCATCGTCGAACCCAAAGGCTCAGACGCCTATATGTTAGCATTCGCGCCCTTTTTGTAAAGGGCTTATTGCTAAAAAAATTCGATTTATCACGTGCAATCGGGCGCCTAAAAGTCGTCGTTTCGATTCACAAATGAAGAAACGGAGCCTCTAGGGACTCCGTTTCTTCATGCTAAACGTGAATTCAACGGCGCGGCAAGCGATTACGCCAAGTCGCGATCTTCAAAGAGAACCAAGGAAAGGAGCATCGCGACGAACGCAAAGAGCGCGGAGTATACGCCGGCGATTCCGACATATCCCCACCCGATGGAACGATTCATCGCAACCGCCGTTTCCATATTGAAATGGTCGAGAATCGGGATAAAGGCGCATATCAAGTTCGCGAAGAAACCGATAATCGGCATCTCAGAGACCGCGTTCGACGCGACGACCATCGGAACGATGTGTCCCAAAATGTAGATCGTCAGGCAGATCGTAAGGTTCGGCAACAGAGAAAGACGCGTCGAAATCGCAATCGAAATCGCCGTTAGAACAATCGTCTCAAAGAAGGATAAAACCAGCCCCGGAACAATCCCTTTGACGTACGTAAAACATTCGAGCGCCGTCGGGATATCTTTGGCGGACTCGCGAGCGTCGTAAACGAGCTTATACGCGAGCGTGTTCAGGAAGAAAACGCCAAGAATGAGGAACAACGCCGTTACGGCGATCATGACGCCCAAATACTTGCCAAAGACAAAAGTCTGACGACCGACCGGCTTCGCAAGAATCGTCAGCGCGGTCTTACCTTCGATTTCTTCCGCAATCGACGTGCTCGCCGTCCAAATCGCGAGGAAAACGCACGCCAATTTAACAAGCGTCAATCCCTGAGAGACGACGATCTTAACGTCTTCGCCCATCGTATGGTACGGAAGGAACGGAAAGATGAAGAGCCCGAAAAGACCGACGAGCGTAAGAATCAGGAACAACGGCTGTTGGAGCGTTTCCTTAGCGGTAACCCAAGCGATCGCGCCGCATCGAGGAAGAATCATTCTCAACACGAAAACAAGGACGATAAACGCAAAAATAACGCCCAGCGCGACCAAGTCCGCCTGTGAAGCCGCCTTCATCCACGCGGCGACTCCAAAACAAGGAGCGCCGACCATGGGAGCCAGATTCGATAAAGTCAAAGACTCCAACATTACAAACAACCTCTTACGAGCTACAAAACAAAATAACTCCATGTCGCGAACCGCTCAAAAGCGTCGCGACGCAATTCCAAAGAACCGCCTTCCCTATTCTACCCTAACCTATCGCTTTTGACAAGAAGCGAAACCCCGTCGACTTGTAAAAGAGATAAAAACTCTTATACTGTCGGCGTTGAACGCAAACGCGCGCCGTCCGCTTGGAAACGGAACGTCCGCGTTCCGCTCCGAAGGTTCGTTTGAATAGGATTTTCCCCTTATGAAGCAGTCAGTCGCCGCTCGACTTCGCGGATTTGTCGATTCGACCGACCGTTCGTTCCTGGCCGTCGCCTTTAGAACGTCGGGCTTGGCGCTCTCCGTCCCCTATTCGCTCCTCGTTCGCGTTCATCATCGCCTGTACGATCTTAGAATACGCAAATCAGTCCGAGTTCCTTGCCCGACGATTTCCATTGGCAACGTCACGATGGGAGGGGTCGGCAAAAGCCCCTTCGTCGCGTGGCTCACAGAATATCTAATCGAACAGGGCCGCCGGCCCGGTCTTATAAGTCGCGGCTATAAGTCCCGAGAGCAGGCGTCGCAAACGGAGTTAAAAAAAGCCAAGGACGATCCCAATTCGTCAGACAGATTCGCTCGGTATCAAATTTTCAACGACGAAGCGCGAGAATTTGTCGCTCGTTTTCCGTCAGTCCCTTACTTTCTCGGACGCGACCGCGTCGAAGTCGCCGACGCGCTCTTGCGTAGCCGCCCCGACGTGGACGTCGTCGTCCTCGACGACGCGTTTCAGCATCGTAAAATCGCGCGTGATCTAAACGTCGTTCTCCTCGACGCGCTCAACCCCTTTGGGGGCGACCGTCTCCCTCCCTCTGGATTCTTGCGCGAACCGGCGACGGCGCTCGCGCGCGCCGACGTCATACTTTTAAACCGCGCCGATCTCGTCGACGACGGCGCCCGTAACGCGATTCGAGAACGCGTCCTCAAGTTGGCGCCCTGCGCGCTCTGGGGCGAACTTGCGCAGCGTCCGCGCTCGATCTGTCGGCGAGTGAAGCCAGAAACGCAGTCGGAGCGCGCCGTCGTTCAAGAAATAACCGTAGACGAATGGCAAAAACGTTCGGCAGGGTCGCGCGTCCTCGCGTTCTGCGGGCTCGGCGCGCCCGCCGGATTTAAAAGAACGCTTAACGCGCTCGGGCTTGACCCCGTCGCCTTCCTTGAATTTCCCGACCACTGCCTTTATGATCGAAACGATCTTAAACGGCTCGCCGACGCGGTCAAAGAGACAAACGCCGGACTTCTTCTCACGACAATGAAGGATTTTGTGAAGTTTAACGGAACGGAACCCTTGGGCGTTCCCCTCGACGCGCTAACGATCGGCGTCGACTTTCTCGAAGGGCGAGAGGCGTTTTGTCAAAAAACGCTCGACACGCTCGCAAACCGCGCCGTAAATCGCTGATTTTCTTTCTCGATAAATAAGTAAGACGACCAAAGCCTGCTTCGTCAGACTTTGGTCGTCTTGTTACATTAAGCGTCGCGTCGTACAAATCGGACGCTTATCAGCGCTTGAAGTTCTGGAGGAAGGAGCCGTTGTCGGCGACGTCGAAGAGGGGTCGAGGCGAGGTCGCGCCGTTGCGGGCGCCGCCGTCGAGGTACCATACGAGCCCCATCGACATGTTCCAGGTTTCTTCTTCTCGTTCCGTCAGTCCACGCTTTTTGCCGAAGACGTAGGCGCCAGAGCACTTGAGGGCGAAGCAGTCCGTCAGAGGAGCTTCAACAGAGCCTCCGATAATTCCGCCGCTTGATTTGGTTCCGCCT
Organism: uncultured Planctomycetaceae bacterium; assembly: GCA_946408825.1. GTDB lineage: Bacteria > Planctomycetota > Planctomycetia > Pirellulales > Thermoguttaceae > RUG369. The sequence continues at coordinate 3,042 of CAMJTU010000041.1, forward strand.
CCGAAGATCGACGCTTCGCCGCCTTGCGCAAAATTCCAGCGCATGAATCCAACGTAGTAGTCGGTAACTTCCGCCTTCGCTTCGATAGTAAGTGTCGGGGCGATCCTGACGAGATCGCACATGCCGTCTTCAAGTCCAAAGGCGCCTCGGAATCCGATCGTCGTCCCGCCGCAGAAGGTATAGGAGACTTCCGTTCGCAGCTGACTCAGTTCATACTTCCTATAGTATTTTTCTCTGAGCGAATCGTAAACGACGCCCATCGACAGCCCTTCCGTCGAGTACTGGTTGGCGCGGAAGTATAGACCGGCGGTCCAGAAGAGTTGACTACGGCAATCGTCCGTAATGAACCCGTTCGCAATCTCGCCGTTGAGATCGGTGAAGACGCCCCTGACGCCCGCCTGGACATGAAGGCCGCCAAAGACAGGACGAACGCTTCCCCAGTTGACCGCGAAGTTGCCGCCAGTATTCCCCGTGTCTTCGAGATCGATCGGGCTCCTCATATTGTCGAAGCCTGCGCTAAGTTGCGTATTCTGGAAGAAGCCGCCGAAAACCCCGCAGCCGCCGTCGTAACACGCGGATCCGCAACCCGCGCCGGATTGTCCGTAAGCGACGGCGGGAGGCGCGTTGCGATAACCGTTGACGGAGGCGTTAGGACTCGCGGTTCCGTAGAATAGACGAGGGTTATATTCCGCCTGCCCGATGCGGGCGTACGGATTGTTTGAATATGGAGCCGGCCCCGTTGAAACGGAGGAATTGTTCAGAGGGGCGCTCGTCTCCTTCGCAACTTCGCCCTGAGGATAATTGGGCGCGACGTCTACCGCCTGAATCGCCGCTCGGGGCGCTTCTTGAGGCTTAACCGGCGTCGACTCGAGCGTAAACGGCAGTCGTTCGACCTTCGTTGGATCTTCAAGCGGCTCGGGCTCAAAGGGAAGATCGTTCCCGAGAAGCTCGGCGTCGCTCGGATATTCCTCTTGGGGAACGTCGGCGCGAATCTGACGAATAGGATTGGATTTTTTCGCCGTCGCCTTCTTCTTCGTGGTAACTTTAGAATTCGTCGTCGAAACGAACGGTTTGGCGTTAAGATCGACGATCTCGCGACCATTTTGACCAATCCAAGGAGTGGTCGCCGTCTGCGCGTAGGATTCGGACGTTAAACTCACGGAACACAGAAGCGCTAACGCCGAAACGACGCCCGTCCTTAACGCGTTACGTCCGTCAAACGCGCCGACCAGAGCGTTTAACATACCGCTCCGTCGAGACTGACCTTTTCTGTTTCTGTTTGTCTTTGAACTGGTCATGGTTTCCTCACAAGATTCCATTCTCCGTAAGGAGCCGCCTTAATCGGCGGATAGCGTCGTGAAACGCCTCACGCTCAGGGGGGGGATTTAATCCTAATCGCAAGACGCAATTTCAATACCAGCGAACCGTGCGCCCGACGTCTTCCTGTCGTCAGTGAATCAATTCCGCGCTTCTACGGCGTCGCTAATATTATTTTCGTCCCCGTCTGTGAAAAGTTGAGGAAAAACCAGAATTTTCATTAAATTCAGTAAAATCGTTTTAATCGGAAAACTTTACCCAGTCTTACTATTATTAAAATTGTCTGCCAGTCCAAAAACGGGGCGTCTGAAAACGCCGCTCAAATCCGCAACCGTTTCTTTAAAAAACGTCGGATCCTCAAGTTCGCTCAATTTCGGCGAGAAAACCGTCGACAGAGGGAGCGCCGCCGAAAATCGGGCATATCTCCTTCTCGACATATTCCTGAATCTCGCGCGACGCCGCGCCGCATGCGCTGGGAATCAGTCGCGTGCGATACCCGAGATCATACGCGCCCCACGCGGTCGCTTGAGCGCAGACGTTCGTAAGAAAGCCCGCGACCGCGACGTTCTCAACCTGCCATTCTGCGAGAATTTCGCCGAGATTTGTATGAACAAACCCATTAATGCCGCGCTTTCCTTTAAGGACAATTTCGTCCTCGCGAGGCTTAAGTTCGTCAATTATTTCGACGCCCCAAGTTCCGGGCGCAAAAACGTCTCCGTCCGTCAATCCTTTGACGAGCCCCTCGAAACGACGCTCTTTAGACCAGGTTCGGTCTAAAACAAAGGGACAATGCACAATGTGAATATTCTTTTCACGCGCGCCGTCGAGAAGATTTACAGCGTTGGCGATCGTATTATTACGCGCGATTTCATCTCGAACAAGGGCGTTCAGTTTCCCTCCTTCTTTGCAGAAATCGTTCTGGAATTCGATCAGAATCAACGCGGTCTTATCGGATTTCATCGAGTTTTCTCCTATTATTGAAAACGTTCGCGCCCAGTTCGTCTCGGAGTCGCAACCGACGTTCATTCTAACTCGTCGGTAGACTCGCTCGCCCAGAGCGTCGCGTAAAAAGGCGAATTCTTCAGCGCTTCTTCGTGCGTCCCGACGAATTCAGGAACGCCGTCTTGCATAACGACGACGCGATCGGCAAGTTGAATCGCCGTCAAACGGTGCGTTACGAGGATCGTCGTTCGCCCGCCTACGAACTTTTTAAGCGCTTGATGGATATAACGTTCGCTTTGCAAATCGATCTGACTTGTCGCCTCGTCGAGAAGGAAAATGCGCGGATTCTTCAGCAGCGCGCGCGCAAGCGCAATCCGCTGACGCTGACCGCCCGAAAGCGCGCCGCCGCCCGGTCCGACGACCGTTTCGTATCCGTCGGCGAGTTCGTTGCGAATAAAATCGTCGGCGTAGGCGTCTTTCGCGGCTTGAATCGCCTCTTCACGAGTCGCGTCAAGACGACCGTAGCGGATATTTTCGAGAACCGTGTCGTTAAAGAGCACCGAATCCTGGGAAACAAGCCCGATCTGGTCGCGGAGGTCGGAAATCTTCAATTCCGTCATCGGAATTCCGTCAATGAGAACGCGCCCCTGAGTCGGATCGATAAAGCGCGGGATCATACTCATGAGCGTGCTCTTACCGCATCCGCTTCGCCCGACGATCGCGATCGTTTCGCCCTGACGAATCGTCAGAGACACGCCTTTAAGGACGTTTCGACTCCCAGAAGTCGTCGCCGCGCACGACGCGTCCGGCGCCGTCCCTGAAGTCTCGGAAACGGACGCGACCGAAACTTCTTTCCCTTTAGAAAACGCCGTCGATTTCGCAAAACAGCTGCGTATAAATTGTTTAAACGCGTCTTCGAAACGAACCTTTTTGTTAGACTTTGAGTTTTGAAACTTGACGACTTCGACGGGATACTCGTAGTAGACGGAATCAAAAACAATCGAATCTTTAAACGCGGCGAGACGCTTGGGCTCCGGAGCGTCCTTGACGACGGCCTCGCGGTCGATGATTTCGTAAACGCGATCAGCCGCAGCGCACGCGCCTTGAATATTCGTAAAAATATCGGAGAGTCTTCGAGCGGGATCAGACGCTCCGATAAGGAAGCCATAGAATAAAATCAACGTTCCAAGATCAAAGGGACGCGAAAAAATCTGAATTCCAAAAAGACTTGTCTTTTGATAGATGATAAGATACGCGCCGGCGGTTATCGCCAGCACGAGCATCCCCATTCCGACGAGTTCGGTGAGAGGGCTCGTTAGCGCGTCGTATTTTGCGGTCTTCATGCCGCGTTTGAAATAGAGTTCGTTGGCGCGCTGAAACTTCTCCGCTTCGAAATCCTCACGATTAAACGATTTGACGACGCGAATTGCGCGAAACGTCTCGTCAATCCGACCGTATAGCTGCGCCATTTCCGCCATCATACGCCGAACGACCCGTTTGAGCGACTTCGCAAGCCAGCGAATCAACACGACGGCGATCGGCACAAAGAGACAGGTAAAGATTAAAAGCTGCCAACTGACAAGAAGCGCGCCGACGAGACACACGACGAGTTTCAACGGTTCGCGCAACGCTTTGCCGTAGGCTAGCGTCAACCCGTTAGAAAGCGTCCCCATGTCGGAGGTAAAGCGCGTCGTCGCGTCTGAAATCCCCTGACGACTGAAAAACGTCGTCTCGTAACCCAACATTCTTTTGAAGAACAACGAGCGTAATTCGAGGGAGCCAAGCTGCCCAAGGCGCGCGGAGAGGAACGAATGGATATAAGAACTGACGCCCTTGATCGCCGTGACGACAATCACATAAACCATCAGAAGTACGACGGTTAGAAAAGGATCGTCGGGCGTCCATCGGACGACGATCGGTTGAAGCCGACGAAATCGCGAAAGTCTCGTTTCCGCGGAATCAATCTGGGTTTGAAGAACGGAAAGACGCTGACGCGCCCTTGGCGCTAGCGCGGATTCGTCAAGCGCGGACCGCGACTCGCTGTTTGCGTCGCGTGAAATCGCGGCGGCTATCGCGTCGTCGTCGTCGGGATCGACGCCCTCGGAAACAACAAGTTTTTCCGCCTTAAGGCGTTCAATTCGTTCCGCCTGCGACTGAATTTCGCTCGAAAGCCAGCTGTTTAAGGATTCGCCCTGAAACGAAACCTGAACGAGAGGATACACCGTCGCAATATTTCCGCCCCAACATAACGCTAGACACAGCGAAGCGACAATCACGCCCACGACGTTCCATTTGTATTTCAGCGTCAACTGAATAGCGCGCCAGTAGTTATGCATTGCCGATCCACGTCCTTGCGATGATAAAACGGAAAAAATAGGCGAAAAATTCCAAGATAAGTCAAGTATAGCTTTTTTTCATCAGAAAAAACAGAGAGAAATCGTTCTACGCGTCGCGAAATAGAAGCAAAACCAACGCGCGCGTTTCTCTAAAAAAGAAACAGCCGGAATCAAACAACGACTCCGGCTGGAAACGTACGACGCGCCCGTTTTTAAAAAAGCGCGTTTTACTTCTTCTTCATTACGTCGCGAATCGCTTCGAGGTAACCGTAGCCGTTGACTTTGTCAGGCTCAAGATAGCTTCCTTCGGTCCATTCGTTCCAACAGTTAATGTTAAGGATACGCGGCGCGTCGGGATCGTTGAGAATGCGATCTTTCGTCATTTGGAGAGCCGTTTTGAAATTCTCAGGGGTATTGTTGGAAATCGTGTTCGTAAAAGGATAACCCCAGTTGCCGAAAGGATCGTCCTGATACGTTCGAGGACTGGAGTCCCAGCCGACGGAAACGTTCGGAATATATGGAATCGAGAACGATTTCCGCGCGTTGTCCCAATGTTTGAAATACTCGTCGCGAACCCAGTTGAAATCGGTCTTCAACTCGTTGAGGGGCACGTGGTGAATCCAAACGTAAGAAGTAACGGAATCGAACCCGAGTCCCTCGATCATTTTGACGGGGTCGGTAAGGGTCGCTTCGCCGGGAATATTAGGTCTGCCCCAGTATACGGCGTTGAGATGAAGATCGGGGAAACCGGCGGCTTTCGTTTTCTCACGGAACCGCTCGATCGCGGCTTTCGTCGCCTCGAAGGAGCCAAAATTCTCGGCAAACTTCGTGAGTTCGTAGATGGAAAAGTAAGGCGCGCCGTTGATTTTCCAATAGTTCGGTTGCTTGAAATACTTTTCGATCACTAGGTCGCAAATCTTGTCGAAAGTCTCGGGCGTGACCTTGCCGGGATAGATTAACGCGCTGGGAACGTCCTTGTGTTTCGGGAAGATTTCGACCCAATCGTGATTCGCCCACATGAGCGCGAACTTGATCTTGTCGCGATTTTCCGCGTGGAGGAATCCGTCGTCGATCGTCCTTTCAAGGAACGGACCGTCGTCATAGTAATACCAGTCAAAAAGGAACACGTCGACGCCATACTTCGAAGCGGCGTCGATCTTCTGTTCCATGTCGCGCGGATTCGCCTCGTCGGTATAGCCCCAAAGCGGAACCTTCGGCTGTTGATGACCTTCAAATCGAGGTTTGGCATTCTTGACAAGCTCCCACTCAGACCAGCCTTTGCCAAGGCGCTCTTCATTGCGTTTATCAAGATGGTAGTTGCCGAAATAGTAGGAAACGACCTCGATATCGTCGGACTTCGCGTCCTCGGAATCGGCGGCGACGACGCAATTCGTCAGAGAGACAAGCGCCAATAAAGACAGGACGGAACAAAATCGCGTCAAACGGAACAATTGCGATATTCTCATGAAAACCCCTTTTCAATACGCGGCAGAAATTCCAAGGACGCGCGACGACAAACGAAACGCGTCCATTCTTCACTGACGATATTATATGCCAAAAAATTACCGACGCAAATTTTGCCGATTATTTAAATTACGAAATTGCGGATTGGGCGCGCCGGAAGGTCGTTGCGCCGAATTCGGCGACTGAGAAACGTTCGGTTTCTGCGGCTCCTTCGACTCCTGCTTATCGGAAGTCGAATTTTTCGAGGGTTTCGGAGATTTCTTCAATTTTTTGGCCGATCTTTTTTTGTCCTTTGGGGATAACGTCGCCACGACGAGCGACGTAGTCGTCGCGACGCCAAGAAAGACGACGAGAAACGCGAGGATCGGAACCATCGGAAACTCAGAGGAACACGATTTACTGGGATCAAAGTAGGGAAAAAGTCTGGCGTTCTGCAAAATTTGTCGCAGGGTCGCGTAAAAACCGACCAGCATACTTTCGCAAAAGATCATTGAGATCGCCAACGACCGCCCGCTAATCTTCTTGAGTTTGTTCAAAAGAACAAAAAAGAAAGGAAAGATCATCGACGCGCCAATTCCTCCAAGAAGAACGTTCCACAGAAGCGGGTTCCAATGTTCTTCGTTCTGCAAAGGAGCGGTTGATTCCAACGCATACTTGCCGATTGCCGCGGCGGCGACGAGGAAGCCAGGCAACATTAAGAAGAACGCAAGCCCGGTCGTTCGAGACGTATACGTCTCGGCGTTTTCTTGAATCGGTTTGCGCGGCGCGCGCTTCTTACGTTTTCCCTCTTCTGAATCGTCCTCATTCTCCGCGGCGCGCAGACGCGAAATTTCTTCCGACGTCAGTTTGCGCGGTCCTCGATAAAGGTAATACGCGTCGAAAACAAACCACGTCGCAAGCGCGAAGAAACCGACGCCGACTATGCCGGCAAATCGGAGAAACAATAGATAGTCAGACCAATATCTCCCGAGTCCGCTCGCCGTCGCCGCGCCTCCCAAGACGAGTTCGCCGATGGAAAACGTTGAATTTCGCCAAACGCCCTCCCATTCGTAAGGACGTTCAAAGAACGCCCAAACGCTTGAAAAAACGAGGCCGACTCCGACGTAACAACACGTCGCGACGCATAGATGAAGCGCCGTCCGCCATATTTTTTCCGCCCTTGCGCACCCCGCGGCAAAACAAGTCGCCGCATAGCCGACGAAAAACAACGGAACCGCCCCGAGCCAATGAGCTGCAAGGAGTATCGTCGAAGTAAAGAACGCGTTTGGATACGTCAACTGCGTGAAAAGCAAAGAAGCCATGCCGAAAAGAACGCCAAACGCGACAATTATTGGCAGTTGCTGCAAAAAACGTTGAGCGAGACGTTTCGACGCGGCTCCCCCGACGAGCCACAATAGAAGCGAAACAGGCGTTCCGACGAGCCAAAGTCCCATCGGAATCAAATGAAGCGCGAATCCCAACGTCTTAATGACTTCGACAAGCCAATACGGCGCGGGAACGCCCTGAATCGGGGCGGCGTCAAAAACAGGCATTTTTAGGCTCCAAAACGTTCCTCATTGCGATGAAAAGGAACGCCGACAAACGAACGATAACGACGAAGAAATACGACGCGCTTCCTCAAGGCGCGTCGACTTGCGCACACGCTCCCCTGCGCGTTCTTGTCCGAGCAAGACAGTCGTCGATGGAAAAATCGATCAACGCTAGACATTCCTTTCGAGTCATCATGTCTGTCACAGTGAGATTCAACACGTAAGCTTCAATAACACAGTATAAGCGAGCCGCTATCAATTCCGGCTTTCCTGGACGAAAAACGCCCTGCTCGATCCCTTCCGTGATGAGACGCGTCAGGAGAAAACGAAAACCAAACGTTCGGGAACTCGCCTTCTTACGAACGTCGGCGCCAGAAAGTTTAAGCGAAGTCAAGTAGTCGAGCACGACGGACATGAAGACCTTGTTGTCGTCCAGCAATTTAACCGTAAGACGAAGAATCCTCCGCAACTTTTCGTCGACTGGCAAATTGGCGCGATTCATAACTTTCCGTACGGATTCCGACATTTTATCGGTCGACAGCTTAATCGCGTAGATAAAGATTTGGTCCTTATCCTTGAAATATTTATAAATCGACGTGCGCGAAATGCCGCAACGATTCGCTATCTTCTGATAGGTCACGCCGTCGAAGCCTTCTTCCGCAAAAAGCTCAAACGCGCGTTCCAAAATAACAACGCGACGTCGATGGTGGTCTACCTGTAACGACATGTGCTCCCAACGCTCCGTCGAGGAGCGCGTCTCCTCGCGTTCGTCTCAAAACGATAAATACTGAAAACGCGCCGACGCCGTTAGACGCCGACGCGTTGCATTATAGAAAAGCGCCCGAAAAAATTCCAGAGCAAAACGTCGAAGCGCTGTAACGGATCAAGTTCCGTCTGAACGCGTCACAAACGCTTTGAGCGGGAAATCGTCCGGAAGGCTCTCGCTCTTCTTCTGAAGTTCCGTCTGATATTCCTGAACAGTGTTCGCAATTTGCAAAGCGATTTCAGACGAAGAATCATACTTCAGAACCGGCGCCTTTTCGACGACCTTCGCCCAAAGCTCGATCTCCTTCTTCAACGAGTCGAAATTATTCTCGGCGTCGTTCATACGAGAGATTTCAAGTTTTTCGATCTCGGCGTAGGAATCGTCGCGCTTCTGAATCATGAACTCAATGAAATCGCGACACGGATAGTTGCTAAAAACGCCCGTCTGCTTCGCGAGTTCTAACTCTGTCTCCGGAGTCTTTTCCCAAGCTTCGATCCACAGTTTCGCGGTCTTGAAGACGGCTTCGACGCTTTCGGGAAGAGGCCCGAGTTCGAAGATCACGTTGTTTGTGTTATATCCGAGCCAGCTGTTGAGCAACATGTCGGAATCTTCGCGCGCTTCCTTAATTTTTCCGTCTTCAAGCTCCTTCTCGATGAAAGCCTCGGCTTTCGCCGACGCCTTCATTCGAGCCTCGACACGCTCGTCGCGGCGGATTACCTCTTGGAACGAAAATTCCTTCGGGAAAACGGTTTCGAGCTGTTCAAGGACGATGAGGTATTTCTCCGTCTCGTCCATGAGTTCAGATTCCATCTGAGGCATATACTTCAACTTGGGAAAATCCTCGCGATGGAGGAGCGCGACCCAAGAATCAAAGCTCGCAAGGAACTCCTTATTCGCTTCCTCGGGCTGACCGGCGTTGTACCGATCGCGCACCGCCTGGCGGTGTTCACGCGCGGCGCGAGCCTCAGGAGTCTGTTCGAAAGCGACTTCAACCTCATGATAATCGGCGCCCATAATATCGCGGAACATACGCGAGAAGCTCTCTTCCTTAGAAAGAGCGTCAATCTCGGCGACGATATCGCGCGCTTCGCTCTTTTTCTCGGGAACCGCGCGAGCGGCGAGGACTTCAGGAGTGATTTGGAGAAGCTGATTCGCGCGTCCCAACCAATCGGTGAGACGCGAAAACGCCGCCGTATAGTTCCTGTCGTCGTCTTCGGAAACGAGCAACTCGGGACGCGCCGCCAAGGAACGAAGATCCTCGTCGACGTAGGAAAGACGGAGATCGTAGAGTTTCTTTTCCCAATCTTTCCATTCAGGTTGCTCTCCGTATTTGCCGGTGAGATAGTCGTGGACGACGCGCGCGGGGAACCCCTGTTTGCCAAGGTTATAGTTGTTCTCGTCAAAGGGCTCTAAAACGCGCTCGTACATCGCCGCGCGCTGTTTGTCGTCGAGTTCGTTATTCCAACGATCCCAAACGATCGTTTCGCGCGTCTCGCCCTCGGGCAGGAACGAAACAAGTTGATCCTCGTATTCCTGCATTTTCTTCGCCGCTTCACGCTGAACGTTCAACGACGTCATACGGAATTTATTCGGATCGACTTTATCCGGGATCGTCGTCTCGACGGTCTTGTTGGAGTAAAGCTCCCAGTCTTCCTGAGCGAGACGCCACGCTTTAGCGCAGTTTTCCTCGTCGAAGAGAGGCGTGTTCGTCTTATTGACGCCGCAACCGTCGATACTCATCCACTCGGCGAAACGAATACGGTTCATAGGCGCGCGACCAAAGAAGAGGAGACGCGTCTCTTTACCGATATCGCCGTTGTGGTTTTCGTAAAGGTCTTCGGCGCGCTTATAGAACGCGTGCCCAAGCAGCCAGTTATCGCGGTTCGTGACGAAAATTTCCTGCTCCGCCTGACGCGCCGCGAATTCGTCGTCTTCACGGAGCAAGCGGCGATACTGTTTCTTTTCGTCGGCGATTCCGACCTTCTGCGAAATGATCCAGCCGGTGCGGACGTAAAGCTTCGGAGCGGTTCGGTTATAAGTCGTACCCTTCTGGACAAACTCAAATCCGCGGATAACCCAGCGATAACGTTCGCGATAGTCGTCGAACATCGCGGACGCGTTGTAGGAAAGCTGCCATCCGACAAAGTCCCAAATCGTCGTGAAGTGAGGCTCGAGCGTAATGATCTGGTTCGCCGTTGCAATGACGTTGTCCCAGTCCGCGCGCTTTTCATACTCGCGAGAACGATGCCAAAGGAGCGAAATCGCGACGCCGCGCATACCGAACGTCGCCAGTTTAACGGCGCTTCCCGTCGGATCGATCTTGCCGATATTCGCCTCGGAGAGATCGCCCTCGGAACGCTTTTCCGCAAGAACGCCGCCGCTCGACATTGAGCCGTCCTGCTGACGTTGCGAAGGACTGCCAAGTCGATACAGCGGGAAAAGCAAAATCGCAATCAGGACGATATACGCGATCTTTCGATAAAATAACGTTTGTTGCGTCATTGCTTGGCCGCCTCCCGATTTCTAAGAACGACATATCCTGCCACAAAGAGCGGGCACACGAACGACAATGTCGTAACAAGGTGAACGATAATCGCGTTCAACGGAATGTTATACCCGTTGGCGACGCAATCGGCATAATAGTTGAAGTCGCTGAAAGACGGAAGCGCCAGTCCTATTATGCTCAAGAAGCCGGCGGCGATATGGTCAAACGCCTGTCCAAGGTGCGTCGAGAACGTGTTCGGAAGATCGACCATCATGTTCTCATGAGTTACGAGACGGTTAAAAGATTCGATCGGACCGCCGCCGAGCGCCTGCAGGTGCGCAATGTCGAGGAACAGCGTCTTACAGAACCCGGCGACAAGAATGCCAAACGTGGAAACCATCGCGACAGGACCGCTCAGGAAAGAGCTGAAAAGAACGCCGAAGGAGATCAGTATCAACATCTGCTGCCAGACGCCGAGGTATCCTTTGACGAAGTTGAAGAAGACGTTCGCGTCCGCGGAACGAAGATAAAGATCGGGCGCGGCCGCGCCGAAATACTGCTGACTGTCAAGACACTGAAGCCAGATCTCAACCTTGCCGTCGACGACAAAATCTTCAAAGACGTTGTACGTTTCCTTCTGGGGAAGATCGGCGACGGGAGTCGCTTCGAAGGACGCCTTGTCGTTCGTTTTCTTGACGAGCCACGGACGATTTTTAACCTTTGACTTGTCGATCTCTACCGGAATATGCAACGCCTTCGTCGTATACTTTTCCGAGTTGAACACGTGCGTTTCCGCCGTCAGTCCCGTCACGGGATTGCGGACGTAGAGAGCGCCCATGATCGTCTCTTCGATATTGCCCATGTGGGTACGGAAGACGCTAATCGTCATTTCGACGGGAAGACCGTTGGCAAATTTCGCGGGCGTAACGTTTTCAAACGTCCAAATAATAGCCTCGTCGGTCGCGCCGGCGACGTAACTACGGTATTCCCACTCTTCGCCGACGTTAATGCCTCTTTCGCGTTCAAAGCCGTCGGCGTTGCGGAATTTGATCTTGCCGTAAACTGGAACTTTCGCCTGCATCGCCCCTTGAGCCGGTCCGATCTTGTAGCGAATCATGTCGCCTTCCGTAACCTGCTCAATCGCGTGGGTGTGCTTATTTTCTTCCAAAACGCGAAGAGTTCCGTTCGCGTATTTCTCGACCATGTGTTTGTGACCGTTCGCGAGGCGAGTATATCCCTTCGCAACGACCGTATCGGGAGGAAGCGAACTCGGATCTTCGTCGGTTACATACGTGAGGTCTTCGTTGTCGTTAAGGACGTGGGTATGCTTAAGGGTGCTGGAAACGAAGAAGTAACTGCACGCCGCCATCATAAGGAGAATGACGGTGCCGATCGCGCCGACGCCAAGAATACGCCCGAGGATAATCTCGCTCGCGCGCACCGGCTTCGTAACGATCGTATAGATCGTCTTCGTTTTGAAATCGTTCGGCAGACTCAAAGCGCTGAGAAACAACGCTAAGAGCAATACAAGGTACGTCGTCGTCTGATAGACGAAAGACGTGCAGAGACGCGCGGGATCCTTGCTGCCAGGATCGAGAAACCATCCTCCAAACATGAGCAGCACAAGGAATACGACGCAGACCACGACGACTTTTTTACGAATTGACTCGCGAATCGCGAGAAGCGCCATCGCGCCGCAACGCTTCCACGAGAAATATCTCAAATCTTGCCAAGCGTCGGAAATCACGGCCCCCATCGCCTTCACGCCCTGCTGAGACCCTCGACGAACGAGGAGCATAATGAAGCTTATAAGGAGGGCGAGCGCCGTTAACGCGGCGACGGCCAGCAGCCAATTAAGCGCGGCGGGTCCAATCCATTCAAAGAACGGCGGAATAGGATGTTCAAGGATCATTTCGCGTTTTCACCTCCGCGAACGCGTTTGCCGGGACGAGCTTCGCTTTCCGCAATGATGTCGTGGAAGAGATCTTCGAGTGAGGTCGTCGGATTGCCGCAGAAGAGCAGTTTGGAGTTGTCTTCTTCGATAATCTTTTCAATCTTCTTCTTCGCGTCGTCGCTGAGTCCGGAAACGCGGAGTTCCGTCTGCTCGACGACCTTCAAGAGATCCTCGACGCGCCCAAGTTCCTTGAGTTCGCCTTGATAGAGAATGCCGACGCGGTCGCAAACGTCCTGAACGTCGCCGAGAAGGTGGCTCGACATGATGATCGTCTTGCCCTTTTCCTTCAACTGAAGAATAAGATCCTTCATATTGCGCGTGCCGATCGGGTCGAGACCGCTCGTCGGCTCGTCGAGAAGAATCAAGTCCGGGTCGTTAATCAACGCTTGAGCAAGCCCGATACGGCGCGTCATACCCTTAGAATACTCGCGAAGTTGACGTTTCCGCGCCGATCCCAATCCGACCATGTTGATGAGTTGGTCGACGCGTTGACGACGGACCGCGCCTGGAATTTTAAAGAGACGACCATAGAAGTCTAACGTTTCTTCCGCGTTCAGAAAACGATAGAGATAAGACTCTTCAGGAAGATAACCGAGACGCTCGTTCTTTGAAACGTCGGTCGCAGGACGACCGAGTATGTTGACTTCGCCGCTCGTCGGGAAAAGAAGTCCAAGCAGAAGCTTAATGGTCGTCGTTTTGCCAGAACCGTTCGGACCGAGAAGACCAAAAATTTCGCCGCGACGAATCTCAAGGTCAAGAGCCTTGAGCGCTCTAACCTTTTGACGTCCCCAGAAATCTCGATAAGTCTTTGTGAGGTTTTTGGTTTCGACAATGACGTCAGACTCCGTTTTTTCAACAGTGACGTCTGATGCAGTTTTTTCGACAATGACGTCGGGTTCAGTTCCCATTGAATCGCCTCGTAAAGGTTAAAAATGACGTCGATCCGCTTTCGTCGTCTAAAAACTCGGTGGTCGCGGTCTCGCCTGCCGTATATGCACAAATTATGATAACGACCCGCGTTCCCGGTTTCAAAATTCGGAAGGCGGCGTCTGTTAGATACAAACTCCGCCGCAGGCGTTCCGAACGAACGATAAAAAACACGAGACAAAGCGCTCCCGCTCGGACAAATACCGAGCGAAAGAACCGTCGTTTCCGTCGCTCAACCGGACAAAAGCATTACACGCCGTCTGTATGCGTCTAGTTTTCAAACGCGAACACTACGGCGCCCTTATTATTACTTATTTCGTCCCTTTTGTCTATATCCTCACGCGAAAAGAGCGTTCTTTTTTCAACGCGTCGTCCTTTGTCGCCGCTCGTATTCTCGACGCGGTTAATTCTTTGAAGATAATGGCGGACAATAGCTTGACGCCGCTTGAAAAAGGACGGCGTCCGTATAAAATGCGGAGTAGATTGAAACGTCGATCCACGGAGCGGCGACGTTCCTAGTCCTCGCGGCGCGTCTTCTCGCGTCGTCGTCCCAGCCCTATGAATGAAAGCGAAAGGGAAAAGATGTCGTTTACACGTGAAGATCTTCTTCAAAAACTTGAACCGCACGGTCAGGAACAACTATTGACATTTTGGGACGAGCTGTCGGAGGAAGAGCGCGAGTCGTTGGGTAGTCAGATTGAGCGTATTGATTTCGGACGTCTCGATCAACTTTTTGTCCACCGCTACGACCCGCCGGCCGCCGCGGCGCTCGCCGATCGAGCCGAAGACCCAACCGCTTTCAAACTCAGCGATCTCCGCGACTACGACGGTTCCTCCGATTCCGTTTTCCCCCAATCTCCTGCGACCAAGCTCGACGAAACGACCGCCGAAATCACGCCTCTCAAGGCGGTCGCCGCGGGAGAAAAGTATCTTCGCGAGGGCAAGATCGCGCTTGTCGTCGTCGCAGGCGGTCAGGGAACGCGCCTTGACTTCCCGCACGCTAAGGGAATCTATCCGATCGCTCCCGTTTCCAACGCGACGCTCTTCCAGATTCATATCGAACGTATCCGCGCGATGAGTCGCAAGTACGGAACGCGGCTTCCTTTCTGCATCCAAACAAGTCCCGCGACGCACCAGGAAACGATCGATTTCCTCAAAGAGAACGACAACTTCGGTCTCCCCGCCGACGACGTCCTCATTTTCTGCCAGGGGACGACGCCGTCCGTCGATTTCGATTCCGGCAAAGTTCTACTCGCAGACAAGGCGCAAATCGCTCGAAGTCCCGACGGACACGGGGGCATGCTCGCCGCTATCAACGCGCCGCAGCCCGATTCGCCCCTCCCGACCGTTCGTGAAAAGGGAATCCTCGCCGAGTTGAAGAGTCGCGGAATCGAAGAAATTTTCTATTTCCAAATCGACAACCCGGTCATCGATCTCTGCAGCCCCGAATTCATCGGCTACCACGTCCTTTGCAACTCGGAATACTCGTCGCAGGTGATTCGCAAAAGGAATCCGAAGGATCGCGTCGGCAACATGGTGATGGTCGACGGAAAACTTTATGTTATCGAGTATAGCGACCTTCCCGATTCTGCCGCGGAACGGCGCAAGCCCGACGGTTCTCTCGTCATTTGGGCGGGGTCGATCGCCGTTCACATGATGAATCTCGACCTTCTGATGAGGAACGCCTCCTATTCGGAGTCGTTGCCCTATCACCTTGCGAAGAAAAAGGTTCCTCACGTCGTTCTCGACCAAAACGCCAAGGACGAAAACGGAAATTCGCTCTTCGGCGTCAAAATCAAGCCCGAAACGCCGAACGCGATCAAATACGAGAAATTCATCTTCGACCTTCTTCCAATCGCACGCAACCCGATCGTCGTCGAAATCGACGAGGACACGGGTTTCGCGCCTCTGAAAAACCATCCTCGCGAGGCGAAGGACACGCCGAAAACGGTGCGCGAACATCTCGCGAACCTCTACAAGCTGTGGCTCTCTCACCTTGGGATCGAGGTCGTCGACGGCGCGATTGTCGAGATTTCGCCCCTCTTTGCGAACAGTTGTACGGAACTTGCGCAACGTCTGAAGGAAAACGACATGTTCCCCGCCGACGGCAAAATAACCGAATCCGTCTATTGGTCGCTCGATTCGATCAAGAAGTGAACGTCCGTCGCCGTCCCTCGGCCAACTGTTAAAACGCCTCTACGATTCATCTTTTGACGACGTCCGCCTCAAAGTCGCGGACGTCTTATTTTTCCAAACCACCTCGTATCCCTGAAGAAGCTATGGCGACTGAAACGTCTCCCGCTCCGGAGCCAACCGGAACCTCGTTGAAAAAAAAATCAACAAAACGCGTCGTAACCAAAAGCCACGCGTTTTGGTATCACTTCTGTCAGTTCTCGCTTTACGTGGGAATAAAGATATTATTCCGAATTAAGTATATCAATTCGAAAAACGTCCCCAAAAAGGGACCTACCCTTTTGGTCTCCAACCACCAGAGTTTTCTCGATCCGCCCGCGATTGGTTGCGGTTATTTCCGTATGACGAATTTCCTCGCGCGAAAGACTCTCTTCAAATTCAAACCCTTTGGCAAACTGATCGACTCCGTCGACGCGATTCCGCTTGACAAGCAGGGAATGGGTTTTCAGGGCGTCCGTGAAACGCTGCGACGCCTTAAAAACAACGAAGCTGTTCTCATCTTTCCCGAAGGAAGCCGCTCGTTCGACGGCGAACTTGCGCCCTTTACGTCGGGATACGCCGCGATGGCGGTCAAATCGAACGCATGTATCGTTCCCGTCGCGATTTCCGGCGCGTTTGAAGCGTTCCCACGAACGAAAGTTTTACCCTCCCCCTTCAAAAAGCGCGTTAAAGTCGAGTACGGCGAACCGCTTTCCCCTGAATTTCTCAAAACCAAAACAGAAGAGGAAGTCAACGCGCTTGTCGTCGCTAAAATTAGCGAAATGTACGAACGCAACCGCCCTCGAAGCGCCAAAAAGAGTTGAGGCGCGTTTCCAGATTCCGCTCAAATTGAGGTAAAATCATGACTCTTTCACGTTACGCCGTTCCCGTCCTGCTCTTAGCGCTTT
The DNA here is from genome assembly GCA_946408825.1 of uncultured Planctomycetaceae bacterium. Classification (GTDB taxonomy): domain Bacteria; phylum Planctomycetota; class Planctomycetia; order Pirellulales; family Thermoguttaceae; genus RUG369. Next base: position 19,842 of record CAMJTU010000041.1, read on the forward strand.
CCTCTTTAAGCCTTGGCTCGACGGTCGCTCAAGACAAAACCGCCAATATCGAACCCTCCGCAAACGACGCGCAACGCGTTAACGTCCACGACTTCGGCGCGGTCGGCGACGGCGTGACGGACGAAACAGAAGCGTTCCAAAAAGCGCTCGACTCCCTCGGCGCCGTCGGCGGAGTCGTTTACGTCCCTCAGGGACAATACCGTTTTTCGGGATCGCTCAACGTGCCGCAAGGCGCGACGCTTCGCGGTCCGTGGAACTCTGTGACAGCGCATAACGGCTGTCGCGACAGGGGGTTGCCCAAGCCGACCGACGACGGCGCGACCTTCCTCGTTACGGGAAACGCCGGAAACGAAGACGCGGACGCGTTCATCACGTTGAACACGAACAGCGTCTTGCAGGGCGTCGTTCTGTATTGGCCTGAACAGAAGGATAACGACGTCCCCACCCCGTATCCGTGGGCGGTTAAAATGCGGGGTAAGAATCCCGCGATTCTCGACGTCGAACTGCTGAATCCGTACAACGGAATCGACGCGTCTCGCAACGAACGCGCGTTAATTCGCAATATCCACGGTCAGCCTCTTCGTCGAGGGATATTCGTCGATCGCATCTATGACATCGGACGCATCGAAAACGTCCACTTCAACCCTTGGTGGAGTATGAAGCCAAAGCTCTTCGGATGGCAGCAGGCCAACGGCGAAGCGTTTATTTTCAAACGCACCGACTGGCACTACGTGCTGAACACGTTCTGCTTCGGCTACGCGGTCGGATATGAGTTTGGCGGCAGCGCAGACGGAGTTTGCAACGGCAATTTTCTTGGAATTGGCGCGGACAGCTGTCACACGTCGGTTCTCATCGAACAGAGCGCCGTTTTTGGCGTGTTGATCACGAACGGCGAATTTGTCGCGATGCACGGCGAAAATCCGACGCAAGTCGTCGCCTCGAAAACGAACTCCGGCTCGGTCCGCTTCGCCAACTGCGCGTTCTGGGGACCCTGCGAACAAATCGCGCGTATCTCAGGTTCCGACAGGGGCATGATCGGCTTTAGCGACTGCGAATTTGTCCAGTGGGACCGCGGGAACAAAGGAAAAGCCGCTATTCAAATCGACGGCGGCTCCGTTATGATTCGCGGCTGTAATTTCCAAGAGAATAAGAAACAGATTTCCATCTCGGAGAATACGAAACGCGTCGTCGTAACCGACAACTTCGTCAAAGGCAAGGTCAGAATCGATTCTAATTGCGCCAACGCTCGAATCGAGGGCAACCTCGGCGACTAAAACGCTATAACGTCGCGCAGACTCCTTAAAAACAGCGGGACGCTCCTTGGCGAATACCTCGGAGCGTCCCGTTTTACGTTTGTCTATCCCCCCAAAACGGGGTTTCAGGATATCTCGCGACCGCGCCAAACGATATTGTCAAACTTGAAACGACCGGTATGGAAAGAACGCCCGTCGTAAAGCCCGTGTTCGCCAAAGGTCGCGGGTTCGACGTTAAAGAGCAGGAAGTCGGCGAGACCTCCAACTTCAAGAAAGTCGCCCTCTCCCGAACTAAACTTCGGCGCGTTGAGGAGACGCGCCGGATTCGTCGTCGCGAGGGGATAAACCTTTGACAGGGGCAATTTCTCGATCGTCGCGACATTAACGACGCCGCAAGAAACGGGGAAAGACGCGCATGCGAGAAGATTCGGATCCCCCGCAAGCGTCACTTTACCGTTGGGTTGAATCTCAAAATCGCAAAGCTCCATCGAGTATTTTCCAGGCGGAAACCCCGCGAGCGGCGACTGGTCGCTGATGAGAATAAGTCGATCTAAGCCCTTGGCGCGAACGATAGCGCGCGCGAGTTGGGGCGATATATGGAATCCGTCGACGATCAAACTCGCGCAAAGACGGTCGTCGGCAAGCTGTGCGAAGAAATAGTTCTCCCATTTCGGCAACAGATGACGCGTCGCGTTGCTCAGATGAGTAGAGAGCGTAGCGCCCGCCGAAACGGCGTCGTCAAGCTGGATTCCGTCCGCGTTTGTATGACCGACGGCGACAACTATCCCTTGCGACTTCAAAAAACGAACAAATTCCGCCGCGTTCGGGTATTCGGGAGAAAGCGTGACGAGTTTCACGAGCCCGCGCGACGCATCCTGAACGCTGCGGATAAACTCCTCGGAATAGGGAACGCAGTATTTTCTCGGATGTGCGCCGATCGCCCCTTCGGCCGTCGAAATAAAGGGGCCTTCCAAGTGGATTCCCCAAACGATTGACCGATATTCGGGACGTTCGTCGAGCGCGTCGGCGATCGTCCTCGCCGCGTGGATCATCGTCTCCGGCGCGTTCGTCGTCAGCGTAAGGCAGCATCGAAAAACGCCGTCGCGCAACATTTTTTCAAGGACTTTGACGACGCCAGACCGCGTGAGTCGAGAAGACGAAAGTTCGCACCCCACAGCCCCGTTGACTTGAATATCGAACATTCCCGGCGCGATCCACGGAACGTCCGCGTCCGAACTGGGCGAAGAAACTTCAACCGTCGCAATTCGTTCGCCCGCGACTCCGACGTTCACGAGTTCGAGCGTGTCGTAACGTCTCCCACGATAGTTACGAATATCCGCCATCGTCTCAACCTTTCGTAAACGTATCTTCCAAATTTACCTACCGACGACCCGGTCGATTATCGCTTTATCGAAATAATTCGTCGACATTCCCGCGTCCACGACGATCTTTTGCGAAACGATTCCACTCGATCGGGGACTCAAAAGAAAAACGGCGGCGGCGGCGGCTTCTTCGGTTTTAACGGCCTCTTTACGAGGAATCGCCTGTTCCGCGAAGATGTAGGAATCGAGATAACCGGGGATTCCCGCCGACGCGGAAGTCTTGAGGAGCGACGGCGCGACCGCGTTGAAACGTATCTTCGAGAACGCGGAAAACGATTTCGTGAGAAACGCCAAAGAGGAATCCAAAGCTGCTTTAATCGGCGCCATATAACCGTAATTCTCACTCGCCATCGTCGTCGTCGAGATGGAAACCGTCACGACGGACGCGGTCGGCGTGAGCAAATCGGCGAACGCGCGCGAAAGTTCGACGAGCGAAAAACAGGAAATATCAAGCGCCTGGAGAAACGCGCGTTTTGGCGTCTCGTGAAACGGTTTCATTCCTTCGGAATAGTCGGCAAACGCGATCGAATGGAGCATCCCGTCGAAGGAGTCGAACCGAGCGCCGACCTTTTCGCGAAGCGCCTTGATCTCATCCTCGTTTTCCACGTTGCAGGTAAAGAAAGCGGAATCGGGAAAAAGTTTGCTCGCGCGTTCGAGTATCGTCTCGTTCTGCACGACAAAAACGCATTCCGCGCCCTCCTCGAGAAGCGCTTTGGAGACGGCGTAGGCGACGCTCTTTTTATTCGCGACGCCAAAGATCAAAAAACGTTTTCCGTTGAGTTGTAAGAAGTCCACGGCGATATCCTAGAAAATCACGAAGCGTTATAAATCGTCGTCCAGCGACGTTCCAAACAAGGAAACGTCAGACGGTCGCCGCCCGACGTTTCCTAGCGCGCATGAGAAATCCTCGCGCGCAACAAATCGACAAAGACGCGCAAGCGCGATCATTTTTCCCCTTCGTCGTTCGCGCCGCGTCGTTTCCGCACGGCGGCGGCGATAAACGCCTTAAAGAGCGGATGAGGCTGCGTCGGCTTCGATTTGAATTCCGGGTGATACTGAACCGCGACGAACCACGGATGCTCGTCCAGTTCGACGACTTCGACGAGTTTGCCGTCGGGACTGGAGCCGGAAATTACGAGACCGCCGTCGATGAAGCGGTCGCGATATTCGTAGTTGAACTCATACCGATGTCGATGACGCTCCTGGACGTCCAGGGTGCCGTAGGCGCTCGCGGCTCGAGAGCCCGCAAGCAGCGCGGTCGGCTGAGTTCCAAGTCGCATCGTGCCGCCCTTGTCGGTGACAGAGCGCTGTTCGTCCATAAGACAAACGACGGGATATTCCAGTTCTTTGGAAAACTCCGTGGAATTTGCGTCTTTCATTCCGAGAACGTTGCGCGCGTACTCGATTACCGCACACTGCATTCCTAAGCAAATTCCAAAGAATGGAATCTTCCGCTCTCGCGCAATCCGAACCGCTTCAATCTTGCCTTCGACTCCACGTTCGCCAAAGCCGCCGGGCAGGAGAATTCCCTGTACGTTCTCAAGGGCTACGCGGGTTTCTTCGCGTTCCAGATTCTCGCTCGGAATCCGTAAAATTCTGACGTTCGCCGAGTTCGCGGCGCCGGCGTGCACCAACGCTTCGTAAATCGACTTATACGCGTCCTTGTGCTTGGCGTATTTGCCGACGACCGCAATCGTAACGTCGGTCTGCGTGTTGCGAAGCGCGGAGAGGAACTCGTGCCATCTCGTAAGATCAAGTTCCTTCGCTTTCGTCAGCGACAGTCGCTCGACAAGCATTCTGTCAAGATTGTGTTCGACGAGCGAAAGAGGCACCTCGTAAATCGAGAAATCGGCGTCAAGTTCTTCGACGACGTGCTGTCTCGGAACGTTGCAGAAGAGCGCGATCTTATCGACGTCTTCCGAAGAAATATGCTGCTCGGTACGACAAACGATAAAGTCTGGCTGAACCCCGATCTGACGTAGTTGACCGACGCTGTGCTGAGTCGGTTTCGTTTTGAGTTCGCGCGCAGCCTTAAGATAAGGAACGAGCGTCAGATGGATGAAACAACAGTTTTCGCGTCCGACGTCAATCTGGAACTGACGGATCGCCTCGAGGAACGGGAGACTCTCGATGTCGCCGATCGTGCCGCCGATCTCCGTGATGACGACGTCTACGTCGTCCGAAGCCAATCGGCGAATGCAGCTCTTGATCTCGTTTGTGATATGCGGCACGACCTGAACCGTCTTCCCAAGATACTCGCCGCGACGTTCCTTTCCGATCACGCTGCTATAGATTCGCCCCGTCGTCCAGTTGCTGTCCTTTGAAAGCGGAGAATGCGTGAATCGCTCATAATGACCAAGATCAAGGTCGGTCTCGCTCCCGTCGTCCAACACGTAAACCTCGCCGTGCTGGTAAGGGCTCATCGTGCCCGGGTCGACGTTGATGTAGGGGTCAAGCTTCTGCATTCTGACAGAAAGTCCGCGATTTTCCAACAACATGCCGATCGACGCGCTCGTCAAGCCCTTGCCGAGAGAGCTAACGACGCCGCCGGTGACAAAAATATGCTTCGTCATAACTTAACCTCTGCTCTTGATCACGACGCAGACCAACGTCCAACGCGCCGTAACTAAAATGGCGAATCCTTTACGCAACGCGCAGAAAAAGAGAAACGCGCAGGAAAAAGAGCGTTCCGCTGTTCAACGCGTCGTTTTTTTTTTAACGCCGAACGGAACCCTGCGCTCGTTCGTCCGAGAACCTCGAACTTCGCGACGTCGCAACAGACGACGAAACAACAAGCGAAAAAAAAAAGCGTCGAGCGACGATCCTCGTCGTCGCGCCTCTTCAAATTACTCGCGAAATTCTAAGCGATCTTGACGAATTGTAAACCCCCAAAGAAAAATTTCTCACGTCCCGTGAGGATATGAAAGCGTCTTAAAAAATTACTATGCATATTGTTAACGTTCGAGACGCCGATGAATTTTCAACGCGAAGACGATTTCTCCTCATATTCCTTTTCAACGACGACGTCAGAGACGCGGCAATAAAAGAAAAGAAGGCAAACGAAATCTTCCCCGTTTACCTTCTTCGTATCGCCGCCATGCGACGTTACGTCGCTAGACGTTTCGTCGCATGTTATCCTTTCGCCGTTTTACGTTTTCGACTGAAAAGATTCATTACAAAAACGTAGAAGAGAGGAATAAAGAAGATCGCAAACGTCGTCGCCACAACCGTGCCGCAAAAAACACAGACGCCAAGCGACTGCTGACTCAGCGAACTCGCGCCCGTCGCCATCGTCATCGGCAACACGCCGAGCGCAAACGCAGCGGAAGTCATCAGAATAGGACGTAGACGAAGTCGACACGCATTAACAGCCGCCTCAATAACAGGAACTCCCTCCTTCTCCACCATCTGCTTAGCAAACTCGACAATCAAAATGGCGTTCTTCGCCGAGAGCCCCATAACGGTCAGCAGACCGACTTGGAAAAAGACGTCGTTCGTCAGCCCCTGAGCGGCGACGCCCACGACGGCGCCCAGCACGCCGAAAGGAACGCCCATAGCAATCGCAAACGGGACAGACCAACTCTCATAAAGAGCCGCAAGGCAAAGGAAGACAATCAGCAACGAAAGCGCGAAGAGCGTCGACGCCTGAGAACCGCCCTGAATTTCCTCGTAGGATAAACCCGTATAGCTCAGGTCGACGCCTGCCGGAAGTTTCTTAACGCATTCGGCGACCCTCGCCATCGCGACGCCGGAGCTCACCCCCGGCGCCGGAACCGCGTTAAACTCGATTCCCGGCAAACCGTTGTATCGAGCCAATTTCGGCGCGCCGCTCGTCCAGTGTCCCGAGGCAAACGCCGAAAACGGAGTCATACGACCGACTTGGTTTCTGACGTACCATTTTTCGAAGTCGGAAGCGCTCGCGCGCGCGCTCGATTCGCCCTGAACATAGACGCGTTTAACGCGTCCGCGGTCGATAAAGTCGTTGACGTAACTGGAACCCCACGCGATCGACGTCGTGTCGTTGACGTCGGTGAGACTCAAATTAAGCGCGCGAACACGTTCGTCGTCGATATCGACTTTATACTGAGGTTCGTCGGGAAGAGAGTTCGTCCACGCGGCGGCGATCTCGTTAGAAGAATTGAGTTCCTTGAGAAACTGCTGTTGGATTTCAAGCAACCTGTCATGACCAAGTCCCGCTCGATCAAGTAGATAAAAATCCAACCCGGAAACGTTGCCCAATTCCATCATCGACGGCGGAATGACCGGCGTGACTTTCGCCTTCGTGATCTTTGAGAAGCAGTTAACCTGCGCTCGCTCGACGATGCTGAAAACGTCCTGACCCGGTTGCGTTCGTTCTTCGAACGACTTCAACGAAATGAAGAAGATTCCGGCGTTCTGGTTCGATCCGGCAAAACTGAAACCGTTGACCGCTAGAATATTGGAAATATTGTCTCCTTCAGCGTCGCTAAAGTACTGCGAAATCTGATCCAAAATCTCCTGAGTTCGCTCCTGACTCGAGTTAGGCGGCAACTCGACTAAAACGTACAGGTTGCCCTGATCTTCCGTCGGGAGGAACGCGGTCGGCAGTTTAGGATACCAGTAGGCGACAAGAACGAGAATCGCCACAAACGCGATCAGGAAACGCTTGCGACGGCGGGTGATATATCCGACGCCGGAAGCGTACTTTTCGGTTCCCCAAGCGAAGAAATTGTTAAACCATCGGAAGAAGAAAAACGGTTTGGAGTTTTTCCGCGGCGGCTTGAGCATGGAAGCGCAAAGCGCGGGCGCAAACGTCAACGCGATAAAAACGGAAAGCAACATCGACGAAATAATCGAAATGGCGAACTGACGATAAATAACGCCCGTCGATCCGCCGAAAAACGCCGTCGGCAGAAATACGGCGGAAATCGTCGCGCCGACGCCGACAAGCGCGCCCTGAATCTGCTCCATCGTTTTGACGGTCGCCGCCTTGGCGTCAAGTCCTTCGGTCGCCATTAATCGTTCGACGTTCTCGACGACGACGATCGCGTCGTCCACAAGCAGTCCGATCGCAAGCGTCAGCGCGAAAAGAACGGTCACGTTCAGAGTAAACCCGCATACGAAGAGAACTCCGAAGGTTCCCAGTAGGACGACGGGAATCGTCAGCGTCGGCACTAGCGTGACGCGAACGCGCTGCAAGAACAGGAACATGACGCAGAAGACGAGGACGACCGCTTCAAAGAGCGTGTGAACCACGGCGTGAATCGAAGCGCGGACGACCGGCGCGTTCTCGCACAGGTAGGCGAACTTCAACCCTTCCGGCAGATAACCGCGAAGAGAAGCGAGCGTTTCCTTGATCTTATCCGTAGCGTCCAAAACGTTCCCGCCGGCGGCAAGTCGAATCGCAAGCCCTACCCCAGGATGACCGTTCACCCGCGTTTTAATTTCGTAAATCTCGCTGCCAAGTTCCACTTCAGCGACGTCGGAAAGACGAATTTGAGAACCGTTCGTCGAGGTCTTCAACAGAATGTTGCGAAACTCCTGCGCGGTGGTCATTTGACTCTTAGCGACGACGGTCGCCGTCATACGGACGCCCTCAGGCGCCGGCGCGCCGGCGAGACGACCTACGGAAACTTGGACGTTCTGTTCGCGAATCGCCGCGACGACGTCTTTCGCCGTTAGATCGAACGCCGAAAGTTTATCTGGTTTAAGCCAGATTCTCATCGCATACTGAGAACCCCAAACGTCGATCGAACCGACTCCGTCGATTCGACCGATCTCGTCCTTAATCTGACCCGTCATTAGGTCGCCTAGGTCGGAGTCCGAAAGCGATCCGTCGTCGCAGTATCCTGCGACGATCAGCATATAGTTCGCTTGATATTTGTCGACCTCCATGCCGGTGGCCTGAACTTCCGTCGGAAGCAACGGGGTCGCCAGCGCCAACTTGTTCTGCACCTGAACCTGCGCAATGTTGGGATCGACGCCCTGTTCAAACGTAAGGATGATCTCGAAACTGCCGTTCGCGGAACTGTCCGAACTCATGTACCGAAATCCGTCGAGACCGGTCATCTGCTGTTCGATCGTTTGCAGAACGGAGTCTTGAATCGTTTGCGCCGACGCGCCCGTATACCGACCGGAAATCTTGATAGCAGGCGGCGCGACGTTAGGAAACTGCGAAATAGGCAGTTGAATGAGAGCCGCCAACCCCGCCAGCATAATCATAATGGCGACGACCCATGCGAAAATTGGTCGTTCTATAAAGAATTTAGACATGATAGGCTACAATCTCTTGATTTTGCTGTGGGGAAAATTACTTACCGTCCGTCTGCGCGGGCTCCGCCGTCTGATTCTGCGGCTCGGTCGGCGTCGCTTGATTCTGCGGCGCGGACGGCGCGACGTGCTCGGCAGCTTCGGCGACCGGACTCTTCGAAGATTCTTTGAGCGTTTCCGTCAGCGCAGGCTCTAGCGTCGTCGTGTTGGGTAGATCCGTAATTTCCTTAGCGGAAACTTTCGCGCCCAGCGCAAGATGCTGTACGCCCTCGACGACAACGCGTTCGCCCGCCTTGAGTCCGGAATCGATCAGCGCCATGTTGCCTAAGATCCGATTGGAGACGACTGAACGCTGACCGACTGTCGAATCCTCGCCGACGACCCACACGTAAGGATCGCCCGCCGGCGTTCTGAACAGAGCCTGCTGCGGAATCAGCAGCGCGTTCTCGCGAGTCCCTTCGGTCAAAAAGACGCGGACAAACATTCCGGGAATCATAATCTGCTCCGGATTGGGAAATTCTGCGCGAATCGTCAAGGCGCCGAGATCTTCTTGAATGCGGTTGTCTATGAGCGTAACCTTGCCTTCGAAAGGATACTTCCATCCTTCTTCAAGAATGAGTTCCGCTTTGGCGCCCATAAAGAATTCCGCTTTGGTCTCAGTCAAATCCTCAGAGTCGAGCGAAACGGTCTCCAGTAACGTCCGAACAGAGGGATTCATATCGACATAGATCGGATCAACCTGCTGAACCGTCGTAAGCGCGGTCGGTTGACCGGTCGTGACCAACGCTCCGACGGTAATTTCAGAAAGGCCAATCCTACCGGAAATCGGAGCCTTAATTTGGCAGTAATCAAGATCAAGTTTCGCAAGATCAAGTTCTGCTCCCGCAATTTTCCAGTTATATAACGCTTCCTCGTAGGACTGTTCGCTCGTCGCTTCTTTCTCTTTTAACGCGAAATATCGGTCCTTAATCAGGGCGAGATTATCATATCTCGCCTGTGCTTTTTCATAATTCGCACGATAAACGTTGTCGTCGATGTGATACAATACTTGGTCTTTTTTGACGAGGGTGCCTTCCTCGAACAAACGCTCTAGAACGATGCCGTTCACTTGGGGACGAACTTCCGCCGTATTTGACGCCCGAGTCCGTCCAATCAACTCGCGCGTAAGCTCTACTGTTTCCGGCTTCAGCGTATAAGTTCCAACTTCAACTACAGTTTCTTCGTTATGCGAGACGCCAACTTCGTCGGACGGCGCGCCCATGAGACTACTGTAGACGCGCTTAGCCTGATCGCACCCCGTCAGCGCAAACGCCGTTGTTGTCAACGTCAAAACAATAATGCGTGAAACACGCGCTAACGACGTCGTGTTCGACCTAATAACGTTCATCTTATCCTGTTTCTCCGTCATATATTGGATAAAAAATGAAGAATTTTATAAACACTACGAAACGTGCAGTCCCAAGAAAAGCAGACTCGTTCTCGTCTTAACGAATAGCGACGTGTCGTCCAACAGTGTTATCCTCAAAATCGTTTCAATCTTTTACAAACGCTGGGCGTCTGCTCACTAAAGTATTATACTTCTTATTTTGCGACGTCTACCTAGAGAACGTAGAGCGACGCTTGAATTTTCTAAAAAATAAAAACTAATCACACCATATAAAGAAAGGCTTCCGCGATAAACTTCGACCAGGACAGTAAACAAAAATCCCCGCCGCCGAGGGTAGCGCGCCTAAACGTCTGTGATTGTTAAAGATTTCTCGGGCGCGCGGCTCCAGCCTTCCCGTTGGTCAGGCGTCTGAGTCTGTTTAATTCGAAGTTCAGCGATTCAACCAAGAAACGAAAAAAGCCGCAAGCTTTCGCCTGCGCCAACGTGCGGACGTTGGGCGGCGACCTCGCCGCCGAGGGTAGCGCGCCTGAACGTCTGTAATTGTTTAAGGTTTCTCGGGCGCGCGATTCTAGGTCGCCGCTCGTTGGCGGCGACGCCTCAGGCGATTAGAATTAGGTTCAGGACAACTTTATTTGACAAACAAGTCATCTAAGTTATACTGAGCTAAT
>CAMJTU010000042.1 GCA_946408825.1 uncultured Planctomycetaceae bacterium
CGTTTGAGCGTCGTCAAGCAGACGTTTTATAAAACCGGCGGCAACTTACGTCGTCGTTATAAATGCGTCTACGCGCCTTGGTTTATTTTTTGCGCCGTTTCTTTTTTTCTTCAGATACTGTCTGTCGAAAAAAGCAAAGACAAGAAGACCGTTCTTGTCATGATCGACTCTCTTTCAGGAGGCGGCGCCGAACGCGTGGCGACGATTTTGGCGTCGGCTCTGAGCGGCGACTATAACGTGGCGCTTCTTAGCACAAAGGAGGACTCTCCCAGATATCCGATCGACGCCAAAGTTAAACTCTTGCTTATGCGTCAAATATTGAGGGACGGCATACAGATCAATAATGGCGTAAGGAAACGCGTCTTAAAACTGTTGATAAGATATTTGAAGAAAAGGTTGCGCGTCGGCGTGTCTATCTCCTTCCTCTACGAGATGAACTATCTAAACGTTTCTTCAAAGGTCTCGGACAAAGTCGTCTGTTGCGAGCGCAACAATCCTTTTAAAGGTCCCAGAGATTCTTTGAGAGTGGAACAGATCAAGTCTATCTATGAACAAGCCGACCATGTCGTCTTCCAAACGGAAGACGTCCGCAGTCTCTTTAGCGATTCGATAAAAGAACATAGCTCCATATTGCACAACCCGATCAGCGTCGCCTGTGAACGAAAAACCGTCGTCAAAAAGCGAATTGTCAACCTTGGGCGTCTAGTTCCTCAAAAAAACCAAGCGATGTTAATTCGCGCGTTTAAACGTTTTCACGACCTTCATCCGGACTATACCCTGTCAATCTATGGGATAACCAGCGGCGACGACTATTGTATAACTTCTGAACTCAGAACTCTCGTCAAAACGCTCAATCTACATGAAGCCGTCCTTATAGAAGGTCACTCTTTGCAGATTCATCAGGATATCGCCGACGCGGAGTTCTTCGTGCTCTCGAGCGATTTTGAAGGGTATTCGAACGCGCTGCTTGAAGCGATGACGATGGGGTTTCCCTGTATCTCGACCGACTGCGAAGGTTCGACCGACGCGATCACAAACGGCGTCAACGGACTCCTCGTGCCCCGCGGCGACGAAGACGCGCTCCTCAAAGCGATGTTGACGTTCGCGGAACAGGCGGATTTTAGAGAACGACTCGGAAAAGAAGCTAAGAAAACGTCGGAACGTTTCAGACAAGAAAGAGTCGTGCAAGAATGGGAAGAAATGATCGAACGAATTTGAAGGAACGCGTGTTCGATTCAATCGTCGAAACGAAGATTTGTACAAAAGACTCCTCAGAGAACTGAGAAAATCTCCTTTAAAGTCGTATCGAACTTAAACAAAACAGCAACGTTTGTCATCCGGAAGAAATAAGCATGACGAATCAAGTCGGCGAACGACGGCTTCCTCAGCTAGAGCCGAGACGCGACGGCCACGCCGACGCGTTTCATACGTTTGTCAGAAAATGGGTCGTAACGTTAAAATCTGTTTTGCATTCAGGAAAGACGGCGACGGCGGAGTTTTGCCGAAACGTATATACCAACCACAAATTCGTCCGTTCCGTCGCGTTTACGCTATTTTACGTTCATACTTTGCTTCAATTCACGCGTCTCCGAAAGGATGAAAAGCAAAAAACGCTTCTCTTCATGATTAACTCGCTATCGGACGGCGGAGCGGAGCGCGTCGTGGCGACGCTGACCTCTGATCTCGCGCGGCGCTGGCGCGTCGTGATACTCAGTATAAAAGAGAACTACATCAGCTATCCCATCGACCCTGACGTTCGCGTTTTACTTCTGCCCAAAGCGTTGTTTATCCCAGAGTTCCGAAGAATTATACCAAGCGTCGAGCTTCGCCTGTTAGTTTTTTTGGCAAAGTTTTTGAAGAAAAAACTCGGCGTCTACGCGACGATTTCGTTCCTTTGCGACATGAACCATCTCAACGCCTCTTCAAAGGGCGTCGGCAAGGTTATCTGCTGCGAACGCAACAACCCTTTCAAGGACGCCGCTATTTTTAGGGCGATCGATCAGATTAAAACAAACTACGAGCATGCCGACCATGTCGTTTTCCAAACGGAAGACGTTCGTAACTTCTTTAGCGATAAGGTAAAGGAGCATAGTTCCATATTGCGCAACCCGATCGACGTCGCCTGCGAGCGGAAGAGCGTCGTCAAAAAGCGAATTGTCAACGTTGGGCGTCTAGTTCCTCAAAAAAACCAAGCGATGTTAATTCGCGCTTTTAAACGTTTTCATGACCTTCGCCCGGAGTATACGCTGTCGATCTATGGCAGAGGATATCTCAAAGACGATCTGAAAAAACTCGTCGAAAATCTCAATCTTAAAAAGGTCGTCGTTTTGGAAGGTCAATCGTCGCAAATCCACCGAGATATCGCCGACGCGGAGTTCTTCGTGCTTTCGAGCGATTATGAAGGGTATTCGAACGCGCTGCTCGAAGCAATGACGATGGGGCTTCCTTGTATCTCGACCGACTGCGAAGGCTCGACCGACGCGGTTACAAACGGAGTCGACGGCGTAATCGTCCCCCGCGGCGACGAAGACGCGCTCTTCAAAGCGATGCTAACGTTTGCGGAACATGAGGATTTCAGAGAACAGCTCGGAAAGCAAGCGAAGAAAACGGAGGAGCGGTTCCAGTGTAAAAGGGTCGTGCAAGAATGGGAGGAAACGATCAAACTGGTCTAAAAACAACCTCCTTCGCGTCCGAAATTTTATCCCCGCCGCCTCGCTGCTCTCGAATTTGACGACTATCTGGAAATGCGACGCAATTTCACACGCAAGTTCTTCATGAGAGGATATAATGATATTTCAGAATCGGCTGGAAAGTAAGAGCGTGAAAAACGCCGACGCTACGCCCATAGTAATTGCCGGAGAATAAAACCTAAAGAATGACGCCCTTCAGAAAGAGAAATATCAACGAGACGAATCAAGACGCTCGTCTTAACTCGCTCCAAAAAGCAAACGACTTCCAGGACGACTGGCGCCGCGGTTCCTTTCAAGATTTTTCTTGGAAAAAAACGTTTCTTATGAACGCAAACTACGCCGAAAGAGACGGCGTGATTAAAATCTCCACGGCGGAAGAATTGGGAAAGGCGATACTGGCGCAATACGTTAAGACTTCTCTTTCTCCCAAGACGCTACGAATCGCCATGCCGACCGGATTCGGTAAAGTTTCCGACGCCGGTTACGACAACGTCGCTTGTTACTATACGGAGTTGCCGTCTGATTGCGACGTCGTCGTTTCCGCAAAATTCAAAGGGCGCGTCCGACTAAAAAAGAGAACCCCAACCTTTCAAGAAAGCTTCGGCTTCTTTATGCGCGACACAATTACGCCTGAACCGTCGTCTGGGCAATTCTATTCCAATATGGCGGCGGTCGGGGGGTTCTACGGTCGCGGCAATTTTTTTGGACGAACCGGAATTACGTCGGAGAGCTTCGAAGAGGTTAAGAACTTTTCTTTTTATCCCAAATCCGAAAACTTAGATCAACACGTCGCCTTTACCCGAAAGCAAACATACTTCGCGACGCTCGGACACAATCGCTTCGGCGTCTGCGCCGAGCTCGAGGACTGGCGCGGCAAAAGCATGCTGTGCGAGCGCGTCCCACGCCGGAACGACGTCTTCTATCGCGAAGGCAAACGCGTCTGGCTACGAACCCCGGAAAGGCTCTTTCAGGAAGTCGACCCGAAAAAAATCTATCTCGGTTTTTTCGTCTCACGCGGCGCCGAGATTGAGGTCGACCTTAATTCGGTCAAGATATTTTGGAAAAAAAGAACGATCGAACGACCGCGAAGTTTGACCGTTTACGCGGCGCCGGACGGAACCCCGTTTGGCGACGGAACTCGCGAACGCCCTTATGATCTTCAATCGGCGATTCTCCAATGCGAAGCGGGCGGCGAAGTACGGATGACGCCGGGGGTATATCGTCCTCAAGGCGACGTCCTCGTCGCCAAGAATTTGAGCGGCTCCGCGACGCTCCGTAAAAAAATCGTCGGCGTTCAGGACGGAAAAAACGTTCCTGTCGTCGATTTTGAGGGGAAAGATTACGCGCTGCGCGTCGAAGGCGATTTCTGGGATATTGACGGGATCCATGTCACGGGAGGTTGTGGAATCGTCCTCCAAGGCAGTTGCAACGTCGTGCGCAACTGTCGGACATATCGCAACTATGAAACAGGAATTATGATTCGCCACGCCGATATCAACGCGCCAATGGAGGCTTGGCCCAGCCGCAACCGCGTCGTCGACTGCGTCTCGTATTGCAACGCGGATCGTTCCGAGCGCAACGCGGACGGATTTGCCTGTAAGGTCGCGGCGGGCGAAGGCAACGTCTTTGAAAACTGCCTGTCGTTTTTAAATACTGACGACGGATTTGACCTTTTCGCCAAAAATCGACGAATCGGAGCGACGAAGATTAAGAACTGCCAGAGCTTTCTAAACGGTTATCGACTCAAAAAAAACGGCGCGATCGTCAAAACGGCCGGCAACGGAAACGGCTTTAAACTAGGCGGAAGCGGGCTCGCCATAGGGCATACTGCGGAAAACTGCGCGGCGTTTGGCAATAAGGGGAACGGTTTTTCGAGTAACTCCAATCCGGAGCTGCGGCTGTTTTCCTGCGTGTCAAAAAACAACGGGCGTTTTAACATTGATTTCTATTATCACGCTCCCCAGGCGACGCCCGTCAAAATCACGGAAAACTGCGAGACGGGCTCCGACGCTGATTTTGACCCCGTCAAAACGGCGGCGCGACTCCTTGAAAAAGTCGCGGTCTCTTGAACGTCGAAGAATCGACGCCAGCCGCGTAACTTCTTTTAGCGTCCCGTTTGTGAAATTATTCTTTATTCTCGGAACAATCTGACAAAAAGAGTTGATACGGGCAAATAACGGCGCTAGAATGACGCGGGGCGACGGACGCCCTTATGTCGTTAATCTTGACGTCGGACAAGATTGGAGACGATCGCAGGTTAATTGAACCGTCCAGCGAAGAAAAGCGCAAGAGGTCGCGACGCGGATCGTCCATGGACGTCCACAGCGACTTGCAATTCGACCAATCCCGTGACATGCCGTTTTAGGGGGATTCTATGAAACGATTCGCCGTTTTCTCTCTTATCGTAGCCGCAATCGCCGCGTCGGCGTTCGGCGTTTGCCAGAGTCCGCGCGTGTGCGCGGCGGCAGACGGAAATTCGGAAACTATGCGCGACCGATGGTTTTATGTTTCGAACAATCTTCCGGACGAGGAGGAAACGAACAAGGTCGTCAGACTGATCGAGCGCGCCGGAAAAGTCAATTTGAACGGAATGCTTTGGTCGACGCCTTGGGATTCCGCGGACGAATGGACGGCGGAGAGAATCGCGCGGTTCGAACGCGTTAAACAGGCGGCGGACGCGGCGGGCGTCGAGATTGTCCCGATCCTGTGGAGCATTGGTTACGGAACGATGACGGGACGCGACCCGAACCTTGCCGAAGGGCTGGCTATTCGAGATTTGCCGCTGACCGTTCGCGACGGACGCGCGTGTTTCGTCCCCTCGTCGGAAACGTCCTTCATTTGCGATATGGAGACGTGGCAGGGGGATAAACTCGCCGATTTGAGCGGCGGTTTTCAGGATCGACCGGGAACGTCTTCGTTCTGCGATAAGGAGATTTTTCACGGGGGCGCCGCGTCGCTAAGATTTGAAAAGATGGAGACGGATCCTCACGGACACGGGCGCGTCATGTGGGAACTTGCGCTCGAGCCGAACCGGCTCTATCGCGCGTCCGTTTGGCTTAAGGTTTCCGATTTCATCGGGCGACCGCTGGTTCAAGCGTATTCCATGTCGGGGGAGCAGCTTTCAGCGCAAAGTTTGCACGCCAAGGCGGACGCGAACGGCAAAATCGCGTTTGATTGGCGGAAGGCGGAAGTTCTGTTCCGAACGCCGGAAGACGGCAAGGTTCGCGTTTACGCGGGCGTGTGGGACGGCAAGTCGGGCAAAGTCTGGATCGACGATCTCGCAGTGGAGCCCGTCGGGCTCGTCAACCCGCTGCAGCGTCCCGGAACGCCGATTACAGTAACAAGCGCGGACGGCAAGACGCGATATGAACGCGGCAAAGACTGGGATCTTCCGAAGTTCCAACTCGCGCCTTGGAAGTTGGACGCGCCGAGTCAGTCGCTCGTCATTCCGGAAGGAAGCCGTATCGCCGACGGCGAGACGCTGCGCGTAAGCTACTATTATCCGGCGCTCGTCGGCGCGCCGCAGATCGGAACGTGCATGTCGGAGCCGGAGGTCTACGAATACTTCGAAAAGTCGGCGGCGGCGGTCGTTAAGCTTCTCAATCCGCAAAAGTGGTTTTTGAGCATGGACGAGATTCGCTGCGCCAACACGTGCGAAGCGTGCCATGCGCGCAATATGTCGCTCGCCGAAATCCTCGCCGACTGCATTACGAAACAGCGCGCGATTATCAAGAAGGTCCGCCCCGACGCGGAAATCTACATCTGGTCCGACATGCTCGACCCGAACCATAACGCACACGGCGATTATTACGTCTGCGAAGGAGACTATTCGGGCGTCTGGGACCTGATCCCGAAGGATCTCGTCATCAGCTGCTGGTGGTACGAGATGCGCGAAAAGAGCATGGAGTTCTTCAGTTCCCGAGGCTTCAAGACGCAGGGCGCCGCATACTACGACACGGACGATCTCGACGGCTGCGCCGACTGGCTCGAACTCTGCAAACGCACCCCCGGCTGCCTCGGAATCATGTACACGACGTGGCAGAGGAAATACGACCTGCTCGAAGGCTTCGGGAAGCTGGTTCAACCGTCCCAACGCTAGGACGCCGGCCCCCAATCTTCGCCTCACGGCGCGGAACAGCTCTTGAGCGCGAACTGGCGAAAACTCTAGGTCGCCGCTCGTTGGCGGCGACGCCTAACCCATTAAAAGCTTCGGGCGTCGCGTATTCGCAAGCCGACCAACGGGAGGCTTTCTCATTGACAATATAACGTCTAAAATAGCGCCAACGCTCGGTGATTTTGACGAGATTCTCGGTTATTTTGACGAGATACTTAACGTTTTGACGAGATTCTTAACGTTTTGACGAGATTCTTGACGTTTTGACGAGATTCTTGACGTTTTGACGAGATTCTTGACGTTTTGACGAGATTCTCGATTAAGTCGTCGCCGACGCTGTCTGAAAGCGTTACGTTCAAGGCAATCTCCGCAACTCGGAGCGATAATACTCAAACGGACGGCGGTCCGATTAAAACCGTCGTCGGGGTCGTCGGCGACTCTTGCGAGCTTGAACTAACGTTTGCCAAGCCTCTGAGTGGCAAGACGGGCGTCAAAGTCCGCCGCGCGCCCAACGGGGAAGAGGAGACGCTCCTGTATTACGACGCGGCAACGAAAACGTTGCGTTTCGATTCGACGAAAAGCGGCGATCAGGGGCGCAAGGTTCTCGAGTCCGCGCCGCTGGAACTCAAAGACGGCGAGCCGCTCAAACTCCGCGTCTTCGTCGACAAATGCGTCGTCGAGGTCTTTGCGAACGACCGTCAGGCGATCACGCGCCGCGTCTACCCGACGCGCGACGACTCGCTCGGGATCGAACTCTTCGCGGAGGGCGCAGCTGGAGATTCGACTCCCGTTCAAGTCAAGGCTTGGGAAATGGCGCCCGCCAACCCCTACTAGGCGGCGACGTCGCCGCGGACGATTTGCGCTACCGCGCAGAGGATGCGGTAAACGCTCCCGTTGGTCGCTTGCCGTTGACAATGTTCTCGCAAGCGAACAACGTGAGCGGAAATTCAATTCCAGCGTTCCTGATAAAAGCGCCTTCGGCGCCGCTCCCGTTGGTCGCTTACCTGAAACTGGTTTAACGAGCGACTAACAGGAGCGGAAATTCAATTACAGCGTTCCCGATAAATGCGCCCTCGGCGCCGCTCCCGTTGGTCGCTTGTCTGAAACTGGTTTAACGAGCGAACAACAGGAGCGGAAATTCAATTACAGCGTTCCTGATAAATGCGCCTTCGGCGCCGCTCCCGTTGGTCGCTTGCCTGAAGCGGAAAACGAGAGCGAACAACAGGAGCGGAGATACGGTTCCAGCGTTTTTAACAAAACCCGTCTTTATTTCTTCTTCAAAAACAGGACGTAGTCGTCGGCGGCGGGTTTTTCGGGGGCTTGCCATGTACCTTGGGCGTCGGGCCGAATCTCGCCGATTTCGACCGTTTCGCCGGTTCTCGGGTCGAACCACGACGCGTCGTAGCTTCGGTCGGGGTCCATGCCGAGGACGGCGCCGGAATTCTTGCTCCGCCGATAGAGGTAGACCACGTAGGTCTCGTTGCCGACGGACGCCGCGACGTAGAACGCCTGATCCGGCTTGAAGATATTTCCGTCGTTGAAGTCCGGCTTGAGGTTCTGCCAGTCGAAGCGTTCAAAGAATCGACGCATAACGCCCTGCTGCCACGCGGATTCGAACTCGACCGCCGCGTTCCACCGCGTCGCCTTGTCTTCCGGCGTAATCGTGTCGAGCCCGTCGTTCGACGTCGTTTTGAGGTCGTAGTTTCCGTCGTAGAGCCAGATATCCGCCGCGCCGTACCCTACGCCCGCGAACCCGGAGAGCGTCGCGATCCACGACTGCATCCGCGCGCCGGCGTTCTTCGTCCAGAGATTGCAGTATCTTCCTTCGTAATTGATCGCGACTTTGCCGCTTTCCCAATAGTCGCGCGCGACAGCGCAACTCTCCTGCCCCGCGACGTTCGGGCTCCACTGCGCCGCCCACCAGTTATGTCCGGTTCGCGCCGTGACGTCGTCGCTATAGAACGCGGATTTTCCGCCGTTATCCCGATTCGACGCGGACGAGCCCGCGCCGGTGACCGTCGTATAGGACGTGTTCTCCTGGTGGCAAGACAGGGGCCGACGGTACGCGTCGTACTTATGGATAAACTCCGCGACCTTCGCCCACGGGTTGTCGCTGTAGTCGTAGAACTGCTGATCGTTGCGTTCGCGGTAGAAGTCGTTGTCGGCCTCCTGAGCGAGCGTCCACATTACGGGATAGGCGGAGTATCGCGCGACCCAGTAGCGGGAAATCGCTTCGAGATACCGTTCGTCTTCCGCGATCGCCTTAGACATATGACTGCAGAAGAAGAATTCCGCGTTGGCGTGGACGAGTCCCTTTTCGGCGAGATACTGATAATATCGGTCGTTCAGCTTGAAGGCGGCGACGTCAGACGCGTCGAGTTTCCCGTCGGTAAGATTCGCCTTCGTGCCGATCGGTTCGGACTGGTAGACGGTAAAGCCCTGCTCGACGCGCTTGTCCACGATATACTTGAAATGCGACGTCGCGCCGGTTTCGCCCGCATACGGACCGGGAGAATCGAATTCCTCCTGATACATGTTCCAGTGCGTGTCGCCGAGGTAGAAGAAGGGCGTTCCGTCCGCGTAGACGAAATGTTTCGAGCCGTTTGTCGTGACGAAGCCGCGCTTGTAGATTTCAAGATCGCCGGAATACGGCGTCGCGACGACCTTGCCCGTTTTTCCGTCGAGATCGGGATCGTCCGGAGCCGCGGTCGCATAATCCCATTCTCCCGTTTCGGTCGGGGCGAAGCGCACGACGAACGTCCCCTCGCCGTCCCAGAAGCCCGGGATCGTGAGCGACGTTCCCGTCGCCGGATTCGTAAAGGTCGCGTCAAACTGCGCGTAAAGCTGCTCGCCCTCGCCGTAGCTCTTATTCGAGACGAAGGGCAAATCCACGGCGATCCACGTCTCGGTCTCGAAGCGTCCGGGCGCTCCCTCTTTGGGCTCGGATTCGACGCCGTTGCTCTCCGAGGCGGCGAAGGAAAACGCGCATAGCGACAGGAGGAATATGAGGAGCGTCGCGATAGAAAGAACCGTTCGTCTGTTCAGCATAAGAAAAATCCGTCCGTTTAACATGGGTCGCGCCTCAAAATTACTCGTTTCTCACGTCGTTTCCTGTTCGCGGTTACGCTACGCGTTTAAACGCAGGATAGCGAGAAAGCGAACCTTATCTTCATTAATCCTCGAAACTATTTGACGGACGTCAAGAGGCGGCGGCGAAACGGGGGCGTTCCGAATGAAAAGGCTATTCGGGAAGCGTTTCAAAAAAACGAACAATGGAAAATCGACGGGAGCCGGCCCGAGATTATGCGTATATTCCTTCAAGTTTCTTTTCATCCGCCTGCGCAGCCTCTTGGACGACGACCTCCAACTGAATCGCCTCTTGAAGCGTATGAGTCGCCGCGTTATGATTGACGCAAGACGACGCGACGATCGTCAAGAGCGCAAGACGCCCTAACACGAGCTTCGCCAATTCAAGCCTCGAACAAAGCGTCCCGACGTCGAACTGCGAATTCTCGCCGATTCCCCCGCTGATTGCGTCCAACCGCCGACAAACGAAAAACAAAGGAACCGTCACGACATGCCAACGCCTGCAGACTCATTGCGTTTCGTTACGAAGCCCTGGAAAGACGGGCTCGAGATTACCGGATATGAGGGCGAGCCCGGCGAATCGCTCGTTATTCCCGGCGAGATCGACGGGCAGCCGGTTCGGCGCGTCGGCGCCAAAGCGTTTCACGCCTGTAAATCGTTGCGGAGCGTGAGCTTTCCCGACGGGTTGCAGTCGATTGGCGACGACGCGTTTTCCAAACGTTCTCTCGGGACGGCGACGCTTCCCGCGGGTCTTGAGGAGATTGGCGCCGGATGGACCTGCGAAGCGTTCGAGATTCCGGACTCCAATCCCTGTTTCAGCGTTCGCGACGGCGTTCTGTTCGACAAGTCGGGGAAAACGCTGATTCTCTATCCCCGAAAAAGAAAGGATAAAAGGTACGACGTCCCCGAAGGCGTCGAAAGAATTGGAGACGCCGCGTTTAAAGAATGCTCGGCGCTGGAGAGCGCGACCTTTCCCGAAGGACTCGTCTCAGTGGGGAAGCGCGCGTTTTTCAAGTGCAACGCGCTCAAAAGCGCGGCGTTTTCAAAGGGGCTCAAGCGTCTGGAGTTTCGCGCGTTTTATTACTGTAAGTCGCTCGCGCGCGTAACGTTCCCGGAAGGGCTGGAATCGATCGGAGAGGGCGCCTTCTGGTATTGCAGAAGCCTTGCGGCCGTGAATTTTCCGCCGGGATTGAAGACGATCGAAGAAAAGGCGTTTTGCGAATGCTTTGCGCTGACAAGCGTTTCGCTTCCCGAGGGTCTGACGTCTATCGGGGTCGACGCGTTCTATGCGTGCGAATCGTTGTCGAGCGTGTCGCTTCCGAAGAGTTTGCGGACGCTCGGCGCCGTCGCGTTCGGATGCTGCAAAAAACTCACGAGCGTCGAACTGCCCGAGGGACTGCGAACGATCGAGGACTATACGTTTATGGGAGATAATTCTCTTGAGCGCGTGAAACTGCCCGACTCGTTGCGATCGATCGGAAAATGCGCGTTTACATGGTGTAAATTCACGAGCATAACGTTCCCCAAAGGACTCGAGACGATAGGAGCGGAGGCGTTCCGCTGGTGCGAATCGCTTAAGAGCGCGGCGTTTCCCGAAGGCTTGACGACGATTGGAGATTCCGCGTTCGAATCCTGCAAGTCGCTTGCAAACGCGACGTTTCCCGGAAGTCTGCGGACGATTGGAAAAGGCGCGTTTCAGTTTTGCAAACTTAAAGACGTAACGTTTCCCGAAGGCGTCGTCGCGATTGGAGATTTCGCGTTTCGGGGATGCTTCCAGCTTGCAAAGGCGGCGGCGCCCGCGAGTCTTCAAGAGATAGGTCGCGAGGCTTTTCCGGAAAAGGTCTCTTTCACGGCGCCGGAGGGTTCGTGGACCGCCCAATGGCTCGCGAAACGCTGACGAAGCCTTCGGCCGTTGAGCGCGTGATTTTCTCAAAATCGTCAAAAAAAATCTTGACGACAATTCGCCGCCCGCAAACAATAACGTCGTCTTCGATAAGAAAACACGGCTATGAGAGGACGTTCACGACAGGAATAGAGGAATGATAACGACGCTTTTAATCGTATCGCTGCTGCTGATCTTTCGCCCCAGCTTGTCGGACTTCATTACGGGAACCGGCTGTTTCGTTGTCGGCGCGATCCTAGTCTTTATCGTGATACCGGTCGTCGTCGCGCTCCTTGCGCTAGAACTTGGCGTCGCGTTGCTTATTTTCGACGCCCTCTCCAGTTAGCCGTGTTTCTGCGCGCAGAAAAAGAAAGGACTCCGGCGGTTGTCGGAGTCCTTTTTTATCGGCGTCGCGGAAAGAAGAAACGAACGTTCGTCGTAAATCATACCGCTTCTCCCGCGTCGTCTGCCGTATTTGCGCGCGTCAATCCATGTTTCGTCTTCGACGAAAAACTCAACTTTCGGTTCGTTTCTAAGCGCGGACGCTATTGCGCTTGGCGAATCCCCATAGTCCTGCAACGACGACGTTTTTGAAAAAATGAAAAACTATAGGTAATAATTCGACGGCGAGTAAAATGCGAAACGTCGTAGCGGACGCCGCGGCCTACCGCCGGCGTCTGTTAACGGGCTAGCGACCAACGGGAGCGAAAAGTTCACGCTCGCGCGGAAGCGCGGATTCGGATGCAACGCCGGCGCGTTGCCGGGGCGTTCACGCTCGCGCGGAAGCGCGGACCCGGAGCCACGAGGTCGCGGCCGGGGCCGGGGCGTCCTGATCGACGACGTTTTTGAAAAATGAAAAATTATAGGTAATAATTCGACGGCGAGTAAAATGCGAAACGTCGTGGGTCGCGGCGCGTTGCCGCGGCCGCGGTCAGAACTTTACCTTTGAAGCGTCGCGCTTGATCGCGACAAGGAGAGACAGTTATGTGGCTTTTTTCAAAACATGGATTTTTCAGCGCGGTTCAGAATTTCAACGACTCGAACCTGATTCACGTCCGAGCGCGATTTAAGGGCGATTTAGAGCGCCTCTGCAAGACGTACGGGGTCGAGCCGAAGGTCGTGGAGACGCCCGACGGCGACTATCCGCTGAGAATGGACTTCGACCGCAAGAAGTGGGGCGAGATTCTCAAGGGCGAAGCAGAAGCGATCGACTACGAGAAATTCAAGCCCGCCGTTCACGACGGAACGATTCGCGACCGCGCCTACCTCGCCGTCTTCGATACGATGTGGACATACGCGGAACAGCAGTAACGCGTCGCCTCGGTAGCGCAAAGTAGAGTCCGCCGTCCCTAAAAAGGGGGCGGCGGGGTTCTTTACAGGCGTTCGAAACGTTCTCAGAGAGGCGGGACTTCGTGGATGATATTCTCGATAATCTTTCCGATATTGCTGCTTACCCTTCCCTTTAGCCGTCGTATATCTTGGTTGATCTTCTTTTCCTGCTCTATTGCGACAAAAACATTGTCCGCAAGCTTGCCGATTTCTGAATTTTTCTTGGCGTTCTTCTGAGTTAAACGACGCAAAACCTCGTAGGCGTAGTTGTATTTCCCTTTCTCGTTCTTTTTTAAAAACTTCGATTCGTTTCCCTTGATATGCTGTTCAAAACTTCCCTCGACATGGAGAATGAGAAAAAGTTCAAAGCCCGGATTCGTCACGGCGGCGATATCTTCTTTTTCGATCTCGTCGATCAGTTCGTCGTATCCTCGGACTTTCTCTTCAAAAATATCGCCGTCAAACACTACGACTATCTTATCATGTTCGGGGTCGAAATCGGCGTCGGGATTATTTTTCTGCTTTTTCGCAAACTTCACGAGGTTCTTCGCAAACGAAAGATTCTTATCTTCGTCCGTTTTTTCCCACAAGCACAGGTCGATTAGCGGATGAATCCCCAGTTGTTTTCTTATGTCGATAAGACGCCTAAAGTAAGACGGTTCCGTCTTCGCCCCCTCGCAGATAAAAACGTATTTACGGTAGGGTTCAATTTGTTCGGCGCGATCAGACTGACGAACGTTCCAGTTCGTATAGGAGCGTATAGGCATTTCACGCGCCCTTAAAACCAAGGAGAGGAAAAACGGGAACAGCGCCGTATCTTCCTTCAAGATACGATTTGCTCAACTTTTTGTCGTACCTCTCTTTAAAGCGGTCTAACGAATAAATCTTACTGGCCTCTTCGGCGTTTTTTTCAATAAACCAGATTTCGTCTCTCCTGAACAGGTTCTGATCCATAATTCTATCTTCATGCGTCGTGAAGACGAGTTGCATCCTCGCGCCGTCGTGGGCTTCCATAAACTGTTTTAAGAATTGCTCCGTAAGTTTCGGATGAAGGCTCCTATCAAGTTCGTCCACGATAAAAACCGTGTCAGAACGGTCGCCGAGAATCATGTCGATCAGATCGAAAAGCCTCTTTGTTCCGTCAGACTCGTCCGACATATTGAAATCAAACGCGGAGGAACCGTGTTTCAAGACTAACGTAGAAATTTCAGGTTCGGAATTCGGCTTAACGCAAATATTAAAAAAGTCTCCGTTTATTCGCCAAGTCGACTGTTGAGCAAGCGGCAAGTTCGGGATTGACGTCTGACGAAGAGCGTTTAATTGAGCAAAGACGCCTTTGAAGTCCTCTGGGGGGACCGTTTTTTTCATTTCTTCGATCGAAATACGCTTCGTCTTAACGTCCGTAACGCCCGTGTCAAATATCCGGATCAGGGCGCTGATATTTTCTAGCGATTTACTGTTATAATAAGCGCCCGCGCTAGAAATTCGCGAGTTCGGATTGACGACGACGATATTGTTGACGATCCAACTAAAGACCTCGCGGAAGAACGACATATTAGAATCGGAATCAAAACGCTTTCCGCGATTCATTTCGCTTAGAAAAAGGCGATTTTCTTGTCCGGCAAAATCTTCAGAATAGACTGTGAATCTGATTTTCTCGGAGTCGGTAATCTTCGCCGCGTCGCCCAAAATAGGAGTTTTCCCTTCTTCACGCTCGAATAGTCGACGCGCGCCGCCGTCTTGCAGGAGTTCGTACAGCCATTCTCCCGTGATCTTCTCCTGACTAAGAATCGCCGAGAAACCATAAGCGTAAAAAGTATCGCCTACCGTGAATTGCAATTCAAAAACGCTTTCGCGCGTCTTATTGGCTTCCTTGTTTCGACAAAAGTCGTTGGCGGACCCAATGGGAAGTCCTTCCAACAGCGTTCGTTTGATGAAAGCAAAAGCCGCGACGAGATTCGACTTGCCGGACGCGTTCGCGCCATAGACGACGGCGTTCGTGAGAAGCTGCGTTTGCTTGATCTTGACGCGGTGATTCTTATTTCCCCGTATCTTACTGGAAGAAATCATGGAGAGTTCTTCCTTCTGATCAAACGATTTGAAATTTTCAATGGAGATTTTGACCAACATAATCCCACGCTCCTTTCAAGGCCTTGCCCCCATTATATTGGCGGTCGAGAGAAAAAGCAACAATCGCTTTCTTATTTGGTGATTTTTTCTCTAAATAAGAAAGTAAAACAACGTTTTGTTATCGAAAGTATTCAGAATAATCCCTTAGCGCCCGACTCCTACACGGGGTTTTCCCGAACGGGCGTCTTTCTGGGACGTTATCTGTCCTAACTGACGATAAGAAATGAATTTTGCGTAAAACAGATATGGAAAGTCGGATTTTTCTGAGTATGCTATAAGGTAGATACGCAACGACGCAAGCCGAAAGAAAAACGTTACGTTACGGATATTCGGAGAAAGAACGAAATGGAAATCGACAATACGGCGATCGTGGCTCAATTTACGCCCGGCTCTCTCGTTTCCGCGCGAGGGCGAGAATGGGTCGTCCTCCCGCCCCCGGCTGAATTTGAGGACGCCCCCAATTTTCTCTACGTCAAGCCGCTCGACGGTTCCGACGCGGAGACGACCGCTATTCTAACCGATCTCGAACCCGTTAAACCCGCGAAATTCTCGCCGCCGAACCCCGAACGATGCGGAAACAATCGCTCGTGCCGCTATCTTCGCGACGCGCTCCGATTCGGCGCCCGCGACGGCGCCGGGCCCTTCCCCTCCTTCTCCCGCTACGCGTTTGATCCGCGTCCGTATCAGTACGCGCCCCTCATGCTCGCACTCCGGCAGGATACGACCCGGCTCCTCATCGCCGACGACGTCGGCGTCGGCAAGACGATCGAGACGGGCATGATTATCCGCGAACTCCTCGACCGGGGCGAATGTCGACGATTCTGCGTTCTATGTCCCCCTTATCTTGCGGAACAGTGGCGCGACGAACTCTATTCCAAGTTCCAGATCGACACGACGCTCGTCCTCGCCTCGACGGTCGCTAAACTCGAACGTCAGCTTGCGGCGGACGAATCGATCTACGACGCGCATCCTTACATAATCGCGTCGATCGATTTCATCAAGACGGGCGCGCGACGCAACGATTTCCTCAAATCCGCGCCGGAGTTAATCGTGATCGACGAAGCGCACGCCGTCGCGCGCGAAGTCGGTTCCAGCGCGTCTCATCAGCGTTATTCGCTCGCGCGCGATCTCTGCGAATACGAAGGCGACGACGATCCGAAGAAACGCCATGTCGTTCTCGTCACGGCGACCCCACACAGCGGCAAGGAGGGCGCGTTCCGATCGCTCCTCGGGCTACTCGACAAGAAATTCCTCGACGATAAGGAGTTCCCTGCCGACCTAAGAGGCGCCGCGAACGAGAAGAAGCGCAAGGAGATCGCCAAATACTTCATCCAGCGTCGCCGCGCCGTCGTTCAGGATTTTCTCAGCGAAAAGACCCCGTTTCCCGCATGCGAAACGGCGGACAAAGAATGGCTCCTCTCCGAACCGTATAAAGCGTTCTTCAACGACGCGCTGGACTTTGCGCGGGAACTCGTCAACGACAATTCTGGCACGAAACGCGAACATCGTCTCAGATGGTGGTCCGCGCTCTCGCTCATGCGATCGCTCGCCTCCAGTCCCGCCGCCGCCGAAGCGACGCTCCAGAATCGCGCCCAAACGAACCCCGGCGAAGACGCCGAGCCCGTCGAAGAGGACGACGACGAAGCGTTCTCTAATTTCGTCGAAGAAACAGGCGCTCGCGCTGTTCTCGACGCCGACGTCTACGACGGTGACGAAATCGTCGACGCGCCCCTCCCCGTCGATCCCGCGCGCCGCGAAGTTGCCGAATCCCGCAAGAAGCTCCGCGAACTCGCCGAACGCGCAAAGGCGCTCCGCGGACTGCCGAGCGACTCGAAACTCGCGGCGCTGATTCAAACCTTGAAAGAACAGATCAAGGACGGCTACTCGCCGATCGTCTTCTGCCGTTTTATCCCGACCGTCGA
Source organism: uncultured Planctomycetaceae bacterium (assembly GCA_946408825.1). Lineage (GTDB taxonomy): Bacteria > Planctomycetota > Planctomycetia > Pirellulales > Thermoguttaceae > RUG369. The sequence goes on from CAMJTU010000042.1 coordinate 17,155, forward strand.
CTATCTCGTCGAAGAACTCCGCAAAGCGCTCCCAAGTTTCGTCGAAATCGCGGGCGTTACGAGCGAGTTGCCCCGCGAAGAGCGCGAAGAGCGCGTCTGGTCCCTCGCCGACAAGAAGAAGCGAATCCTCGTCTGCACCGACTGCCTTTCCGAAGGACTCAACCTTCAAAATCTTTTCAACGCGACGATTCATTACGATTTAAGCTGGAACCCTACGCGGCATGAGCAGCGCGAAGGGCGTGTCGACCGTTTCGGACAACCGAGTCCAAAGGTTCGTTCAATCACGTTCTACGGAAAAGACAACGATATTGACGGTATTGTTTTGGACGTCATCTTGAGAAAGCACGTCGAGATTAAGAAGTCGCTCGGCGTCTCCGTTCCGATCCCCGTCGATTCGCGCTCTCTCATGGAGAAAATTTTCGACGGGTTCTTGAAAAGAGGGCGCCGCAACGCCAACCAGCCGTTGCTCCCCGGCATGGAAGAATACTTCAAAGAAGAGTTGCGCGAAACGAAAGAGTCGCTCTTCGCCGATTGGGACGACGCGGCGCACAGAGTCGCGGAAACTCAGCGAGAAGACGAGGAAGATTCCGCCGTCGCGACGCCGAGCGAAGGTTACGTCCTCAAGGATCAAAAGCGTGGTCGGAATACATTCTTCGCGCACGGCGCGACGATGAAGGAAATCGCGCCCGCCGTCTCGCGCGAACTTGATGAAACGCAAAGAATCCTCGGTTCCAGCGGCGACGTCCGATGGTTCGTCGAAAATGCGATTCAAGACTCCGGCGGAACCGTCGTCGAGGAGGACGGCGTCTCGATCCTAACGCTTACCGGCGCCTCGGCGGGACTCCGCGAGTATCTCCCCGACTACGATCAATGGCGCGTCTCCTTCAACACGGCGGCGTCCGGCGACGCGGAACACGTTTCGCGCGCGCACCCGATCGTCTCGGCGATCTCGGAATACGCGCTCCATACGGCGCTCGATCCATTCGCTGAAAACTCGCTCGCAAGCCGTTGCGGCGTGATTCGGACCCGCGACGTCGCCAAAATGACGACCGCGCTCCTCCTGCGACTCCGATTTAAGACGACGACCAGAACGCGCGACGGACGCGACGTCCAAAGCCTCGCCGAAGAAATCCGCGTCGTCGCCTACGACGGCGTCCCGGACGAACCCCGATTCCTTAACGACGACGAGACCGCAATCCTCTTCGACGTCAAGCCTTCCTATAACGTAAAACCCGAAGAATCCAAAATATGGATCGGAAAGTTCCTTAAAGAGAGCTATCCCCTGATTCAGCCGAAGCTCGTCGAAATCGCGCGCGAGCGCGCCGAGGCGCTTAAAGAGGCTCGGGAACGCGTCCGCAAAGCGCTTGGCGCTTCCAAAACGAACCGTCCCGTCGAAGTCGTTCCCGAGGCGGAACCGGACCTCGTCGGCGTCTACGTCTACCTCCCCCTCCAGCCTAATTGATCGCGTCCTTTTCCCGTAAAAAAAACGCGTTCCCCCTCCGTCCCCGAATCGTCCGTCAAAGTACCGTTCGCCATGTCCCCTCGCCCCGCTAAGAAAACGTCGTCGACTCCCACCCGAATCCAAACGAGGCGCCGCCCCAGAACGCGCGCGCTCGAAAACGAGTTTCGCGCCGTCCTCTCCGAAGGAGGGCTGATCCCGCCGGAAATCCTCGCGCGAATCGCCGTCCGCAACCCCGACGTTCCGGGACTCAAAGACGACGATTTCGAACTCTTCCCCGGCGAACGCTTGAACGAACGAATCGCCGACGTCTGGGCGAAGCTCAAAACGGCGTGGTCCCTCTTCCAGAAACGCCGAAGCGAGCTTCCAAGCGACGATTACGGGACGACCCTCACTCGTCAGGCGTGGCTTATCCCGCTCATGAAGGCGCTCGATTTCGCCGCCCCGACTCCGCGCAAGGAGCCGATCGTTATCGGAGACAAAAGCTATAGACTATCGCACGAACTACCGAAAGAGCAAAGACTTGCGCTTCATCTCGTGAGTTTCCGGCAAGACCTCGACCGAAGCGACTCGACGTCGCGCGCCGGCGCTAAAAAGTCGCCCCACTCTTTCATGCAGGAGTTCTTGAATCAAGACGACGACTTTCTGTGGGGCGTCGTCTCCAACGGGCTGAAGTTCCGATTCCTTCGCGACAACGCGACCATGTCGCGTCCGGCGTTCCTTGAATTCGACCTTGAGACGATCATGAACTCGGACGCCTACGACGAGTTCTTTCTCTTTTATCTCGTCGCGCACTGGACGCGGTTCGTCAAATCGTCAACCGTCGAAGAGAACGACGAAGCGCCCGAAAGCGACGACGGCGAGGGCGAGGAAGAGTCGGCGCCCGCCGGCGACGACGAAGAAATACTGATCGAACGCTGGCGACGGCTGAGTCTCGCGTCCGGTACGCGCGCGCTCGACGAACTGGCAAGCGATTTTCAGATCGCGATTAACGCGCTTGGAAAAGGTTTTCTCGAACGCGCGGAAAATCGCGAGCTTAAAGACAAGTTGGATTCCGGCGCGCTCTCGACCCAAGATTTCTACCGTCAGCTTCTCCGACTCGTCTATCGGATCGTCTTTGTCCTCGTCGCCGAGGAGCGCGACCTCTTCTTTACGCCGACGACTTCGAAGGAAACCAAGGCGATCTATACGAAGTTTTATTCCGTCTCGCGTCTTCGAACCCTTTCGCGACGGATTCGCGGCGGACGCGCGACCGACCTCTGGCGCCAGTTGCGGCTAACCCTCGGAAAATGCCGCGACGGCGAGGCGCGCCTTGGAATCCCCGCGTTTGGTTCGAGCCTTTTCGTTCCCGAGTTCATCCCCGACCTCGAAGGTTGCGAGCTCGGCGACGCGGCGCTCCTCGCGGCGATTAGAGCGCTGACCCACACGACGCGCAACAACGTCCTCCAGCGCGTCGACTACCGCAATCTCGGCGCGGAAGAACTTGGAAGCGTCTACGAGTCGCTCCTTGAGATGCGCCCCGTTCTTTCCGCTTCCGGCTCGTTCTCCCTTGAAATCGTCGCCGGAAACGACCGCAAAACCTCCGGATCGTATTACACCCCCGACGAACTCGTCGCGTCCCTTCTCGACACGGCGCTCGACCCGACCGTCGACGACGCGCTCGCCGCGCTCCCGAAAGACGCGCCCCGCGCCGACCGCGAAAAAGCAATCCTCAACCTGAAAATCTGCGACCCCGCGTGCGGCTCCGGGCATTTCCTCGTCGGCGCCGCGCGGCGGTTGGGACGTCGGTTGGCGCAAATCCGCGTCGGCGAAGAAGAACCGTCGCCGCGCGCCGTCCGCGACGCCGTTCGCGACGTCGTCGCAAGGTCGATCTACGGCGTCGACCTCAACCCGATGGCGGTCGAACTCTGTAAAATCTCGCTCTGGCTCGAGTCGATGGAGCCGGGGAAATCCCTCGTCTTTCTCGACCATCGAATCAAGTGCGGAAACTCGCTAATTGGCGCGACGCCGGAACTTATCAAAGAGGGAATCCCCGACGCGGCGTTCGAACGCGTCGAAGGAGACGACAAGACCGTCTGCTCGACGCTCAAGAAGCAAAACGCCGAAATGCGCAAGAGAGCGCAAGCAGATCAACGCGCCGGACAAATGAACTTCCTTCGTGACGACGACTATACGACGTCCTACCGAATCGCGTCGGAGGTTCTCGCTGAAAATTGGGAAAAATTGACCGCCGTTTCAAACGCGTCCCCGGAAGATTACGAAGCCTCTGAAAAGAAATACCACGAGCTCCTCGAAAGCCCCGTCTTTAAATGCCAGCGTTTCCTCGCCGATCTCTGGCTCGCCGCGTTCGTCAAGCCGAAAATATCTCGCGACGATTTCAACATTCTCTACGACGTCTTTGACGACGCATGCCGCGATCAAAACTTCGGTCTGTCCTTCTCCCCGTTCCGGCGCGACACGATCCAAAAACTCGCCGACGAATACCGTTTCTTCCATTGGAACGTCGAGTTCCCCGACGTCTTTAAGCTCGACGGAAAGGGCGGGTTCGACGTCGTCCTCGGCAACCCGCCGTGGGAACGCGTCAAAATTCAAGAAAAAGAATGGTTCGCCCAGCGCGCCCCGGAGATCGCCGGCGCCGCGAACAAGGCGGCGCGCGAAAAGCTCATTAGCGCGCTCGCAAAAGACGAAACCTCGCCCCTCTACGCCGAATTCAAAGCGGCGAAACGAAACGCGGAATGCGTCAGCGTGATTTTGCGAAAATCGGGGCTCTTCCCCCTGTGCGGTTGCGGCGACGTCAACACTTACGCTGTTTTCGCGGAATTAAACACGCGCCTCGTCGCCCCAAAAGGGCGTTGCGGTTTCATCGTCCCGTCGGAAATCGCCTCCGGCAACACGACAAAAGCGTTCGTTCAAAACCTCGTCGAACGCGCCGTACTCCTTAGCATTTACGATTTTGAAAACCGCAAAAAACTCTTTCCTGCGGTCGACAGCCGCATGAAGTTCTCCCTTGTAACGCTCGGCGGCGCCGACCAGACGTCGCGGGACGGCGCGGCGCTCTCTTTCTTTAATCATTCGGTCGCGGAACTCAAGACGAGCGCGGCGGAAAAGAGCTTCACGCTAACCAAAGACGAACTCGCGCTCCTCAACCCGAACACGCTGACCTTCCCGATCCTGCGCTCAAAACGCGACGCAGAACTCACAGAAGCCATATACCGCCGCGTCCCGATCCTCTTCCGCGAAAAAAACGAACGCCAAGAAGAAAGCAACCCGTGGGGCGTCTCCTTTAGCGCCATGTTCCACATGTCGGGCGACTCCCATCTCTTCCGAACCCGCGACGAGCTAGAGTCGCAAGGCTATACGCTGCGCGGCGCGAGATTCTATCGCGAGTCCGACCACGCCGAATACTGGCCCCTCTACGAAGCGAAAATGGTTCACCATTACAACCACCGCTTCGGAGACTACGCCGACCTCCCGGAAGGGTCGAAATCAACGCAACTACCCACCGTGCCCGTTGAAAGGCTAAAGGATAAAAATTATTGCGTGACGCCAAGATATTGGGTAAACAAGCACGACATTCTAAATCGCCTCCCTAACGATGCGAGATTCCTCTTTGGTTCTCGAGATATTACAAACACGACGAACATGAGGACTGTTATCTCTGCGCCAATTCCATTATCTGGAGTTAGCGGAAAATATCCTCTTTGTTTCATCAACAACGCAAACACGCCGATTATTCCATTGGTCTCCGACTTTTCTTCATATATTCATGATTATGTCGCAAGACAAAAACTTAGCGCGACCTCTTTGGCTTACTTTACTAAGAAACAAATCGTAACGCTCCCTCCCCCCAGATATCATAGCGCTTTCCCCTTCGCTTTTAGATCAATCAATCAATCAATCAATCAATCAATCAATCAATCAATCCCCAAGCATTACAATCGTCGCAATCGTCTAACTCTCAAACATTCTCCGACTTTATCTTACCTCGCGTTTTAGAACTCACGTACACTTCGGAAGATATGCGGGGTTTCGCTGAAAGCGTCGGGTACGACGGCGAGCCTTTTCTCTGGGACGAAGAGCGACGTTTTCTCCTTCGCTGCGAACTCGACGCGCTCTATTTCGGACTCTATCTCGGGTTCGACCAATGGCGCGACGCGTCGGAAGCGCCGGAATCTCCGGAAGCGCGCGCAAAACTCCTCGATTATTTCCCAACGCCCCTCGACGCGCTCGATTACGTCATGACGACCTTCCCGATCGTCGCCCGAAAAGAACTTGCCGACCAAGAACTCGTCGCCCGCGCCGACGCGCTCCTCCGCGACCATAACGCCGCTCGCGACGACCGCTTCCCCTCTCACGCCGTGATTCGAACGATCTTCCAAGAGATGATCGAAGCGATCCAAACGAGAACGCCTTGGCTCTCTTGGCTCGAATCCCTCGACGCCTAACCCGTTATAGCCCTTAACGAATTCCCCTCCGCCCGTTTTTGCAGAGACTCCGATGGATATTTTTGAACTGCGCGACGCCGTCGTCGGCGACTATAAAGAGTACGTCCAAGGCTTCCTCAACATCGACGACCCGAAAATCGACGCCTTCGTTCGCGGCGCCGTCGAAGACGGACTCCTCTCGCCCGACCCGATCGTTCAACTCAACCCTTCGTACAAGCCGGGCGAGAAGATTGAAACGCTCGTCGCCGAAGGGATTCTTCACCCCGACTGCGCCAAAATCTTCCAGTTCGACGGCGCCCCGATGCGCTTCTACAAGCACCAGACGGACGCGATTCGCCGCGCCGTTAAAGGCGAAGACTATATTCTCACGACTGGAACCGGGTCCGGCAAGAGCATGACCTATATCGTCCCGATCGTCAACCATATCCTCCGTAACGGTTCAGGAAAGGGCGTTCAGGCGATTATCGTCTACCCAATGAACGCGCTCGCCAACAGCCAGATCGGAGAACTCGAAAAGTTCCTGCCCGAGGACGGTCCTTTCTGCGACAAGATCAAATTCCGCCGCTATACGGGGCAAGAAAAGGTGGACGAAAAGAACGCGATTCGCGAGAATCCGCCCGACGTGATTCTCACGAACTACATGATGCTTGAACTGCTCCTCACGCGCGCGTCGGAGGTCAAGCTCGTAGAGGCGATGAAGAATCTAAAATTCTTCGTCCTCGACGAAATTCACAGCTATCGCGGGCGCCAAGGGGCCGACGTCGCGATGCTCGCGCGCCGAACGCTCGACGCCGCCGTCGGAGAGCGAACCCAAGACGTGATCTGCGTCGGCACGTCGGCGACGATCGCCTTGGGCAAATCGCGAGAGGACGACCGTAACGAAGTCGCGCGCGTCGCGTCGAAAATCTTCGGCAAAACGTTCAAATCGGAAAATATCGTCGGCGAAACGCTCAGTCGCGAAACGTACGAGTTCGACTTTAGCGACGCGCGCAACCGCGACGCGCTCCGCCGCGAAATCGAAGCGTTTGCCGCCGCCAACGACGACGCGACGCTCCGAAACCTCTTTGGCGTCGAATCAACCCTCGAAGCGCTCCGCAGTTCAAAGCTCGCCTCGTGGATCGAAACGCATTTCGGAACGGAACGCGACAAATCGACGAAAGAACTCGTCCGCAAGACCCCGACGCCGATCTCGGGCGAAAACGGCGCCGCCAAAATTCTCGCGGAACTCGTCGAACTTGACAGAGAAACCTGCGCCAAAGCGATTAAATTCCTCTTCCTCGTCGGCGCCAACACGCCGAACGCCCAAGGACGCTCCTTCTTCCCCTTCAAACTCCATCAGTTCGTCGGACGCGGCGAAAACGCCTACGCCACCGCCGAACTCGGCGAAAAACGACGCGTCTTTCTCACTAAACAGGTCTACGCGCCCGACTCCGACCGAAAGGCGAAACTCTATCCCCTCGCCTTCTGCGCCAACTGCGGTCAGGACCTCTACTCCGTCGAACGCGTCGAATATCAGCGCGACGGCGTCCTGAAAATCAGATTCGACGCCCGCGAACCCTTCGACTCCGCCGCGCTCGACCAGATCGACAAGGAAAACGTCGGCTATCTCCTGCTCGTTCCAGATCAAACGAAATCCAAGGAAGAAATCGAAGCCGATATTTTCGAACGCCTTCCCGAAGAATGGAAAGAAGAGGACAAAAAAGACAAAACAAGGCTCATACTTCAAAAAGCCAGAGAAAAGGACAAACCCGACTTCTATCGAGTCAACAAGCTCGGCGAAGTCGTTCCCGAAAGCGACGAAGAAGGGCTCAACGTCCTCTTCGTTCCCTCTCCCTTCCGATTTTGCCCCAAGTGCAACGTCGCCTACCCCGCCGACGTGAGCGCCAGAACGATCAAAAGCGACTCCTCGCACCTCTCGAACCTCAGCGTCGGCGGTCGAAGTTCCGCCACGACGCTCCTCGCCCTCTCGACCGAGAATCAACTCTTCAAATTCTTCGAGGGAGACTCCGAAGAAAACAAGAAAAAACGCAAGTTCTTGAGCTTTACGGACAACCGTCAAGACGCGTCCCTTCAGGCGGGGCACTTCAACGACTTCGTCAAAGTCTGCGCGCTACGCGCCGCGCTCTATCGGGCGCTCCAAAGCGCCGGGGACGAGGGATTGACTTACGAAAACGTCGCCGAAAAGATCGTCGAAACGCTTAATCTCGAACTCAAAGAATTAGACCGCGAAGGACGCGACTCCCTTACGACCACGATGCGAAACGGGGTTCTTTCCGCGTTTAAAAAGACGATCCGGTATCACGTCATGCGCGATTTAAGGCGCGGTTGGCGCTATCTCGTCCCCAACCTTGAGCAGACGGGACTCCTTAAAATCGAATACGCCGACGTCGACGAGATCGCGCGCGACGAGGAACGCTGGAAACGGACGCACGCCGCGCTGCAGTCGGCGTCCCCTCAAAAACGCGCTAAAATACTCGTCGCGTTCCTCGATCATCTGCGACGGGAACTCGCCGTCGACGCCGACGAGCTCCAGTACGGGAACCAAGAGAAATTCGTCGGCGACGTCAAATTAAAGCTCAATCCCCAATGGGGCTTCGACGAAGCCGAAGATTTCAAGTCCCTTTACCACGCGGGAACGGCGTACCCCCGGTCGTCAAAGGAACTTCGGTTTACGGGACGCGAAAAGAACGACAACCTTTGCGTCACGCCGCGAAGCGCTTTTGGAAGCTGGCTCTTAAGAGAATTAAAAAATGACGCCGACGGCCAATATCTCATAAAACGCGACGAACTTAAACCCGTCGTCGACGATATCTTCGCCGTCTGCTCGAACGCTGGACTTATCAACAAAATCGACGCGAAAAAAGACGGGTATCGTCTCGTTCCAAGCTGTCTCCTGTGGAAAATCGCCGACGATAAACGTCAGCCCGTCGACTTTCTGCGTCAGTATGGACAGTATAAAGAAACCGCGCCCGTCAACGAGTATTTCCGAAAACTTTATCAAAGCGAGTCCGCGCTCGACGCCCGAAACTTTTACGCAAGGGAACACACCGCGCAAGTCGCGCCCGACGAACGCGAAAAACGCGAAGAGGCCTTCCGAGAAGGAAGGCTCCCGATCCTCTTCTGTTCCCCCACGATGGAACTCGGCGTCGATATCGCCGAACTCAACGTCGTCCATATGCGCAATATCCCGCCGACCCCCGCGAACTACGCCCAGCGAAGCGGACGCGCCGGAAGAAGCGGACAGCCCGCGCTCTCCCTCGTCTACGCCACGCCCTTGAGCCAGCATGACCGATATTACTTCAAACGCCCGGAGAAGGTCGTCTCCGGCGCCGTCGCGCCTCCGCAAATCGACCTCCTAAACGAGGCGCTTCTAACGTCGCACCTCTACGCGATTTGGCTCGCGGAAGCCGTCAAGCTCGCCGATTTTAAACTCGGCGACAAGATGACCGAACTCGTCGACGCGCCCGACCTCGACGATAACAAGCAAGGCGCCGTCGAAAACGTCCCCAAGGAGAAACGAACCTGTAAAATTCGCAAGGAAATTCTCGAAATCGTCAAAAGCGAAAAGATCAAAGACGCCGCCTCCGCTCGCGCAAAACGCGTCTTTAAGCCGGTCTTCGAGAACTGTCCGCCCGGTTTTGAACGGTTCCGCCCCGAATGGATCGACGAAAAGCTAAAGAACGTCGAAAAGAACTTCAAAGACGCCTGCGAACGCTGGATGACGCTCTACAACACGGCGTTCAAACAGTATTGCAAACAGTCGCAAGATATGATTTCTCACGCGCTTAATGAAGACGAAAGACGGCGCGCTCGAAATCTCTTCGCCCAAGCGAGGACCGAAATCAGTTTGCTCCGCGCCGACGGCAAAAATGGAAACGGCGACGAAAAAAGCGAGTTCTATCCCTACCGTTACTTTGCCGCCGAAGGGTTCCTCCCCGGCTATAACTTCCCGCGACTCCCCGTCTTCGCCTATATACCCGGAATCAAACGCAACGACGACGAATATCTGTCGCGTCCGCGATTCCTCGCGATCAGCGAGTTCGGCCCGAAAGCGATCGTCTACCACGAAGGCGCGAGATACCGTATCGACAGCGTTTCGATTCCTCCGTCCGATTCCGGCGACTCCGACGACCCGACGATCTCCGTCGCGATCTGTCCCTCCTGCGGATATTTTCACGAAGAGGACGTCGACGTCTGCGAGAACTGCGGCGCCGAACTCAAGGCCCTGACCCCCGGACTTCTCGAACTCCAAAAGGTCGTCGCCCGCCGCGCGACGCGCATCACGTGCGACGAAGAGGAACGACTACGCTTCGGCTACGCGATCGCGACCTCCTACCGATTCGCGAATCACGACGGCGCCGTCGACGCGTCCAACGCGGAAATCCTCCTCCCCGACGGCTCCGTTTGGGGCGAGCTCGTCTACGGTCCCGCCGCGACGATCTATCGCGTCAACAACGGCTTCAAGCGTCAGAAACCGCATGAGCGGAAAGGTTTTCGACTCGACTTCGTCAGCGGACGCTGGGTTCCCGATAAAAACGACGAGTCCTATGACGAAAGCGACGAAGAAGAAAAGACTTTCAACAACGAGAAAATCCAGTTCGTTCGCCCCTTCGTCCGCGATACGAAGAACTGCGTCGTCGTCAAGCCCAGAAAGGAACTGGCGCCCAACGCGTTCGCGTCCCTTCAAGCGGCGCTCCAGCGCGCGATTGAACGCGTCTTCTCCGTCGACGACTATGAACTCGGCGCCTTCCCCCTCCCCGACGAAGAGACGCGTTCGCAGCTCCTCCTATACGAAGCGTCGGAAGGGGGCGCCGGAGCGCTCCAAAGACTCCTCGATCCTGATAAATTTCAAGAAGTCGTCCGCGAAGCGTTTGCCGTGTGTCATTACAACTTCGATACGGAACTGGATTTAAAAGACGATCCCGACGCGCCGAATATCAAAGAAGGTTGCGAAGCGGCCTGCTACGACTGTCTTTTGAGTTACTCCAATCAGCGGGATCATGAGATCATCGACCGCCGACTCGCGCTCGACGTCCTAAAAATACTCAAGAACGCGACGCTCCGCGTCTCGTCCGGTTTCAAATCGCGAGGAGAACTCCTCGAAGAACTCATGAGCAAGACGGAATCGAGTCTCGAACGAGAATGGCTCAAGTTTATCGACGAGAACAACTGGCGCCTCCCGACCGAAGCGCAGCGGGAGTTCTCAAACGCGCATACCCGCGTCGACTTTTTTTACAACCCCAAGAATGGCTCGCAACTCGCCGTCTATATCGACGGTCCCGACCACGATAAACCGCAACAGAAGCTGGACGACGAAAAACGTCGCAAAGCGCTCGAATACGAGGACGGCGTCGATTACCTCGTCTTCCGTTACGACGAAAAGGAAAAATGGCGCCAAATCGTCAAAGAACGCTCCGACGTTTTCTTCCTCGAATAACGTTCTCAATTTCTAATAGCGAAGTAGCGGCCGCGACGTCGCGGCGGACGGTTAGCGCTGCCGCGTAAAAGTGACGCTCCGCGTCCCGTTGGGACGCTTGCCGGAAACGCGGCGTTGAGTTTAAAGCAAGCGTACTAAAACGACGTTTGTTCGGTCGTTAGAAAAAAGAGATTGAAAACGCGCGGGATTTTGAGTATAAGAGATACGTCTCGTCTCTCGCGTTTCATCGCAACAGAGACAAGGCGGCGCGTTTTCTCCTTAGCGCGTCGCCGTCGTCGTCAGCGCGGACTGCGACGTAAAACGGGGGAGGAATATCCATAATGCCTCCCGTCGTCGTCTTGCCGTCTTGGAGACTGCAAGCTCCGGCGGATAAGCCGCGTGATTCCTAACTCCTTAAAGGAATGGGGCGCCCCGCAATCCGGGGCGCCCTTTTTTGGCGAAGATTGACTGAAGCTAATGAACGTCGGCGCCCGACCTCGGAACCGTTCCGTCCGAACTCCTCGGAAATTTCAGTCTGCTCTTCTACGACAGAAGCGAAGACGCCGTCTTTAAAACGCTCGGCGTCGAATAACGTCGAGCGAAAGGAGTTTTACAATGCTCAGTTTTTTATTTTGGAGCGCCGCGTTCGTCTTCGGCGTTATTATGTTCGTCGGCTGTCTGGGGTCGCTCGTCTCCATGCTTCCCGAATGCGTCCAAAACCTCCTTGACTTCGGTTGCGGCTGTCTCGTCATCCTATTCGGGTTTCTAATTATCGTCGTCCCTGTTCTCTTTTTAATTTTTTGGCTAATCGGAACGTTCTGCGACTAAAAACGCCGCGACGTCGTGGCGGACGATCAGCGCCGCCGCGCTGAACATGAACGTCAAGGTCGATTTAACTTGACTTTGAGGCGCGCTTTTTTAAACTATAATAAGGTTGGTTTTCGCGACGATTTGGTCGCTCGCCCGAGAGCGACGCGCGAGGAGTTTTAGAAAATGGGCGCCCCTTGGGACGAAGGATTTTTTGTCAAGCTAAAGCTTGACGTCGTTTTTAAACGGGTCTTTGGCGAAGAGAAGAATATCGCGCTCACCAAGGCGCTGATTTCCGATCTTCTTGAAATCCCGCGCGACGAGATTCAGAACGTTACAATTCTGAACGTGGAAATACCGCCGGAACGTTGGCGGCAGAAGTTTAATCGGCTCGATTTGCAACTCCAAGTCGACGATAAAATCGTCAACGTGGAAATGCAGGTTCGAGGCGAGAAGAGTTTTCGAGATCGCTCGCTCTTTTATTGGTCGAGGATTTTCACCCGAGATTTGAAGACGGGGGAAGTCTACAAGCAACTCAAGCAGACGATTTGCGTCAATATATTGGATTTCGATTTATTCGACGACGAGGACGAGGATTACCATACGACGGTCCGCGTGACCTACGGAAAACGGAGACGTCTTTTTACGAAGAAGTTCGCAATCCACGTTTTTGAACTCAAGAAGCTCAATCGATTTAAAAAGGGACGTCCGATGGAAGATTGGCTGCGGCTAATCAACGTCGGCTCAAAGGAGGAACTTATGGCGATTATAGACAGCGCGACAATCCCCGAAGTCCGCGACGCGGGAATCGTCCTCAACGATTTCCAGGCGGACGAACGCATGCGTCAAGAAGCGTGGTACCGCGAAAAACAAATGCACGACGAAGCCTCGCAAATCGACGACGCCATTGAAGAAGGAATTGCAATAGGAATTGAAAAGGGAATTACAAAAGGAAGAGAAGAGGAGCGTCGGGAACTTCTGACCTCCTTTGTGCGAGACGGCGTTATCACTGTGGAAGAGGCGGCGAAACGCGCCGGATTGAGCGTCGCGGAGTTTCAGAAGTTGACGGAATCTTAAGGAACGTCGGCGCTAAAGAGGAACTTATGGCGATTATAGACAGCGCGACAATCCCCGAAGTCCGCGACGCGG
>CAMJTU010000043.1 GCA_946408825.1 uncultured Planctomycetaceae bacterium
CCACAGCTAATCGCCACAGCTAATCGCCACAGCTAATCGCCACAGCTAATCGCCATAGCTAATCAATCATGGAATACCTAAAGCTCCGAAACGCCGATCTTACTGTTTCCCGAATCTGTATGGGCGGTTGTCCCATGGGAATGTATGGTTGGGGCAAAACCTATGAGAAAGACTTCCTCGCGGCCATCCGTGAAGCGTTCGAATTAGGCGTCAATTTTTTTGACACTGCGGACGTCTATGGACTCGGTCAGTCAGAACGGTTATTGGGGAAAGGATTGGGGAAACGGCGAGAAGACGTCGTTATTCAAACGAAATTCGGAGTTAAAATATTTGACGGAAAAAAGACTTACGACAGTACTCCAGCATATCTCGACGTCGCCTTGGATAGGACGTTATCGCGACTGAGGACTGATTACGTCGACGTCTACGTCGTTCATTATTGGGACGAAGTCACGCCTCCGGATGAAATCGTCGCTGAACTGGAACGTCAGCGCGACGCGGGCAAAATTCGTTATTTTGGCCTTTCTAACGTCGCTTTAGCACAGCTTCCGGCGTGGAAGCCGTTTCGCGGATTGTTCGTTACGGTTCAAGATCAGTTTTCTTTAGCTTGTCGCTGCCATGAAGAAGATCTTCGGTCGGCGGCTGCGACGCTCGACGCCAACATCGCGACTTGGGGCAGTCTTGGACAGGGGGTTCTGACGGGAAAATACGACGAAAACGCCTCGTTCCCTGCTGACGATCGTCGAAGTCGTGACGTCTACGTCAATTTTCATGGGGAAAAACTAAAGCGGAATCTCAAAATTGTGGAGGCAATGAAGCCGATCGCCGAAGCGCATGGCCAAACCTTGAGTTCCGTCGCTATTCGTTTTATCCTCGACGCGCTGAAAGATTCCATCGCGATTGTCGGCGTAAAACGACCTGAACAGCTAGCAGACGTCTCGCGCTGCGCTGGGTGGAGTCTTTCGCCAGAAGAACTCCGCCTACTCGATCAAATCTCAAAAGAAACGTAATTTGATAGGCGAAACAGTTTGAGTTTCGCCTATCTGTGTTTCTCCATATAACAGCGCTCTTTCATTTCGTTCATTCGCGCGCTCCGATCGGACTTTCAAGCACGTCGCGCTTCGACGTTTTTTATGGGCGTCACTAGTATTTTGGGATATTTCTGTATAATCTGAATTAGACTTCGGCGCGGGAATTTGCAGACGTCAGACCTTATGACGTTCATTCTGTAAAGTTGGACTTTAAATCTCGCGGCGAAACAATGTTTTGACTGATGGAATTATCCTTCTGGCAAGACGAACGTCGCCTGCGAAATTGTAAAGGTCGGAGCGTATGAACAGCAAACAGTTATCGTGGCTTATTCGACGACATTGCGTTGAGATGACGCACAGAGCCTGCGTAAGTCACATTGGCTCTGATTTTTCTGCGTCAGATATTCTAGCGACGCTCTACGCCGGCGTCTTACGCTACGACGCCGACGACCCGCAATGGCGCGACCGCGATCGGTTCCTCATGAGTAAAGGACATGCGAGCGCGGCGCTATACGCAGCCCTCGCCGAGTCGGGGTTCTTTCCCGTCGAGGAGCTCATGACGTTTTGCGAAAACGGAAGCCGACTCATAGGGCACGTTTCCAGCAAGGTCCCCGGGGTGGAGTTTTCTACAGGATCCCTCGGTCACGGCTTTTCCGTCGCTGTAGGGATGGCGTTCGCGGCGAAGAAAAGCGGCGACATGGGTCATAAAATCTACGCCCTGCTTGGCGACGGCGAATGTAACGAGGGTTCCGTTTGGGAAGCTGCGTTATTCGCCAATCATTTTCGTCTGAACAATTTGGTCGCAATTATCGACCGCAACCAAATGCAGAGTTTGGATTTCGGCGAAAACACGATGGAACTGGACGACCCGGAGGGCGCTTATCGCTTGATCGACAAATGGCGCGTGTTCGGCTGGCGTGCGATCGAAGTCGACGGGCACGATCTCAATCAGTTGAAAGCGGCGTTCGAAGAAGCAAGTGAAAACGCCGATAAAAAACCGCATAAACCGACCGTCGTTATCGCCGACACGATCAAGGGACGCGGCGTTTCTTATATGCAAAACGACGTGCTGTGGCATTACCGCTATCCTCACCAGGGGTGGGAGTACGACGTCGCCGTTCGCGAACTCTGCGACGCCATTCCCGACGGCGTTGTTGACCCCTACGCGTCAAGCGTTATAATGCGGGAAGCTCGTTCCGAAAACGACGGCGAAACCGCCGACGACCACGCGCTTTCAAGCTCGTGGAAAACCACCTATCCAGAACAGATGAGGCGCGTTGAAGCGCGACCGGGAACCGACGAGCGTGTCCATGCCGTGATCGAGGACAAGCAATGAGAGACGCGTTTGTGCGCGCGCTGGTTGAACTAGCCAGGAAAGACAAGCGAATCGAACTTATTACGGGCGACCTTGGTTTTGGCGTCTTAAGGCCTTTTTGGGAAGAGTTTCCCGATCAATTTACCAACGCCGGAATCGCCGAACAAAATATGGTTTCGGTCGCTGCGGGAATGGCGCTTGAAGGCAAGACCGTCTTCGTCTACAGTATCGGCAACTTTCCGACGTTGCGGTGTCTGGAACAAATTAGGAACGACTGCGCTTATCATAACGCAAACGTGAAGATAGTCTGTGTTGGCGGCGGATTCGCTTACGGGTCTCTCGGCGTAAGTCACCATGCGACGGAAGATATCGCGTGTCTACGGGCGATTCCGAACATGACCGTTATGGCGCCGGGCGACGCAATGGAAGCGGACGCTTGCGTTAGAGCGCTCGTCGCCCATCCCGGTCCTGCCTATCTTCGGTTAGGCCGAGGCGGGGAAAAGAGAATTCACGAAACAACAATTGAAAACTTCACGGTCGGAAAGGCGTTGAGGATTCATGAAGGAGAGCGAGTCGCTCTATTCTCGACCGGCGCGATCTATGAGGAAGTCGCCGGAGCCTACGAAGCGCTTAAAAAACAGGGGCTCTCGCCCGCGCTCTATACTTTCCCGACAATCAAACCCATCGATCGGGCGCTTATTGAAAACGTCGCGCAAAATTTCGAATTAGTCCTAACCTGCGAGGGCCATAACGTCTTAGGAGGTTTCGGTTCCGCTGTTTCCGAAGTTCTCGTCGCTACAGACAATAGAAAAGCTAAGGGACTTCTGCTAGGCGTTCACGACAGATTTACAGAAATCGCCGGCGATCGCGAGTTTCTCAGAATTCAAGAAGAGATCGATTCGCAAAATATCGCTTTAAAAGTTCTGGAGAAATTGCGTGGGTAAAAGAATTCTCATTACCTGCACAGACTCCATGATGAAGCAGTTCTTGGAGCCGCACGTAAAGTATCTGATAAAAAATGGATACGACGCTGAAATTGCGTGCTCTGAGGTTTTGAGTCGTTTGAAAGAAATTCAAGAAGATTTGGGAGCATACGTTCCAATTCATAAATTGAATTTGCGAAGAAGTCCTCTATCGCCCATTAATCTTAAAGGTTACTTTGAACTCCGTAATCTCCTTGATAAAGGGAATTTCGACCTTGTGTGGACGAACGAGCCGGTCATGGGGGTCCTTACGCGGATTGCGGCGCGGAACGTTCGAAAAAGAGGAACAAAAGTCCTCTACATGGTTCACGGATTCCACTTCTACGACGGCGCCCCTTTCTTCAACTGGCTGATTTACTATCCAATCGAATCCGTTATGGCGCGTTTTACGGACGTCGTCTGCACAATCAACCAAGAGGATTTCCGCAGAGCGAGTCGCATGGGCTTTCCTAAGGTCGCGTATATCCATGGAATTGGCGTCGACACAGAACGATTCCAACAGAAAAGAAGAACGACGGATATTCGCAAGGAGCTTAACCTGTCCGACGACGCTTTTCTCGCGCTCTCCGTGGGCGAGTTGAATAAGAACAAGAATCAGCAGGTAGTCCTTAGAGCAATCGCGGCGCTCCATGACCAAAGCGTTCACTATATCCTTTGTGGAAAAGGAGTCCTTCGTAAACGCTTGGAACGTTTGGCTCGTTGTCTTGGGATCGCCCAAAACGTCCATTTCCTCGGATATCGTATGGACGTTAACGAAATTTATCGTCAAGCGGACGTCTTTGTCCAATCCTCTTGGCGCGAAGGGATGCCCCTTGCTCCGTTAGAAGCGGCATGGAACGACGTTCCGACGATTGTTTCAACCGCTCGAGGCGCTACCGACCTCGTTGAAGACGGGGTTTCCGGGTTTGTCAATCGCCCTGACGATCCGGAGGGATTCGCTCGAAGTATCAAAAAACTCCGCAAAGATTCAACGTTACGACGTCAAATGGCGAACCGAGCAAAGGAATTGGCGCGTCCTTTTGCCGTCGAACATACAAGAAACGAACTTGTTGAAGTAATTTCCGAAACGTTAACGTCTAATAATCGACGTTAATCCGTTCCGACTGTCATGACGCATATAGAAATGATTAGACGGACGTCCGTTCCAAAGGAGTAACTGGTTGAAATGTTTCATTTTTCGCCTGTTTACTGGTACGTCTTGCTCTGCGTTTTGTTTTTCGGTCATATGGCTGAAACTCATTCGCCGATCGTTATACGTCGAGACGGATCTATTTGGCGTAAACCGAGTCTGTTTCCCGCTTTTATACTCTCTCTCGTTTTGATTCTTGTCGCCGGATTCCGTTTTTATGTTGGGGCAGATTTTGGCGCGTACTATCAAAGGAATATTCCGTCGTGGTCTCAAGTTTTCTATAACGTCGTCCATTTCAAAGAGGGAGGTTTTTCTTTTTTAACTAAAATCGCTAATTTGTGGGGACACAACGGTCAAAATCTCATTTTTCTCTGCTCATTTATCACGGTAGGCGTCTATTGCCGAACCATCTATAAATTCAGTTTTATGTATTTAACCGCCATTCTGCTCTACCTTTTCATGGGAGAATGGCAAGGGAGTTTCAACGCTATTCGTCAGTACATAGCCGCCGCGATTCTCTTCGCAGGTCACCGCTTCATTCTGCAACGCCGGTTACGAAAGTATGTCGTCGTTGTCCTGTTCGCAGCGTTATTCCATAAAACGGCGATCATTATGCTTATCCCCTACTATATTTTGACCAAAAAGCCGAACCACGCGCAGTTGGTTCGACTTGCGATCGCCGCCATCGCAATTCGTTTTTCTTACGGTTTTCTGTTTGACGCCGTGGAAGAATTGAAAGGGGCAGATCTTGCGACGGAAGAGGATCCTTACCTATACAACAGCGTCAATCCTCTTAGAATCCTTGTCGCCTTTATTCCTGTCGGCATATACACACTAATGTGCCCTAAAGTTTTCTTTACCAGAGAACAGGTTTTTTATATTAACGCTTGCCTTTTCCATTCTTTTACGATGTTGGCGGCGGCGGGGAGTTGTTACTTAGCTCGTGTCGGAAGCTATACGTCCGCAATGACAATTATCGGTTTCGGGACGCTCTTTCAAATGATCGAGAAAAAAAGGAATCGTCAGGCAACCATGCTCATCGTACTAGCCTTGTATTTATTCTACTGGCTCTACTCGCTCCACATCGTTAGCGGAGGTAGGTTCCAATTTAATTTTGACGTCGGGTTTTGAAAAAAGCATCTATTTCCCTTAGAAATTGTCATTTAAGAGTTCATCATGACAAATGAAATAGAAAACTTTAAGTACGTTGTTTCGTCAAAACATCGATGGTTGGACCTCCATTTGAGGGAAACTTTACGATATCGCGATCTTATCTTTTTGTTTGTCAAAAGGGATTTTACCACCCACTACAAGCAAACAATTCTCGGTCCGCTATGGGCGATCATCCAGCCGTTGCTAACAACCGTCGTATTCACAATCGTCTTCGGCAACATGGCAAAACTAACGACAGCCGACGTCGCCGGAGATTTTGAGATTCCCGGATTTCTCTTTTATATGTCGGGCTGTATCTGCTGGTCCTTCTTTTCAGCCACCGTTCAAGCGACCTCCAATACATTTCTTGCAAATCAAGGAACGATGGGAAAAGTCTACTATCCGCGTCTAGTCGCGCCAATTGCAACTGCATGTTCCCAATTCGTTTCTTTTGCAATCCAGTTTGCAATGTTCTTCTGCCTATGGTTAATCGTTCTGGCGAGAGGCGGCAGTAGTATTCGCGTGTCGCCAGTTCTCCTACTAATCCCTTTAGAAATTCTACACATAATGGTTTTATCCATCGGCTGTGGAATTATAATATCCTCCGTTACGACAAAATATCGCGACCTCGCCAAACTTGTCGGATTCGGGTTGCAACTCTGGCAGTATGGCTCCCCAATTGCTTACGGGCTGCAACTCGTTCCTGACAGGGCGATGAACTGGTATCTCCTTAATCCCGTTACAATTATTATTACGACCTTTCGCTATGCAGTGTTCGGGTTCGGATATTTTAATACAGCCTATTACCTACTCAGTTGGGGAGTCAGTCTTTTGATATTCTTCGTCGGTCTGGTTCTTTTTAGCAAGATTGAACGAACATTCATGGATACGATTTAATGCAAGTCACGTCTTCCGACTCGCCTGAAGCGCCTGCGATATCCGTCGTCATGCCGACGTACAACACGCCGATCCCCTACTTACAGGAAGCGGTCGAGAGCGTATTGAACCAGACGTTTCGAGATTTTGAACTCGTCGTTATTGACGACTGTTCGACAAACGGATCTGACGAATACCTGAAAAAACTCAGGGACGAACGTATTAAAATTATTTGGAACAAAGAAAATCTTGGCGTCACGAAATCGTTAAATATCGGTTTAAAGGCCGCTAAAGGAAAATATATAGCAAGAATGGACGCCGACGACGTTTCGGCGCCGAATCGACTTGAAAAGCAATTTGCTTTCTTGGAAGCCCACCCCGACGTCGTCCTTGTCGGTTCGTATTACGAAGCATTTAGCGAACATTTTTCAAAAATAATCGTCCAAAATATTAAATCTCAATCTTTATATCGAATTAAAAGTTTATTTCGCAACCCTGGACCTGCGCATCCGACGCTCCTAATCCGTCGTGAAGCTATCGAATTACATCGAGTGATTTACGACGAATCTTTAATATACGCCCAAGATTACGGTCTTTTCGTCGAAATGTGTAAATATGGCGACGTTGCCGTCTTCCCAGAAATTCTGGTTAAAAAAAGAGTCCATAAACGGCAAATTTGCGTATTACATCGTAAGAAACAGAGAGAATGCGATCAATTGGTTCAAAAAAAACTTTTAGAAGAACTAGATTTGACACCCGACAAGGAAGCCTTAGATTTTCATTATCGTTTCAGTTATGAATCCATAAGAAAAATCGAACTTTATAAGGGCTTTAAATGGATATTGAAGTTAAACCACCTCAACTTTAGATTAAAAAAATACAGAAGATTAGATTTTTTATTATTCTCACTCAAGGTTTTTATCGGTCAATTTCTAATGCTCTTCTTTGATGACGCCTATAAGTTTTTTTATAAAATCACCCATCAGAGTAAAATATAAAATAAGAATGAAAAAGAAGAGAGTTGCTATTTTCCTTCCTGAGTTATATTATGACGGAATTGAAACATTATACAGAAATCTTTCAAGATTCTGGAATTATGAGAAATTTGAATTCACCTATTTTATAACTGCGCCTCAAAAATTTCCAACGGAAGACGAAGTTATATCGAACGGTGTTAAAACGATTCATCTTCCTGTATCGACGTCAAAAAACATTTTTTTTTATTGGAAAATAGTTTATAATGCTTTGAAAAGGCAGACGCCTTTCGACGTCGTTCATGCAAACAATGATTTCATCAATTCCCAGATTCTCTTCGCAGCTCAAATAATGGGCGTACCACAAAGAATATCACATGTCCACTCTTCTGGCGACATTAAAAAGCATAGGACTCTTCATTTCATCTACGCTTTTTTTAGCAAAAAATTGCTTCGAAAATCAGCTAACTACTTTTTAGCTCCATCATTAGAGTCGGGCTCATATTTTTACGGAGATCAACCTTTTGATCTTATTATGCAGGGAATTAATTTAAATCTTTTTTTGAACTTAAATAATAATAATAAAAGAACGTCTAATCTTCGTTCCAACTCGCCTCGATTCATTACAGTAGCTTCTCTTATTCCACTAAAAAACCCTCTCTTTCTCCTCGACGTCTTTTGCGAACTCCTCAAAATCAAGCCAAATTCTACCTTGACGTGGATTGGATCGGGTCCTATGCAAGACCAGATTCGACGTATCGCCGCTCAAAGAGGCGTTGAAAACAGCGTCCATTTATTAGGGAACAGAAAAGACGTCGACGCCCTCATGAAAAATCATGACTATTTTATTTTCCCGTCAATATCAGAGGGCTTGGGTCTTGCTCTGCTTGAAGCACAAGCGTCTGGTCTTGATTGTTTTATTTCCGACGGGATTCCCAAAACGGCGAATTGTGGCAAATGCTTGGAGATTAGTCTAAACCTTAGCGCGTCTGAATGGGCTAAAACAATCGTTGATTTTATTAATTCAGGTCAAAATTTAGAGATAGATACAGATAAGTTGTTAGAGTTTGATATCCGTAGAATGGGGAACGAGTTAATGCAGCTTTATGGAAGCTGTTAAAGCTGATCGAAACTTAAGGAAGAACGTAATGAATTCCAATTCAACTTCCCCAGCCATATCCGTAATCATGCCGACTTATAATACGGAGGTCTCTTTTTTGAGGACCTCTGTCGATAGTATATTATCCCAGACGTTCCGTGATTTTGAATTTATTATTATTGACGACGGTTCTACAAACGGTTCGGATCAATATCTAAAGTCAATTGATGATGATCGTGTTAAGATCATTTGGAATTCGGAGAATCTTGGCATTACGAAGTCGTTGAATATCGGTCTGAAAGTAGCCAAAGGGAAATACGTCGCAAGAATGGACGCAGACGACGTCTCTCTGCCAACGCGGTTTGAAAAACAATTCATTTTTTTGGAAGCACATCCTAATGTAATTATTCTCGGTTCATATGTAAAATTTTTTGGAGAAAATTCAACAATATTTGGCGTCGATATTAAATCTCAGTCATTATACCGAATTAGATTATTGTTTGGCAACCCAGGGCCGGATCATCCAACGTTTATGATGCGTCGTGAAACGATTACTCGACGTCACATTACCTACGACGAATCTCTGAAATATTCCCAAGATTATGGATTACTAGTGGAAAGTAGCCAATATGGCGAGATAGCAATAATTCCAGAAATTCTCGTAAAAAAAAGAGCGCATGGACGTCGAATTACAATCGAGCATAGAACAGCGCAAATAGATTGTGTCAAAATAGTTGAAAGAAGACTCCTTGAAGGGTTAGGTTTGATTGTAACAGACGAAGAATTAGTTTTTCACTATCAGTTAAGAAATGATTTTTTAAGAAAGAAAAATATCTATAAAAGCTTTCGATGGTTTTTAAAATTAATAGTAGCAAATTATTCAAAAAAAAAGTATAATAGAATAGAGTTTTCTTTTATTTGTATTAAGTACTTTATAACAGGGAATTTTACCGGCGTTTCAAGTCTGCTTTATAAAGCGTTCATGAAATAATAATAATAATAATAATAATGTTACGACTACGAAACAACCTTTTGTTTGCGGTTTGAGTTCAGTAGAATCAAACGCGTTTTTAGAGAAACTGTTTATCGCAAATATGACAGAAACCTCCTCCGCACGCCCCGCGATTTCCGTAATCATGCCGACTTACAATACGGAGGTCTCTTTTTTGCAAGCCTCTGTCGATAGTATATTATCTCAAACGTTCCGTGATTTTGAATTTATAATTATTGACGACTGTTCCACAAACGAGACTCAAGATTATCTAAAAACTTTGAGGGACGAACGTGTTAAGATCATACGCAATATAGAAAACTTCGGCGTCTCAAAATCGCTCAATATCGGGCTAGAAACGGCAAGAGGAAAATATATCGCGAGGATGGACGCCGACGATATTTCGCTGCCAAGTCGCTTGGAAAAACAATTCGTTTATATGGAGAATCACCCTAATGTAGTTCTATGCGGAACAGGGAGAAGACTTTTTGGAGCTCGCAACGAAGTTAAGTTTACTCGTATTCGCGACATGGAAACATATCGTGTCAAATCCTTCTTTTATTATCCCGGACCTCAGCATCCGACATGGATTATACGAAGTCGTACTTTATTTGACAACAATATATTGTACGACGAAGACTTCGACTATGCAGAAGATTATTATTTCTTGATACGTATTTCTAAAATAGGGGATATTCGTTCATTAAACGAAGTTTTGCTTCTTTATCGTATTCATAACAAACAGGTCACAAACGATCTCCGCGACCGACATAGAGTAGCTAATATCGCTACTCAAAAGAAATTGTTATCTGAATTATTGGGCGATGTTAACGATAGAGAAGCTACAATGCATTACCAATATTCCTATGAAAAACAGTTCAATAATTTATCAGATTTTTTCAAATGTTTTTTTTGGTATTCAAGGCTAGTTTTTATTAACATTCGTGTAAATAAATATCCTCGTATCAAATTTATGACCTTTGCGGCAAAATTATTTTCGCTAACGACAGCGCAATCTTTTTTCCCCAGTATCGCAAGGTCGATTATTCTTTCCAAGAACAATCGACGTCGTTAAACACGTCTTCGACAACGTCGTCCCCTTTCCTGTTTAGATTGTTATGTTTCCAGTTATGTCGTCCCTTTGAAATCAGAAACGCTTCGAATAAGTCATGAAAAACAAACACAAGGAAAGATATCTTCAGAGACTTTCCAATAGAAGCGATCTCCGCGCGCTCAATGACGACGAGTTAAAGCGCATACAACAAATTTATTTGAATATGGCTTCGGACATATTCAAAATGTGCGACGATTACGGCATTTACGCCACTCTTAGCGGTGGTTCGGCTCTTGGCGCGGTACGTCATCAGGGGTTTATTCCATGGGACGACGACATGGATATCAATATGCCTCGAAAGGACTACGAACTATTCAAACGGCAATTCAACGAATATTTTCAGGGCAAATATCAATTATATGCCCCAAATTCCTCGCTGAGCAGTCATTATCGAATCGGTAAAATTGAATCCACAGACGTCATGATCGAAGACGACAAGGGTTATCGGCATGGTTTGATTATTGATCTTTTCGTGATTGAAAACACCCCTGATTTCGGTCCACATCGTTGGTTATGCGGGATCCGTTCAATTCTTTACACATTTGTAGCGGCCTGTTGTAGTTTGCGAGAAAGTCGAAAACAATACATAAAAAATCATAAGGCGACGCCCCCTTACTCCCTATCGGAACGGGTATTCCTCCTCATTGGATATATTTTTTCCTTTCGGTCCGCCGACAGTTGGAACGATTTAACGGATAGAATCAATCAGTGCCCAAACGAGCAATCTAAGTATGTCAGTATTCCGTCGGGAAGACGCCACTATTTCGGGGAAACCTATCGACGAGAATCAATGCTTAAAGCCCAAAATATGAAATTCGAAGACAGGTTTTTCCCTGTTCCTTCAGGATATGACGAGTACTTTTCCAAACTTTATGGCGATTACATGACGATTCCCCCAGTTGAAAAACGAGAAAAACATTACGTTCACAGCGTCGCCTTTAAATGAGTCGTAGAAGCCGACGGCGTCCTCCTTCTCCGACGAAACATTTAGGTCGTTTTGAACCAAAGCAGTAAAAACTCTACAGTGGTTCATTATGAACCCAACAGAAGTCGAATACGAGAAGTCGAATACGAGAAGTCGAATACGACCGTATAGAAGGCTTACTTCCACTTCAACGAGGTAATGTTCGAGTCGACAACCTCGCGTTTTTAACGCGATTCTCTACGTTTTGTAAAACAATTGCTCGATAAAACGCGCGGCGAGACAATAATTCACACGATTGTCAGTAATTCCTCCTTGGTCGTTACGACGTCCTTATCGACAAGAAACTTGCATGACGCGCCGCAAGGTCGAACACTCGTTTAACGTATTGCGGAACGTTTTTCAGGATCAAGTCTTCTGATGGACAAGGCTTATGAGGGTGATCGCATGTAAAATTGGCGTCGCCGATTGTGGAATGATTCCTGTTGTGCCTCCAAAAAAGAAATAGTATAAAAAACCACTATGAAAAGAAAAATATCCTCGATAAGAAAAGAAAAGATTGTTCTCTTTATATTTAATCTACCAATAATTCTTTTGTTTTTTATTTTCTCATTATTACATATTTTTATTATGAATGTTATTCCTATAAAAAAGAAAAAAAACTTGAAAACGGTCATGTTTATAGTACCATATATAGATTGCGGAGGAGTTGAATATGAAGCGTCATTATTATCTTCAGGCATCATACGATATTACAATTTATTACTTATTGTTCCTCATAATTTTTATCGAAGTTTCTATCGCAAAAGCATACCGTCTAAAACAAATAAATTACATATCCATGGATTATTCTTCGAAATAGCGGAAAAAAATATTATAAACTCCAGCAACTTACTTTACAAATACTTGGTTTTCTACATTAAAACAATAAAGAAACACAATAACGTTTATGCCACGTTATCCTTTAAATCAACTGAACACTTTCTCAATTTAGAGAGTAAGGCGAACGATAAGATTATTTGTTGCGAACTTGTAAATATAAAATCTGATCCAAAATATACTTTCAATCAATTTCAATCCTGCTATTCTCACGCAGATCACGTTGTATTTCAGACAGAACTCGTTAGAAATTTCTTTGACAACTCTGTTAAAAAACACAGTTCGATTTTACCGAATCCGATAATCGTCAGTTGCCATCGACAATTGAAAACTAAATACCGAGTTGTCAACATAGGACGACTACATTATCAAAAAAACCAGGAATTATTGATTCGTTCTTTCAAAAGGTTTCATGAAATTCATCCTGAATACACGCTTTCAATTTATGGAACAGGTCCGCTTAAAAAAGAATTGGAAGAATTAATTAAGTCGCTAAACCTTCAGAGTTCTGTTATCCTTGAAGGAACAACCGTTCAAATTCATCAAGCAATTGCAGACGCTAAGTTTTTTGTTCTTTCAAGCCGTTATGAGGGGTTGTCTAACGCGCTGCTCGAAGCGATGATGATGGGTTTTCCCTGCATTTCAACAGACTGTGAAGGATCAACCGACGTTATTCAGAACAACGTCAACGGTTTGCTAACGCCGAGAGACGACGAAGACCAATTATTCAAAGCGATGATTCGACTTGCGGAAAACGACTCTTTTAGAGAGACCTTGGGAAGGAACGCGGCAAAATCAGTCGACCACTTTAAATTTGAAAACGCTATTGAAAAATGGGCGCAAATGATTGAGGAAGCCTAAGATAGTCTGGGGTTAATAGTCATTACTTGACAGATAGGCAATCATACTTAAATTGAACAGCCAAAAGGATTGAAGTTTCCCCCGTTTTTCAGTCAAGCAGCGTTATGAATGCCGATCAACTGGATAACAGGGGAAACTTCAACTGTTTAAATCAACAGAAATAATGAAAGAAACATGAGTAATATCGCGCTTATCATCGCCGGCGGATCTGGCGCCAGAATGGGCCAAGATATCCCTAAACAATTTATCAACGTGTACGACAAGCCTGTCTTGATCTATACGTTAGAAGGGTTTCAGAATCATCCGTCCATTGACGCTATTGAGGTCGTCTGTATCGACGGATGGCACGACGCGCTTAAAGCTTATGCTAAACAGTTCGACATAACAAAACTTCAATGGGTTATTTCTGGAGGTTCCAATTGCCAAGAATCTATCAGAAACGGCGTATATTGTCTTCAGGGCAAAATTTCAGACGACGATATCGTCGTTGTTCATGATGGAATTCGCCCTCTTGTCGACGAAAGCGTTTTATCAGACGTCATTGACAAAGGGAAACAATACGGAGCGGCGGTCTCTTCGCTTCCTTATAACGAACAGATATTTGTTACAGACGACCATATAAGCACGACTAAGTACATTCCCCGCGACACGCTCCGTCGCGTTTCAACGCCGCAAGCATATCGATTTGATTTGTTAGTTTCAAAGTATCGTGAAGCTTATGAAAAGGGAATCGGCGTCTATGACTCTCAATACACGAATACAATGATGGTTGATTTAGGCGTAACACTCTATTTTGCCAAAGGTTCTGAGAAGAATATTAAACTGACGACAAAAGACGATCTAGAAATTTTCAAAACATATTTAAAACGGGAAGAGACTCGATGGTTGAAATAGGAGGATTGTCATGAACCTTTACGATATTCCTTCTTACATGGAAGACGTCAATTTTGTAGGAAAGCTCGATTTGCCTTGGGAACAGTTAGAGGATAAAACCGTCTTGTTATCCGGCGCGACCGGCATGATCGGCAGCTTTTTAGTCGACGTCCTGATAGAGAAAAACAAACGAGAAGGTCTTAATTGTACGATATATGCGCTTGGAAGAAATCAAGAAAAAGCGAGTGTTCGTTTCCCCCGCTATCACGACGATAAACTCTTTCATTTTATCTGTCACGACGTTCAGAGTCCTTTGACCTTAGCTGAAGTGGAGGACGTCGCGTACGTTTTTCATCTGGCCTCCAACACTCACCCTATTCAATACTCGACGGAACCGATCGACACGATCTTAACTAACGTCGTCGGCGCTCAGAACATGCTGGATTTTGCGACTAGGCGTCACGCCAGTCGCTTTCTTTTTGCGTCGTCCGTCGAAATCTATGGTGAAAATCGCGGCGACGTCGAACTCTTTGACGAAGATTATTGCGGAAACATAGACTGCAATACGCTTCGAGCAGGCTATCCGGAAAGCAAACGCTGCGGCGAAGCGCTTTGTCAGGCGTATCTGAAGCAACACGATCTCGATTTCGTCATTGCGCGAATCGCTCGGTGCTACGGTCCGACCATGTCGTTTTCTGACACGAAAGCGTCAAGTCAATTTATAAAAAACGCCGTCGCAGGCGAAAATATCGTATTAAAAAGCGCCGGAACGCAGGTCTTCTCCTATACGTACGTCGCCGACGCGGTTTCTGGACTGCTTACAGTCCTTCTGCGCGGTCAAAAAGGCGAAGCGTATAACGTCGCCGATCCTTCCTCAGACGTCGCTCTCAAGGAACTGGCTAAAATTATCGCCGACAAGACAGGGAATGAAACTGTTTTCGACGTTCCCAAAGACGAGGAAGCCGCCGGATATAGTAAAGCTACGAAAGCGAGAATGAACGGTCGGAAACTCATGGACGTCGGCTGGAGTCCTCGTTACAATATTCGGTCGGGTTTAGAGAGAACAATCGATATTCTGCGTGAAGTCGGCGGAAGCGGATTCGTTTCCCACTAAAGCGCCCCATAAAACGCAGACAAAATCATTTCAGGAGTTTTAAAATGACGGATCACCCCAAGGCGTCCGTTATTATGGGAATCTACAACTGCGAGGAGACCTTGCAGGAGGCGATTGAGTCGATTTTAGCGCAGACCTACGACAACTGGGAACTGATCATGTGCGACGACGGTTCCACCGATCAGACCTATGACGTCGCAAAACGGTATCAGGAACGCTACCCTCAGAAAATAAAGTTGCTTCGCAACGACCGAAATATGAAACTCGCGTTCGCATTGAACCGTTGTCTCGCCGAGGCGTCAGGCGAGTTAGTCGCCCGAATGGACGCCGACGATCGGTCATGTCCAGAACGACTTCAGCGGCAGGTTTGCTTTTTATTGGGACGTCCGGATATTCAACTAGTTGGAACCGCGATGCGTCCCTTTGACGCCAATGGTTTTCATCAAATTATGCGCCCACACCCCAATCCTAACAAACAACTCCTAGTTCGAGGCGCTCCCTTTTTTCACGCGACTATCATGACTTACAAACATGTTTACGACGCGTTGGGGGGGTATTCAATCGAAAAACGAGCGGAAAGAGTCGAAGACGTCGATTTATGGTTCCGTTTCTATGCTCATGGCTTCGTCGGCGCCAATATCGACGAACCTTTGTATGAAGTTAGAGAAGATTTAAGCGCAATACGCCGCAGAACTCTTTCGGCGAGAATTCATTCCATTCAAACTCGAGCAGTTGGATATAAACTCCTCGGTTTTCCCTTGCGACGATTGGTTAAACCTGCGTTTGTTTTGTTTATAAAAGGTCTTACGCCGCCATGTGTTACGTCGTTTGTCAAAACGATTCGAACTAAAAGCCAACGAAACAATATTGTCAATCCACCACGCAAAACAATATCGGATCAATCCACAAAGTAATGACAACGCCAATCATCAGTATCAATCATATTTCTAAACGTTATCGATTAGGACAGATCGGCGGCACAACTCTACATGAAGAATTGCAGCGTTTCAGCGCCCGATTACGTCATAAAGAGGATCCAACGCGACGAATTGACGCAAGAGACTTTCAAAAGAACGAAACGTTCATGGCTCTCGACGACGTTTCTTTTGACGTAGCGCCGGGAGAACGATTAGGTATCATCGGTCGCAACGGCGCTGGCAAATCGACGTTGCTTAAGTTGATTTCACGTATAACT
Organism: uncultured Planctomycetaceae bacterium; assembly: GCA_946408825.1. Taxonomy (GTDB): domain Bacteria; phylum Planctomycetota; class Planctomycetia; order Pirellulales; family Thermoguttaceae; genus RUG369. The sequence goes on from CAMJTU010000043.1 coordinate 16,509, forward strand.
GCGCCAACGGAAGGTTGGATCGGGCTCAACGGACGTGTCGCCAGCATGCTAGAAGTAGGCACAGGATTTCATGGCGAATTGACGGGTCGAGAAAACGTTTATTTAAATGGCGCAATTCTAGGAATGAAGAAAAGCGAGATCGACGAGAGAATCGACAGCATTATCGATTTCTCTGAATGTTCGCGGTTCATCGACACGCCCGTCAAACGCTATTCGAGCGGAATGTACGTCAAATTGGCGTTCTCCGTGGCGGCGCATCTTAGTTCTGAAATCATGATCATGGACGAGGTTCTCGCCGTTGGCGACATGGCGTTTCAAAAGAAATGTCTTGATAAGATGTGCGAAGTTTCTGCATCCGAAGGACGGACTATTCTTTACGTCAGTCATAATATGAGTACCATTCGTCAACTCTGTGAAAAATGCGCTCTGCTAGATCACGGAAAACTGATCTACCTAGGCGACGTTGAGGAAGCGATTAAACGATATGCCAACGTAGATAGCGTTCTGTTTTCTCCTGTTGTTAATCTTAAATCGGCGAAAAGAATCTTCTATGACTCGGATAAGCTTCTTTTAACGGAAGCGGTCTTCACAGGGGGTAATAATACGTATTCTAACTTGGAATCTCTTGACCTTGTTTTTACGCTAAACGCTCTTCACGACTTTACCAGAGTTCGATTCCAATTTATACTTTTCACAGGAGGCGGATTACGGATCGCCAAAACAGAATCAGATTATTTCCCCGTGAACAAGGGGATCAATAAAATCCCAGTAAGAATTCCGTTAGAAGGAATTGCAGACGGAACTTATCATTTTGAAATCTGTCTCTTTGATCACCGTCAAGACGGTTCAAGAGAACGATACGATTGCATTCAAAATGTAATTCCTTTCAACATCCATAATCCGGACGTTTTTGGTCGAAAAGGTATTCATTGGCGAAGTGATTGGTACGGTCATATGATGCTTAAACCAGTTCAAATACTCCCAAGTTCGCTGAATCATAATTTCAATGTTGAAAATCACTAAAAATGCAAGAAAACGCCGTTAAAAAGATTTTTATAATCGGTTACAGCGTCAATAAAGGCGGCGTAGAAAACTATATCGACGGTTTGACTGCGTCGCTCGATCAGGAACGTTACAAAATCGTCTACAGTCTCCCCGTCATGGAAATCGACGGCAAAATATGGCGACGTCCTCCCAACAGACACGACTATTTTCGCTACCGTCTCTTCTGGCGTCGCTTTTTCCGCGATAACAAGTTCGACGTTCTCTACTACAACACGTGCGACGTCGTCAGTATCGAAATGTTACGCTTTGCGAAAAGCGCGAGGATCCCCGTTCGCGTCATTCACTCGCACTGCACGGGAAACCAACAGGCAATCAATAAACCGTTAAACTTGTTCCACCGACTAAGCGAACGGCATAATCGCCGCGTTCTAGACCGGTACGCGACGCGCTTTTTAGCTTGTTCTCAAGAGGCGGGCGAGTGGATGTTTGACGGTCGACCTTTTACCGTCGTCAAGAATGGGATTTCCCTCTCAAAATTTCGTTATTCGGAGGAGAATCGTCGAAAAGTCCGTCGACAAATAGGCGTCGAAAACGAATTTCTGATAGGTCTTCTAGGCAGGCTTGACCCCCAAAAGAACCCGTTGTACGCAATACGAATTTTACAAGAGTTCATGGCGCGATCTTCCGACGCGCGCGCCGTTTTTCTCGGCGACGGAGAACTACGCGGTCAAACGGACGAAGCGGCGGCGCGCGCGGGCGTCCAAAATCGAGTCATATTTATGGGAAACGTGAATAACGTAAGCGAATGGCTCTCCGCGTTCGACGTTCTCCTCATGCCGTCGTTGTTCGAGGGAACGCCCTTCGCGTTAATCGAAGCGCAAGCAAACGGACTCCCCTGCGTCGTCTCCTCGGCGGTTTCGCGAGACGTCGATCAGACGGGGCTGATCTCGTTCGTCGATTTAGAGGAACCGCCGGAAGTCTGGGCGTCAGCGCTTCTCCAAGCGCGGGGGCGACGAAATCCAGAGGCGGTTGAAAAGTTGGCGGCGGCGGGATACGACGTCAAAAATATGGCGCAAACCGTCGCCGCTATTCTTGAGGAAACGTCTCCATGCCGTTAGAAAGAGTTGGAAACGCGTTCGGTCGTCGTGTCTGGAAATTCTTCAGAGCGTGGCGGAATCGACTGAATCGCGTGAAATTTCATGAAAAAAACGTCTGCATCCTCTCCATGAACTGCACGGGGGGGATCCTCTATCACGACCTCGGTCTCCCCTTTCTTTCGCCGACGATTAACCTCTTTTTTCAAGCGGAGGATTTTATCCGCTTCTGCGAGCGTTTGGACGACTATCTCAAAATAGACGATCTTGTCGAATGTTTTGATCCGGATATCGTTCAAGGTCGCCCCTATCCCGTCGCGTGGCTTGGGGATATCAGGCTCTTTCTTGTCCATTATCATTCCGTCTCTGAAGCGCAAGACTCGTGGAACAGACGCAAAATAAGAATGAAGAAAAATGAAATCGTCGTTCTAGCGACCGACCGCGACGGAATGACGGATTCTCTGAAGGACCGATTTGAAAAACTCCCCTACCCTAAAGTCATGTTCGTCCACAAACCGGATCCAATTCATCCAAGTTGTTTTTACCTTCGCGGTTATGAGCAGGAATCTTCCGTAGGAATCGTCACGGAGTCGACCGGTTGGCTAGGAGCGCGCAAAGTCGATCAATTTGACTGGGTCGCTTTTCTCAACGGAACGCAAAAATCTTAAGACACGCCCCATGATCCCCAAGACTATTCATTACTGCTGGTTCGGACGCGGCAAAAAGCCGAAATTGGCGCAAAAATCCATTTCGAGTTGGAAGAAATTCTGTCAAGGTTTTGAGATTGTCGAATGGAACGAAGATAATTTTGACGTCGCGCAAAATCAATATCTCAAGAATTGTTACGAACGCAAGGCATGGGCGTTCCTGAGCGACTACGCTCGGCTGTTGGTTCTCGAAAAACATGGAGGAATCTATCTGGACACGGACGTTGAAATCGTCCGTCCTATCGACGATCTCTTGGAATTCGACGCGTTTTTCGGGTTTGAGACCAACGAGCGCGTCAACACGGGACAAGGATTTGGCGCGATTCCGAACCACCCCGCCGTTAAGGCGATGACGAAGATCTACCAGGGATTGTTCCCCGATGCAAACGGGAATTTTTTGGACGTCTCTTGTCCGGGGCTTAATACGCAAGCGCTTCTTCCTTACGGCCTAAGATTGGACGGAAGTCGTCAGACAGTTCTTGGCGCGGAAATACTCCCTTCCGACTTTTTTTGCCCTTATGACGATCAAACGGGAAAACTCAACGTCACGGACAATACTTACGGAATCCACTGGTATGGCAAAAGCTGGTTCAGAAAGCGAGACGTTCTCAGGAACAAACTCACTAGACCGTTGCATCGACTTTTCGGAACGGATTTCTTCCTTTTCAAACTCGTCAGAAAGATGAGGAAACAAAATGATTAGCGTTATTGTTCCCGTATACCGCGTTGAAAAATTCTTACGGCAGTGTCTCGACAGTGCTCTCAATCAGACGTATCGCGATCTGGAAATCATCGTCGTCGACGACGGCTCCCCGGATCAAAGTCCTCAGATTTGCGACGAATATGCCGAACGCGATCCTAGGGTCGTCGTAATTCATCAGCAGAACGGGGGGTTGTCTGCGGCTCGAAATTCGGGTCTAAAGATTGCCAAGGGAGAGTTCGTTGGTTTTGTCGATTCCGACGATTGGATCGCTCCCGATATGTACGAAACAATGCTAAATGAACTCCAAGCGTCCGACGCGGACATGGCGGTTTGCGGATACGATTACTGTCATGAAAACGGACTTGTGGACGAGAAGAAAAAATTTCGAATTCAGGAAACTGAAATTCTAAGTCAAAAAGAATTTATGAGGAAAACGTCGGATATTCCTCCTTCTATACGCCATACTGTGTTCAACAAACTATTCCGAAGGGACTTATTGGATGGAATCCGTTTTTATGAAGACCTAAGATATAATGAAGATGTGCAGTTTCTCACGGAGTACATGCTGAAAATTCGTTCCGCAGCGTTCGTCCGCCGCCCCCTATATTTCAACCGGATTCGGGAAGGAAGCGCGACTCATGGCGGCGCGAGCGTCGTTAATTTGTCGAGCACCTTTCAAGCGCACGATTTTATGTACGAGAATATCGTTAAAATCTACCCGGAATTAAAAGACTGTTGTCAGCGTTTCCTTTTGGACGTCAGTTTGTTAGAATACAACATGGCGAAGAGAAAATATCTTTCCATGCCAAACGACGACGTTAAAAAATCGACGGTTCCCGAATTGATAAAGATGAAGAAACATCTCAAACGTCACGCGTGGAAAGCCGTGTTTAATCGCGATATTTACTGGAAAACAAGGTTGGCCTACCTGTTGGTTCGATGAAACGCAAGGAAACGGAAAATTACGAAATAGATTTCGTCCTCTCCTGGATGAACCCCTACGACGACAATTGGCGGCGAGAAAAAGCAAAATATTGGGCTATCGAAATCAGAGATCCCAATTACGACGTCAATCAAGTCGCGAGGTTTCGCGATTGGGACAATCTGCAATATTGGTTCCGAGGCGTCGAAAAGTTCGCTCCGTGGGTCGGAAAAGTTTATTTCGTCACGTGGGATACTGTTCCCGAATGGCTTAATCTCGATCATCCTAAATTACAAATCGTCCGAGATCGAGAAATTATCCCCGGCGGCGCCGCTCCGGCTTTCAGTCCAAACCCGATGGAGACAAACCTTCATCGAATCCCAGGAATCAGCGAACGTTTCGTCTTTTTCAACGACGACATGTTCCTTCTTAACGACGTTTTCCCCTCGCATTTCTACAAGGGAGGACTCCCCTGCGAGATGGCGGTCTCCTATCCGTTGACCAACGCTATTGAAAACGATCCGTTTCAGCATATGCTCTTCACTATGACGGGCGTAATCAACTCCTTCTTCGACAAAAAAACGGTTCAGAAGAAGCACTGGAGAAAGTGGTATTCTCTTCTCTACGGCAAACAGCTGTTCAATACGGTGGCGACGTCGCGTTTTCGCGCCTTTTCGGGAATCATGATCCCACACCTCCCCAGTCCGATGCGGAAATCGACTTACGAGGAGGTTTGGAACGCTATTCCAGAACAACTCATGGCGACCGCTTCTCATAAATTTCGAAATCTTGCCGATCTTACTCAATATATCTTTCGGTATTGGGCGATCTGTAAGGGCGAATTCGCGCCGACAAACGTCTTTCGTTACGGGAAGGAATTCTTTATGAACGACGCGACGCTAGAGGGGTTATGCGATTTTATCCGAAATCAACGAACCCCTATCGTCTGCGTCAACGACAGCAAGGACGTTCAGAATTTCGAAAAGTGTCGCGACGAAGTCAAGGCGGCGTTTCAGCAAATTCTTCCAGAAAAATCCAGTTTCGAGAAATAACGGAGACGGAATCGTGATTATTACGAGGACGCCCTTCCGCGTCAGTTTCTGCGGCGGCGGAACCGATTTGAAATCATTCTACGGACGTCAAGAGGGTTGCGTCGTCAGCGCGACGATTGACAAATACATGTACCTGTCGATTCACCCTTTCTTCGATCCCCAAAAGATTTCGCTAAAATATTCTCAGAATGAACTCGTTGAGAACGTTAACGAAATAAAACATCGCATACTCCGAGAAACGCTGAAACAGTTTGGAGTCAAGGGAATCGAGATCACAAGCGTCGCCGACGTTCCCGCAGGGACTGGATTAGGCTCTTCCAGCGCGTTCGCAGTCGGACTGATTAACGCGCTTAACGCGTATTTGGGCTTCAAAGCGTCTAAAGAGGAAATTGCAAAAAACGCCTGCAATATCGAGATCGATCGTCTCGGCTCGCCGATCGGTAAACAGGATCAATACGCGGCGGCGTTCGGTGGATTGAATTTCATTCGTTTCCTACCCGACGAAACAGTTCTCGTCGAGCCGCTAAAGATCGCCGGCGAAACCTTGCGGACTTTGGAAGGGCGACTGCTCGCGTTCTATACGGGCAGAACTCACAACGCCGAATCCATTCTTGTCGAACAGAATAGGAACACGGGAAAAATTGAAAAGACAAAAAATCTAATCAGGATGACCGAACTCGCCCGCGAACTGAAAAGCGCTCTGGAAACGGGAGAATTAGACCGATTCGGCGAGACGTTGCGCGAAAACTGGCTCCTGAAGAAAAGCTTAGCGACGAGTATCGCCGACGCCTGGATTGACTCGATTTACGAAACGGCGTTGCGTTATGGCGCTAGAGGTGGGAAATTGCTCGGAGCTGGCGGCGGCGGGTTCTTCCTGCTCTATTGCGAGGAAGATCGGCAAAACGAATTGAGGAAAAATCTTGGTCTGAGGGAATTCCCTTTCCGTTTTGAAAATGCGGGGACGACCGTCGCTTTTCGCGACGACGTTCCCCAGTAAGCCCCTTATGAACAGGAACAGAACGCTCGTAGCCTTGAAACCACGTTCTTCTTTAAAAGTTAGAACGAACGAAGGACGCCCTTTTCGCCGCTGAAGTTACATACGCGCTTGGTTGACGCCGGTATGAATCGGGGTTAAAATTCGAAGACGACGGAAGAAGTCCAAACGTCCGCCTCGCTCTCCTCGACGGCGAAAACCGAATCCACAAAGGCGAGATTCTAAAAATTGTTCTAACGCATAGATTTAAGAAATGAAAAACGTATTGGTTGCCGGAGGCGCGGGGTTTATTGGCAGTCATCTGTGCGACGCGTTAATTGCACACGGCGACCGAGTTTTCTGTCTTGACGATCTCTCTCGAGGGACGTTAAACAATCTCGGAACCGTTTTTGCGAATTCGAACTTTTTCTTCGAGCGGATGGACGTCGGAGACGCTAGGTCTCTTGAAGCGTTCATGAGGGACAAAAATATCGATTACGTTTTTCATCTTGCGGCAAACTCCGATATTCAAGCTAGCGCAAGAAATCCTCAGATCGAGTATTCCGCGACGCTGTCTACGACTTGGTCGATTCTTTCGGCGATGCGAAACGTCGGGGTGAAAAAACTGTTCTTCGCTTCAACGTCGGCGGTCTACGGCGAACAAGGCGACAGAGCGTCCCGAGAAGACGACGCGCTCTCGCCTATTTCCTATTACGGCGCCGCGAAGGCGAGTTCCGAAGAGGCGATCCGCGCGTTTTGCCATATGAACGAGATCAACGCCTGTGTTTTTCGGTTCGCCAACGTGATCGGTTCAAGACTCACTCACGGGGTAATCTTCGATTTCGTCAATAAGTTAACCGCCGATCCAACGACGCTCAGAGTTCTCGGCGACGGCTCACAGACAAAACCTTACGTCCATGTAAGCGACCTGATCCGCGCGATTGTCGCACTTCACAATCAGGCGAATGGCATGGACGTCTACAATGCGGGCGTCGAAACGAGTTCCTCCGTCTCTTTCATCGCGAAAGAAGTCAGAAAAGAAATGGGTTTGCCTCAGGCGCGAATTGAGTACGGAACGGAAAAAATCGGTTGGAAGGGCGACATTCCTCGATTTCGATTTGACTTGAGTAAAATTCGCGCGACGGGCTGGCGAGCGGAATTAACGTCTGACGAAGCGGTTCGACGGACCGTGAAGGAGGTTCTGCGATGCAAGCGGTAATCATGGCGGGCGGAAAGGGAACAAGACTCGCGACTGTCACGCAGAACATGATCCCGAAGCCGATGGTTCCGTTCTGCGGCAAGCCTCTAATAGAAATGGCGATCGAACAGCTTGCGGCGAATGGAATCCGCGACGTCGCCCTTTGCGTCGGCTATCTAGGCGATCAGATCGTCTCTTACTTTTCAGAACGGACAATTCCCGGCGTCAGTCTCCATTTCGTTGCGGAGCCAGAGCCGCTGGGAACGGCGGGGGCGCTTTATTACGCGAAGGAGTTTCTTTCGGAGGATTTCCTTTTCGTCTACGGCGATTTAGTATTCGACGTCGATCTCGAACGGATGTTCCGTTTCCACCGGTCGAAAGGCGGGCTGGCGACCCTTTTCGTTCATTCAAACTCTCATCCCTACGATTCCGATCTCGTCCGCTGCGACGACGAAGGACGCGTTTTGGGATTCGATTTCAAAGACCGCGATCAGAACTGCGACTACGCGAACCTCGTCTGCGCGGGGATGGCGATCTTCTCCCGAGAAGTATTTCCGTTTCTTCCAGAACCCAAGAAAACGTCCCTTGAAAAAGACCTCTTAGCGGACGCGCTCCGCTCGGGGAAAGAAGTCTGGTCGTATCGTTCTCCCGAGTATGTCAAAGACGTCGGAACCCCCGGGCGCCTCGCAGAGGCGGAACGGGAATGGGCGTCGGGCAAAATCGCCGCCAAAAATCTCAAGAACCGACAAAAAGCGATTTTTCTCGACCGCGACGGAACAATCAACGAGTACGACGGGCTCGTGACGTCCCCCGACCAAATTCGCTTGATTCCCGGAACCGCCGAGGCGATACGGCAAATCAACCGTTCCGGCTATCTTGCGATCGTTACGACGAACCAGCCCGTAATAGCCCGAGGGGAATGTTCCCTTGAGGAACTCGGCTCCATCCACAGACGCTTAGATACGCTACTCGGAAACGAAGGCGCCTACCTCGACGACCTAATATTTTGTCCACACCACCCCGACAAAGGTTACCCCGGTGAAATTCCCCAATTCAAGATCGAATGCGACTGTCGAAAACCTAAACCGGGAATGTTAATGTCTGCGGCGGAAAAGTACAATATCGACTTGAACGCCTCTTGGATGATAGGCGACGCGGAAATGGACGTCGCCGCTGGAATAAACGCCGGGACGCAAACGGCTCTTGTTCACAGTCGCGCTACAAAAGAAAACTTTGACGTTCGCCCTACGCTAAATTGCGAGCGACTTATCGACGCTGTCAGAATCCTCTTAGACGAAGAGAAGCCTTAATGATTCCAAAGACAATTCACTATTGCTGGTTAGGAGGAGCGCCTCTCCCAGGATTAGCATTAAAATGCATCGAAAGTTGGAAGAAATTCTGTCCCGATTATCGTATTGTCCTTTGGGACGAAAGCAATTTAGATCTCTCAAGCGATCGATATGTCAGATATCAATTTGCCGCTAAAAATTGGGCGTTAACCACTGACTTTTTGCGTTTTAAAATTTTGTATGATCATGGCGGCGTTTATTTTGACACTGACGTCGAACTTATAAAACCGATCGACGAACTTCTTAAAAAACACGCTTTCATAGGCATTGACAGCGTTGGTTTTGTCAATCCAGGATCGGGGCTAGGCTCTGAAAAGGATTTTCCATTATGGAAAGTTTTGTTAGATCAATACAACGCTTACGATTTCTCCGTCGACCCTTCTCCACCCGCTTTTTCTGTTCTGAAAAAATTCACTAAGTCTTTAGGTTATTCCTCTACAGATCGGATTTTAACGATAAAGGATTTGACAATATATCCGGCAGATTACTTCTCCCCGATAAACCTGACGACAAGAAAACTTAAGATCACAGACAACACATATTCGATCCATCATTACCTTGGTTCATGGGTTTCAGACGAACATAAAAGATGGACGGAGCTCAGGGTAAGGTTCATCAAATATTTTGGCGAAAAGTTTGGTTTAAAATTTTATGGTCATTACAGAGAGTTAAAAGAAGTAGGATATCGACAATATCTTCTTAATAGAATAACTAATGCTGTCAGTAAAAAGTAATGTTTAGCGTCATCGTTCCCATCTATAATTCAGAGAAGTACCTTGGAAGCTGTATTACGAGTATTCTTGACCAAACGTTCCAAGACTTTGAACTAATCCTTGTTGACGACAGTTCGACAGACTCGTCCCTCTCGATATGCAACGAGTATGCTAAAAAAGATCGAAGGATTATTGTCGTATGTCAAAATAAAAATGAAGGCGTTAGTTCAGCAAGAAATGCCGGTCTACAAATTGCTTCGCGTCCATATATTGTTTTTTGCGATAGCGACGACCTTCTTGATAGAGACTATCTTAAGACGCTAACTAATCCATCAGACAATGAAGACTTGGTGTTTTTGGGAATAAAAATTATAAGCACATCAGGTGAATTCATAAAGCAATATCAAACGTCAGACGGGTATGTTGGTCAATGTAATAATGAGATCTTAAAAAAGATTATAAACGATAAAATATTTGCTTCCGCTTGGGCTAAACGACTTAAGACGTCCATTATTAAAAAAAATAACATTAGATTTAAGAGAGACATAAATTTTGGAGAAGATACACTGTTTATATCTGAATATCTAATTCATTGTTCTACAATTCGTGTTGTTCCTAAATCTTGTTATTATTATAGAATTCATAATGGTTCACATCTCAACGAGATTTGCACTCTAAAGGAATTCAATACGTTTAATCAAACAAACGATCTTATTGAGCATACGTTAGAAGAATTTTATCACGACATTACTAAGACTTCAGAGTGGAAAAAACGTATCTATTCAATAACCTTCAACTATCTGTTCAAAGTATTGAAAAACGATAAAATATCGAATATCGAAAAGATAAGAAGTCTACGCGTCATTTTTAAACATAGAAACTATCCTCGTCTATATTCAGAGGTTAAGACTTCTTTATCAGGTGAAGGAAATTCATTAATTTTTTCATTGTGGATAAGATCGTCAATTGCCACTTTATTCATTTTTCATTGCGCAATATTAAAAGAGAAGCTCACCCGTATTTTTATTTACAGAAAAAATGACAAACAATATTTGTAAATCCGGTTTCTCTGATTTAAAATCCAATAGCTCGCCTGAAATTTCAGTACTTGTATCAACATACAACACTCCAATTTATATGCTTAGAGAAGCTATCGCTAGCATTCTTAGTCAATCCTTTAATAATTTTGAACTTTTGATTGTAGACGACGCGTCGACAAACGGCATTTGCGAATACTTAGACACGCTAACGGACTCTAGAATTAGAATCATTAAGAACACCCAGCGTCTTGGAATCTCAAAATCAAAGAACCTTGGTATTAATCAAGCGTCTGGAAAATATCTCGCATTAATGGATTCTGACGACGTCGCAAAACCTGATCGATTAAAAACGCAATACCGATACATGGAAAAACACAAAGACGTCCTCCTTTGCGGTTCATGGTTCCAGTTTTTCGGAAATAAGATCGGAAATAGTCGAACAAAGATCAATAACATGGAATCGTACCGCATTCGCATGTTCTCTACGTATCCCGGACCTTTACAATCTACTTTCTTTATCCGTTTAGTATCTCTTAAACGCAATAACATTCAGTACGATGAAACTTTATCATATGCTGAAGATTATAAACTTCTGCTTGATATTTCAGAACATTCCAAGATAGCGGTTATTCGTCGTCCTCTTGTCATGCACCGCGTTCATGAAAATCAGGTGACAAATACAAAAATCGAGGCAATCGTTGAAAGTGAAAAAAAAGTAAAAAGTTATCTCCTTTCAACATTAATCGACAATATTTCAGAAGATGATATAGAACTGCACTCAAAGTGTACATGTGGATACTACAGAGACGTTCCTATTACTCAGGAAACTGAACTTTTTTATCAAAAACTTATCGACATTAATAGAATTAAAAAAGTCTACCATACTCGACAATTTGAATCAATGATTTACCAAATTAAAAAAAGACTTATCTGGCAAACGATAAAAGGAGACTTTTCTAAATCTGAAAAAATTATGCTCTTCTTTAAAAAACTTCCTTTTTTTATGGCGACTAAAGAAATATTAAAAATGTCCAAAATGAAAATTTCTCATCTTCTAATACCCAAAACATTTAACAAATCACATCATATCTTATACTTTTTATAAACTGTTTTATAAAAGGATTTAACAGAGACAATGTTTCAATAAATAACCAAAAATTAAATCGATCTATTACCAGTTTTCCTTTTTTCAATCATAACATAGTTATTTAAAAAACTTAATACGTCTAAAATGGGATTAGGTCTTTTCTCTTTTGCAATCGAGTTCTATCGTCGTTTATCAACCCCAAGAAAAGTTTGTTTTTCTAGGCCCGTTCAATTCAATTCTCATATGAAATTTAGGGGAAAAGGAGCCTTTATTCTAGGCGCTCGCACAAGAAATCGAGGAACCGTCATCTTAGAATCTGTTCTTAAAACGAGTAAAATTACCATAGGAAAAAACGTTTTTTTAAACAGAAACTGCATGATTGTGAGCCGCAAAGAAATCACAATTGGAGACGATTGCATGTTTGGTCCCAATGTTTTCGTTTACGATCATGATCATTATTTCACAAAAACCAAAGTCTTCCCCTACAAATATCGAGAAAAAGAAATCCAAATAGGGAAGAACGTTTGGATTGGAGCAAACGTCGTTATTTTACGCGGATCAGTTATTGGCGACGGTTCCGTGATAGGCGCAGGAAGCGTCGTTAATGGAGTTGTGCCTGCGCGATCCATAGTTCGCCCGGCCCCCACGATTATAGAACCCATCGCTGAAAAACATTAAAAAACGACGACTATCGATCCTTGTAAGCATAAGACGCAATAGTCAAGGCGTCGAATATTCCTCAAGTAAAACCAAAACAGGGATGTTCGAATCAATTATGGCGAAGCGTTTCACAGTCTCTTCCTCGCATCGGCAATCTCGGCGTTTTTTCTTCGAGAACTATTGTGTCGGCGCCAGTATTCTTGCCTTTCTAGTTTGCCTCCGAAACATTCAGGGTTGAGTTCTACTTCTAATCTCAAACGGTTTTTTGAACAAAGACTTTTAAATAGGGATTGTTGACACAATGAGATAAAGAACCGCATATCAACGCAAGATGATTATTGCAAAATATGTTTGATCTAGGGCGTGTTGACACAACAAGCTAAAGAGTCGTATATCAACGCTAGATGGATTATCGCTAGATATGTTTGATCGAGTTTGTCGTATCGTGTAGCAACGCGTCGAAAACGCTTCAATCTTCGAAAAAAACGTTCCACTTCATTGCGCTGTTTATACAATTCTTTATCGTATTTCCAAGGTTCGAGTCGGTTCTTTTTTGGAGGCACCACAGGAATCATTCCACAATCGACAACACAATTTCGCGTGCGATCACCCTCATAGGCATTGTCCATCAGAAGACTTGATCCTGAAAAGCGTCCCGCAATACTCCTAACGAGTGTTCGACCTTGCGGCGCGTCGTGCAAGTTTCCTGCCGATAAGGACAGCGTAACAA
>CAMJTU010000044.1 GCA_946408825.1 uncultured Planctomycetaceae bacterium
GCTTCGTCGCCGGAACCCAAATCCTCATGGCCGACGGCTCGACCAAGCCGATCGAGGAAATCCGCCCCGGCGACCAAGTTCTCGCCGCCGATCATCTCAATCCCGAAGAAAAACCTGCGGCGGCGAACGTCGTCCGATTCTTCGACAACGGCGAGAAAGACGTTGTTAAACTGATCTTTGACGGGCGGGAAGCTCAAACCGACGCCGAACCAGAAGAGATCGTCTGCACGCCGGAACATCCGTTCTACGTAATTGACAGAGGCTGGATCTGCGCCAAAGACTTGCAATTGGGCGACTTCTGTTTATCCGCAAATGGCGAAAGAATCGCGTTTGTCTCTAAAGAGAATCTTGAAGAAAAACAACGCGTTTATAACTTTGGAGTGGAAACTTTTCATTCGTATTATATTGGAAAACCAAAAGGGGTTCATCTCCTTGTTCATAATCTCTGTGGAAATAATATAGAAGAAGTTAATTATCAAGTTTCCCTCCTAACCATTCCAAAATTAAATTTTCAGAAATTATCGATATTCTTTCTTTCAAAGATTCGTTCTAATTATAACGAAAATCCTAATTGCAAAGTCGAAGATGACATTGATTTTAAAATTTTTCTTAATCAATACTGTGCCGGTTGGGATTCCGTAAAAAACAACGTTATTTACGGATGTGGTGGGATAATGGGACTTCGCGTCGGTCTAGGCATAAACGCACCTTTTGGTTTTTTAAAAAGAGAAGGAGTCAGAGGTTTTACAAACATTCAAGATGCTAATAAAGTGTTACGTGAAAATCTGTTAAATAACAAAACTATTAATTATATGATAATTGCCGTTCAATTTGATAAAAAAATCGAAGTTGAGTGTAAAGACAATTCATCCGAACTTAAAGATATCACCGCTAATGGAGCAATTTTTGAAGCCACAAATTTTTGTTCTCTTATCTTGACGCAAAAAGACGGATGGACTTGGGAAGACGCAAGCGGCCCATTACGAGACAAGGCCACAATTAATCATTCACGAACGCAATCATTCCATAATAATCGATTCAATATTTATTATGTTATTCCTAATACTGTTTTAATGTCCCCAATAGTCCCTGACGAGCAATTAATGGAATCCGTAATTCCTCGTTACAAAATCGAACAATGATGTAGCATATAAAAACGTAGCGTTTATATATTATTCAAGCATAAATCATTGTTCTATAAAATTTGGCGATCAAGAATATATTTAAATTGGTATAATGGTTATGAAATATTCTAAATATTTTATACGTTGGAACGCTTTTGTCTTGGCTATTGCGCTCGTCGTCGTTTTATGCGCGTCCTTCCAATCGCAAAAAACTCGAAAGGCGTTAAACGACAGAGTGAAATCTCTTCGGACGATTCATCTTGGCATAATCAATGCAAGCGATCTCGAAGACGAATTTATTTCGTCCGACATATTCGACGAAAATGGCGATCGAATATTGAGTTGGCGCGCCAAAATAGTTCCGTTTCTTTTTGCTCCTTCCCCATACCCGGATATTGGCAAACCTTGGAATCATCCGGATAATTTAAAAACTTTTGGCGTTTATTCCCAATGCAACGGGCCGATGCAAATCTATTGTTTTGAAAAGAAACCTTTCGTAAATCTCGCAGATGAAACGACGAACGTCTTTGCGATAACAGGCAAAGATACGGCTTTCGACGAAGCCAATAGGAAAAAGTGGCGCTCGTTTCCTCCCGATTTACTGGTATTGATTGAATTGGGAAACTCAAAAACGTTTTGGGCGGCGTCATGCGATTCCAACGACGTTTTTTATTCTTTTAAAAACAACGATCCATCGCGTTTTAACGATTATTTGGGAACGGATGGCAAAGGTTTTTTAGTTGTTTTTTACGACGGTGAAATTTGGTATTTAAAGAAGTCGACGCCACTTGAAGCAATTGAATGTTTTACAACTGTTTCCAGCGCAACAAAATGCGATCGCGAAACGGTTTTTCAAAATTATGTCATTGCACGTTTCAAATGAAAGTCTATTCTGATTTCTTTATGTATGTTGAGCCAAAAACATAAAAGAACATTTGAAAAAATTTAGGGATCCTCTAAAAATAGCTCATTTTTTAGAGATAAGCGATAGACTCCCTCTTTGGCGTTAGTAAAATGAATTTGCCTGACTTAACGGAGGAATTCGCAATGCAACCCTATCTTTTGGGCGAAGAATCGCAACGATTGAGGCTTTCCCAGCTCGGAGATTCTCTCGAAAAACTGAATGTCGTCGATTTTGAGATATTTCGTCCAATTCTGATGAAAGGATTGTGTAAAGAGCGCAAAAGCTCCGCCGATCGTCCTTCCTACGACGTGATTCTCATGTTCAAGATATTGATTCTTGAACGTCTTTTCAATCTTTCGGATGAGCAAACAGAGTATCAAATCACAGACCGCGTAAGCTTTCAACGTTTCCTCGGTCTTTCTCTTGGCGCTCGAGTTCCAGACGCGAAGACGATCTGGCTTTTCAAAGATACCTTGGCGCAAAAGGGTGTGATAGAAGTTCTTTTTAAGGAGTTTAATAGCCAGCTTGAATCCAAAGGTCTGATCACGCATACCGGAACGATCATAGACGCGACGTTTGTCAACGCACCTCGTCAGCGAAATACGAGAGACGAGAATCAGGCGATTAAGCGAGGTGAAGTTCCTGAAAACTGGGCGAGCAATCCGCATAAAATGGCACAGAAAGACAGAGACGCGCGTTGGACGAAGAAAAACACGGAGACGCATTACGGTTACAAAGCTCATGTCAAAGTGGACATGGATAGTAAGATCGTTACATCATACTCCACGACGTCCGCTTCTGTCCATGATAGTAACGAGTTCGTGAATTTTCTTGATGAAAAAGACCAAGTCGTCTATGCGGACAGCGCTTATTCTGGTCAAGAGATTCCGGCGCATATAAGATCGGAGGTCTGTGAAAAAGGCTGTCGGAATAAGAAATTGAGTGAAGCGCAGAAAGCAAACAACCGCCGGAAATCGAAAGTACGTTGCCGTATTGAACATATTTTTGGATTTATGACGTGTTCCATGCGCGGGATCACCGTAAGGAGCATTGGTCTCAGAAGAGCTGAATTTAACGTAGGGCTTACGAATCTTGTATACAACCTTTTCAGGTATTCATTCTTAGCCAAAAAAGAGACAATATAGGGATATTGCGTCATAACTCATGAAATATAAGAATATTGCGATAGTTTTAACCCCAAAATCAACCGATTTTCGTTAAAAAATGCGTTTCACGTCATGATTTTTCAAAAAAATGACGTCGAAATTCAAAGATTTGATGCTGATCGGCAATTTCTAGAGGTTCCCTAAAATTAGCAAATCAGATGAGACGTGAAATTGGTATAAAATACAAAAACAAGACGCCGCCGGATATGCGTGATAAGATTTATGCGCGTGATATAGAAGAATATAAGGTTAAATCGGGTCCACGATAGAATTTCTTAGAAAACAAAAAACATGGGAAGATATAATTGAAAGCGCTTGTAGAACAGGAGGAAAGGATTTATGTTTCTATGTTATTAGTCGAAAATTATTATTCGTACGGCAAATACAGTCTGTACGATCCTGAAACGAGGAAATGGCTTTTATTGACGTTGGCAAAGAACGTTCAAAAAAGTTTTCTGGGTTTTATTCAAATATTGACGATGACTTGATCGTGTTTTATAGAAATTGCGGACGCTTGTATCTGCAGTTGACAAACATTCTTTATGATTTCGATGAATTATCTATTAGCGTGCTGCGCAAAGAATCTTTCGTCAAAAACCGAGAAATATTTTGGACAAGGGAGGTAATAATAAGTTTTCGCAATCGAGATATATACAACCGCATATATAACAATTTTTGCCAAGAGTTCGAAGACGATCCTACTCCTTTTGTTGAAGAAGAACATTTTGATTTTTATTTATTTTTGAAGTCGGTTTCGATGGATTCATACCGAAAAAGATCTTTCTTTTCTTAGTAGCGTTATATTACTATTTAAACAGGGGTTAAAGTTATTGATTTCTAAAAACAAAGAAGGTTTATATACGAGAATATGTGAAATGTAAAATGAAGTTGGACGCCTTGTCGTGAAATAATACTTTGCGAAAATGATTTGAGATAAGAAAAAGGACATGATCACGATGATGGTTTACAATTTGCACTGCGCGCACACTCCCAAAGAGAATGTAAAATATTTTCGTCTTGCCCCCTTGAATAAGTATTTTGACATTGACTGCAAAGCCGCCCAAAACCCGGGAGTTTCTGCTAAACGCTATTGGCCGGACGATTTTGAAGTGGAATCCGTCTATAAAAACAAAAAGAAAGCCGATCTTGCGTACGCCAATCCCTTTCTGATCTTATCGAGCAGCGGGGCCGACGCGTTGCGCGATCTTCTTGAACCGAACGGAGAGTTCTTGCCTGTTTACTACAAAGAAGATTCCGACTTCGTCCTTTTTCATCCCATGACCTGTCTTGACGCCTTGGATAAAGACAAAGCCGTTGTGAAATATTATGACAATAAGAAAAAAGAACCTTATAACGTCGATTGGCATTATTTTCTCGAAGACAAAATTGGCGACGTTTCGATTTTTTTATTACGAGAGTCGGAGAAAATTTATGTAACAGATCGATTTGTCGAGAGGGTTCGCGAGAAAAAATTGAAGGGATTTGGTTTTCGCAAACTCTGGTCGTCGGAGTTGGGTTGTGTTCATAGCAAATATATTTGCGGACCTTTTCCCGAAGGAGAGGATATCGACTGGTAAAGGACGCGGAATTCGAATGCGCAGACTTATCGTCATTTAGGGACGGCGTCAATCGTCCTGAATTTGTGGATCGGAACAATTACCGCGTTGCGTTTCCGGGGCGTCGATGGTCGAACACGCGTATTTAGCGCGTTGAAGAGCTATTCGCTAAACGCGCCGGACGCGTTTGACAAATCTTGGACTTGGAGTCGGGACGTCTATACGAATCAGACCTGAGTTCACGTAATATTGTCAAAACGATGGAAAGTCGAGCGAACATTCTCGTGGGCGAACCACTAGCGTTGACTTTCGAAATATTTTAAAATCAGAACCAAACATGCGGAAAATGTGTTCATCGTTTCACACATGAACGCTTTACTCAAAAGATTCTGAATACAGGTTCTCATACGCCCAGATAAAGAAGACTGAAGAATGGCAGCAAATCTGACCCCCCAATATTTGAAAGCGGAAGAAGAATATCGACGTTCGCAAACGCCGGAAGAGGAATTGAAATGGCTGCAGGTCATGTTCGCCGAGATTCCGAAGCACAAGGCGAGCGAAAAGATGCAGGTCATGCTCAAGACGAAGATCGCCGAGACGAAGAAGGAAATCGAGGCGGCGAAGGGCGCGAGCAAAAAAGTCGGCAAATCGGTTAAGATTCCTCGTCAGGGCGCGGGAACGTGCGTGATTATCGGAGGACCAAACGCGGGCAAGAGCCAGATGCTCGCGTTCTATACGAAGGCGAAGCCGGAAGTCGCGCCCTATCCTTTTACGACTCAGACCGCTATGCCGGGGATGACGCCGTGGAAGGACGTCTTTTTCCAGATGATCGACACGCCGCCGATTACGACGGAGTTTTTCGAATCGTATCTCTACGGTTACATTCGCGGCGCGGAGCTCGTTTTGCTCGTCGTCGACCCGACGTCGGACGAGGGAATCCAGCAATGTCAGGACGTCTTGGACCGCTTGCAGAATACGAAGACGCGTCTCGCCGCCGAGTCGGGGCTCGACGAAGACGACGTCGGACTCTCCTACACGAAGACGTTTCTCGTCGCGACGCACGCCGATTCGCCCGATTTCGCCGACGCGATGGAGCTTTTCCACGAGTATTGCAAACATCCTTTCAAAGAATTTTGCATTTCGACCGTCGACGGAACGGGGACGGAGGAGCTTCGCGACGCGATGTACGAGGCGATGAACGTCGTTCGGGTCTATACGAAGCAGCCGACGCAAAAGCAGCCCGATATGGACAAGCCCTTTACGCTCCGAACCGGCGGTACGATCGAAGACCTTTGCAACCAGATTCACAAAGATTACGCGACGCGCTTTAAATTCGCGCGCGTTTGGGGCGAAGGCGTTCACGACGGCACGGTCGTGAAAATCGATTACGTCGTTCACGACGGCGACGTCGTCGAGCTTAACATCGCGCCGTGACGACGACGTCAAAGAGACGTTTTGAATCCTTTTATTTTTTTCATTGAAGAGCCGTCGTCGAGATTTCCGATAAAGCAAGAGAAGAAGGGGGGCGACGAGAGTCTGCCCCGCAGTCGGTATGCGTTAAGGATGACGTTTGCCGTTCTATTCGGAAATACTCGAGACGCGCAACGCGCTCAACGAGCGAGTCTGTCGAACGAAGTCCGGCGTCTGTAGGGGCGGGCGAGACAAAGGCGTTCCAGAATCGTGAGTTTGCGCGTAGCGTCTCAATGTCATGACGTAAAGGATTTAACATGAAATCGATCGAAAGCAAAGGACGCGTGTTGTTCGGCGTTCTCGCTCTCTCCGCGCTGATGATCGCGCCTTTTGTCGGGTGCCAGGTCACGCGTAACGGACAGACGTTGCCGAGCCCTTACTATTTGGACGACGATATCCAGTATCATCCGTCGGGCGCTGAATTCCAGTATCAGCAGGAAGTTGATCATATGAATAAGATTACCGCCGAACGCGCGGCCAATAGTCAATTCTGATCGACGACTTGCTTGTGTGAATTCCTGACGGAAATTCGGATAAGACAGATAAACGGCTCCGTTTTCGCCGCGTGTGAAGACGGAGCCGTTTTTTATTTCCCGCGAAAGATATATTTCTTGTTCGAAACGTTTTGCCCCGTCGAGGCTTTTCTGGTAAAATGACTACCAGGCGCGGCTTCTGCGTTTGCCAGTCGCCGCTTGGCTAGAGTAAAGTCGCGGACGTGAGCGAGACGGGGAGCTATATGGGATCGATATTCGAATGGACGTGGCCTCACGAGGAAACGTTTCGTTTCTATCTTGTGCAGTTCTTCTTTTGGAGCGGCTACTTTTTTCTGACGGGACTGGTAGGAACTCTTCCTTACCGTTTCACAAGGTACAGCCATACGGCGTGGACGACGTTTGTCCTTGGAGCGATGGGAACGCTTATCGCGTACCTTTCGCAGTTTCTCTTTCAACTTGAAGGAGGACTCGATATGGTTTCCCCTTACGCCGTGATCGTTTCGGCGCTTTCGACCGCCGTCCTGGCGCCTTTCGTTTCGCTCTTTGCGTTCGTCTGCCGGCCAAGTTACGACGACTATGATCCCGACGATATGCGCCGCGGGTATTATGACCGTCGCGACGTCGACGACTACGACGACGACCGCGACGACCATCCCGTCGTAATCCCGCCGGGATATGGACGTCGAGACTTGCGCCGCCGCCGTCTGCGACGATGACGCGTCTATGAACAACTTTCATTTTTCATAAAGGACAAAGTAGATGAAACGCCGGGATTTTTTACGATTTGCCGCCGTAACGCCCTGTTTGGCTTTGGGGGCGCAGGCGAGAAACGCGTTTTCTTTAGCGAACGAGGACGCCGAGGCGCTTCCCCGCAACGTTGAAATGGGCGCGTATATGCCGCTTCAATCGGCGTTTGAAGCGTTCGGCAGGGGAAAAGGCGACGTCGCTTTCTTAGGCGGGTCGATTACTGAGATGGACGGCTATCGTCCAATGGTCTGCGAGTATCTGCAAAAGACCTTCCCGAAGACGGAGTTCAATTTCGTCGCCGCGGGTATTTCCTCGACGTGTTCCGACGTCGGCGCGTTTCGACTTGAGACGGACGTTCTTAAGAAATGCAAAAAGGGCGCGCCCGATCTGTTCTTTGTCGAATTCTCCGTCAACGACGATCAGGACGGACGTTTTTCCCTCGAACATGCGACGCGCGGCATGGAAGGCGTCGTGCGTCATATTGTGCGCGTCAATCCCAGCGCCGCTATCGTTATGACGTTCTTCGTGAACGAGAATCTCATGGCGAAATATCGCGAAGGTTCCGTCGCGACGAGCATCCAAGCGCATCAAGCGGTCGCGAAACGCTACGGGTGTTCGACCATTAACATGGCGCGTGAAATTCAGCAGCAGATCGACGCGGGCGATATTACGTGGGCGGAGTTTGGAGGCGTGCATCCGGCGCCGCGCGGCAATCGGATTTGCGCCGATATGATCGCGGCGGTCATAGACAAAGCGCTGGCGATTTCTAAAAAGGAAATCGTTTGCGGCGTTTATTCTCTCCCCGAGCCCCTCGATCCCTATTCCTATAGCGACGCGGGCTGGCGAGGGTTTGACGGCGTAACGACAAACGTCGGAGAGATCGGCGACGCGACGCCCGTCTCTGAGGGAGGTTTCCGACTCTTCGTGCCAGACTGGTCGAAGATTCCAGGATCGTTCCGCGGAACGTTTGCGGGCGTTCCGTGCCTTTGTGCGGAAAAACCGGGCGCGGAGGCGAGTTTTGATTTCGACGGGAACGCCGTCGCGCTTTATATCCTCGCCGGACCCGACGCGGGAATCGTCGAATGCCAGATCGACGGCGGAGACGTTAAGAAAATCGACGCCTACCACGATTACAGTTCCGGACTCCATTATCCTCGAGCAATTACCCTTGCGGACGCGTTAGAGTCCGGAAAACATAAGGCGACGATTCGCGTTTCGGCGGATAAAAACGCGCGCAGTCGCGGAACCGCGCTACGAATCATGCAAATCGCCGTCAACCGCGCCGAGTGACGCGTTAAATCGGCGACGGCGAAATAAAACGCGCGGCGTCTCGACGAGGGGCGCCGCGCGTTTTCATTATTGTTGGGGCGGTTTAGCGACGTTACTTGACGTCGATTCCGTCGACGAAATCGCCTATATGGAGAAGCGGCGATTCTTTATCAAATTTCAGACCGAACATTTCGACGTTCTCAATCGTCAGACCTTCCAGACGATGCTCCGCGTCCGCGCCGGAGAAGAGCATCCCGCAATAGGAAAGGGCGCCGTCGACCGTGATATTGCGGATCGTTATGTTCTTAATATATCCCGGCTCCTGCGTGCGCATGTACTGATTGACGGCGGGCCGCGCGACGAAGAGCCAGTTGTCTTTATTCGCGACGTCGATATCGAACCGCAGTTTCGACGCGTCGAGATCCTTCATCTTCTCGAGCGCTTCGGGGGAGAGCGCGTTGTCTGCGCCCGTCTCGAAACGGATATTTTCGAAGAGAACGTCTTCCATACGCATTCTTTCGCCCGGTTCGAGGAGGAAGTTGCGCGTTTGCGCGTGAATCACGTCAATATTGCGGAAAGTCACGCGGCGCATGTACGGCGCGCGGCTTTCGTGACCCATGAGGACGATTCGCGCGCGGTCGCACCAGAAGACGCAGTTTTCCGCCGTGACGTCTTCGCAGTTTCCATATTCGTTTTCCAAGCCTTTCAGCGCCGTGCAATCGTCGTCGGAACGGATAAACGTGTTCTTTACATGAACGCGGCGCGAGTTGCACGGGTTAATGCCGTCGTCGTTCTGGACGCGCCCGCCGCAGATTTTAACGTTGTCGATATCGACGTCGTCGCAGTTAATCGGCACGAGGGTCCAACGAGAGGCGCCTCGAATGATAATCCCCTCGATCTTGACGTTCTGAGAGTTTTCAAGGGAAACGACGTGACCGGTTGGACCGTGCCTCCATTCCCAAGGCGTGGAATCGACGATTCCGCGACCGCGAATCGTAATGTTCTTACCTTGCGCGTGAATTCCGCATTTGACGACGGCGCCCGGCGCGAGATAGAGCGTTTGATTGTCGGTTAGCGCGACGCGCCCATTTTCCGGTTCATGAACGCCCGGACCGAAAAAGACGACGTTCGGATCGCTGGGATCGGGAACGTCTTTTTCGGGCTCGTTGACGAAGACGAGGAGCGGGTGTTCGCGTCCGTTGTACTCGACGGAAAAGCGACACGGTTTATCGACGGCGAAGGAAAAAGAGCCGTCGTCGTTTTTCGTCGGGACGATTCCGAGGGACGCGGGGCGAACCGTTAGGGCTTCGGGCGCGACGTCGCGCGGTTTGACGCGGAACGTCAGCGGCTCGTCGGCGTCGACTGAAAGGAAGGCGTAGTCGCCGCCGTAATTGTACTTTTTAAAGGGCGCGTCGGCGGTTCTGGCGCCGTAGAGAGGCGCGTCTTGTTCGTTGACTTGAACGCTCCAGCGCGCGCTTGGCTCTTCCCCGTCGGGAAGAGGCGTGACGACGACTTTGGCGTTTGCGGAGGCGACCGCTAGCGCAAGGAACGCAAATATTGTCGCGACGACGATGTGTTTCATTGTGAATTCTCCTAATTGAAAATTAGAGTTCGCCCCAGTTGGCGCCGATTTCGGGATCGACCTTGAGCGGGACGGCGAGCGGATTGTTGAGCGTCATCTCTTTGACGACGATCGCCGCAAGTTCGTCTGCGTCCTCACGACGCGTCTCGAAAAGGAGTTCGTCGTGAATCTGCAGAAGGAGCCTGGCGCGATCGCGAGAACGCCCGTCGGACGCGCCGCCCGTCGGCGTCGTCGCCGCGGGCGAAGGTTCTTCCGGCGCGTACTCCTCGGGATAGAAGAGGGGCGTCATGGATCGAAGCGCCGGAGAAACCGACGCGGCCGGCGGCGGCGCGACGACGATCGCTCCTTTTTCCGCCGACGTCGACCAACTCGACGAGAGCCACCCGTCGCGCTTGAGACGACGCCAGACGGCGAGCATCGCGAGCTTCATAATATCGGCGGCGGAGCCCTGGACGACGGTGTTGACGGCGGCGCGTTCCGGGAAGTTAAGCGTTTGACGTCCTCTCGCGCCGCGCACGCCCGTAAGCGTTCGCCGGCGTCCCAGCAGCGTTTCGACGTAGCCGCGCCGCGCGCAATCGTCGAGAACGCGATCGAAAAATTCCAAAACGCCCGGATACGTCATAAAGAACGCGTCGATATACGCCGCCGCCGCTTCGCGAGACACGTTAATCGATTTGGCGAGCCCGAAGGACGTTTGGCCGTAGACCAGCCCGAAGTTGACCGCTTTAGCTTTACGCCGCATGTCGTCCGTAACTTCGTCGACCGGAACCCCGAAGATTTGGGACGCGACGCTCGCATGGACGTCCTGATCTTCCTCAAACGCCTGTCGCAGCGCCGCGTCGCCCGAGAAGTGCGCCAGCACGCGGAGCTCGATTTGACTATAGTCGCAGGAAAGGAACGCGTCGTAGCCCTGCGACGCGTCGGGGACGAATCCTGAACGAATTAGTTTGCCCGAATCGGATCGCGCCGGGATGTTCTGTAAATTCGGGTCGCTTGAGCTTAAGCGTCCCGTCGCCGTCGCCGCTTGATTGAACGTCGCGGAGACGCGATTCGTTCCTGGGGTACGTTGACGCGGCAGCGGTTCAAGGTACGTTCCTTGAAGTTTGACAAGCTTGCGAAGTTCGACGATTTTGTGGGGGATCTCATGCATAAGCGCGAGTTCTTCAAGAACTTCCGCATTGACGCTTGGCCCGGTTTTCGTCTTCTGAAGAATTGGGAGTTTGAGGTCGTCGAAGAGGAGCCGCTGGAGTTGTTTGGGCGAATTCAAGTTAATTTCGTCCGCGAAGGTCGGGTCGGGGTCGGCGTTTCTTACGCACTCGCGAATTTCCGACTCTAACGCCTGACGTTCCGCGACAATACGCTTTGTGACGTCGCGGAAAACGTCCGTGTCGATTGCGATTCCTTGAAACTCCATTTCCGCGAGCGTTTCGACCAGGGGCGTCTCTAATTCGACCGCGAGCTTTTCAAGCGCGGGCGTCTCATGAAGCCGACTGCGAAGAACGATCGCGCTGTTGAGCGGAACGAGAACGGCGTCGAGCGCGTGAAGCGCGACCGTTTCGGGCGCGAGAAGGTCGAGAGGGAGGCGTTTCTGCCCCGTTCCCGTCGCGCTTTTGACGTCGAAGAGCTTGACGTCGAGATACGCCGTCGCGACGTCGGCGAGAGTTCGCCGCGTCTCGCCCGCAAGCGCGAGATAATCCGCGATCGCCGTGTCAAACGCGACGCCGCGAAGTTGGATTCCCGACGTTAAAAGCGCGAGCGCGTCGTATTTGAGCTCAAACCCGACTTTGGCGACGCTTTCCGATTCAAGCGCGTCGCGAAGCGCCGCAAGCGCCTTTTCTTGGCTTAAGACGGGCGCGCCAAGGGGCGCGCGGAACGGCAGATAAAAAGCTTCCGTCGGTTCCAACGCGATCGCCAGACCGCAAAGCGTCGCGACGCGCGCGCGGACGCGCCCTAACTCCGGTTCTTCTAAGGTGATCGCCGCGACGGAAACGAGCGGCGCCTGCGCGAGACGGGCGACAAGCGCGTCGAGTTTCTGCGCGTCGTCGACGAGGGTCGCGCGCCATTCTTCGCGCGGCGCCGGGGAAGGAAGGGGGAGTTCCGACAACGACGAGAGCGTCGTCTTGACGAGCGAAACGTCGGAATCCGACGTTATATCGTCGTCTTCGCGCCGCCGGGAATCGCCCTCGGCGCCATACAAACGTCGGCGTAACCGCGCCAGAAGCGACGTCGACGCGTCGGACGCGGGCGATTCCGACGCCGAGTCGTCTGAGGCGCTCGACGGTTCGCCTAGCGGCGAAAAGAGCGTCGGCTGTTCGGTTTCGGCGCTCATGCGTTCGCCGCGTTCCTCTTCAATTTGATCAAACCACGCCGACCGTTCCGCCGTTCCCGTTCCGAATCGCTCGGCGAGCTCCATCGCTTTCTTATTAAAAGCGCGGAAACGCCAATATTGAAAAAGTCTCCTGAGACGTTCGACGTCGATCCCGCCGACTTTGCCCGCCTCCCAGTCGATCTCCAGCGGAACGTCCTGTTTGAGAGCGACGAGCTTGCGGCTCATAAGGATTTGATCTTGGAAGTTTCGGATGTTTTCAAACCGCTTGCCCTTCTGCCCCTTCGCTCCCTCAAAGACGCCTTCGAGCGTTCCGTATTTCTGAAGCAGTTCCCCCGCGACTTTAGGACCGACGAGCGGCGCCCCGGGGACGTTGTCGGAAGAATCGCCGACGAGCGCCTGAAAATCGACGACCTGGTTCGGTTCGACGCCCCAATCCGCCTTGAGATCAGACGCGTCGTATCGACGTTCCTTGCGTATCAGATAGATCGACGTGGAGTCGCTCAGGAGCTGACGGGCGTCTTTATCGGACGTTACGAGGAGCGTTTTGCCGCCAAGTTCCGCGACGCGACGTTGAACCGTCGCCATGACGTCGTCCGCTTCATAACCGACGACGCCGAGCGCGGGCGTTCCAAGCCCCTTGAGAAATTCGCGCGTAAAGTCGAACTGCAGCAGCAAGTCGTCGGGCGTCGCCGAACGGTTGGCCTTGTATTCCGGATAGATATCGTGCCGAAACGTCGGCGCGTGCATGTCGTAGGCGCAGAAAAGATAGTCTATAGGCGTTTTTGACATGACGTTTAAAACGTCTCGGACGAAACCGAAAAGCGCTCCCGTCGGCTCGCCTCGTTCGGTCGTCATTTCCATTCCGGGCGCGTGAAACGCCTGATAAATAAGCCCATACGCGTCGACGACGCAAACAGTCTTGCCTTCTAGCGAAACAATCGGTTCCATGACGTCTACTCCCAGCCGGCGCGATAATAGTCCGGTCCGAAACAAGCGTACCAAAAGAGAAGGGCGTTGACAAGCGTCCGCGTAGAAAGAAAAGAAAAAGCGTCCCGAACGGCGAAAAACCGCCGTAGGGAACGCTTGTTAGTCGAATCGCCAATGAGCCTCCGTCGCGCCGGAGGCGTTAGAGAACGTCGTTATTCGTCGTCTTCGTCGTCGTAATCGTCGTCGTCCCAATCATCGTCGTCGTCGTCCTCGTCGTCGTCGACGTCGTCCTCGTCGTCGTCGACGTCGTCCCAATCGTAGTCGTCGTCTTCGTCGTCGTCCTCATCGTCGTCTTCGTCTTCGTCGTCGTCCCAGTCGTCGTCCCAATCGTCGTCGTCGTCGAGCCAGTCGTCGTCCATGTCTTCGTCGTCTTCTTCATCGTCTTCGTCGAAATCGTCGTCGTTAACGATGTTTCCGTCTTCGTCGTACTTGGTCCAGCCGTCTTCTTCGTCGTCGTCTTCTCCGTCGTCGTAATCGTCGTCGTCTTCGTCGCTTTCATCGCGGTCAGGACGAATCGCGACGGGCGAGTTCACGAGAGTAAAGAGAGCGACGTCGTCGACGGGCTCGAACGAATTGACGGCGTTTCCGTCGGCAAAAAGATTAAGTTTCATGATTCGACTCCTTTAAAAATCCAGACGACCGCCGCTACGCGGCTCCGGGGGTTCGCGGCTTAGCCGCGCGGAACTAAAATCCTCTGACGCTTACGCGAAACGTCGTTACGATAAACGCGCCTTGACGTCAAAGGCTTGAGAACGCCACGGTAGACGTTCTTCAGCGTGTCGATCGGATTTCCCGGGCGCGTTGGGACTCCAGATCGTTTTCAGCCTACAAAAATCGGCATTTACGGCGTTGTATGACGCGCCCCGAAATAGCAAGCGAAAATATTACATCTTGAGCGCTTGGCGTCAAGTCGTGTTTCGTGAAAAGTCAAACTAAAAACGAACTTTTGACGGATTTTAACGAATTGACAACCTACGCGCCGGCGTTTCCAGACGCTGCGACTCGTAAATTTGAGGACGCGGGACGCAGTAAAATCTCGCCGTCTTCTCCGAGATCGTCGAAGTGAACCGACAAAATTTTGGAAACGCCGGAATCTTCCATCGTCACGCCGTAGATCGATTTTGCCGTCGTCGTCGTCTTTTTCGAGTGCGTGACGACAAGGAACTGCGTTCGCGGCGCGAAATCTTGGAGCGCGTTTGCGAAACGGTGCACGTTCGCTTCGTCGAGCGCCGCGTCGACCTCGTCGAGGATGCAGACCGGACTCGTTCGATATTCGAAGATCGCCAGGAGCAACGCGACGCAGGTGAGCGATTTTTCGCCGCCGCTCATGAGCGACAAACTTCGAAGTTCTTTTCCCGGCGGTCGCGCGACGATTTCCACCCCGCTGTCGAGCGGACTCGTCGGCGTCGTAAGCGTGAGGTCGGCTTTTCCGCCGCCAAAGAGCTTCTGGAAGATCGAACTGAAGTTCGCGCGAACCGCGTTGAACGTTTCCTCGAAGAGCCGTCGGCAGTCGGAATTGACGCGTTCAATGATCTTCTGAATTGACTTTCGCGCCGCGACAAGGTCGTTGTATTGGTTGAAAAGCGTCGTGTAACGCGCGCGCAACGTTTCGAGCGTCTCGATCGCTTCCAAGTTGACAGAGCCAAGTTCCTGGAGCCGCCGCCGCAGCTCGTCGATTTCTTTCTTTCGCGCGCGCGCGCTTTTGGCGTCGACGGGCACGACCAGTTCGAGCGCGTCGTCCGTTTCCGTCTTGAGCGCGCCGGCCTGCGTTTTCTTCGGAGCGTCTTCGAGACGGTACTCGACGTCGGTCACGACGATTCCGTAGTCTTCGCGCATTCGTTCTTCGATAGTCTTGATTTCCTGCGCGTAACGTTCTCGAGCCAGTTCCTGAGACCGAATCGACTCGCGTCGCTTTTCAAGGGACGCGCGGTTCTTCTCGAGCGCGCAGAGCTTTTCCGTTCGCGCTTTTTCGAGAATTCCGCGTTCGCGACGTGTTTTCGACGCTTGATCGGCGAGACGTTCCTTAACGGCGTAGAGGGACGCGATTCTCGATTCGCTCGCGAGCGTTGCAAGACGCGCCTGCTCGATTCGCCCGTCGAGCGCCTTAACGCGGTTTTCCGCTTCCGAAGCGAGTCGCGCTTGTTCCGCGTGACCGTCGGCGAGCCGCTTGAGACGGTCTTGGAGGAAAAGAATGCGTTCGGCCGCTTTCGCCAACTCGATTTTAAGGTTTGTCGCGCGTTTCGTCCGCTCTTGACGTTCTTTATCGACGTCGTCGAGACGCTTGAGCGCGTCGGCGATTCCTTCCTCGAGCGCCGCAAGTCTTTGGTTAAACGCGTCGCGTTCCGACGTCAGCGCCGTAAGTCGCGTCGTCGTTTCCTCTAACTCGCCCGAGAGTTCGCCGAGCTCTTTTTCGAGTTGTTCGCGGCGAGCGGTCAACTGTTCGCCCTGCTCCTGAGACGCCGACTCTTGAAGTCTGAGCGTGTCGAGCGCCTGCGCCGTTTCGCGCTGGCTGGCGGATTCCTTTTCGAATTCCGCTTCGACGGTCGCGAGTTCTTCTTTAAGTCGCGCTACCGTCGCGCCGAGCGTTTCGTATTCTTCGTTTAACTTTGCCGTTTCCGACGAAAGAGACGCGAGTTCGCTTCTTCGTGAAATCAGACCGGCGCTCCCCTGCGCGGAGCCGACGACGAGCGTTCCGTCCGCCGAAAGCAACGAGCCGTCCGCCGCGAGAAAATTCGTCGGTTCGTCCGTCTCGCGATAGAGTTGTTTCGCGACGGCGACGGATTCTACGATCCACGTGCGACGCAAAAGGCGCTGAACGAGCCCCTCAAACATCGGCTCCGTTTCCACGAATTGGTCGGCGCGACCGAGAACGCCGGCGTGGTTTTCCAATTTGGGATCGAACGGAATCGGCGGACCCGGGTTCGGATCGAGCCAAATGAACCCGACGCGGCCCGCAAATCGCGCCCCCTGTCGTTCGATGTATCGGAAAAGCTCCGGTTCCGGAGGGACGACGACGTATTGCGCCGTCTGCCCTAACGCCAATTCCACGAGGGGCGCAGCTTCGACGTTGACGCGAATAAGGTCCGCGACCAGTCCGTACGCGTTGCGGAACGGACTCGACGGATTCTTCATCGCGCTAAGCGTCTCGCGAACGCCGGGGCTGACGCCTTCGTATTTACGCAGAAGATCGTTGAGAAGGGCCGAACGCTCGCCATACGCGGCGCGTTTCCGTTCGAGTTCTGAAAGTTCCGCCTGGCGGAGATTGAGCGAACGGTTGAGTTCGTCGCGTTTAACGCGGAGGTCTGAGAGGCGTTTGCTGGACGTTTCGTTCCGCCGCGCGAGTTCTTCGCCGTCCGTGTGGAGCCGACTCGTTTTTTCAGCGAGTTCCCGCTGATTCTTTTCCAGTTCGACGCGCGCGCGCGTCTTCTGTTCCCACGACGTCGAAAGAGCCGTTTTACGCGTCGTTAGCGCCGCGAGTTCGCCGGCAAACCGCGTCGTCTCGGCGCTCTTCGCCTCGCGTTCGTTTTGGAGCTTGTCGCGTTCCGTCGCGAGCGAATCGGCGCGCGCCGCGAGTTTTTCAACCGCGTCGTTCTCCGCGTCGTATTCTTTTTGAACGCGCGTTTCGGCAGCCTGGGCGTCGCCGAGTTCTTTTTCCGTCTTGCTTGTCGATTTTACGTCTTCCGCGAGCCGCGCCGCTATTGTGAGCAGACGTTTCGCGTCGCGCGAAGACTCCGTCGTCCATTCCTGAATCTGCGCGATCTGATACTCGACGCCAGATTCTTCCGCCGCGATCTTTTCTCGCGCCGTCGAAAGTTCCGCCTCGACGGCGCGGAGGCCGCAATCGGCGTCGGCGATTTCCGTCGAAAGACGGGCCGATTCGGTCTCAAGCGTTTGAATCTTAGCGGAGACGTCGGTCTCGAAAGATTCGAAATCGTTCGTTTCAAGGCTCGCTAAACGCATCGCTTCCGACTTGACGCGCCATTCGTAAAGCGAGACTTCCGTTCGCAGTTTCTGGAGTCGCGTCGAGCACTTGCGGTAAATTTCCGCTTTGCCCGCTTGCGCCTTCGTTTTTCGGAGCTGCGCCTCGATTTCGTTGACGATGTCGGAAAGGCGCAAAAGGTTTTGTTCGACGCGTTCAAGGCGCCGCGTCGCCTCTTGCTTTTTCGCGTTGAATCTCGAGACGCCCGCCGCGTCTTCGAGAACGGCGCGACGCTGTTCGCTGGTGCTCTGGAGCAACGCTTCGACGCGCCCTTGTTCGATAACGGCGTAACCCTGCGCGCCGAGCCCGACTCCGCCGATCAGGTCGCGGAAATCGCGCAGCCGCGCCGCCTGACCGTTGATGAGATACTCCGATTCGCCGCTGCGATAAACGCGACGCGTGAAGTGGACTTCGTCCGCCTCGATCGGAAGAATCCGCTTCTTGTTGTCGAAAGAGATCGTGACCTCGGCGGAACCTAGCGGCTGCCGAGTCGCCGAACCGTTGAAAATGACGTCCGTCATTTCGTCGCCGCGCAGGCGCTTGACGCTTTGCTCTCCGAGCGCCCACTTAATCGCGTCGACGACGTTTGATTTTCCCGAGCCGTTCGGTCCGATAAGCGCGCAAATATTCCCGTCAAGCTCTATCTTGACGCGGTCGGCGAAGCTTTTGAAACCGTAGAGTTCGATTGACGTAAGCATGGATTTGACGGACAGGAATGACGTAACGCGATTTCAGGGACGGAACGAGACGCGCCCCCGCTTTGTCCTGAATGTAACGATTTCCGCCGACGGACGCAAGACGATTCGTCGAACGATCTCTTACGTTTGTTCAATTTCTTGAAAGTCGCGCTATTTCTCGCCTTTTCCGGCGTCTTTATAGAAGCGATTGGAGACGAACGTCTCGAGTATAAAAACGCCGGCGAGGAGAACGACGAGAAGCGCGTATGGCTCCGTTTCATGTCCGTCGCGAGACGGGAGATCTGTCGCGAGCGCGGCTGCGTCGAGCGTGTGATAATCGAGACCGTTCCACAACTTGTCCCATTCTTCGGAAGAACGCCGCGACATGTCCGATTCTTTCCCCGGCGCCGCGACGGCAAAGACTTGATCGATCGATTCGCCGTCGCGGTTTGCCGTCGTTTTAACGCGATAGATTCCCGGCGTCTTCACGCCCGGAAAACGTATCTGACGCCGCTCGACGTCCGTTGGCGTCGCGATTTCTTCGCCTAGAGGCGTGTGGATTGTCGCGACGGCGGGAAACTCCTTAATCTCTGCGCGAAGCGAAACCGATTCCCCCGTCTCATAGTTCAAAATCGCCGACGATCCGGACGCAAGACGTCTCGCCATGCTGTCGACGAGTACGACGAATATCCAGACCGCGTCGCCCGACGTCAGCGCGTTCCACGGCTTTTCCTGGACGCCGTCGGAGATCGGAGTCGCGACGGTCGCGACGATTCCGCGTCCGACGAGGTTTTCGACGATTGCCGGAGGCTCCTCGTTCGTCGTCGGGTTGGCGTCGCTTTCGACAAGGCGCGCGACGACCGTCGCCGTATTCGTCAGGTCTTCTAATTTCCAGTATCGTGAGACGGGCGCGGCGTCCCATGGAATCCCGTCGCGTTCAAACGCGCGAAACTCCGATAGGAGCGGCGCGTCGCTCGAAACGGGCGAAATCGCCCGCGCCCGCGCCGTTTCCTGTCGCGTCGGGGTCGCTCCGAGCAGCCTGATCGCTTCCGGAACGCGCCACGCGTCTCCTTTTCCGGCGCCTCGACCGAGGAAAACGGCGATTCCGCCGCCGGTCGTCGCATATTCGACGAGTTTTTCAAGCGTTTCCGTCGGCAGACCGGGCGGGTCGAGCAGAAAAATCGCGCGGTATTTTTCGAGTTCGGTCTTGCCGATTGAATTGAGATCGGGGACGTTTTGACGTTTGGCGCCCTCTTGCGCCGAATCGTAGGGAACGACGTCGAGTTCGAACGGCGCGCGGCCCGTTTTTTTGAGTTCTTCCGGCGCGAGCGCCTGAGTCAGAAAAAGCGCCTTTTCGGTTGTTGGACGCGGCGCGACGACGAGCGCTTTCCATTCCGGAACGACGTCGACGACGAACGCCCTCGCGTCGTCTTCTTTGAGCGCGTCGCCGCCGAGGGAGCGAATCAGCCCGACGCGTCTTCCCGGCGCGAGTCCGGAAACGTTGAAAACCGCCGTTTTCTGCGACCGGCCCGCGTCGAAGGAAAGCGTCTGTTTCTCGCGGTGAAACGCGAGTTTGTCTTTGGCCCCAAGTTCGTCTGCAGCAACGGCGTTTGGGACGTCCTTGGCGTCGAAGAGAAGCGCTTCGATTACGACGTCGCCCGGAGTCGTCGCAACGCGCTCGATTTCCGCGTCGATTCGGAGCGCGCCGCCCGCCGACAACGTTTCTGCGGAGGGCGCCGCGTCGACGACCGCGACGTTTTGAATCGCGTCGTCGCCAAGGTCGACGAGATAAAACGCGACGGGACGCTGTTCGTCGGCGGCGACGGCGCGGCGAAGGCGTTGGACGTCGCGATCCGACCAGCCGGCCGTCGTCCTGTCGGTGAGCGCGTAGATTTCGCGCCGCGTGAGCTTAGAACTGCGAAGAAGCGCGAGCGCCTTGAGCGTCGATTCCGCGACGGCGCGCCCGCCCGGCTCGACCGTCGTCTCCTCAAGTCGCGTTTTCGCCGCAAAACGATCCGATTGGAATCCGTCGCCGGACGTTTCTCCGTCAAGGACGGCGATCTCGCTTCCTTTCGGAAGTTGGTCGAGAATTGTGCGGGCCGTCGCCTTCGCGCGCTCTAAAAGCGTCGCGTTGTCCTTGACGCGCCCCATGCGCAGCGACGTGTCCAAGACGATCGCCGCCGCGACCGGCGCCTTTCCGTCGGCGATTTCCGCGGCGTCTTCAGACGACGCGACGTTTTTGGGCGCGAACATGGGACGCGCTAGCGCTAATCCCAGCAGAACGAAGAGAACGACGCGCAGCGAGAGAAGTAAAAGTCGTTTGAGTCGCAAACGACGACGATTGACCGCGAGCGTCCCTTGCGTGAAGCGAAGACCCGCGAAAACGACTTTGCGCGGTTTCCCCTTCGTCAGCAAGTGAATCGCGATCGGCGCGGCGGCGGCGACCAGTCCCGCGATAAATAACGACGTCGTGGTGAAAAACATGCGTTGAACGCTCCTCTCGATTATCAACGCCCCAGCGGCGTCCGCCATTAATATAACCTTTTCCACGACGCGTTTCAACGCGGATTTCGCGCGCGCCGCTTTCTTGACTTAGCTAATAAAAAACCGGCGTCCGCCGCAGGGGCGAACGCCGGTTGCTCGAGTCGTTATTCGTTTCGAATTCGTCAGTTCTTAACTTCAAAATCCGCGTCGATCGCGTCGTCGTCGTTCGAGCCGGAGGACTCGGACGAAGCGCCAGGGGTCGCCTGCGCGGTCGCCTGATCCTGCTGCGCCCGTTCGTAGAGCGCCTTGCTCATCGCATGCGACGCCTGCTCAAGTTCGGAGAACGCGCTCTTGATCTTGTCGACGTCGTCCGTCTTGCACGCTTCGCGCGTCTTCGCAATGCCGGCGTTGATCGCGTCCTTGTCTTCCTGACGCAGTTTGTCGCTGTGCTCGTTGAGGAGCTTTTCCAGTTCGAAACACATACTCTCGGCGCGGTTGCGGGCCTCGGCGAGTTCGCGGACTTTCTTGTCCTCTTCCGCGTGCTCTTCCGCGTCTTTACGCATCCGTTCGATTTCCTCTTCGGAGAGTCCGCCGGAGTTCTCGATACGGATCTTCTGTTCCTTGTTCGTCCCGAGATCCTTCGCCGTGACGTTCAAGATGCCGTTCGCGTCGATATCGAAGGAGACTTCGATTTGCGGCATGCCGCGCATTGCCGGCGGAATGTCTTCGAGGTTGAACTGACCAAGCAGACGGTTTGCAGCCGCGACTTCACGTTCGCCCTGATAGACTTTGATCGTCACCGCCGTCTGATTGTCTTCCGCCGTGCTGAAGACCTGCTTCTTCTGCGTCGGGATCGTCGTGTTCTTTTCGACGAGCTTCGTCATAACGCCGCCGAGCGTTTCGATGCCCAGAGACAACGGGGTCACGTCGAGCAACAACACGTCTTTGACGTCGCCCGCGAGCACGCCGCCTTGAATCGCCGCGCCGACCGCGACGACTTCGTCCGGGTTCACGCCCTTGTGAGGCTCTTTGTTAAAGAGCTTCTTGACGAGTTCTTGAACTTTCGGGATACGCGTCGAACCGCCGACGAGGACGACCTCGTCGATGTCGGAAGCGGAAAGCTTCGCGTCGTGAAGCGCCTGCATGACCGGGCCCTTGGTGCGTTCGATAAGGGCGTCGGAGAGACGTTCAAATTCCGAACGGGTAATGTGCATTTGCAGGTGCTTAGGACCGGAAGCGTCCTGCGCGATGAACGGAAGGTTGACGTCGGTCTGCTGCTGCGTGCTGAGCTCGCATTTAGCCTTCTCGGCGGCTTCCTGAAGTCGTTGCAACGACATCGGCTCCTTGCGGAGGTCGATCCCGTTCTTCTGCTGGAAGTCGTCCGCGATGTAGTTGATGAGGACTTGGTCGAAGTCGTCGCCGCCCAAGTGCGTGTCGCCGTTCGTGCTGACGACCTCAAAGACGCCGTCGGCGACGTGCAACACGGAGACGTCGAACGTGCCGCCGCCAAGGTCGAAAACGACGATCTTCTGATCCGCGTTTTTCTTGTCGAGTCCGTAAGCCAGCGCCGCCGCCGTCGGTTCGTTGACGATACGCGCGACTTCAAGACCCGCGATCTGACCGGCGTCCTTCGTCGCTTGACGCTGAGCGTCGTTAAAATACGCGGGCACCGTGATGACCGCCTTGTTGACCTTGTGACCGAGGTACGCTTCCGCCGCTTCCTTGAGCTTGCGCAAGGTCTGCGCGGAAATTTCTTCCGGCGTATAACGTTTTCCGTCGATTTCAACGCTGACTTTTTCGTCAGGCGCGCCGACGACTTTGTAAGGAACCGCTAGTTCTTCCGTGCCGACTTCGCTTCGTTTACGCCCCATGAATCGCTTGATCGACGCGACCGTGCGGGTCGGGTTCATGACGGCTTGACGTTTCGCAAGTTCGCCGACGAGCTTGTCCGTGTCCGTGAACGCGACGATACTCGGGGTAAGACGATATCCTTCGGGGTTTGCAATAACCTTCGCTTCTTTGCCTTCCATGACGGCGACGACAGAGTTCGTGGTGCCGAGGTCGATTCCGATGATTTTTTCACCCTGTGCCATGGTTTTTCTCCTGATCCTGTATTCTTCCGAGCGTTTCTCAAACCGTCGCCGTAACCGACGAAGTTTGAGGGAACTTTCGTTTTGTCTTTTACTTCTTTATTCACTGGGATTCGACGTTCTAACGTAGCCCGTCGAACTGTTCGAAAGGAAACATCGCAAGACTGGCGCCAAAGAAAATTTTTCTTCCTATTTGCGAAAAATTTTCTTGATTTCCATTCCTTCAGATCGAACTGTTAGACGCGTAGAATTCGGTCGGCTTGAGTTGAGAAATAGGACGAAACGCGGCGCGCTTGAAACGCGTCGACGTCTGCCAAATTGACAGAACGCGCCTTTTTGTCGAGGACGGCGCCGCGCCTTGCGCGCTCTCTATTCAATAGTAGAATGATTAGACCAGTTGCGCGACGCGAGCGCCGCTTTTAGACGCGATTTCGAAGCCGCCCGGCGACTCCAACGGATCAACAACTTACGCGGGAACGCGCGGACGTCAAACTTTAATCGACGCAGGCGCGACGCCGAACTCAAGGAGCAGGAAACGGAAAAGTGAGATATCTGATAACGGGCGGCGCGGGGTTTATCGGCTCCCATCTTTCGGAATATTTTTTAACGCAGGGCGACGAGGTCGCGATTGTCGACGATCTCTCGACCGGCGTGTGGCAGAACGTCGAACATCTTGCAGACAATCCGAGATTTCATCCGTATGTCGCCGACGCCGCCGATCAGAACGTCGTCGAACGCGAAGTTCAAAAGGCGGATTTCGTCTACCATCTCGCGAGTTCTGTCGGCGTTAAGCTTATTGTCACAAGGCCCCTGGACTCGATTCGTCGTATAACGCGTCCGACCGAAGTGATCGCCGATCTCTGCGCGACTTATCGCAAGCCGATTCTGTTGACGTCGACGAGCGAGACGTATGGCAAAACGGAATCGATCCCGTTCTATGAAGATATGGACGTGACCCTCGGGCCCAGCAGTAAGAAACGCTGGGCGTACGCTTTTGCCAAGCTCCTTGACGAGTTCTATCTTCTTGCCCACCGCGAACAGAACTCCGCGCCCGTCTATATCGTTCGACTTTTCAACGTCGTCGGACCGCGTCAAACGGGCGCGTATGGAATGGTCGTCCCGCGATTTATCACGGCGGCGCTAGAGAATAAGCCGCTCCTAGTATACGGATCAGGCGAGCAGACGCGCTGTTTTTCTTCCGTTTACGACGTCGTTCAAGGACTGGCAAAGTTTCCGAAAACGCCGGCTGCGGAAGGCGAAGTCGTCAATATCGGCTCCGAACAGGAAGTCTCGATCAATATGTTGGCGCGCCGAGTCGTCGAACTGTGCGATTCTTTGTCGGAAATCAAGAAAATCAGTTACGACGAGGCGTATGGGCCTAATTTTGACGATATGCGTCGTCGGCTTCCGTCCCTTGATAAGGCGCGTCGGCTTATCGGATGGAATCCTACGCGCACCCTCGATCAGATTATCGTGGAAACTCGAGATTGGATTAAGTCGAGCGGACGCAGGTAGAATCGACGCCGCGTCTTTACGTCGGCAGAATTTATTATAAACGACAGGTCAGGTTTTTATGATTAAGGTTGCAATTTTAGGCGCGACGGGTTATACGGCGCTCGAACTCCTCAAACTTCTCAGTCGTCATCCCCAAGCGGAAGTCGTCGCGGTTACGAGCCGTGAGAACACAGACCCGATCTGTATCGTTCATCCGTCGCTTACCGGACTGTACTCCATTCGATGTGAGAATCTTAAGCCGTCGGAACTAGCCGAACGCGGCGTCGACGCCGTTTTTAGTTGTCTTCCGCACACCGCGACAGCCGCCGTCGCGCCTGAACTCTTGGCGCTTGGAATGAAGGTCGTCGATTTTGGCGCCGATTACCGGCTCAACGACGCGGCGGTTTTCAATAAATGGTACAACGTCACGCACCCCGATCCGGAACGGCTGCCGCTGACGCCTTACGGGCTTCCCGAACTCTTCCGCGAGAAAATTCGCGGCGCGAATCTTGTGGCGAATCCCGGCTGTTATCCGACGTCGGCGATTCTGCCGCTGGCGCCGCTCCTCAAGGGCGGGTTTATCGCGCCCGACGACGTCATTATCGATTCGAAGAGCGGCGTTTCGGGCGCGGGACGCAAGCCGAGTTTGAAGAACCTCTATCCTGAGTGCAACGAAGCGATTTCCGCTTATGGAATCGGAACGCATCGCCACACGCCCGAGATTGAAGAAGTTCTCTCAACGGCGAGCGGCGCCGACGTCAAGGTTATCTTTACCCCGCACCTGACCCCGATGGATCGCGGAATTCTCACCACGACGTATTCGCGTCCCCTTAAAGACGCGTCGCAGCAGGACGTCTTGGATTACCTGCGCGACTTCTACAAGGACGAGCCGTTCGTACAGGTCGTGGACGCCGCGCCGTCCACGAAAGACGTGATTCACACGAATCGTTGCCATCTGACGGCGCGAGTCGTCGGAGGGAGACTGCTGACAATTTCCGTGATCGACAACCTGATTAAAGGAGCCGCCGGCGCCGCCGTGCAGAATTTCAATATTATCTTCGGTCTCGAAGAGACGACCGCGCTAATTTGACTAAAATTCGCTGTTTTCCTATATTAAAGGCGATGAGCCGCTTTTTCCCGAAATTGCGGCTCGTGTTTTGAGTCGTGGCGAATATTTTTCTAAAAATCGGTTGACAAAGCGGAACCTCTTTGTATAAAGTGGGTCTAATCAAAAACGTCTCTGGCGAAAAGGCGAGAGCGTTTACGTATTATTGATTATCATTCATCTTTGTCGTTCCAGAGGTCTACAATGCTTAATTCAACTAAGAAGTCGGGGTTCACGTTAGTTGAACTCCTCGTTGTTATCGCGATCATCGGTATCTTGATCGGTCTTCTTCTTCCTGCGGTTCAGGCGGCTCGTGAGGCGGCTCGTCGTATGCAGTGCACAAACCAGCTCAAGCAACTCGGGCTCGGAATTCAGAACTTCCACGACGTTAATGGATTCCTCCCGAACGCCAGTCATCAGATTCTTCTCCGTAAGTACAGCGGCTCGAACGGCAGTTACGGTCGTTTCTCGGGGCTCTTCGTTCTGCTTCCTTACATCGAACAGAACGCTCTGTACACGACAGGCGTTAAAAACGTCGAGAATGGCGCCGTTCCGTGGAGCGAAGGAGCGGATTACGCGACCTGTCATCAGGTAAGTCCGTTCCTCTGTCCGTCTGATTCTAACGGATTCACGGATGTCGGGAAGCGAGCCTGCACGAACTACCGCCTCTGCCGCGGCGATATTACGCTCGACTGGAACTGGGACGAAGCGCGCAGCCCGTTCTCTAACGGCGAAAAGAAAAAGATGAACTTTAGCTCGATGACGGACGGCACGAGCAACACGGTGTTCCTCAGCGAATGCGTTATCGGAACGGCTGGTAACGCGCGCAAGGTCAAGGGCGGTCAGGTCGCTCTTGGCGATCAGTGGTACAACGGCAATAAAGTCAACGACAGCTTTAACTTCACGCCTTCGATTTGTTCCGCCGCTCGTGGTTCGGACGGCGACATTGCCAGCGCTTATTCAGTTGTTACTAACGATCAGAGAATGGGAACGCGTTGGGGCGACGCAATGAACCCGTACACGCTCTTCTGGACGATTCTTCCTCCGAACGCGCCGACTTGTTGCGTCAACAACGAGAACCGCGTGATTTCGACCGCTTCCAGCTATCACTCTGGCGGCGTCAACATCTGCATGGGCGACGGCGCGGTGAAGTTTGTTAGCGATACGATCGACTGCGGCAAGCAGGGCGAAAGCTTGGCTGGCAAGGTGAACGACGCGAGCCGTCCGCAGGACTACGGCGGGAAGTCGATCTACGGTATTTGGGGCGCGTTGGGTTCGGCGTCCGGCGGCGAAACTACGGCGTCGCTCTGATGTGATTAAAAACGGACTCCGTATGAAATTTTAGCAAACGGACGCGGCGCGAACCGCGT
The DNA here is from genome assembly GCA_946408825.1 of uncultured Planctomycetaceae bacterium. Taxonomy (GTDB): domain Bacteria; phylum Planctomycetota; class Planctomycetia; order Pirellulales; family Thermoguttaceae; genus RUG369. The sequence goes on from CAMJTU010000044.1 coordinate 26,828, forward strand.
CCGTTTCCATATCGAGCGAGCCGACGAGGCGCGAGTTCGCGCCTATATTGGTTGGCGTAAAACTGGAGAAACAGTTTAATGAAGAACATGAAACTGATGTTGGTCGCGGCGCTCGTCGTCGCCGTAGCGAGTCTCGCTGGTTGCGGTAAAGACGAAGGATACCGCAAGACGACAGGCAAAGTGACGATGGGCGGTCAGCCTGTCGCGGGCGCGATGCTGGTGTTCTATCCAAAAGCGTCGGACGGAGAATCCGGTTCCGGCATGACCGAAGCGGACGGGACGTACACGGTGACGTGCGCGGGCTCCTCTAAGGGCGGTTCAGGGCTCAAGCCGGGCGAATACCAAGTGACCGTTTCGAAATACGCGGAGAACGTCGATCCGGACGAAGAAGCGTATCAGAAGGGCGAGATCACCTACGACGAATTGCAGGATCGTAAAGCGAAGAAGAGCAAGATCGGCAATTCGAAAACGTCTGAGCTGTTGACCCCGAAACAGTATGCGTCGACGGGCACGACCCCGTTGACGGTCACGGTGACGGACGACCCGAAGGGCAACGTCTTCGACTTCAATCTCGAATGACAATCAGCCGTTAAACGCTTTTTGCCAAAAATCCAAATCGGCGGTTTTTTGACGCGCGACGCGTCGAGAAACCGTCGTTTTTTATTTTTTGAAACCAAAGGTGAAATAATTGTAATTGCGTAGGTTGCGTAAACGGGACGGTATTTCATGCGCGACATTCATGCAATATTACGCTAATCAAGGGGACAATGAGATTTATTAAACGTCTATAGAAGCGCTCTTACCTCCGGGCGATTCTTGTTTAATTGACAACTTCTGGAGAAAGAAATTTTTTTAAAAATTTTTCATTTTAAACGAAACAATGAAGAAAATCCAGGGTCTTAGGGGTGGGGGAGACTGTCTACAGACGGTCCCGTTTCGCATTTGTCGATATCGTTTCGACCTGCATTTATTATTTGTTGTGATTTTCACAGGAAAACGCACATGAAAAAGTCTTTCTCTCGTAAGGGTTTCACTTTGGTCGAGTTGCTGGTCGTGATCGCGATCATCGGCATCTTGATTGGCCTTCTTCTTCCCGCCGTTCAAGCGGCTCGTGAAGCGGCTCGTCGTATGAAATGCACGAACCAGCTCAAACAGCTCGGACTCGCCGTCCAGACCTTCCACGACGCTCAGGGGTATCTCCCGAACGCGAGCTACCAGAAGCTCTTCAAGAAGTATGACGGCGTCAACGGTCAGTGGGGCCGTTTCTCCGGACTTTACGTCCTTCTTCCGTACATTGAACAGAACGCTCTGTATACCCAAGGCATTAACAACATCGAAGCGAACGCTTGTCCTTGGAACGACGGCGCCGACTATGCGACGTGCCACCAAGTGGAAGCGTTCCTCTGCCCGTCTGATTCCAACGGTTTGACGGAAGTCGGTCAGCGCGGTTGCACGAACTACCGTCTCTGCCGCGGCGACATCACGCTCGACTGGGACTGGGACGAAGCGCGTAGCCCGTTCTCCAACGGCAACAAGAAAAAGATGAACCTTAGCAGTATCACGGACGGCACGAGCAACACGGCGTTCCTCAGCGAATGCTGCGTCGGAAACGTTTCGAACGAGCGTAAAGTTAAGGGCGGTCAGGTCGCTCTCGGCGATCAGTGGTACAACGGCAACAAGGTCAACGACAGCTTCCACTTCACGCCTTCGATTTGCTCGGCGGCTCGCGGTTCGGACGGCGACGTCGCCAGCGCGTACGGCGTCGTTACGGTCGGCGACCAGCTGATGGGACAGCGTTGGGGCGACGCGATGGACCCGTACACGCTCTTCTGGACGATTCTTCCTCCGAACGCTCCGACCTGCGCGGTCGGCAACGAGAACCGCGTGATTTCGACCGCTTCCAGCTATCACTCTGGCGGCGTCAACGTGGTCATGGGCGACGGCGCGGTGCGCTTCATTAGCGACACGATCGACGCCGGCGACCAGGGCGCCAACTTGGTCGGCAAGGTGAACGACGCGGGCCGTCCGCAGGACTACGGCGGGAAGTCGATCTACGGAATCTGGGGTTCTCTTGGATCGGCCGCAGGCGGCGAGACCGTGGCGCTCTGACGCTCAGCGTAAATCTTCAAGATTACGCGAAATATAACGTATAACGGACGCGGCGCAAGTCGTCGCGTCCGTTTCCATATAGGGCGAGTTCCCCAAGACGTGGAACTGCGCCGTCTTAATAAGCTGCTCAAATGGGAGACGATATTTAATGAAAGCGATGAAACTGACAGTCGTCGCGGCGCTTGTCGCCTGCATGATTGCTTTGACCGGCTGCGGTAAAGACGAAGGTTATCGTAAGACGACGGGGAAGGTGACGATGGGCGGTCAGCCTGTCGCGGGCGCGATGCTTGTGTTCTATCCGAAGGCGTCGGACGGAGAATCCGGTTCCGGCATGACCGAAGCGGACGGGACGTACACGGTGACGTGCGCGGGCTCCTCTAAGGGCGGTTCAGGGCTCAAGCCGGGCGAATACCAAGTGACCGTTTCGAAATACGCGGAGAACGTCGATCCGGACGAAGAAGCTTATCAGAAGGGCGAGATCACCTACGACGAACTGCAGGAGCGTAAGGCGAAGAAGAGCAAGATCGGCAATTCTAAGACGGCCGAACTGCTGACCCCGAAACAGTATGCTTCGACGGGAACGACGCCTCTAACGATCGCCGTAACCGACGATCCGAAGAGCAACGTCTTCGATTTCAATCTCGAATGAGCGCGTTGAAACGCGAATCGAGACTTAGCGATCGGCGAGAATTTTCCGTAAAAAAGAAAAAATCATGTTGACAAGTTTTTGTCGCATGCTAGAATCTTCTAGTCGTTTTTAGGCGACGCGTCCAGCGGGCGACTAGC